>NZ_JBNPUZ010000006.1:0-549174 GCF_051168435.1 Bradyrhizobium sp. HKCCYLR20261
CGATTGCTACCGGCTGGAACGACCTTTGCCGGAAGGGACTTTCACCCTCTCAAGAACCGCGCCTTTCCACGGCGCACCTTATACGTGGTCTCCCCGGTGTACGGGCTTGTTAGCCACCGTCGTCCAGAGGATCATCGTCACCCCCGAACTTGACGCCAGCGTCGCGGCGCCAGGACCACACGACTTCACGTCCGCAATCCGCCGTTCGTCCGCGTGCACGCACGCTTCCGGCATCTTGCGGCCATCGCCTCCCCACCTCGCGTGTCGTGACGATCGCGCGCAACGCCCCTCTCGTTGAGGCGGGATACGTGCAGTGAACCATATATTTCGGAAAAACGCAAGTTGATATTTGAGTGAGAAGGACTGGACAGGGGTCTTCGCGTTGAAATCACAGGACAACATCGCGTTCTGGCGCATGTCGGCAAAACACGTGCAACGTCGAACGCCGGCTCTCATGAACAGCGGAGTTCCCCTCCCCGCAAGGGGGAGGGGAGTGCACCGTCTTTGTAGTGAGAGCGGGGGACATCATGAGCAGCGCCGAACTACACGTTGCCGCGACAGTCGCCCTCAATGTCCGCGGTGCGATCGGGCGTAGCACGCGGTCCATCATGGTCAGGCCGAGCTTTTCGCCCAGGCGGCGGTGAGCTCCCCTCCCCCTTGCGGGGAGGCGTCGGGGGTGGGGGTCAGGGCGCTGAAGCTTGTGAAGTTCTCGAGCATGTCTCGCGAGATCATCCGACCGCGCGAGGTGTGACGCCGCCAGGATACCGTCGCGCCTCAGAACGAAACGCGCAGCCCCGCGCGGCCGCTGACGACGTTCGAGCGGTCCGACAGCGCCAGATATTCGGCGGCCGAGAACAGGGTCACGTTGCGGCTCTGCCATTCCAGCCCGAGGCCGCCGAAGCCGCCCCAAACGTTGGACTGGCCGGGGATCGCGAAAGGGATGGCTTGGCCGAGCAGGGACGCGTTGACCGTGTTGCTGCCGACCTTCTGGGTGCCGAGCAGGCCTGCGGCGATGCTGGTCGAGAGCACGTCGGTCGGCGCGAATACGACGCTGCGCGTCAGCTTCATCTCGCCGCGCTCCTCGAGCAGGCTCACAGTCTGACCGTTCACGGTCAGCGGCGCGGTGGTGCCGGTCTCGGTGTAGCCGGCATAGGAGCCGTAGAGATAGCGAAGACGGAACGAGGGCGTCAGCGTGTAGGTGGCGCCGCCGAGGCTGCCGAGCCCCCAGCGGTGGCCGAAGGTCGCCTCTGGGCTGACATACCAGCCGTTGAAGTTGGCGGCCGCCGTCTCCAGCCCGCCGGCGACGAGGTTGTTGTTGATGGTCCGGCTCGTCGTGTTGCGCGAACCGCCCGCCTGCACAGCCGCATTCAGGAACGAGGCGCTGAGGTCGTAGCGCGCATAGGCGCCACCGAACACGAGATCGGCGTTGGTGGTGCCGAAGTTCAAATCGGCCGAGCTGCGGGTCTGGCCGCCGCCCAGGAAGGCGCCAAGCCGCAAGCCGGAACCAGCCTGCCAGTCGCCGCCGATCATGCCGCCATAGAACAGGTTGGTCGTGCGCGGCAGCACGCCGTCCTGCTGCTGGATGCGCTGGCCGCCGAAGCCGCGGCCCCAGACAGCGCTGCCGTCGCCGTAGACCACGGTGGGATTCTTGTAGGCCATGCCGGGGCTGGCATAGGCCGACAGGCCCGGCATCGCAGCGAAGGCGTCGTCGATGCGGGAGGAGGCGTCGGGGGCGGCGAACGCGAGCGGCGCGCCACCCGTTGCGCGGTTGCCAGTGAAGACCGGCACAGCGTCAGAGACGCCGCGGCTGAAGTCGTTCAAGGTGCGTCCCGTGGACGCAAACGAGGTTGGGTCGATCGCGACGGCCCGGTTGCCGGAGACGACGAAGGGCGTGGTGCCGGTCACGGTCGCCCCGGCCAGCGTGTCGAAAGTGAGGTTGTGATTGCCGCCGCGGAAATTGACGGTGTCGCCGCCGCCCCCGAGCTCGATCGCCCCGATGATGCGCGAGCCGCGCAGAACGGTGAGGGTGTCGGCGCCGCCGGCAAACTGCAGCGCGGCGGTGCTGCCCGAGATCGTGCCCGAATTGGTCAGATTGGCGATGCCAAAGACCTGGACGCCGAAGCCCTCGCCGCCGGCGCCGGCCGTTCCGCTGAGGGTCCCCGAATTGACGATGCGGGCATTGTTCGTGACGGCGATGCCGACCCCTCGGCCGCCAGCACCTGACGTCGCGACGACGCTGCCGGCGTTCGACACGTTGGCGTCCTGGACGACGGCGATGCCATAGCCGAAGCCGGTGCCGCTCGCGGTACTGACGATGGCGCCCGAATTGGTCACGGTGGCGTTCCGGCCGGCGGTGATGCCGAGGCTCTGCTGGTCACCGCTGGCCGAGATGGTGCCGGAATTGGTCACATTCGCATCCTGGCCCGCGGCAATGCCGAGGCTGAACTGGCCGCCGATGCCCGAGATGGCGCCGGAGTTCGTCACGTTGGCCGTGCCGCCGACCACCAGCAGAGCGTTCGACTGGCCGCCCGCGCCGGCGATCGCCGAGATCGTGCCGGAGTTCCTGATCCGGGCATCGCCAATGGCGCTGAGCACGCCGTAGGATCGACCGGATGCGTCCGTGACCGCCGAAATGCTGCCGGAGTTGGTGACGTCGGCATCGCTCTGGGCCTGGATGCCAAACGCGAAGCCGTTGACGCCGGCACTCGCCGAAATCGTCCCGGAGTTCGTAACGCTGGCGAACTGGCCGGCGACGAGGCCATAGCTGCTGGCGTTGTCACCGGTGGCTCCGGAAATGCTGCCGGAGTTCGTCACCTTGGCGTTGCTGAAAGCCACGATGCCGACGCCTTGCGAGCTTCCGCTGCCAATGATCGTTCCGGAGTTGGTCACGTCGGCATGGTTGCCGGCAAAGATGCCATAACCGAGGACCCCGGAGGGGATCGCGATGGCAGAGATCGTGCCGGAGTTGGCGACAGAGGCGTTGTTGTTCGCGGCGATGCCGAGAGCCTGCAGTCCGGAGCCTGAAATGATGCCGAGATTGGTGACCCTTGCGTCCTGCTGGGCGCCGAGGCCTGTGCCCGTCCCAGCGGCGTCCGCGCCCGAAATGCTCGCGGTGCCGGCATTGGTGACCGTCGCGGAGCCACTGTCCTGAAGGCCGGTCGCGCCTCCCGTCAGGGCGATGGAATTGGTGCAGGTCTGGTTGGCACCGCTCGGCAGGCATTGCTGCGCAAGCGCCACGCCGCTCGGCATCAGCAAGCAGCCCGCGAGCACGCTGCCCCACGTCCCAGACTTCAATCCCATTTCAAATCGACCGAGCTCGAATATACCGCCGGTTGCGATGGAACACGCAGGTTATAAGCCCGTCAATGGGACTTGACACCGCAAATGTACGGACATTTCCAGATGTGTCTTTTCGACCGCACCCGGACCGGCGATGTCGCGCTCCGCGGGGATGCTGGCCCCGTCGCCGATCCGGACGAGATCAACCGTCAATCGAACCAGCTCTTGTAGATCGCCTGGTAGCTGCCGTTCTCGGTCGAGATGTGCAGCCACTGGTCGACGAACGCCTTCAGTGCGACGTCGCGCTGCAGCCAGTAGGCCTTCTCGGAAAAGTCGAACGGCTTGTCGGGGTGGACGGCGCAGAGCACGCCGGGGTGCAGCTTCTGCTGGTAGCGGGTCTCCGAGGCGTCGGTCATCATCAAATCGGCGTCGCCCTTGGCGATCTCCTCAAAGATGGTGGTGTTGTCGTTGTGGACGCGGATGTCGGCGGCCTTGATGTTGGCGCGGGCAAAGCGCTCGTTCGTGCCGCCGGGATTGACGACCACGCGGGTGCCGGGCTTGTCGATGTCGGCGAGCGTCTGGAATTTCGAGGTGTCGCTGCAACGGGCGATCGGGGTCTTGCCCTCGCGCATGATCGGGGTGGTGAAGTAGCCCTTCTTCTGGCGGTCGAGCGTGATCGAGACGCCGCCCATCGCGACGTCGAACTTGTCGGCCTCGAAATCCTTCATCAGTTGCGGCCAGCTGGTGGGCACGAATTCCACCTTGACCCCGAGCGCCTTGCCGAGCGCCTCAGCCATGTCGACGTCGAAGCCGGAGAACTTGCCGGTGGCCTTGTCGAGATAGGTGAAGGGCTTGTAGTCGCCGGTCATGCCGACCCGCAGCGCGCCGCGCTGGAGGATCTCGTCGAGGCGGGAGGGCTGGTCGGCAGCCGCCGCGCCACAGAGCCCGACGACCATTGCAACAGCGGTGAGCGCGGCAAGCGCGCGATTCAAAAGTCCCATCTCGAACGACCTCGCTTAAACAGACTGGATCAGTCTTAGCCGAGGTCGGCGCGCGGGACGAGAGGCTGTCGCGGGGCGTCGATGGGAGAAGCCGGCCCCTTTCATCAGACCAGGAGAAAGGAGCGAGCCAAGCCGTCGCGCCCGCCGCCGCGGACTATCTCCGGGCCGGACCCTTGCCGATCATCTCGCTCTTCAGCAGCTCGAAGCGATCGACGGCTTCGTGGGCGCGGGTATCGACCATCTTGATGGCGGCTTCGGCCGACATCGGTCCGCTGCTCACGGCGATCGACGTCGGGCCGACGGTCTCGTCGACATAGTAGCCATCCTCGCCGCGGCGCGCGGTCCAGCGGAAGCGGATCGCGGAGATGGGGCCCGGGCCGACCTTGGTGTAGCCGTCGGCCTGATCGAACGGTACGACGGTCGCCACGTTCTTCTTCGCGCTACCGCCCGCGGCAGGTGCAGCCGCTCGCTCGTCGCCTTTCACGGACTCCGGCTTGTCGAGGATGCTCGCTATCGTTGCGAGGGCGTGCTCGGTGGCCACACTCATGATCGCCTCTATTCCTACCGGCGCGCGAAAAGACCCGCGTCGACAGTCACAGTTGTAGCCAAATCTCGGCGAGATGCAACAATACGTTAAAAGTTTGACAACAACGCGGTGGAGAAACAACTCCACAGGCCAGTGACGGGAACCCGACACCTGCGCGCGAGGACGCGCAGGTGTGGTCTCGTGCGCGACGCGCGCAGCCGTGCCTACAGCACGTCCTGATTGATCACGTTCTGCCGGATCGGATCGCCGTCGAGGACGCTCAGGATATTGCGCGCGGTCTGCTCGCTCATGCGATCGACGGCCTCGCGGGTGACGCCGGCGACGTGGGGCGCCATGATCACGTTGGGCAGCGCATGCAGCGCGTGGCCGACCGGCGGCGGCTCCTGCTCGAACACGTCGAGTCCGGCGCCGGCCAGCCGGCCCGAGGACAGCGCGTCGTATAGAGCGGCTTCGTCGATCAGGCCGCCGCGCGCGGTGTTGATCAGATAGGCGGTGGGCTTCATCAGCCTGAGGCGCGCGGCGTTGAACAGGCCGATGGTCTCCGGCGTCTTCGGGCAGTGGATGCTGACGAAATCGGCACGCGGCAGCGCGGCGTCGAGATCGGCGACCGGCTCACAGCCGGCGGCGGTGATCTCGGCGGCCAGCTTGTAGGGGTCGTACACCAGCACCTGCATCTCCATCGCCAGGCAGCGCTTGGCGGTGCGGGTGCCGATGCGGCCGAAGCCGATGATCAGCACAGTCTTACCGTAGAGGTCGAACGGCAGCACGCCGAGGCGGGAGCCCCAGGTGCCGTCCTTCACCATCGCATGCATCTCGCTGGCGCGCTTGGCGAGCGTCAGCATCATGAACAGCGCCTGCTCGGCGACCGAGGGCGAGTTCGCGGTGCCCGCCACCATCAGCGGCACCTTGTGTCGCGAGAGGGCCGGGACGTCGACCGCATCGAAGCCGACGCCGATGCGCGTCACCACCTTCATGTCGCCGGCGGCAACGAGTTCCGGCTCGCCGAAGCGCGTCGCGCCGAGCGCGACGCCGTGCACCGGTGCGTGGGACTTCAACAGGTCGGAAAAATCCGCCGCCGAGATCATGTTGGGGAATTCGATCATCTCGACGTCGTCGCGCGCCGCGAGCAGCGCGCGCCCCCTAGCCGAGAAGGATTCCGTGACGAGGATCTTGTTCTTGTTGGTTGCCGTCCTGGTGGTCATGTCCTGCCCTTGAAGCTTCTTATGCTCGTCAGATGACGAGTCCTGAAGCCTCGTTTAGCAGGTGCATGTTGTTGAGGTCCATTGCCATACGCAGGGGGCTGCCATCCCGCGCGCCGGCATTGGGGCTGACCCGTCCGCACACCGGCGTCTCGTTGAGGGCGAAGTAGACCAGCGTCTCCATGCCCATCGGCTCGGTGACGTCGAGCATCGCCTCGAACGGCTCGAGACCGGGCTCGGCGTGCGGCCGGGTTTCGGTGATGTGCTCCGGCCGGATGCCGAGCAGCAGCCGGTCATTCCGCGACACGGATTGATAGCGCGCCGCGCGCGCCGGCGGCAGCGGGAAGCTGATGCGGTCGGTGAGGCGGATGTGCAACTGGCCGTTGGCCTCTTCCAGACGGCACGGCACGAAGTTCATCGCCGGCGAGCCGATGAAGCCGGCGACGAAGCGCGTCGCCGGGTTGTGATAGAGCTCGGTCGGCGTGCCGATTTGCTCGATGCGGCCCTTGTTCATGACGACCACGCGATCCGCCAGGGTCATCGCCTCGACCTGGTCGTGGGTGACGTAGACCGTCGTGGTGCGCACCTTCTGGTGGACCTTCTTGATCTCGATGCGCATCTGCACGCGCAGCTTGGCGTCGAGGTTGGACAGCGGCTCGTCGAACAGGAACACTTTTGGATTGCGCACGATGGCGCGGCCCATCGCGACGCGCTGGCGCTGGCCGCCGGAGAGCTGCTTCGGCTTGCGGTCGACGAGGTCGGCGATATCAAGCATGCGCGCGGCCTCCGCGACGCGGCTCTTGATCTCCGCCTTGGGATAATGCTTCAGCCGCAACCCGAACGACATGTTCTCGGCGACCGTCATGTGCGGGTAGAGCGCGTAGTTCTGGAACACCATCGCGATGTCGCGGTCCTTCGGCGGGACGTCGTTGACGACGTCGCCGCCGATCGAGATGTCGCCATCGGAGATGTCCTCCAGTCCCGCGATCATCCGCAACGTCGTCGACTTGCCGCAGCCGCTTGGTCCGACCAGCACGACGAACTCGTGGTCGGCGATATCCAGATCAATGCCGCGGACCGCCTCGACCTCGTCGTAACGCTTCACGACCTTGCGCAAGCTCACTTCAGCCATATCAGATCAACCCCCGTCATCAGCCTTTGGTCGCGCCGGCGGTGAGGCCGGCGATGTAATAGTCCATCAGGAACGCGTAGATGATCAGCGGCGGCGCTGCCCCGAGCAGCGCGCCGGTCATGATCTGCCCCCAGTTGAAGACGTCACCCTTGATCAGGGTGGTGACGATGCCGACCGGCAGCACCAGCTGGTCGGCCGAGGTCGTGAACACCAGCGGATACAGGAACTGCGCCCAGGAGACGGTGAAGGCGAAGATCGTCGCGGCGATCAGGCCGGGCAGGGCGACCGGGATGAAGATCCGCGTCAAGGTCTGCAGCCAGGAGGCGCCATCGATGATCGCAGCTTCATCCAGCTCCTTCGGGATCGAGGCGAAATAGCCGATCATGATCCAGGTGCAGAACGGCACCGTCAGGGTCGGATAGATGAACAGCAGCACGTACCAGCGATTGATGAGCTGGATGCCGGTGACGTCGCCGATCAGCGCGAACATCTTGAACAGCGGGATGAAGAGCAGGCTGTCCGGGATCAGGTAGGTCAGGAACACGCCGGTGGCGAGCGTCGCCGAGCCCCAGAACTTCATCCGCGACAGCGCAAACGCCGCGGGAATGCTGATCAGCATGGTGATGATCACGACGATGATCGAGACCATCGCCGAGTTGAAGAAGAACCGCAGGAACTGGTTCGAGGTCAAGAGCCCGATGTAATTCTCCAGCGTCGGATGGAACACCCACCACGGATTGGTCGCGGCCGAGATCTCGGCGCTGCCCTTCAGCGAGGTGATCAGCATGTAGAGCGGCGGCACCAGCGAGAAGATCGCAAACAGCGTCAGGAAAAAATACGACCAGCGCAGCGCCCAGGCGCGGTCGCGGCTAATCGAGCCGTACTTCACATTGCGGGTCGGGCCGGCCTTGTCGACGGTCATCGTGCTCATCAGGATTCGTTCCCCCGCTTGTTGACGTCGCGCAGGATGAAGATTGCCGCGACCGCCAGGATCGGCACCATGAACAGCGAGACGCTGGCGCCGAGCGGGATGTCGCTGCCCTCGATGCCGACGCGGAACGCCCAGGTCGCGAAGATGTGCGTCTTGTCGAGCGGGCCGCCGGCGGTGAGGATGCGGACGATGTCGAAATTGGCGAAGGTGACGATCAGCGAGAACAGCGTGGTGATGGCGATGATGTTGCGCATCATCGGCAGGGTCACATACCAGATCCGCTGCCACCAATTGGCGCCGTCGATCGCGGCGGCCTCGTAGAGCTGGTCGGGGACGGATTTCAGCGCCGCCAGGTACATGATCATGAAGAACGGCGCGCCGTACCAGACATTGACCAGGATCACCGAGAAGCGCGCCCAGGCGGCATCTCCGGTCCACGGGATCGGGCCGATCCCGAAGAACGCCAGCGTGTAGTTGAAGGCGCTATAGGACGGGTCGAACAGCCACAGCCAGGCGAGCGTGCTCATGGCCGGCGGGATCACCCAGGGCACCAGCAGCATGCCGCGCCATTTCCGCTGGCCCTTGGCCGGGATGTTGTGGACGAAATGCGCGACGATGAAGCCGATCAGCGCCTTGAACACCACCGCCGTGATCGCGAAGATGCAGGACTGCTTGACGACCAGCCAGAACGTGTCGCGCTTGAACAGGAACTCGAAATTCCCGAAGCCGACGAAGCGCTGCATCGACTTGTTCAAGGTCGCCAGATGCACCGAATAGATCGCGGGATACACCACCAAGAGCGCAATCAGTAGGATCAGCGGCAGCGTCAGCAGGAAGGCTGTGGTCGATTTTCGCTTCAGCGCATTGCGCAGGCCTCTGCGGCTGGCGGCCCTGCGGGGGCGGGCAATGGACTCTTCGCCGATGGCGGCATCAACCATGAGAGCAGGCTCCTCGTGGCGCGTCCGGCTGCGGGCCGGGCTTCACAGGCGGGCTGAAAGACGGTGCTGGGAGTGGCGGCCCGCGCGCGGCGGGCCGCCGTGATGCAGGAGCGCACTCAGCTGCGCATGAAGCCTTCGCACTCGCCCTCGGCCCAGGCGAGGGTGGTTTCCATCTTCTCGCCCTGGGCGTAGCGCAGGCACATCTTGGTCATGGTCGCCTGGGCGTAGATCTGCTGCGCGATCTTGGGCGGAGCAGGGGAGGCTGCGATCGACAGCGTCTGGTGATTGTAGGGGTTGGGGTAGTGATAGAGCGTCCCCTTCGGCGGACCCTGCTCCTGCCAGATCTTCAGCGTCGTCAGCTTCTCGTAGGCCGGCAGATCGTAGCCGCCGCTCGCCTCCACCATCTTCTCGATCGATGACGGCTTCGACAGGTGCACGATCAGGCTCTTGGCCGCCTCCTTGTTCTTGGAGAACGACCAGATGCTCCAGAAGTACGGCAGGAACGGCGCAAAGCGGCCCTTCGGTCCGGCCGGGAAGCCGTGCGTCCAGCACTGCTCGGCGATCTGCGGCGCGTCGCGCTTGGCCACCGCCCAGGCGCTCGGAGGGTTCATGATCATCGCGCCCTTGCCGGAGACCAGCCATTTGTTGTTGGAGGCGTCGTCCCACGAGGCCACATCCGGCGGCAGCGCCGCGATCAGCCGCTTGTAGAATTCGAGCGCCTGGCGCACGGCGTCGGTCTTCACCGTGACATCGCCCTTGGCGTTTACCAGCTCGGCTCCGAAGGCCTGGAAGAACGCGCCGGCGGAATCGACGCTGTCGGTGGTTTCGCCGAGGCCGATGCCGAAGGGAACGCCGGCCTTCTGGCAGGCTTCCGCCGCTTTCAGGAAGGTCTCCGTGTTCCAGCTATCGGCCTTCGGCGCGCTGCCGGCCGGATACAGCTCCTGCACGTCGATGCCGGCATGCTTCTTCATCAGGTCGATGCGGGTGCAGGGGCCCTTGATCTGGCTGCCGACGCAGGCCGGCACCGCCAGCCATTTGCCGCCGGACTGGCCGAGATATTTGACGGTGCCGTTGACCTCGCCGTTCTCCTTGATGATCGGCCCCATGATGTCGTTGACCGGCTCAAGCAGCTCGGCATGGGCATGCGGCCACCAGGTCGGCATCGCCATCAGGTCGTGGCCCGACTTCGCCGCGGCTTCGGCGGCGATGGTCAGCTCGATCTTCTTGCCCTGGCTGGTGATGTAGTCGATCGAGACCTCGACCTTTTCCTTTGCGGCCCACTCATTGACCAGGTCGGTCGAGGCCTGGTTGGCGCCGGGCACCCAGTGATCCCAGAACCCCATCGAGAGCTTGCCGGCGGCATAGGCGCCGCGCACATAGGGTGCGGCAATCATGACCGCCGAGGTGGCAGCGGTCGCAGCAACGAATTGTCGGCGGTTCAGCTTCCTCCGTGACATGGCGTTCCCTCCCTGGTGAGCCAAGCGTTGTTAGGTGCGAATCCGTTTTGTTAGTTATTGCGTCGCGTCATGCGCGCGTGGATTTCGCTTGAATGCAATCAGAGCAGAATTGCGCGCGGCTGTCGAGAAATCAGGTGAGGCGGAACTTAGAACTCATGGCGTGCATAGGAGGGCAATGTTGTTTGCTCTGCAGCGATGAGGCGCTGCAATGCGAGGCCGCCGTGCCGATGCGTGAACGCGGCGGTCGCCGCGTCATGCTGATCGGTAGATCTGCCGCGGCAGATGGACTTGCGCGTTGCGGCAACGCTAGAATTCAGCCGACTCGGAGACATGCTGATGATTTCGACAGCCACCTCTTGGTGTGTCGGCAGGGAGCGGAAGACGATGACGACCAGCCGATGGGGACTAACGGTGCGCCGCAATCTTTGCGCCGCAGCAGCGTTGCTGCTGATGCTGAGCGTCATGTCGGTGCCGCGTCAGGTTGACGCGCAGGGACTGTTCAAGGGAGTCGAGCAGGGCGCCCGCGAAGGCAACAAGGCGGCAGGCCCGGTGGGTGGCGTGCTCGGCGGTGCGATTGGCGGCGTGGTCGGCGTCGTCACGGGCGTCACCGGCGCGTTCACCGGAAACACCGGCCAGCCGAGCGCACAGCCGGCGCCGCCGCCGCCGGACGCCCCGAAGGCGAAGGACGCCAAGGGGGCGAGCAAGGCCAAGGCCACCAAGGTCGCGAAGGCCACGCCGATGCTGACCCAGCCGGGCGTGCCTCAGCTCACCGCCGAGCAGATCGTCGCCAACAGCGACGCCAATGTCGAGCGCCTGAAGACCGGCCTCAATCTGACCGAAGAACAGGCGAAGAATTGGGGGCCGTTCGCCAACGCGATGCACGCGCTCGGCCGCAACGGCGCCGATCGCCTGAACCTGCGCATCGCCCGCGCCAAGCGTGATCCGCCCGACGACATCATCGAGCAGATGCGCAACGAGGCGCAGTTCCTGGTCGACCGCGCTGCCGACCAGCGCGCCGTCTCCGACGCGGCGGAGCCGCTGTTCACCAGTCTCGACGACAAGCAGAAGCAGATCTTCATCGACGAGATGGTGCGGCTCAGTCGCGAGCGCGGGCTCGATTAGTTCGGGCGATGGCGCGCGTCAGCCTGCCGACGTTGCGCCGCGATACTTGGCGGCGAGAAGCGCCGCCAGCTCGGCCCGGGCATCAGCGAGCGGGATCGCGTCCTGCCGCGCCTTGGCCATCGCCATCGCGCCGGAATAGGCGGCGATGACCAGCGTCGCGAGGCTGTCCGGATGCAGGTCGCGGGCGCGGCCGGCGAGCACGTCGGCATAGAACTTCGCCCGCAGCGCCTGATGCCATTGCGCGAAGATCGCGCCGAGCGCGACGCGCATGTCGGCATCATGCGCCGAGATCTCCATCGCCATGTTGTTCAATGGGCAGCCAGACACGGCGCCCTTGGCCGTCAACTCCCCGATGATCGCGGCAAAGATCGCGTCGATCGCGGATGGCGCGTCGGCATGGGCGTCCAGCGGGGCGATCCATGTCTGCATCACCGCCTGCGTCACGCGGTCCTGGATCACCGCGAGCCCGAGCGCGCGCTTGGCGGGGAAATGATGCGCCATGGCGCCGCCCGACACCGCGGCCTTCTCCCGGATCTCGAGCATCCCCGTGGCGAGATAGCCGTGGCGGGTGAAGGCCTCATAGGCGCTGTCGACGATGCGCCTGCGCACGCCTTCGGGATCGTTGGTTCGCTTCGCTGCCGTCATCGGGGTCAGGATAGCGGGTTGACAAAACAGGTCAATCATCCTGTAGTGAAAAACAGGACAGTCGACCTGTCGGAGGACGTGGATGAACCCGCACGCGATCTTCGAACTGCGCCGTTACCGCTTGCGTCCCGGGGGCAGGGCCGCGCTCACGGAGCTGTTCGACGCCGCCTTCGTCGAGCCGCAGGAGGCGCTGGGGATGCGTATCGAGGGCGAGTTCTGGGATCGTGACGATCCCGATGCTTTCGTCTGGGTGCGCTCCTTCGCAGATTGGGATTCGAGAGCGCGTGCGCTGCAGGCGTTCTACGGCGGGCCGGTCTGGGCTGCGCATGGCGCTGCGGCCAATGCGACGATGCTCAACTCCGACAACGTGCTGCTGCTGAAGCCGGCCGGCGCCTTGGCGCCGTTCGCGCACAGCCTGCCGCGCGCCGAGGAAAAGGCCCGGTCGCAGGCGACAGGACTCGTGGTCGCGAGCGTCTGTTCGCTCGCCCCCGGCAAGGAGGCCGGCTTCGCCGAACTGTTCTCCGAGCGCGCCTGTCCGATCCTGCGCCAGGCTGGCGCCCGGATCGATGCCATGTTCGTCAGCGAACGCGGCGCGAACAATTTCCCGCGGCTGCCGGTGCGCGAAGGCGAGACCGTGTTCGTCTGGTTCGAATGCCACGCGGACGAAGCGAGCCTGACCCGCCATCGCGAGCAGCTCGCGCGCATCACCGAATGGACCGACGATGTGCAGCCACGTCTCGACCGGCAGTGCTGGCGGCCGATCGAGGTGTCCTACCTGACGCCGACCTCACGATCGCTCTGCGCCTGGTGATCCGACCGGGATGCGCGCTTGGCCACTGTCTCAACGGCTCCCGCCGAGGCAGCCGCACTTGCGCGGCCGATCGTGCGCCGCCGTCCAGCGGCGTCGCTTCGGGAGTGACGCTGGGTCGGAGATTTCGAGATCGCGCAGGCTGGAGATGATGGCGGAAGGGGTGGGATTCGAACCCACGGTACCCTTGCGGGCACGCCGGTTTTCAAGACCGGTGCCTTAAACCACTCGGCCACCCTTCCGAAGCAGGAATCTCAATCGCTTATCGAATGGGTGGGCTGAACGCAAGGCGAACGATGGGAGGTGCGCCGAATCTCGGGCAGATGGTGTCCCCGCGACTTGAGCAGATCGGCCACCGGCGTCGTCAGCGCGGCGACGATGCGCCTCGACGAATCGTGCGCTCGATGATTCGGACAGTGTTGAAGGCCTGCGGGTCGACACTGTCGCGACGAAAGGCCAGGTGGCGGTCACCGCAGCGCGAAGGCGATCAGGCTGGAATAGAGCAGTGCGGTGCTCGACAGCGCCAGGGCGAGGAATGCGCCCGACAGCAAGTCGCGATGAACAAAATGTCGGTGGATGAAAGCTCGATGTCGCATGGGCCACCTCTCGTGGCTGGACGTCGCGAACGGCCTCGCGCCGTTCTTCAAACCGATCTTCCCTCGGGGAGATCTCGTCGTCTGACCCGCTGGTCAGAACGAGGCTTCATATCCGTTCCGAAGCGTCATGGCCGGAGGCGGACGAAAGTCGACCGGGTGGTCGACTGTCCGACGTCGTCCGGAAGTCAGGCCCGCGAACGGACGCCTTCGAATGCGTGAGCAAGGAAGATCCCGGCGCCAACCAAGCCCATCACTGCCGTCATTGCTTCGATCATAGCGAACACACCCTGTTGTCGCCCCCGTGTGAACCAAACGACGTGCAGCCCTGCACAGTCAAAATGATTCAGGTGCCGGTAAATGAGAACGCCCCTAACTGAGCTTTTCGAGCAACATATGTGACCCAAAAGGTGCACTCACAACACGCCGAGGCGGAGAGCTGCACGCTTGGGCGGTGACCGTACGTGCGCAACAACGGCTGGAAAGCTCCGGTTAACCACGGCGGGGGCGACCCCATTTCCGCCGTGTTCGGGTTGCGTTAGTCTCGTGCATTGAGTTGCAGGGGATGCGACTCGGGGACAAGCAGGCTGGCGCGGGCAGGGCGACAGCCGCCGTGATGGTATTTGGGGTCGATGGGGATTGGTCAAACAGATCCGGTCGGGAGAGCGGCGCGCGCTGCTGTCGCTGTCCTTGCCTGCCTGACGGTCGCGAATTGCGCTTCGTCGAACAAGTTCGCCAGCAAGGTCGATCCGAAATACGGGGTGTCGTCGAGCCCGCGTGTCGTGGGATTCGGCGAGCCGGTGCCGAAGGGCGGCGGCGTGTACCGAATCGGCAAGCCCTACACCGTCGCCGGCAAGACCTACGTCCCGGAAGAGGACGCCAATTATCGCGCCGAGGGCATGGCCTCCTGGTACGGCGACGACTTCCACGGCCGGCTGACCGCCAATGGCGAGGTGTTCGACATGACGTCGCTGACGGCGGCGCATCCGACCCTGCCGATGCCGAGCTATGCGCGCGTCACCAATCTCGCCAACGGCAAGTCGCTGATCGTGCGAATCAACGATCGCGGCCCGTACCATGCCAACCGCCTGATCGACGTCTCCAACAAGGCCGCCGACCTGCTGGAGTTCAAGGGCAACGGCGTTGCCCGCGTCCGCGTCGAATATGTCGGCCGCGCGCCGCTCGAAGGCTCCGACGACACCCAGCTGATGGCGACCCTGCGCACCGGCATCCCGGCGCCCGCGCCGTCACTGGTGCGCGTCGCCTCGGCGAAGCCCTTCGTGCCCGAAATGGGCGCGAGCCGTCCGATTCGCGGCGAGATCCCGCTGCCGGAGGGCAGGCCCTATACGCTCGGCAACACCTCGGCCGACATGGCCTCGATCGGCGCAACCTCGGAATTGTCGGCCTCGAGCCGGACGCGCGGCCGCAGCCTCGATAATCCGCGCGCAGTGTCCTACGACCAGAGCGGCCGCTACGTTTCGCAGGGCCAGGCCGGCGGCAATGACGGCGCCGACGAGGCGCGCGACATCATGAGCGGGCGCGGCCTGTACTGAGATCGCGCACGGCGCCATCCGAATGAAAAAAGCCGCCCCACCGGGCGGCTTTTGATTCTGCGCTCTCAGACCTATTGCGCCGAGAATGGCACGCGCCCGCGGGCTGAGAAGGTCCAGACTTGCGTGTTGCTGCCGATGCCGCCGAGCTGGGCGCCGACGCCGACGCTGGCACCGCCCGGCGTCACGATGCCGAGCCCGCCGGTCGCGCGCGCCGACCAGCCCTGTAGCAGCGGCGTGGAGGCCAGCCCGGTTGCGGCGGCGCTGGCATCGTCCTTCGAGAAGTAATAGTCGCCATAGAGGCCCGCGAACGGCGTCAGCACAATGCCGCTATCGAACCACGACACGGGGTAGGCAACCCGCAGACCGCCGGAGGCGCGGCCGCTGGCGAAGTCGTTGGTACCCTGCCGCGTTCCGAGCGAGTCGGTATAGGCGTTCTGGTGCTCCCACAACGCGTAGACCTTGGCGGAAGGCTCGAGCAGCAGGCCGGTCCAGTTATAGGTGCCGGTCAGGCCGGTGGAGAGCAGCCAGCGCTGGCCGTCGAAATTGCCCTGCGCGGTTCCGGCCGTGCCGTTATAGCCGATGCCCGAATAGGCGACCGCGGCGTCGAACCGCAGGGTGGGCACGATCTTCCAGCCGAGATAGGCGCCGGTCGTCCATCCGTCACCTTTCAGCCGGCCGTTGATGTCCTGCTGGGTGTAGCTGAACGTCTCGTAGCCGCCGACGATGCCAACCAGGAAGCTCGGCGTCGCCCGGTAGGTGAGGCCCAGCATGGCATTGAGCTGCTGGCCGTACAGCGTCGACTGGCTGGACTGAACCACGCCGCCCGTCGTCGTCGTGCCCCAACGGTCGACGCCGGTGCCGCGCACATCGGCCCACAGCAGCCATTCCTTCTGCTCGTGCCATTTCGGCGCAGCCTGCTGCTTCTGGCCGCGATCGATTGCGGCGAAGGCATCGTCGACACGGCCCCGGCTGCGTCCGCGTCCTGAGGCATAGCTGTTGCCGTTGCCACCATCGCTGGCCGCCGGTGCATCCTCGTCGCGCGGATCAGCCGAGAAGTTGAAGCGCATGTGGGCGTTGCCCGGCGTGACGAACGCGCCGCCATCGTTGAAGCCGGAGGCGATGGCGTCATCGATTGCTCCCGAGATCGCCTGGCCCGAGTTCTGCGCCACCAGCTTGCTGACGGTCTGCTGCAGCGAGCGCAGCCGGGCGCTGTCGGCGGGCACGTTCACGGTCTGCGCCAGTCCCGGCGAGGTGCTCGCCGTGAACGGCGGATTGCCGGCATAGACCGCCGTGATCGTGTGGGTGCCGGCGACCAGGGTCGTCGTCGTGAACGTCGCCACGCCGCTGCTCAGCGTGCCCGTGCCGATCGGCGAGCCGTTGTCGTTGAACGTCACCGTCCCCGTCGGCGTGCCGCCCGAGGCGGTCACGGTGGCGGTGAAGGTCACGGCTTGCCCGAACTGGCTCGGGTTCTGCGACGAGGCCAGCGTGGTCTGGGTCGCCGGAGACTGATAGGTGAAGCGATCGGCCGCCGATGTCGCGGAGGTCTGGCTGTTGTTGGTGACGGTGACGTCCACCGTTCCGGTCCCGGCAGGTGAGACCGCGGTGATCGAGGTCGCCGAATTCACGGTGTAGCTGGCTGCATTCGCCGCGCCGAACTTCACGCCGCTTGCGCCGCTCGTTCCGCTGAAGCCCGTGCCCGTGATCGTCACCGAGGTGCCGCCGCCCGCGGGTCCCGTGGTGGGCGCAATCGAGGTGACGGTCGGCCCGGCCGCGTAGGTGAACTGATCGGCCGCCGAGATGGCTGACGTGCCGCCCGGCGTCGTCACCGTCACATCCACCGTGCCCGCGCCGGCAGGCGAGGTGGCGGTGATCGAGGTCGCCGAGTTGACCGTGAAGCTCGCCGCCGGGCTGCCGCCGAAGGCCACCGCTGTAACGCCGGTGAAGTTGGTGCCGGTGATGGTCACCGACGTGCCGCCGCCCAGCGCGCCGGCGTTCGGCGAGACGGCTGTCACCGTCGGCGTCGCCGCGTAAGTGAACTGGTCGGCCACCGACGTTGCCGACGTGCCGTTTGGCGTGGTGACCCGGACGTCGACCGTGCCGGTCCCGGCCGGCGAGGTGGCCGTGATCGAGGTCGCCGAGTTCACCGTGAAGCCGGTCGCCGCATTGGCGCCGAACGCCACGGCGGTCGCGCCGGTGAAGCCACTGCCGGTGATGGTGACGGTCGTGCCGCCGGCCAGCGGGCCGCCCGTCGGCGCGATCGAGCTCACGATCGGCGGGCCGATATAGGTGAACTGGTCGGACGCCGATGTTGCCGAGATGCCGCCCGGCGTCGTCACGCGAACGTCGATCGTGCCGGTCGTACCGGCCGGTGATGTGGCCGTGATCTGGGTGGCGGAGTTCACCGTGAAACTGGCTGCGGGATTGGCGCCGAAGGCCACGGCTGTCGCGCCGGTGAAGTTGGTGCCGGTGATCGTCACCGAGGTGCCACCGGCGGTCGGTCCCGAGGTCGGCGAGATCGAGGTCACGGTCGGCGTGGGGACGTAGGTGAACTGATCAGACACCGATGTCGCCGAGGTGCCGCCGGCGGTCGTGACCCGGACATCGACCGTGCCCGAGCCGGCCGGCGATGTCGCCGTGATCGAGGTTGCCGAATTGACCGTGAAGCCGGTCGCCGGGGTCGCACCGAACGTGACAGCCGTCGCGCCAGACAAATTGGTGCCGGTTATGGTCACCGTGGTGCTGCCGGCGGCCGGGCCCGAGGTCGGCGAGATCGAGGTCACCGTCGGAGCCGCGACATAGGTGAACTGGTCGGCCGCGGACGTCGGGGAGGTGCCGCCCGGCGTCGTCACGGTCACGTCGATCGTGCCGGCGGCGCCCGCGGGCGACGTCGCTGTAATCGACGTCGCGGAGTTGACGGTGAAGCCGGCCGCGGCGTTGCCGCCAAAGTTCACGGCTGTCGCGCCCGTCAGATTGGTTCCGGTGATCGCGACGGTTGTGCCGCCGCTGGTGGGACCTGCCGTCGGCGAAATCGATGTCACGGCGGGCGGTCCCGTGTACGAGAACTGATCGGACGCCGACGTGGCGGACGTGCCGCCGGGAGTCGTGACGCGGACGTCGACAGTGCCGGTGCCGGCCGGCGAGGTGGCGGTGATCGACGTCGCGGAATTGAACGTGAAGCTCGCGGCCGGCGTGGCGCCGAAGGACACCGCGGTAACGCCGGTGAAGTTGGTGCCGGTGACGGTCACCGTGGTGCCGCCGGTCAGCGGGCCCGTAGCTGGCGAGATCGAGGTCACCGTCGGTGCGGCGATGTAGGTGAACTGGTCGGCCGCAGATGTCGCCGACGTGCCGCCCGGTGTGGTGACGCGGACGTCGACAGTGCCGGTGCCGGCCGGCGAGGTCGCGGTGATCGATGTCGCGGAGTTGAACGTGAAGCTGGCGGCCGGCGTGGCGCCGAAGGACACCGCGGTGACGCCGGTGAAGTTGGTGCCCGTGACGGTCACCGTGGTGCTGCCGGAGGCCGGTCCCGACGTGGGCGAAATCGAACTGACGGTGGGCGCGGGGACGTAGGTGAATTGATCGGCAGCCGTGATCGCCGAGGTGCCGCCGGCCGTGGTGACCGTCACGTCGACAGTGCCGGTGCCGGCCGGTGAGGTCGCGGTGATCTGGGTGGCCGAATTGACCGTGAAGCCGGCCGCCGCATTGCCGCCGAACGATACGCCGGTTGCGCCGGAGAAATTGGTGCCGGTGATGACCACCGTGGTGCCCCCGGTCCCCGGTCCCGACGTCGGCGCGATCGACGTCACCGTAGGGGCTGCGACATAGGTGAACTGATCGGCCGCAGAGGTCGCCGAGGTCTGGCCGCCATTGGTGACGGTGACGTCAACCGTTCCCACCGTCCCTGCGGGGGCGGTGGCCGTGATCGACGTGCCGGAATTGACGGTGTAGCCGGTGGCGTTGGTGGCGCCGAACTTGACGCCGCCGGCGCCGCTGGTGCCGGTGAAGCCGGAGCCGGTGATCGTCACGGTGGTGCCGCCCGTGGTCGGTCCCGACGTCGGCGAGATCGACGTCACCGTCGGCTGAGGCAGGTTTACCGCGATCGTGAACGGGGTGTTGGTGGTGCTGCCGCCGGGACAAGAACCTTGGCTCTGCGAGCAGCCGCTCGAATACCAGAGCGTAATGGTGTCGGTTCCCGATCCGCTCTGTGTGTCGATCCGGATCGAGTATTCCGGGACCTGTGTGAAATCGTTAGTGATGGGAACCGGAATCAGCGTGTAGCTCGCCTTGGCGCCATTGTAGGTCAGATTGGTGTAGGTCAGGCCGCCCGCGGTCATTGGCACGTTGTTGAAGGCATCGATATTCGGGTTGGTGCCGTTGGATTGACCATAGAGGCCCCACAGCACCACGTCGTTCTGGACGCAGAGGCCCACGGCGTTGCCCGCGCCGGTGCCGTTGATCGTGATGGTGGCGCCGGATGTTGAGGCGGTTGTGAAGTTACAGGCCGCCTGGGCGACCATGGTTGCACCAATCAGCATGGCAACCGCCACGCCGAGGAGGCCAAGCACACGCCGCAATTGCGCGCAGCTATCGCGACAGTTCCGGCGCCAAGTTCCGGTTGACAATGATCCTGCCCCTCATGGCCCCTCATTGATTGAGGGTGCCGCCTGAAAAAAATCGCTTCGAACAAATTTGGTAAGACAATTGTAACCTTGGAGGCTCCGCCGCTGGCGAGCAAGTCGATTCAACTCGGCCGCGCACGACGCTTCGCGCGCGTTGCAAGGGTGCAACAGCAGAAGTTGTGGAACTTTATTGACTTGACGGATACGAGCAGCCCCACCTAGACTTCGCTCTGGAGTTGTTTCTACGTCGTAAGATTTCAGCGCGCACAGGCATTCAACGATCTGGCGCTTTCTCGTTTCAAAGAATCACATTGGGAGAAGACGCGCATGCCGATGACGCCTGTGTTGGGGCAGATCATGCCTTTTGCGGGATCCCAGCCGCCGAAAGGGTGGGCGTTGTGCAACGGTGCGTTGCTCGCTGTCCAGACCAATCAGGCCCTGTTCTCGCTGCTCGGCACCTATTACGGCGGCAACGGCATCACGACTTTCGCGCTTCCCGATCTTCGGGGCCGGGCCATCCTCGGCTCGACCGGGAGTAGCGGCCAGTATCCTGCGGGGATGGTGAGCGGCGAGACCACGGTGACCCTGAACGTGTCGCAGATCGCCTCCCACAACCATGTCTTCTATGCCTCGACCACCCAAGGCGCCGGGCGCGGGTCCACGCCCACCAACAATCTGTTCGGAACCAACACGCTGCCGCCGACGAATCCGGACGCGATCTTCGCCACGGCCGGCGCTCAAGAGGAGCCGCTGGCTCTCGGCACCAACATCGCGGACACCGGAGGCGGGCAGGCGCATAACAACATGCAGCCTTACCTGGTGCTCAACTACTTGATCGCCTTGCAGGGCGTCTATCCGTCCCGCGATTGACGGGCCCGCAAGCGCTGCCCCTCCGTCACCACTCGATCCAAATCTCTGTCGTGTCGCGCCCGCAGAGGCCGCGCGGCAAAACCCAATGAAAGGATCCCGGGATGTCAGATCCGTTTCTCGGCGAAGTCAGACTGTTCGCCTTTCCGCGTATCCCCGATGGCTGGCTCGCATGCGACGGACAGTCGCTGTCGATCTCCACCTATGACGCGCTCTACGCGGTGATCGGCACGACCTATGGCGGCGACGGCGTGCAAACTTTCAATTTGCCGGATCTGCGCGGCCGCGTTCCGATCGGACAGGGGCAGGCGCCGGGTGGGCCGTTCTACGTGTTGGGTGAAATGGCCGGCGAGGACGAGCATATGCTGATCGCAACCGAGATGCCGGCGCACAATCACGCGCTGCTGTCATCGACCGTCGTTGCGTCGACCGCCGAGCCCGGTCCTACCGTCCATCTGGCCACCGCGTCTGGTGGAACTCTCTACGCTCCCGTGGCTGACGCCGCGCCCTACGCGGTGATGTCGTCCACGTCGCTCGGCCTTGCCGGGCAGAACCAGCCGCACAACAACATCATGCCGACCGTCGTGGGCAATTATTGCATCTGCATCAACGGCATCTTCCCGTCGCCAGGCTGAAGCTCCTCGCGGTTCGATCGGCTTCATCGTGCACACTCGAGGAGAGACGACGTGTCCAACCCCTTCATCGGCGAAATTCAGGCTTTTCCCTTCACCTTCGCGACCGGCGGCTTCAACAATGCCTGGCTGCCGTGCTTCGGCCAGGTGGTGCCGATCCAGCGTTTCTCGCCGCTGTTCGCGCTGATCGGGACGTACTATGGCGGCAACGGCACCACCAACTTCCAGCTGCCCAACCTGAGCGGCAGCATCACCAACAGCCAGGGCGACGGACCGGGCCTGCAACCGCGCATCATCGGTGAGACCATGGGCAGCAGCACCGTGTCCCTGGTATCCACCGAGCTGCCCAGCCACACGCACAACCTGCAGCTCGGGAGCAAGACCGCGGCGAATGCGACGCCGGGACCAGGGGCGCCCGCGACCACGGTCGCCATCGATCCCGTCTTCAACGGCTTCGTGCCGCCGCCAGCCAACACCACGTTGGCTCCCAATGCGGTCACGTTCACCGGGCAGAACATTCCGCACGACAACATGCAGCCGACCCAGGCGCTGATCTGGTGCATCGCCTATGCCGGCGTCTTCCCCTCGTTCAACAATTCCTGAGCCGACGCCGACGGTGACGACCATCGTAAGCGAGATCGTCTCGCCGGACGCGCGCTTGCGGCTGCGGCTCGCCGAAGCCGCCGACGAACAATTCCTGCGCGATCTCTTCCGCTCCGTCAAAGGCGCGCAACTCGCCATGGCCGGGCTGCCACCGGCGATGCTCGACGTCGTGCTCGCGCAGCAATATCGCGCGCAGGTCGCCGGCTATGCCGCGCAATGCCCGGCGGCGCATTCCATGATCATCCTGCGCGACGGGTCGCCCGTCGGGCGGCTGCTGCTCGATCGCGCGGCGTCGCGATGGCATGTCGTCGATCTCGCGCTGTTGCCCGGCACGCGCAATGCGGGTGTCGGGCGTGAGATCATGCAGTCGGTCGCCACGGCGGCCCGGGAGCAGGGCGCCGATGTGCTCTCGCTCGCGGTCGCCACCACCAACGAGGATGCGATGCGGTTCTATGCCCGGCTTGGCTTCCGCGAGATCGCGGACGACACTAGCGCCTCGCATTGCCGGATGGAGCTTGTGCTGGCGCCCTAGCCGGAAGGTGCGACCTCGCGCAGGAACGCGATCAGCGCCGCATTCACCTCGTCGGCACGTTCCTGCTGGATCCAGTGGCCGGCGCCGTCGATGATCAGCTTGCGCCGCAGATTCGGCAGCACGCGCTCCATGTCCTGGACGCGCTTGGCGCCGATGATCCCTTTGATCACGGCATCGTCGCCGCCGGCGATGAACAGCGAGGGCTGGCGGATCTGTGCATCCTGCCAGGGCGCGGTCAGCTCCCAATTGCGATCGATGTTGCGGTACCAGTTGAGGCCGCCGCGGAAACCCGAGGCACGGTAGGCCGTCACGAACTCGGCGAGGTCGGCCTCGCTCAGCCATGCCGGCAGTGGCATGTTGGCATTCGTCTCCCCGAGAAAGCCCTTGCCGGGCGCGACGAACAGCGACTGCGGATCGGAAAAACCGCGCGCCAGCATCGTCCGCATGGTCAGCGCGACGTCGCGCTCGAACTCCGCCTCGGCGACACCGGGCGTCTGAAAATACTGCCAGTAGAAGTTTTCGATGCCGCCGGCCTCGAGCGTGTCGAGCGGCCGGCCGCGGCCGCGGAAGGGCGGCGGGACACTCAGTCCGGCCACGGCGGTGAACAGGTCCGGGCGAAACATCGCCGCGTGCCACGCCACCGGCGCGCCCCAGTCGTGGCCGATGATGACGGCGCTGTCTGCGCCGAGCGCCGAGACCAGCGCGACCATGTCGCCGACGTTGTCGAAGATGGAGTAGGCGGCGATATCGCGAGGTGCCTGCGAGCGGCCGAAGCCGCGCATGTCGGGCGCTGCGACCCGATAGCCAGCCTCGGCGAGCGCCGGGATCTGATGCCGCCACGAATAGGACAGCTCCGGCCAGCCATGGCAGAGCAGAACGAGCGGACCGTCGCCTTGTTCGCGCACGAACAGCTCGATCCCGTTGGCTTTGACGATCCGCCCCTGTGACACCGCGTCCTCCCGGTCGATTGTTCGTTCTTGGTCCAACGGTATCGCATCGCGCGCAGGGCGGTGCAAATCGCGGGACAGCCGCCTTTGGCGGCGGACTGCCGAGTTGTTTGCGCACCGCCCAGATGCTAGATTCCGAGCGCGCTCCAGAGCTTAGCCGATGAATCTCATGCTTTTACCGTTCCGCCGCGCCAGCGCCACGTCCGGCCGGACGACGCGTGCCCTCATCGTCCTGGCGGCCGCGCTGGCCGTCGGCTGGAGCGGGATGCTCTATGCCGCGAACCAGAGCGTCCAGGGCGCCAAGAAGGACGACGGCGGCTTCGATGGCGATGCGCCGACCGCAATCCTGGTCGAGGCCAACAGCGGCAGCGTGCTGTTCGAGAAGAACGCCGACGAGCTGCGTGCCCCCTCCAGCATGATGAAGCTGATGACCGCCGAGGTGGTCTTCAACGCCGTCAAGGACGGCACGATCAAGCTCAACGACGAATACCGGATCAGCGAGAATGCCTGGCGCAAGGGCGGCGCGCCGTCGGGCACCTCGACGATGTTCGCGGCCCTTAACAGCAAGGTCTCGGTCAGCGACCTCCTGCACGGCGCGATCATCCAGAGCGGCAACGATGCCTGCATCGCGCTCGCCGAGGGCATGGCCGGCAACGAGAAGATCTTTGCCGCCGACTACATGACCAAGCGGGCGCGCGAGCTCGGCCTGTCCAAATCGACTTTCGCAAATTCCAACGGGCTGCCCGACCCCGGCAACAAGATGACCGTGCGCGAGCTGTCGATGCTGGCGCGGCACATCATCCTGGACTTCCCGGAATTCTATAAGCTGTTCGGCGAGAAGGAATTCACCTGGAACAAGATCCGCCAGCAGAACCGCAATCCGCTGCTGAACGCGATGGAAGGCGCCGACGGGCTGAAGACCGGCTACACCAAGGAGGGCGGCTACGGCATGGTCGGCTCCGCCGTGCAGAACGGCACGCGGCTGATCGTCGTGGTCAACGGCCTGGAGGATCCCGAGGATCGCGCCACCGAGGCCAAGAAGATGCTGGAATGGGGGTTTCGCAATTTCGAGACCCGCACCTTGTTCGCCGCCGACCAGACGCTCGGCTATGCAAAAGTGTTCGGCGGCGAGAGTCGCTCGGTGAAGCTGTCGAGCCCGGTGCCGGTCAAGGTGATGGTGCAGAAGAACGGCGGCGAGAAGCTGCTCGCGCGCATCATCTACAGCGGCCCGGTGAAGGCGCCGGTCGAGCCGGGTCAGAAGGTCGGGGTTGTCAGGGTCTGGCGCGGCCCCAATATCGCCATGGAGGCCCCCGTCTATGCGGCGGAAGCCGTGGGCAGGGGGTCCACGATGCGGCGCGCGATCGATGGGGCGAGCGAGCTCGTGATCGGAATGTTCCGCGCCGGGGCCGAGAAGCTCTAGAGACATGGCGGATGCAGCTTTGAAACGTGGTCCTGGCCGCGGCCGATTCGTCACCTTCGAGGGCGGTGAGGGCGCCGGAAAATCCACGCAGATCAAGATGTTGGCGGATCGTCTGGAGAAAGAGGGTGTGCGCGTGGTGCTGACCCGCGAGCCCGGCGGTTCCCCCGGCGCCGAGATCATGCGCCACCTCGTGCTCTCGGGCATGGGCAAGCTGCTCGGCGCGGAGGCCGAGACGCTGCTGTTCGCCGCCGCCCGCGACGACCATGTGCGCAGCGTGATTCTCCCGGCGCTCAACCAGGGCAGCTGGGTGCTGTGCGACCGTTTCTTCGATTCGACCCGCGCCTACCAGGGCAGCCAGGGCAAGGTCGCGCCCGACGTGCTCAACGCGATGCAGCGGGTCACGATCGGCGACCTCAAGCCGGATTTGACACTCATCCTCGATGTGCCCGTCGAGGTCGGCCTGCAGCGCGCCTCGGCGCGGCGCGGCAGCGGCACGCCGGACAGGTTCGAGAGCGAGGACATCAAGTTCCACAAGGGCCTGCGCGACGCCTTTCACAACATCGCCGCCGCTGAGCCGCGGCGCTGCGTGCTGATCGATGCCACCGCGAATGCCGAGACGGTATCGCATATCGTCTGGGACGCCGTGCGGGAGCGCCTGTTCACGGCCGTGGCGGCGGCATCATGAGCGCGCGCAAGGTCGAGCCGGAGATCGCGGTCCGCCATCCGCGCGAGACCACGGCGCTGTTCGGGCACCGCGAGGCGGAGGCCGCGCTGCTGGCCGCCTATCGGAGCGGACGAATGGCGCATGCCTGGCTGATCGGAGGGCCGCAGGGCATCGGCAAGGCGACCTTGGCCTATCGCATGGCGCGCTTCGTGCTGACCCATCGCGATCCCATGGCGCCTGAAGTGCACGCAGCCGAATCGCTGCACGTCGATGCCGACGACCATGTCGCCCGCCTGATCGCCTCGGAAGCGCATGGCGGGCTGCTGACGCTGGAGCGCTCGGCGAACGACAAGGGCGTGCTGCGCACGGTCATCACCGTCGACGAGACCCGCGAGACGATCTCGTTCTTCGGCTCGACGGCGGCCGTCGAAGGCTGGCGCGTCTGCATCGTCGACACCGTCGACGAGCTCAATCCGAACGCGGCGAATGCGCTGCTCAAGATCCTCGAGGAGCCGCCGCAGCAATCGCTGTTCCTGCTGGTGAGCCACGCGCCGGCCCGGGTGCTCGCGACCATCAAATCGCGCTGCCGCCGGCTTTCGCTGCGGGCGCTGTCGACCGAGGACGTCATCAGCGCCGCGGCCGAGGCGACCGGCATGGACGGCGGCGATCCGGCGCTGCGCGAGGCCGCCAAGGCCTCCGAAGGCAGCGTCTCCAGGACCCTGATGCTGATGGGCGGCGACGGGCTGCAGCTGCAGACCCGCACCGCCGCGCTGCTCGCAAGCCTGCCGCGAATCGACGCTGGCGAGCTGCATGCCCTCGGCGACGCGCTCGGCACCAGCGACCGCGTCGCGCTGGCGAGCTTCCTCGACAGCATCGAGCGCTGGGTGGCGGAACGGCTGCGGGCGCAAGATCCCAACGCGGAACTGCCGCGCCTTGCACGGCTGGCGGAGGTATGGGAAAAGATCGTCCGCGCCGCGCGCGACACCGAATCCTATAATCTGGAGCGAAAACCGCTGGTTTTCTCGGTGTTCGGGATGCTCGCCGAAGCCACGCGGTAACGCGCCGACCATCATCCCGGGATCATCAGGATCAATCCGTCCATCGACGGCGTCAAAGAGGAATCTGCCGTGGCCAAGGCCAGCAAGACAACCGTGAAGAAGGGCAAGCCGGCGACCAAGGGCGCCGCGACGAAGGCTGCCGCCAAAAAGACAGCGAAGTCTCCCGCCAAGGCCAAGGCCGGCGCGAAAGCGAAGGCAGTTAAGGGCAAGGACACCAAGGACAAGGCGAACAAGGCAAAGGCCGCCAAGGTAGCGGCTGCCAAAGCCAAGGCACCGAAATCCAAAGCACCGACGTCTAAGGCACCAGCTTCCAAGGCCGCGACGTCAAAGGCGTCCAAGAGCGCCGCCAAGAAGGGCGTGAAAACTCCTGCAAAGAAGGCCGCGGCCAAGCCTGCGGCACCGGCCAAGACGACCGCGACCAAAGCCGCCGCCACGAAGCCCACGCCCTCGAAGAAGCCGGCTGTGACGAAGGCCGCGCCTGCTCCGAAGCCGGTCGCGCCAGCGGCCGCCGAGAGCCCGAAGCCGCCGCGCGCCGCGAAGCCGAAGGCTCCGCGCAAGCGAGAGGTCGAGGCCGTCGCGGCTCCCGAGATCGAAATCGCCGCGGTCGATGTGGCAGAGGTTGAGGTTGTCGAGATCGAGTTCACCGATACCGAGGAAACGGCCGAGCCCGTTACGGCCGCGCCCGCCGATGGCAACACGTTCTATGTCACGACCGCGATCGCCTATCCCAATGGCAGCCCGCATATCGGCCACGCCTATGAGGCGATCGCGACCGATGCCATCGCGCGGTTCGCGCGGCTCGACGGCAAGGACGTGTTCTTCCTGACCGGCACCGACGAGCACGGCCTGAAGATGGTGCAGACCGCGCAGAACGAGGGCCTGACGCCGTCCGAGCTCGCCACCCGCAATGCCGGCCGCTTCCGCGAGATGGACGAGCGGCTGAACGTCTCGTTCGACCGCTTCATCCGCACCACCGAGCCCGCCCACCACAAGTCGGTGCAGGCGATCTGGACGCGCATGCTCGAGAATGGCGACATCTACGCCGACACCTATTCCGGCTGGTACTCGGTCCGCGACGAGGCCTACTACGCCGAGGAGGAGACCGTCGTCGGCGAGGACAATGTCCGCCGCGGGCCGCAGGGCACGCCGGTCGAATGGGTCGAGGAGAAGAGCTACTTCTTCCGCCTCTCGGCCTATCAGGACAGACTGCTGGCGCTGTATGAGAGCCAGCCCGAGTTCATCGGGCCGGATGCGCGGCGCAACGAGATCACGAGCTTCGTCCGAGGCGGGCTGAAAGACCTCTCGATCTCGCGCACGACCTTCGACTGGGGCGTCCGCGTGCCCCACGACGACGAGCACGTGATGTATGTCTGGGTCGACGCGCTGACCAACTACATCACCGGGGTCGGCTTCCCCGACGAGAGCGACAGGAACTGGAAGTATTGGCCGGCCGACGTGCACGTCATCGGCAAGGACATCATCCGCTTCCATGCGGTGTACTGGCCGGCGTTCCTGATGTCCGCCGGCGTGCCCGTGCCGAAGCGGGTCTATGCGCATGGCTTCCTGTTCAACAGGGGCGAGAAGATGTCGAAGTCGGTCGGCAACGTCGTCGATCCGTTCAACCTTGCCGACCAGTATGGCGTCGACCAGCTGCGCTATTTCTTCCTGCGCGAGGTGCCGTTCGGCCAGGACGGCAACTACAATCACGAGGCGATCGTCGCACGCATCAACGCCGATCTCGCCAACGACCTCGGCAATCTGGCGCAGCGCTCGCTGTCGATGATCACGAAGCAATTGGGCGGCGTACTGCCCGAGCCTGGCGAGTTCTCGGCCAACGACCAGGCGATCCTGGCCGAGGCCGATGCGATGATCGGCGCGGCGCGGAAGGCGATGGCGACGCAGCAGATCCATCAGTGGCTCAATGCCGTGTGGTCGGTCGTGGCCGAGGCCAACCGGTATTTCGCGGGCGAGGCGCCGTGGGCGCTGGCGAAGACCGATCCGAAGCGCCAGCACACCGTGCTCTATGTCACCGCCGAGGTGATCCGGCAGGTCGCGATCCTGACCCAGCCGGTGATGCCCGCGGCGTCGGCGAAGCTGCTCGACAGCCTCGGCATCCCCGAGGGTGAGCGCAGCTTCGCGCGGCTTGGTGGCGAGGTGCGCATCGCGCCCGGCACGCAATTGCCGGCGCCGCAGGCGGTGTTCCCGCGCTACATCGAGCCGACGGCGGCGTGATGCTGGTCGATAGTCACTGCCATCTTGATTTTCCGGATTTCGCCGAGGATCTGGATGGCATCGTCACGCGTGCCGCCGCCGCCGGCGTCGGCCGCCTGGTCACGATCTCGACACGGGTGCGCAGGCTCCCCGAGCTGCTCGCGATCGCCGAGCGGTTCGACAACGTGTTCTGCTCTGTCGGCACGCATCCTCACAATGCGGATGAGGAGGACGGCATCTCGGCCGAGGAGCTCATCGCGCTGACCAGGCATCCGAAGGTCGTCGCGCTCGGCGAGGCAGGGCTGGATAATTTCTACGACCACGGCTCCAAGGACGCCCAGGAGCGCGGGTTCCGGGCGCACATCGCGGCCGCCCGCGAGACGGGCCTGCCGCTGGTGATCCATACCCGCGAGGCCGACGAGCAGTGCAGCCGCATCCTCGACGAGGAGATGGCGCGCGGACCTTTCAAGGCCGTGCTGCATTGCTACACCGGCGGACGCGAGCTGGCGATGAAGGCGATCGATCTCGGACTGCACATCTCGTTCACGGGCATCGTGACGTTCAAGAAGTCGGACACGCTGCGCGCGCTCGCCGCCGAGGTGCCGGCCGACCGCATCATGGTCGAGACCGACGCGCCGTATCTCGCGCCCGGAAAGTTCCGCGGCAAGCGCAACGAGCCGGCCTATGTGGTCGAGACCGCCAAGGTGCTTGCGGAAACCCGCGGCGTGTCGTTCGAGGAGTTCTCGCGCCAGACCTCGGACACGTTCTTCAAGCTGTTCTCCAAGGTTCCGCGACCGCAGGAGCACTCATGACCCTGACGCTCACCATCCTCGGCTGCGGCTCATCGGCCGGCGTGCCGCGTCCGGCGCTGGGGTGGGGCGCATGCGATCCGAACAATCCCAGGAATCGCCGCCGTCGCTGCTCGCTGCTGGCCGAGCGCCGCGGCGCGCATGGGGTAACGCGCGTGGTGATCGACACCTCGCCCGATCTGCGCGAGCAGCTGATCGACAGCCATGTCGATCACATCGACGCGGTGTTCCTGACGCATGAGCATGCCGACCAGACCCACGGCATCGATGATCTGCGCTCGGTGGTGCTGCATCAGCGCCGCCGCATCCCGGTCTACCTGAACCAGTCGACCGCCAAGGACATCATGCACCGGTTCTCGTATTGCTTCATCTCGCCACCCGGCAGCGACTATCCGCCGATCCTCACCCAGCACTCGATCGAGGCCGGCGAGACCCAGGCAGTGGAAGGGAAGGGCGGTGAGCTCAGGCTGACGGCGTTCCTGGTCCAGCACGGCAACATCGAAGCGCTCGGCTACCGCATCGGCGACGCCGCCTACACGCCGGATCTCAACGACATTCCCGAGGAGAGCTGGGGCGCGCTCGAGGATCTCGACCTCTGGATCGTCGACGGTCTGCGGCCGGCGTCGCATCCCAGCCATTTCTCGGTCAATGACGCGCTCGCCTGGATCGAGCGCTTCAAGCCGAGGCGCGCCGTCATCACCAACATGACCGCCGACCTCGACTACGAGGTGCTGCGCCAGAGCCTGCCGGCCGGCGTGGTGCCCGCCTATGACGGCATGCGGCTGGAGCTGACGGCGTAGGCCTCTCGGCCACCGGCCGTCATTGCGAGGAGCCGAAGGCGACGAAGCAATCCAGAGCCGTTGCGGGACTCTGAATTGCTTCGCTTCGCTCGCAATGACGGTTTTGGCCAGCCACGAGGTTTCAAGCTCGGCCAATACCAGGGACATGGAGGCGCTACATGCTGTCGCTGTTCTTCGAGGTCGAGGTCAAGCCCGGCCATCTCGACCAGTATCTGCAACTGGCCGCCGCGCTGCGGCCGGAGCTCGACGCGCTCGGCGGCTGCCTCTTCCTCGACCGCTTCAAGAGCCTGTCGCGCGCCAACCTGATCCTGTCCTACCAGATCTGGCAGGACGAGGGCGCGATGACCGCCTGGCGCGTGCACGCGCATCACCACGACATCCAGACGCTCGGCCGCGACAAGGTGTTTTCAGATTATCGCCTGCGCATCGCCGAGCTGGTCCACGAGGTGAGACTGGGGCAGGCGGCGTGGATGCCAGAGCGGAGAGGGACGTACAACGATCCGAAGCGGCGTGCACCGACCTATGTGCTGGTGTTGGAGACGTCAGAGCCGGAGCTGAGCGCCGCAACGGAGCTATCGGTCGAGAGCTTTTCCAGCGTGTATCGCGAAGGCCGCTTCGCGCATTTGATCGAGCTGCCGGATGAGCCCACCGGCATCGCGCTCGTCACGCAGCTGCTTACCGAACCAGGCGCCGACAACATTCGCGTGGGGGAAGTTACCCGCGACTACGGCATGTACGACCGCCGGGAAGCGCCGCAATACTATCCGGAGAAGAGCAGAGACGGCTGAGTCATGATTCGCGCTTCTTGGGCAGCTCAACCGACTGCTGCCGCCCATCTACCAAATCTCGATGTATCAGGACCGGCGAACCCATAAGCATGAATGGTCGACGATGACTACGCGCGAGAGAGAACTGGTTCTGGATACACCTAGCGGAAAAATCAGGGTGTTGGACGAGCCGTCCTACACGTTCGGATCGACCGACAATCTGCGTCGATACGAAAGTGAATACCGGCTGGATGACTCCACACCCTATTCCATTTACGGGGTCAGCATCGACGGGAAGTGGTCGGTGGTTTTCGGCGCCGGTCGAGGGCCGACGACCGTGCATCAACATTCTGCCGTCGAGCTCAACGGGCGGTTGTTCCTTGCCATCGGCAACCAGGTTGTGTGCCTCGACCTGCAGACCGCGAAGATTGAATGGTCATTGGAGGTTGATTGGGCATCGTGTTTCGGCGTGTATTGGGACGACGGGCACCACGCGCTCATCTCTCACGGCGAACTCCAGATCTCGCGGCTATCCCTCAAGGGGGAGAAGATCTGGGCCACAGACGGTCGTGATATCTTCACCGAGGGATTTCGGTGCCTCCCAATGGCGATTGAAGTGATCGACTTCAATCAAGAGGTTTATCAGCTCGACTACCTGACTGGCAGGGTGCTGAACCGGCGATAGGCCGCGCTGGTCGGAGACCGATCCCTTCGCGCCATCCTGACGAGGAGCAAACGGCAGTTGGGACGCAAAAAAAAAAGCCGGCGGCGGCCGCAGCCGCGATGGCCATGACTGTGCCCTCGCCCCCAAGGCGAAGCGAAGCTTCGCCCGGGTGGGAGAGGACTCAATGGTGCTCGCTGCGGACTCACTCGGGTGAGGGGTTCGTGCCTCACATTCCGCTTTAAGCTCGTGGCGATCCCTCACCCGGTTTCGATGCTTCGCATCGAAACCACCCTCTCCCACAAGGGGAGAGGGTGCACCATCCGTGTCGATAAGGCTCATCAGATCGGCTGACAGTTCGGCAGCCCTAAGCCGAAATCGCCTTCGCCGAATTCACCTCGTTGCGCAGCAGGAACTTCTGGATCTTGCCCGTCGACGTCTTCGGGATCGGCCCGAACACCACGACCTTGGGCGTCTTGAAGCCCGACATGTGGCTGCGGCAATAGGCGATGATTTCGGCTTCCGTGGCCTGCGCGCCATCCTTGAGCTCGACGAAGGCGCAGGGCACCTCGCCCCACTTCGGATCGGGCTTGGCGACGACGGCGGCGAACAGCACGGCGGGGTGCTTGTAGAGGATGTCCTCGACCTCGACGGAGGAGATGTTCTCGCCGCCGGAGATGATGATGTCTTTGGAGCGGTCCTTGATGATGACATAGCCGTGCTCGTCGAGCACACCGAGATCGCCGGTATGAAACCAGCCGCCGGCAAACGCGTCGGTCGTCGCCTTCTCGTTCTTCAGATAGCCTTTCATGACGATGTTGCCGCGGAACATGACCTCGCCGATGGTCTCGCCGTCGCGCGGCACCTCCTGCATCGTCTCCGGATTGAGCACGGTGACGGCTTCCTGGAGGGGATAGGGCACGCCCTGACGCCGCTTCAGCCGCGCGCGTTCAGGCGCCGGCAAATCGTCCCAGCCGGGCTGCTCGGCGCAGACGGAGGCGGGGCCGTAGACCTCGGTGAGGCCGTAGACATGGGTCAGCTTGATGCCGATGCTCTCGGCGCCCTCGAGCACCGCGACCGGCGGCGCGGCGCCGGCGATCAGGCCGACCACCGGCTTCTCGCGCTTGCCTTTGGGCGCATCCGGCGCATTGATCAGCACGTTGTAGACGATCGGCGCGCCGCACATATGGGTGACGCCGTGGGTCTTGATCAGCTCGAAGATCTTGGTCGGCTCGACCTTGCGCAGGCAGACATTGACGCCGGCCGCGGCCGCCATGGTCCAGGGGAAACACCAGCCGTTGCAGTGGAACATCGGCAGGGTCCAGAGATAGACCGGATGCTGGCCGAGCCCGCCGGCGAGGATGTTGCTGACGGCGTTGAGATAGGCGCCGCGGTGATGGGTCACGACACCCTTCGGATTGCCTGTGGTGCCCGAGGTGTAGCTCATCGCGATCGCGTCCCATTCATCGGCGGGACGGCGCGGTTCGAAGGCGGGATCGCCTGAGGCGACGGCGGCCTCGTATTCGATCTCGCCGATGCGGCTGCCGCCCGCGTAGGACGCGTCATCGACGTCGATCACAAACGGCTTTGCGCCGCTCATCAGCTTCAGCGCCTCGCTGATCACGCCGGAGAATTCCGGATCGACCAGGATGATCCTGGCCTGCCCGTGGTCGAGCTGGAATGCGATTGACGGCGCATCGAGGCGGATGTTGAGCGTGTTGAGCACCGCGCCGGTCATCGGCACGGCGAAATGCGCCTCGTTCATTGCCGGGATGTTCGGCAGCATCGCCGCCACGGTGTCACCGATGCCGATGCCGCGGCCGGCGAGATAGGACGCGAAGCGGCGGCAGCGCTCATAGGTCTGGCGCCAGGTGAAGCTGCGGCCCTCATAGACCGTGCTGACATGGTCCGGGTAGACGGCCGCGCTGCGCGCCAGGAAGCTGAGCGGGGTCAGGGGGACGTAATTGGCCGCGTTCTTGTCGAGACCGAGCTGATACTGGTTCGTGCTCATCACCACCCTCCCTTGTCGTCTGAAGAGTTTACAGGAACCCGATCGAAATCCACGGAAAAATCGCAACGATGATCAGGCCGATGAGAAGCGCCAGCATGTAGCCCCAGATCGGCCGGATACCTTCGGCGGGATCGACCCGGCCGATCGCGCAGGCGGCGTAATATCCGACCCCGAACGGCGGCGCGAACAGGCCAATGCCCATCGCCAGGATGACCACCATAGCATAGTGCACCTCGTGCACGCCGACCGCGCGCGCGATCGGAAACAGCAGCGGCCCGAACAACACGATCGCCGGGATGCCCTCCAGCACGCTGCCAAGGATGGTGAAGGCCACGATCGAGACCGCGATGAAGGTCGCAGGCCCACCCGGCAAGCCGGTCATGGCGGCGGCCAGCGAGCGCGAGAAGCCGGATTGTGTCAGGCCCCAGGCCATACCGGTGGCCGTGCCGATGATCAGCAGGATCGCACCGGACAGCGCTGCAGTCTCGATCAGCATCGGCATCAGCCGGCGCCAGTCGAAGCGGCGGTAGACCAGCAGGCCCGCGAGCACGCCATAGACGATGCCGATGGTCGAGACTTCCGTGGCCGTCGCGATGCCCTCGACCACGGCGGCGCGGATCACGAAGGGCAGGGCCAGGGCAGGGACCGACACGATGAAGGCCTTGCCGATCTCGGCGCCGGTCGCCCGCCTCACCCCACTCATGTCCTCGTTGCGATAGCGCCACCACACCAGCGCGCACAGCGTGAACGCCAGCACCACGCCGGGCAGCAGGCCGCCGGTGAACAGCGCCGCGATCGAGACGCCGGTGACGGAGCCGATGGTGATCAGCACCAGGCTCGGCGGGATGGTCTCGGTCTGCGCGCCCGTGGCGGCGAGCAGGGCGACGAGATCGCCCGGCTTGGCGCCGCGCGCCTTCATCTCCGGAAACAGCACCGGCGCGACCGCGGCCATGTCGGCCGCCTTGGCGCCGGAGATGCCGGACACGAGATACATCGCGCCGACCAGCACGTAATGCAGACCGCCGCGGACATGGCCGAGCAGGCTCGCCAGGAACGCGACCATCGCGCGGGCCATGCCGGTCATCTCGATCAGGAGGCCGAGGAACACGAACAGCGGCACCGAGAGCAGGATGAGATGGCTCATGCCCTCGTCCATGCGCCCAACCAGCACCATCAACGGCGTGCGCGTCGTCAGCGCGAGATAGCCGAAGATCGCGAGCCCGAACGCGAACGCGATCGGCACGCCGGCAAAAACGCAAAAGCCGACCACGCCGACAAAGAAGATCACGAGATTGATGTTGCCGAGCGGCTTCAGCACCGGCTGCGCCAGCCAAAACAGCGTCAGGATCGCCGCGATCGATATGACGGCCAGCAGCATCGTCCGGACGTTGGCGGTGCGCGCGAGCCGGATCAGCGCAAACAGCGCCATCAGGGCGATGCCGACCGGCAACGCGGCCGCGCGACAGATGTTGGAGATCTGCAGCGCCGGCGTGGTGATGTAGCTTTCCTCGTAGGCGTATTCCCAGGCCGGCCAGGCAATCATCACCAGGAACGCCAGCGCGGCGGACGTGGCGATGAGATCGAGATAGGCACGCAAGCCCGGGCTTGCACGCGCCACCATCGCGGTCATCCGCATATGCTCGCTGCGGCGGAACGCAACGGCCGCGCCGAGCATCGCGAGCCACAGGAACAGGATCGACGCCAATTCATCCGACCAGATCAGCGGCTGGTGCACGACGTAGCGTGCCACCACGCCCGCGAACAGGATGACGATCTCGGCCACGACGAGCAGCGCAGCCGGGATCTCGACCAGCAGGCCGAGCAGGGCCTCCAGGCGGTCGAGCCAGGACCAGCGGCGAGGGGTCTCGATGACCACCTCGCTGACGGCTATTTCCGTAAACTCGGCATGCGCCATGACGTCACCTGAACGCGCCTACGACGCCCCTGCACTTACGACAGCTTGCCGACGGCCCTTTCCAGCAGGCCCCAGGCCTCGTCGCCATACTTGCCCTTCCACTCGGCGTAGAAGCCGGCGGTGCGCAGCTTGTCGCGGAACGGCGCCACGTTGGGCTGATTGAACGTCAGGCCCTTGGTCGCGAGATCCTGCTGCAGGCCCGCATTGAGCTTGGCGACGTCCTCGCGCTCCTTCACGGCGGCGGCGTTGATGTGCTTGGCGACGATGGCGCGCATGTCGGCCGGCACGGCCTCCCAGGCGCGGCGGTTGGCCAGGAACCAGAAGCCGTCCCACATGTGGTTGGTCAGCGAGCAGTATTTCTGCACCTCGTAGAGCTTGGCGGTCGAGATGATCGCCAGCGGGTTTTCCTGGCCCTCGACGACCTTGGTCTGCAGCGCCGAATAGACCTCGCTGAAATTGATCGAGGCGGGCGCCGCATCGAACGCCTTGAACATCGAGGTCCACAGCGGCGACACCGGCACGCGGATCTTGAAGCCCTTGAGATCATCAGGGCCGTTGATCGGCTTGGTCGACGACGTCGTCTGGCGGAAGCCGTTGTCCCAGATCTTGTCCATGACCATCAGGCCGGCCTTGTTGATCTGGCCGCGCACATAGGCGCCGAGATCGCCGTCCATGGCTTTCCAGACCGTGTCGTAGTCCGGGAATGCGAAGCCGATGCCGTTGATCGACGCCGCCGGCACCAAGGTCGCCAGGATCAGGCCCGACAGCGTGAAGAACTCGACGCCGCCGGAGCGGATCTGGCTCAGCATGTCCGTATCCGAGCCGAGCTGGTTGTTCGGGAAGATCTGCAGGTCGAACTTGCCGTTGGTCTCCGCCTTGATCGCCGCCGCCATTTCCTTGGCACGGACGTTCAGCGGATGCGTGTCGGGCAGGTTGTTGGCGTATTTGTAGGTGAATTCGGCGCTCTGCGCGCGCGCGACATGCGGGGCCGCCATTCCACCCAGGACGGCCGAAGCCGCAGTGGCCTTCAACAGCGCGCGTCGTGACAGGCTCATTCTCGTTTCTCCCTGAAGAATTCTTCTTGTTGCATCGTTGCGCCGGATGACATCGCGGACGAATCCGGCGACGTCGACGACGTCCATCTGCGCTTATTGCAGCGATGAGCCGCAGCAGCAATATCGGCGTTCGCAGACATCGCCTGGAACGGCGTCTGAGGGCGCTGGCGGCACCATTGGGGAGAGATGGACGAGCGCCCAAAAAGCACCAACTGTTGCGGCCAGTTCGAAGTTTTGGTGGCAAGCCTATGATATCGTTCGACATATAAATATTCCATAATATACCTTATGCGAATTGGCTATGGAGCGTAGCCGGACGATGCGACGCCGGTCATTCGCCATTGTGTCGGCCAACTCCTCGCTCGTCCGCTGTGCGAAATCGCCCCTCACTCGCCACTGCCCCGTCTTGGTTTAGTCAAAGCCCAGGGCTCAATGCCGTGCCGAGGATTGGGCACGGGGCGTATCGCGAATGGGACCCGAGGACATGCCAGTTCAAACGACGCCGAAGGAAGTTGATCCGGGTGATGTCGCGCCGTTGCCCGAGACTGAAATCTGCGAGGAGATCTACCAGCGCGTCTTGGCCGAGGTGCGCGCCCGCATCGATGAGCGGATCGCCTCCATCGAAGCCCAGGCGGCGTCGGAGGCCCCTGAGGAAGCGGCCGAGGACGTCGATCCGGGCGAAGGTCCTCCAACGGCCAAGCGCCGTCCCTTGCTGCGCGCCGTGGTCACGCTGGCCGCATCGGCCGGGCTGGTCGGCGCCGTCGTGACCCTGGCGCGCGATCATACCGAGACGATCACCTCGGTCACCGATCGGATCGAGGCCGCGATCCAGTCCATCCGCCGGGACGGCATCCCCAAGCAGGGTTCGGGAGAGCCGGCGGAGACCGCCATGAGCGGCAGGGCCGCGGAAGAAGCACAGATGGCCCCTGCCTCACCTGCGCCCACACCGCTTCCGGAGACCTCGTCCTCACCGGAGCCGGCGCGTCCGGGCGACCCATCCTCGGCGATGGCGGAAGCATCGCCCGAGCGCGACATGCCGCCGGCCGAGAGTCGCGAACTTGCACCGCTCGTCGAAAAGATCGCACACGATGTCGCCGAGCTCCAGGCCGGCCTGCAGGATCTCAAGGCCAGCCAGCAGCAGGCCAGCCGCGACCAAACCAAGGCGATCGAGCAGTTGCAGGCCAGCCAGGAGCAGCTCGCGCGCGCCGTGCGCGCGGCGAAGACCGAGCTGCCAGCGGGCGTCACAGCCGTACGCATTACCCCGCGGCCGCCGCAAGGTCCGGCGCGACCGCCGCGTTTCCCCTGACGAGATGCGGGTAGGGCGCACCCCTGCTCCCTGCCCCTGCTCTCACAGATAGTTCGCCGCGGCCTCCGTCTCGAAGCGATCGGGCGGGCCTTCCCAGACGATCTTGGCGTGATCCAGCACATAAACGCGGTCGGCATGCGGGAGCGCGAAGGTGACGTTCTGCTCGCCGAGCAGCACCGTGATCTTGGTGGTCTCGCGCAGGCGGTCGAGCGCCTTCGACAGCGTCTCGAGGATGACCGGCGCGAGCCCGAGCGTCGGCTCGTCGAGGATCAGGAGCTTCGGCTTCATCATCAGCGCGCGTGCGATCGCCAGCATCTGCTGCTCGCCGCCCGACAGTGTGCGTGCCAGTTGCGGCTGCCGCGATTTCAGGATCGGAAACAGCCCGAACAGCCATTCGAGCCGCTCGCTGCGCTCGGCATCCGACAGCGCATTGCCGCCGAGCTCGAGGTTCTCGCGCACCGTCATGTCGCCGAACAATTCGCGCGTCTCCGGGCACTGCACGATGCCGTCGCGCGCGATCTGCGCCGCCGTGCCGCCGGCGAGATTGCGGCCTGCCCATGTCACCGCGCCGGAATACGGCACGAGGCCTGAGATCGCGTTGAACAACGTCGTCTTGCCGGCGCCGTTGAGCCCGACGACGGAAACGAACTCGCCCTCGTGGACATGCAGCGACACGTCCTGCAGCGCCTGCGCCTTGCCATAGAGCACGCCGACCTTGTCGACCTGGAGCGCCGGCGTCGCGTCCTTGAAGCTCGCTTCGGGCCGCGCAGTCGAGACCAGCGCGCCGCCGAGATAGACCCGACGCACGGTCTCATCCTGCATGACGTCAGTCGCCCTGCCCTCGGCGATCTTCTCGCCGAGATACATCGCGAGCACGCGATCGACCAGCGCCGACACGCTCTTGACGTTGTGATCGACCAGCAGCACGGCGCGGCCGTCGTCGCGGAATTCCCTGATCAGGTTGGAGAAGTCGGCGACCTCCGACGCTGTTAGTCCGGCGAAGGGTTCGTCGACCAGCACCAGCTTTGGGCTGCGCGCCACGGCTTTCGCCAGCTCGAGCCGGCGCAGATCGGCGAACGCCAAGGTGGGCGGCCGGCGGTCGATCACGCCGCCGAGACCGACGCGCTCGGCGATGGCCCGCGCGCGGGCGTCGACATCCTTGTCGGCGAACAGCCGCGTCAGCTTGTCCGGCAGCAGTGCGACCTTGATGTTCTCCAGCACGGTCTGGCGCGCCAGGGGCCGTGAATGCTGGAATACCAGGCCGACGCCCATCCGCGCGATGCGGTGCGACGGCAGGCCGGCGAGTTCGGCGCCGTCGAGCTTGACCGAGCCCGCGGTCGGACGCTCGACGCCCATCACGCTCTTCATTGCCGTCGACTTGCCGGAACCGTTCGGTCCGATCAGGCCGAGGATCTCGCCGGCGTGAATCGAGAAACTCAGATTCTTGACGGCGACCAGGCCGCCGAAGCGCTTGGTGAGGCCGTCGACCACCAGCATGGGAGCTTGAGTCATGCTTTGGCCCCTCCCCTGATGATGCCGAGGAAGCCGTCCGGGAAGAACAGGATCACCACCAGCGCGATCACCGAAACGATCAGGGTGGCAAGCTCGCCGAGCGGCCGCAGCAGCTCGCCCATGCCGATCAGGAAGATCGCGCCGATCGCAGCACCGATCACCGTGCGCCTTCCGCCGAGCACGGCGGCGATGATGATCTGTACGCCGACGCCGACATCGACGAAGGTCGAGACCGACGCCGTGCCCATGTAGAACACCATCAGCGCGCCGGCGAGGCCGGAAAAGAACGCGCTGACCACGAAGGCGGCGAGCTTGTGCTTGGTGACGTTGAAGCCGAGCGCGCCGGCCTGGATCTTGTCCTGGCCGCTCGCCTGCAGGATCAGGCCGATCGCGCTGCGCGACAGGCCGAACAGGATGGCGCCTGAGACCAGCATGAAGCCGAGCGCGATCCAATAGTTGGTCTTGGCGTCGATCGAGATGACGTCGGGCACGGCGAGGCCGATCTCGCCGCCGGTCAGCCCGGCCGCCACGACGATGAAGTTCTGCAGCATCAGCACGGCCACCAGCGTGGTCAGGCCGAAATACGGCCCGCTGACGCGTAGCGCCGGCAGCGCCAGGATCACGCCACCGATCACTGCGGCCAGCGCGCCGGCGGCGATGCAGATCCAGATCGACAGGCCCGGCGAGTAATGCGCGTCGAGAATGCCGGCCGTGTAGGCGCCGACGCCGATCAGGAAGGTCGGACCGAAGTTGACCTCGCCAGCGAAGCCGAACAGCAGGTCCCAGGACATCGCGAACACGGCCGTGTAATACGCCACCGTGAGCAATCCGAGCACATAGCCGGAGACGTAGGTCGGCAGCACCAGAGCGACGACCACGGTGAGCGCGCCGATCCAGAACAGCCGCGATGAGACGAATGCCGGCATGCTCACCTCCGTCCGAACAGCCCTTGCGGGCGCAGATACATGACGATGACGAGCAGCAAGAGCGCCGGAATCGTCCGGTAGGCCGGCGAGATCAGATAGGCCGTTCCGGTCTCGAGATAGCCGACCACGTAGGCCGCGATGAGCGAGCCCGAGACGCTGCCGAGCCCGCCGAGGACGACGATCGAGAACGCGCTCGCCGTCAGTGGTCCGACGCTGTAGGAGCTGACGCCTAAGAACATGCCGAGCAGGATGCCGGCGACCCCTGCCAGCAGGCCGTAGATCGCCCAGACCGTCAGATAGATCGACGACAGCTCGATGCCGAGCAAGGTGACGCCGCGCGGGTTCATCGACGCCGCCATGACCGACTTGCCGCGCCGGGTGCGATTGACCAGCAGCCACAGCAGCCCGATCGCCACCCAGCAGATCACGGCGGTGAAATATTCATTGCGCGGCGTGCGCACGCCGAACACCGTGACGACACCCTCGACGATCGGCAGCACGGTCTTGGCGTTGTTGGTGAAGAAATACGCGATCGCTTCCTGGATGATGATGCCCCAGAGCAAGGTCGCCGTCAGGATGAAGATCTCCTTCTCCGATTCAGCGATCGCCTTGGAGCGCTGGATCGGCCGGACGGCGATGAAGTAGGTGGCGAAGGCCAGGATGAGGCCGGCGAGGATGCCGATGAGCGCGCCTGCATAGGGCCCGGCGCCGAACTCGCCGGCGGCGGCCCATGCCGCTACGGCTGCCCCCACCATGATGGCGCCGTGGGAGAGGTTGAGCACGCCCGAGACGCCGAAAATCAGCGTGAATCCGGTCGCGCCAAGCGCATAGAGAGCGCTGATGGCGAAGCCATCAATCAAGATCTGCCAGAAAAGCATTGAGAATGAATCCGAGCGTCGAACTGAGGCACCATGAAAATGGGCCGCCCCTCCCGGAGCGGCCCTGTGATGCGTCAGTTGCTGGCCGCCTTGAGCTTGATGAAGGACGGCCAGGTCACGGTGCCCGCCGCGAGCTCCTTGGGCCAGACATTGACCTGCTTGCCGCCCTGCCATTGCAGCATCAGCCCGGTGATGTAGCCCTTGCCGGTGCGCAGCGCATGCGGGTTCGGATCGCCCTTCGGCTTGAACGCCACGCGGCCGATCGTGCCGACATAGTCGGTCGCCTCCATTGCCTCGACCATCTTGTCCGGATCCGTGCCGCCGGCGCGATGGATCGCGTCCGCGATCATGTAGACGTCGTCATAGGAGGTATAGCCGGCGTAGGACGGGATGTTGCCGAACTTCTTCTGATAGGCATCGACGAAAGGCAGCGTCTTCGGCGTCACCGCGACGCCCGGGCCCGACACCGCGTTGAACATCACGCCCTCGACCGCGCCGTTGGTGTCCTTCCAGAACGTCGAGTTGGTGGCCTGCGAGGAGATGCCAAACATCGGGATCGGCACCTGCTGGCTCTTCCACTGCACTGTGGGTTGGGTGCCGACATGGGAGATGCCGGTGATCATCACGTCGGGCTTGAGGCCCTCGATCTTGTTGAAGATCGGCGTGAAGTCGGTGGTGTCGGGCGACATGCGAATGTGGTCGACGACCTTGACGCCGATCTCGGGCAGACACTTCTCGTAACCGGCATCGAGCGGGGTCGTCCACGCCGCGTCCTCGCTCATGATCACGGCGGTCTTCATCTTGTAGGGCTCGACGAGGAGGTCCTTGGCCGCGTCGCAGACGAGTCCGGCCAGCGACGTCGAGGTCAGATAGCCGTGAAAGGTGTATTTGTTCTGGTCGTAGTTCTTGGCGATGTTCTGCGTGATGACGTCGGACGCCGCGCCGGGGGTGATCATCAACGTCTTGAGGCGCCCTGCCCACGGCTCCAGCGCGAGCACGACCTCGGAGATGTAGCTGGCAATGACCGCGTTGACCTTGTCCTCGCTGACCGCGCGCTGGAACGCGCGGACCGATTCCGCCGAAGACGAGTGATTGTCATAGACGACGATCTCGATCTTCCGCCCGTCGACGCCGCCCTTGGCGTTGATCTCTTCGGCCGCCAGCTGCGCTGCAGGAGCAATCGATGAACCGGCGACGGCCTGCGCTTCGGCGATGACGCCGATCTTGATGGGATCAGCGGCGAGAGCGGCCGACGACACGAGCGCAGTTGCGCAACTCGCAAGCAAGAATGACTTGAGCGAAATCATGTAACCTCCCGAATCCTTATGCCTCTGACGGGCAGCCGCGACTTTGGTCTCCCACATGCCAGCGAGCAAGCAGCACACGTTAGGTTTGGTCTGCGTTCAGCGCATTGTGATTGCGCGCGCATTGCAGAGCTTGCACCATCGCAACGCAGCACGGTGCACTCGCTCCCCGGACACAGCTGATGAGTTTTGGAATTGGAACTAATTTCCGGCCGACGCACATTTGCTGGAACTACTTGTGAGTTGGGAACAGTTCATTTGAGTGACAGAACCGGACTTGAGCATTTCTGAAAAATGGCAATTCATCAGGGCGCACGGGGTGAGATGCATTCTTCGACGCAGCCCCCCTGCGGAGATTGCGCAGGATGCCGCGCGCGGAATTGCAATCACTCCGGCCTCATCGGCAACCCGAGGTCGAGCGGTTAAATAATACCGAGAAGATCGATCTGCCCCTTCGATGTGCGGTGGCATGCTCTGCAACGAAGCGAGATTCTCCGAAAAGGCCCCCTCCTCGTCACGACGCTGTCTTGCTTTCGGCCAAAGCGGCGGGTCGAGTCACGTTTGAAAATTCAAAGACAAAACAGCGTCGGCGGTGGGCGTACAGGGTTTGGGGATCTCCAATGCAATCCACACAGAATGTGCAACAGATTGATCCGAACGAGATCGGAATCGCCCCAGAGAGACCCGAGAAGACGAGCTACGATCAACTGTATCGGCGCGTGCTCCGCGAGGTGCTGACGCGCATCGATACGCGGCTGGCGGCAATCGAGAAGCCTGGCGTGGCCGCAGATGCCGCGGCGGCAGCGAGCACGAGCGATGCGCAGCTCGCGACGGGCAGCCGCTGGTCGCGCATCAAGGCGCCGCTCGGCAAGCTGCGCGGGCGCAATGCCGTGGGCCTTGCCCTGCTCGTCGTGCTGGTCGGCGGCTCGGTCGCCTGGTCGCAACGCGAAGCCGGCACGGCGCTGATGGATCGCTGGATGCCCGGCTCGAACAGCGAAGCTTCCCAGGACGAGGCGTCCGCGCAGCAGGGCAACGAGGACGCGATGATGTCGAATGCCTCGCTGCACGGCAGCGATGAAGGCGCGGCGCGCGAGCCGGGCACGCTGATGCAGCGCATGGCCCGCGACATTGCCGAACTGCAGCAGGGCATCGAGCAGATCAAGTCGACGCAGGATCAGGCGAGTCGCGACCATACGCGCGCGATCGAGCAACTGCAGGCCGGCCAGGATCAGCTGATGCGCCTGGTGTCGCGAATGTCGAACCAGGCGGCACAGGCGCGCGGGGCGGCGGCGCCGCCTGCCCCGCCGCAACAGATCGTCGTGACGCCTCAGCCCCAACGCACGACCACCGGAATGGCCCGGCCGCCACAGCAGCAGGGTTCGGCCTTCGGCACGTTCCTGACCCGCAACACCTCCGGCATTCAGCCGCCGATGCCGCGCTGAGCGGTGCGATCGGCAGCGGACGATAGCCGCTGCCGATGCTCTCGATCAGGGCGTCATGAGCAGCGATGCACGCGGCCGTCATAGCCGCGATATGTGCCGTTCTCGGCGTCATAGGTGCGGAAGCTCTTGCAATTGCGGCCGCTCCGCGCGTGGCGCTTCATTTCGCTCTTCGCCTTGGCGCGGTGCTTATGCTTGGCAGGCTTGTCGTCGTCATGCGCATGCCGGTGATGGCGGTGCGCTTCGGCCTTATCTGATGCGCCAGCCGAGTCCTGCTTGATGTCGGCCTTTGCGGGCGCGGCTGCCGGGGTCACCGCAGCAGCGGGCACGGAGACCGGCGGCTCGGCCTTCTTGGCCTCGGCCGGCGCAGCCACAGCCGGCTTGCCGGTTTCGGCGGCCTTGTCGTCAGACTTCGCCTCGGCCTTTTCAGGCGCAGCCGCGTCCTTGGCGGCGGCGGGCGCCGGATCAGCTGGCTTCGCCTCGGTCACGGCCGGCTTCTGAGCCGCATCCGTTTCGGGCTTCGGCTCGGCCTTGAGCTCAGGCGTCGCCTCCGCCTTTGACTCGGCGGCGTTCGTCTCGGCCTTGGGCTCAACCTTGGGCTCCGACTTCGCCTCCTCCTTGGGTTCTGCCGGCTTGGCCTCAGCGGCGCTGTCGGTCGGCGCCGGCTTCTCGGCCGCAGCCTTGTCCGCCGGTGCGACCGGCACGGGCTTGGCTGCCTCGGCGGCGGCAGCAGGCTCGGCTGGCTTGTCCGTCGTCTTTTCCGGCTCCACGGCCGCGGCGGGCTTCTCGGCCGCCTGCTCTGCCGGCTTGGCCTCGGTGGCCGCAGGCTTCTGCTCGGATTCAGCGGGCTTGTCGGCGGTGGCGGATGCAGGCTGCTCGGTGGCCGGCTTGGCTGCATCGCTTTGCGCGCTCGCAGAGCTCCCGATCGCGCTGAGGACACAGAACAGGGCGCCAGCGCACAGACGGCCGACAGGCGAACGAACGACAGATACTGACATGGACAACAGTCTCACTTGTGGATCACGTAGCCATCGGTTTACGTCAATTCGGCTGTCCTTTCGCCTTCAAATCTTCACGCGCGCAAAATCGTCGCAGGTGGTGTGCTTTCCGCGCCAGTGTTGCGCGGTTGAAGCGGGAGCCAAGGCGTGGGACCAGGCGTGCGGCCAACGCCGCGCTGTCGTCGCGTCCCGCTGGGCTAGATAACCTTGTTGGCAGCAACCAGCAGACTGTCGGGAATCGCCAGCCCAAGGTCGTCCGCAGTTTTGGAGTTGAGCCAAAGCTCGATCTCGGTGGGTTGCTCGACCGGCAGTTCGGCCGGCTCGGCGCCTTCCAGAATTCGCTTCACATAGTAGCCGACTCTGCTGAGAAGCTTCTCGAACGGCGGCCCGTAGGCGAGCAGGCATCCGAGACCGACCATCGGCGGAAAGGTCGACAGCACCGGGATGCGCTGCGACTTGGCAAAGGCGACGACCCGGTCGCTGAGGTCGATATTCGCGGCATCGGAGAGAAGATGAATGACATCCGGCTTGGCTGCGGCCAAGGCCGCAAACGCCGTGTCAATGTCTGCCGGCAGGCTGAGAGGCACGCCATGGACTGACATCCCGAAGGCGGCGGCACGGGAGCGAAATCCGTCGAGCATCAGGGCATTCGACGGATTGGCCGGATTGGCGATGATGCCGAGGGTTTTCGCGCGGGGCACCAGCGTGCGTTGATACTCCAGCATCTTGGGCGTCAGGTCTTCGACCAGGGTTGAGACGCCGGTCGTATGCCCTCCAGGGCGAGCGAGGCTCGCAATCAGCCGCGCTCCTACGGGATCGTTGATCGCCACCATGACGATCGGGCGCTGTGGCGACAGGCTCTGCGCGGCCCTGACGGCGGCAATCGTGTTTGGAAGCACCAGCTTCACCCCAGCCTGCGCCAATTCGGCGGCCAGGGCTGGAAAGCGCGCATAGTCGCCGCCGGCGAAGCGCTTCTCGAACTGATAGTCGCGGCCCTCGTTGAGGCCCGCGCTCCGCAAGCTGGCCTGGATCTGATCGATGAAGCTGCTGGAGACCAGCGAGCCTGCGGCGCCCGCGAAGAGCAGTCCGATGCGCGCTGGCGCCGCCTGCGACAGCGCGGGCAACGGCCACGCCAGCGCCGTGCTGCCCAGTCCGGCGATCAGGTCTCGACGTCGCATCATGGCTCTCCGTGCATCCGGGCTGGGATTGGTCCTGGCATTTGGTTGAACGGTCGTGGGGTCATTCGACGATCTCATCGGCCCGCGCGATCAGGCTGGGCGGCAGCGAGACGCCGAGCAACCGCGCGGTTTGGAGATTGACCACAAGCAAGAACTTGGTCGCGAACTCGACGGGAAGATCGGCCGGCCGCCGGCCCTTGAAGATCTTGTCGACGAAGCCGGCCGACTGCCGGTAGACGGCGCCGATGTCCACCCCATAGGCGATCAGCGCGCCGACCCTGCCGAACTCCGCATTCGCGACCACCAGCGGCAGTCGCGCCTCGATGGCCGCCTGCGTCGATCTCTCACGGGGAAGGCTCGGCTGGACCATCACAGCCTCGGCACCGCTCGCGACGACATCGCCGAAGGCTCGCTGCAGGTCCTGTCCGCCGCGTGCCAGGACCAGCTTCGGCTCCAGCGCGAGCGCGCGCGCCGCGGCGATCACGGATTCGGCAAAGGGAGCGTGGAATGGATCGAGCTCGTTGCCGATCACCCCCACCCGCTGGATGGTCGGCAGCGCTTCCTTCATCAGGCTGAGCGCCTTGGCCGCGAGCTCCGCCGTTGCCGTCGTGACGCCGGTCAGGTTTCCGCCGGGACGAGCGAGGCTCGCGACCAGTCCGGTCGCAACCGGATCGGCGGCGGGGCACATGATGATCGGCAGCGCTGTCGTTGCTTCCTTCGCGGCAAGCACCGCTGGCGTCTGGAAGCCGACGATCACATCGACCCTCAGATCGACGAGCTCGCGCGCGTCGACCTTCAATCTCTCGAGCGAGCCGCCGGCATCGCGCAGCTCCAGATGGATGCTCTGCCCCTCGATATAGCCGAGCTCACGCAGACCTTCGCGAAGCTGCTCCAGGAACAGGACAGGGCTCGGTTCGCCGAGCATCAGCACGCCGACGCGTGGCGGCCGCTGCTGGGCCCGGAGGCGGATGGGCAAGAGAGCTGCGGCGAGAATGACGAGGAAATGTCGTCTGGACACGTTGCTCATGCTGCGCCCTAGCCCAGCTCCATGCGAACGCCCTTGCCGCCGTTCAGCAGCCGCTTGAGATGAAAGCCCGCGAGCGGATCATCGGCGTTGGTGCCGACCAGGGCCGCGAAGGCCGCCATCGCCGTCGTGTCGCCGGCCTCCAGCTTGGCGAAGGCCTCGCGATAGCGGTCGGTCAAGGGAGCCGAGAAAACCTCGGGCCGTAGCGGCTCGTAGGCGCGGAGCGGCTCTCTGCGGCCGCGCAGCACGAGATCGCCGACCGGTCGCCCCTGGAACGCCGACGTCGCATCCGCCGCAGCGGCGCTGACGCAGATGCGCGTTCCAAAATGTTTGTTGACGCTCTCCAGCCGGGCGGCCGTGTTGATCGTGTCGCCATAGGCGGTGTAGTCGAAGAAGCGCTGGCCGCCGAAATTCCCGACCAGCGCGGGGCCTGCGTGAACGCCGATGCGCGTCGTTCCGAACGCGATCCCCTTCGCGCTCCAGCGCTCGCGGAACTGCTCCGCCCAGGTGTCGAGATCGAGCGCGCACGCGATGGCGCGGGCCGCGTAATCCGGCTGCTCGCCGGGCGCATTGAACAGCACCTGGATGGCATCGCCGATGACCTTCGCGACGGTGCCGTCGTGCGCGAAGATCACCTCGGTCATCCCTCCGACATACGCGTTGAGAAGCTCGCCCAGCATCTCCGGCGAAGCCGTCTCGACGAGACTGGTGAAGCCGGTGATGTCGGTGAAGATTGTGGCGACGTCCCGCCACTGCACGCCCATTCCGTCCGCGCCGGCCTCGTGGGCGGCGGCCAGCCGCTTGGCGATCTCCGGCGAGAAGTAGCGCGACAGCGATGCGTGCGCGCGCTCGGCCTCGGCCTGCCGGCGACGGGCGTCACGCAAGGTCTCCACGTGCCTGAAGGTCTTCGCGATCGTCGTTTCCAGATCAGCGAAATCGATCGGCTTGGTCAGGAAATCGAACGCGCCGCGGTTCATCGCGGTGCGGATGTTGCTCATGTCGCCATAGGCGGACACGATGATGGTCGACTTCTTGTCCTCCGCCTCCTGCAGCTTCTGCAGCAGCGACAGTCCGTCCATGCGCGGCATGTTGATGTCGGAGACGATCAGATCGATCTGGGGATGCAGCTCCACGGTCTGCAGCGCTTCGATGCCGTCGCGGGCGAACATGAACGTGACCGTGCCTTCGCGGATCTGCCTGCGAAATTTCTGCCGGACCAGAGCCTCGAGATCCGGCTCGTCATCGACGAACAGAACCGTCGTGCTCATGCGGCTTGTCCCAATCGCGCGTCGATCTCGCGCCGGAGCACGGCGAAGTCGATCGGCTTGGTCAGCAGCCCCTCGGCCCCGTGTTCGAGCGCCCTCTTCCTTGTGTCGACGTCGCCATAGGCCGTGATCATGATGACCGGCACGTCGGGCCGACGCGCGCGGACCACGGGCAGCATGTCGAGCCCGCTCATGCCCGGCATGTTGATGTCGGAGAGGATCAGCACCAGGCTGGCATCGCGCAACTCGTCGGCCCTTTGCAGCGCTGCGGCCGCAGAGGCTGCAAACTCCATCTGAAAACGTCCTGACCGGAGGTCGCGCCTGAACTGCTGCCGGAACAGCGGCTCGACGTCCGGCTCGTCATCGACGACGAGAATGTAAACGCTCACGTCTTAGCTCCAATGGTATCGTGCGCCGGGAGAGTGCGGGACAGCGTGATGATGAATTCCGTGAACTCGCCCGGTCGCGTATCGACGTCGATCTGCCCACCATGCTGCTTGACGATGATGTCGTGGCTCATCGACAGACCGAGCCCGGTGCCTTCGCCGGCCGGCTTGGTCGTGAAAAATGGATTGAAAATCTTGTCGAGAACGTCCCGGGGGATACCCGTGCCGTTGTCCCGAATGCGAATCTGGACCGTCGGCCCCTGATTGATCGTCATCGCCGTGAGCATCGGCGCGAAGGCCTCGTCTTCGGACTGCTTGCGCTTGACGGCCGCATAAAAGCCATTGGAGATCAGATTGAGAAAGACGCGGGTGATCTCCTGCGGATAGCAGCCGACGATTCCCGCAGCCGGGTCGAAGTCGCGCTTGATATCGATGTTGAAGGCCGGATTTTCCGCGCGCGCGCCGTGGTAGGCGAGACTGAGACTCTCGTCGAGGATCGCATTGATCTCGGCGGGCCGATGCTCGCCGGCACCCTGCCGCGAATGCAGCAGCATGTTTTTCACGATCGAATCGGCGCGGCCGCCATGCTGCACCACCTTCGCCAGATTGCCCTTGAGCATCTCGGTGAGCTCGACAACCTCGTCCCGTGTCTTTTGATCGAGCTGAGCCGATTGCAGGATGTCGTTCAGCTCGTCGATGAGCTCAGCCGAGAGCGACGAGAAGTTGTTGATGAAGTTCAGCGGATTCTTGATCTCGTGCGCGATGCCGGCCGTGAGCTGACCGAGCGAGGCGAGCTTCTCGCTTTGCACCAGCCGGTCCTGGGCGGCGCGGAGCTCATCGAGCGAGCGCGACAGTTCGTTGGTGCGCTGCTCGACCTTGCGCTCGAGATCGGCATAGGAGTCCTGCAGCTTTGCGCCCATGTCGTTGAACTGGTGCGCGAGCCCCTCGAGCTCGTCACCGGTCCTGATCGAGATCTGCTGCGAGAAGTCGCCGCTGCCGATCCTGGCCGCGCCCGCGCCGAGAACCCTGATCGGCCCGACCATGCGCCGCGCCAGGAATATTCCGGCCAGCACCGCGAACACGGAGGCGGTCAGCAGAACCAGCGCAAGGCGCTTGAGCGCTGCATAGAGCGATGCGTAGGCTTCCTCGACCGGCAGCTCGACGAACATGGTCCAGCGCAGCGGCGCGATCGGCGCGGACGCCGTGAGCACCCGCTGTCCCTGGATGTTCGGCTCGTCCTGCAACTCGTCGCCAACCATGCCGCCGCTCAAGGCCGCGCGCACCTGCGGCAGCCCCGACATGTCCGTGTTGCGCAGAACGAGGCTGATATCAGGGTGCGCGATGAGCCGTCCCTGCGAGCTGACCACATACGCCTGGCCGTGCTCGCCGACCCTGATCTGCGAGACCACGTCCCAGATCAGCTTGAGATTGACTTCGGCAATCGTGACCCCGGAATCCTTGCGGGTACCAGCGAGCGCGAGCGTCATATAGGGTTCGGACTCGCGGCGGAAATAGACCGGGCCGTAGTAAACCTTGTTGGCGACGGCCTCGGTGAACTTCGGGTCCTTCGAGAAGTCCTGCCCGCTTTCGAGGACGTCCATCGCGAGCCGTGAAATGCGCAGCCGCTCGCGTCCCGTCGAATCGACCTGAACGATCTCGGTGATAGCAGGCACCTGCCGCAGCAGCCGCAGGGCATCGAACCGCCGCTGCTCGGTCGAGCTGGTCGACCATGGCAACTGGACGGTCCAGCCGAGCTGGCTCTCGATCTCCTTGATGAACTGGCTGATCTTGGCGGCGGCCGCTTCGGCCTGCTCGTGCTGAATGCGGATCAGCGCCGCCTTGTGCTCCCGGTAATAGAGGATCACCTCGAAGAGGCCGTTGGAGAGCAACGCCACGGCCACGACGCCGACAAACAGCGCGACGTATTTGATGAACAGCCGGCTGCGTATCGTCCAGCCCGTCTCGGGCTTCGCCGCTGGCTCGGCGAGCGCGCCGAGCTCCCGGCGCCGCGACGGATCCGACTCCAGCGAGATCGTCATTGCTCGGTCATTGTCACTACAAGACGAGCCCAATGACTGCCGGCAACCATTGATAGTTGGTTGCTCATGACCGATCGCGGCACTGCTGTCTTTCCATCACATCTGCGCTGGAATCCTAGCATGCTCCGCCGCAGCGTTCACCCGGGATCCGCGCAATTTTTTGGTCTGCAGCAGCGAGGATGCTGCCGGCCCAGGAGCGCGGCCGGCAGCGACACTGGTATTTTGATGCCAAAACTGCCTGTCGCTCAGGCGCTCACGGCATTGCGCGTGATGACATGGCGATAATAGGACGCGCTCAGCTTGGGCGTTCGCACCTGCGTGTCGAAATCGACGTAATAGACGCCGAAGCGCTGCTTGTAGCCGAACACCCACTCGAAATTGTCCAGCAGGCTCCAGAGGAAATAGCCCCTCACGGGGACCCCCTCCGACGTCGCACGCTGCAACTGTGCCAGGTAGTTGCGCAGATACATGACCCTGTCGAGATCGTGGACCTTGCCGTCCGCCGTCATCCTGTCGTCCGACGAGGTGCCGTTCTCGGTGATGTAGATGGTCTTCAGATTCCAGATCTTCGCCGCGAGCTTCGGCACCCAATAGGCGGTCTCCGGGCCGACCAGCAGCCAGGGCGAGCTCATATGCGGGAACGACGCCGGCATCGGCAGCACGTCGAATCCCGGCGCACGCTCCGAGGCCACGACATAAGCCTGTGGCGCGTAGATGTTGAGGCCGACGAAATCGACCGGAGATGAGATCACCTTCAGCTCGTCGGCGGTGAATGTCGGCGCGTCCTTGCCCGACCAGGCCAGGAAGCCATCGGTGTAGCGGCCCTCGAGGATCACGTTGAGGAAGCCGGCATTCATCTCTCGGGTCGCGATCTCCGCGGCGCGGATGTTCTCCGCGGTATCGATCGCCGGCAGACACGCTGTGATGTTTTCGGCCATGCCGACCTGCGTGCCGGCGCGGCCGCTGGCGCGGATCGCCTGCACGGCGAGACCATGGGCCAGCGCCACGTGATGCCGCGCCTGGTTGACCTCCTGCGGCGGCAGCTTCAGCCCGGGCGCGTCGATGCCGAGGCCGTAACCGAAGGGAATGAAGCGCCCGCATTCGTTGATCGTGAAGATGGTCTTGACGCGGTCGCTGAGATGCTGCGCCACGTAGCCGGCGTAGTGCGCAAAGGCCTTCGCCGTCTCCGCCGAGCGCCAGCCGCCGACGCTGTCCTGCAGCGCCTGCGGCAGGTCCCAGTGATACAGCGTCGCGTAGGGCGTGATGCCGTTCGCCAGCAGTTCGTCGACGAGGCGCTGATAGAAGTCGAGGCCCTTGGGGTTGGGCTTCGTCCCGCCATCGGGAAACAGCCGCGGCCATGCGATGGAGAAGCGATAGGCGCGGCAGCCGAGCTCCTTGATGAGCCGCACGTCCTCCTTGTAGCGGTTGTAATGGTCGCAGGCGACGTCACCGGTGCTGCCGTCCTCGATGTTGCCCGGCCGATGCGTGAACACGTCCCAGATCGACGCGCCGCGGCCGTCTGCATTGGCGCCGCCCTCGATCTGGTACGATGAGGTCGCCGTGCCCCAGACGAAATCCGCCGGAAACCGGCGTCCCATGTCCTCCTTCACGGCGCCCTCCTCCGCCTGCGCCGGGCCGCCGGCCGCCCCCAGGGCAGCCAGTCCGGCCAGCTTTGCAAGATCACGGCGAGAGACGTCATTCGGCATTGATGAACCTCAATTCTCCGGCGCTTGAGCCGCCGACGGGCGGACGAAAACCCTAGGAACCACATCCTGCGGCGGATTTGAACCTGCGGAACCCGCCGAAAAGAAGTTGCAGCGCAGCGCGCCGCGCGCGACCGTCAGATTTCCAACGACCGCTGGCTCGACACTGCCCGGCGATCCCCGTATTTTCGCGTCATGAGCGATCACCATCACCATCACGACCATTCGCATGATCACTCGGATTTGTCCGAGACCGAGCTGCGCGTCCGCGCCCTCGAGAGCATCCTGACCGAGAAGGGGTATGTCGATCCGGCCGCGCTCGACGTGCTGATCGAGACCTATGAAAGCAAGGTCGGGCCTCGCAACGGCGCGCAGGTCGTCGCACGCGCCTGGAGCGATCCGGCCTATCGCGCGCGCCTGCTGGCCGATGCCACGCCGGCGATCGGCGAGCTCGGCTATGCCGGTCGGCAGGGCGAGCACATCGTGGCCGTCGAGAACACGCCCGAGCTGCACAACATGGTCGTGTGCACCTTGTGCTCCTGCTATCCCTGGCCGGTGCTCGGCTTGCCGCCGGTCTGGTACAAGTCCGCGCCCTATCGCGCCAAGGCGGTCAGGGATCCGCGCGGGGTGCTGAAGGATTTCGGCTTCGAGCTGCCGCCGTCGACCAAGATTCGCGTCTGGGATTCGACCGCCGAGGTGCGCTATTTCGTGCTGCCGATGCGTCCTGCCGGCACCGATCATTGGAGTGAAGAGCAGCTCGCCGATCTCGTCACCCGTGACAGCATGATCGGCACCGGCCTGCCGAAGCAACCGCATGAGGCTGGACGCTGATGGATGGCGCGCATGACATGGGCGGCGTCGCAGGATTCGGTCCGGTGCGTCCGGAGCCGGACGAACCGGTGTTTCACGCCGAATGGGAGCGCCGCGCTTTTGCGCTGACGCTCGCGATGGCGACGCCCGGCGGCTGGAACATCGACATGTCGCGCTTCGCGCGCGAGAACCGCGCGCCGGATGATTACCTCGGCAAGAGCTACTACCAGATCTGGCTCGCGGGCATCGAGCGGCTGATGCAGGAGCGGCATCTCGTCGACGCCGACGAGATCGCCGCCGGCCGCGCGCTGCATCCGGCGCAGCCCGTCGCCAGGATTCTCACCGCCGACGCCGTCGGCCCGACCCTGCTGCGCGGGGGACCGACGGAGCGCCAGGCGACCAAGCCCGCGCTCTTCATCGTCGGCGATCGCGTTCGCGCCAAGGATATCCATCCGGAGACGCATACGCGGCTGCCGCGCTACGTCCGCGGCCACATCGGCCGCATCGATGCGGTCAGGGGCATGCACGTGTTTCCGGACAGCAACGCGCATGGCAAGGGCGAAGACCCGCAATGGCTCTACACGGTGTCGTTCAACGGCGCCGAGCTCTGGGCCGATGCGCCGGATCCGCTGCTGGAGGTGACGGTCGACGCCTTCGAGCCCTATCTGGAGCGCGCATGACGACGCCCGATCGCGAGGCGGCGCTCGCCGCTGTGCGCGCCCTGCCCGACCTTCCGATCGACCGTGACGGGCCGGTGTTTCGCGAGCCGTGGGAGGCCCACGCCTTTGCCATGGCGGTGACGCTGCATGCGCGAGGCCTCTTCACCTGGGTCGAATGGGCAGCCGCGCTGGCCGAGGAGATTGCGCGTGCGCAGAGCGCCGGGGATGCCGATTGCGGCGACACCTACTACCGGCACTGGCTGGCGACGCTCGAGCGGCTGGTCGCGGAGAAGGGACTGGCCTCTCCCGAGACGCTGACGCGCTATCGCGACGCCTGGGACCACGCCGCCGATCGCACCCCGCACGGCAAGCCGATCGAGCTCAGGCCCGAGGATTTCGCCGCGTGAGTCATCGCACGGCCGATGCTTAATGATCGGTGAGCAGAATGCCCGGCCTTTGACGGTCTCGCCTTAACGGCCGGGTATTCATGCCCGGAAGAGCCGTATTCGTTCGAAATTGAACGTTCATCACTGTGTCCGTAACGTCCCGCGCATCTTCTTGAATGAAGTTGAGGGGGACGTCGAGAAATGCCCGCGCCAGAGTTCGCCACCATCGTCGACACGCTCGCCAGCGTGCGTCATGACTACCATGAGAAGCTCAAGTCGATTCCGCAATACGAAGCGTTGTTATTGATCCAGAGCTCAACCGAGAAGGCCGCCGGCGTCCTGCATGGCACCGAGGCCGGCTTGATCGCCACCGACGTGATCGACTCGCTGCAATATGCGCGCAATCGCTTCGAACAGCACATGACCTCGATCCCGGAGTACCGCGTGCTGGCCGCGCTCGACCGGCTGATCAAGGAGGTCTCGCAGCACCTCGGCCTCGCGTCGCAGGACGAGGCGCCGGCTGATGAGCCCGCGGCAGCGGCAAGCCCGGAAGCAGCTAGTCCCGAGCCGGCTGCCGAGGCCGTCGCCGCCGCGGAGATGGCAGAGACGGAAGCACCTGCCGAGGAAGCTGCGCCAGCCGAGGCCGAACCGGACGTGGTCGCCCAGGAAGAGGCCGAAGAGGAAGCGGCCGCCACCGAGACCGCTGAAGCCGAGGCGCCGACGCTCCGTGTCGTCGATGCGCCGGTGGCCTCGCCTTCGATCGTGCCGGCCAGCCATGACGCAGATGCCGTGCATGAGGATGACATCGTCGTGCTGAACGCCCCCGCCTGGGAGAAGAGCGGCAAGGACGCCAAGGACGACATCACCGCGCGTCTCGCCGCGCAGGCGGCCGCTGCTGCGGCCGATGAAGGCGAGGATGATCACGACGTCGCCGACGCCGATCTCGTCGTCGTCAGCAAGCGTGAGCCGTCGGATCACGAAGCCGCCTGAGCTTACTTGCAATACCCATTCGCGGGGCCTTCGGGCCCCGCTTTCGTGTCAGGACGCGACACCCGCGATGAACTCGCGCCAGCCCTTGGCGCGTAGCTCGCAGGCGGGGCACTGGCCGCAGCCATGTCCCCATTCGTGGCGCTCGCCGCGATCGCCGAGATAGCAGGTGTGCGACTGGTCGCGGATCAGATCGACGAGGCCGTTGCCACCGAGGTCGTGCGCCAATTGCCAGGTCGCGGCTTTCGACAGCCACATCAGCGGCGTGTGGAGTTCGAAGGCGCGCGCCATGCCGAGGCTCAGCGCCGTCTGCAGCGACCTGATGGTCTCGTCCCGACAGTCCGGATAGCCCGAATAGTCCGTCTCGCACATGCCGCCGACGATGTGCCGGATGCCGCGCCGATAGGCGAGCGCCGCCGCGAAGGTCAGGAACACCAGGTTGCGGCCGGGCACGAAGGTGTTCGGCAGGCCGTCTTCGCCCATCTCGATCGCGACGTCGCGCGTCAGCGCGGTTTCGGAGATCGAGGCCAGCGTCGGGATGTCCAGCGTGTGGCTGTCGCCGAGCTTGGCGGCCCAGTCGGGCCGCAGCCGCGCGATCCCTTCGACCAGCCGATCACGGCAGGCCAGCTCGATGGCGTGGCGCTGGCCGTAGGCAAACCCGATCGTCTCGACGCGCGCGAAGCGGTCGAGCGCCCAGGCCAGGCAGGTGGTGGAATCCTGCCCGCCGGAGAACAGCACCAGGGCCGTCATGTCCTGCCCACGCGTCGCGTTCTGGTCACTCATGCTGGTCACTCATGGCCTCCCGCTTAGCATCATCGCAACACCGGGCCAACCCGCTGCCGCGGCCCGCGCCATCAGCCGGTTTTTGCTGGGACCGGTGCGCCGCTTGGGGCATACAGGGCGGATCGAACGACGCTGTCAGGACCTGCCCATGCTTCCTTCCCGCGACATCTCACGCCTGATCGAGATCATGGCGGCCTTGCGCACACCGGTCACCGGCTGCCCGTGGGATGTCGAGCAGACCTTCGAGACCATCGCCCCCTACACGATCGAGGAAGCCTATGAGGTGGCGGACGCGATCACCCGTACGGATCTCGATGATCTGCGCGAGGAGCTCGGCGATCTCCTGTTGCAGGTCGTCTATCACGCGCGGATCGCCGAGGAGCAAGGCGCGTTCGCGTTCGGCGACGTCGTCGAGGGCATCACGAAGAAGATGATCCGCCGCCATCCGCATGTCTTCCCGGACAAGGACGGCAACGTCACCAAGCCGACCAAGGGCACCTGGGATCGCATCAAGGCCGAGGAGAAGGCCGAGCGTGCCGCACGCCGGCCGCCCGAGGAGCTGGCCGGCAAGTCGTCGCTGCTGTCGGGCGTCAAGGCCGGACAGCCGGCGCTGGTGCGCGCGATGGAGCTGCAGCGAAAAGCGGCGACCGTCGGCTTCGACTGGAACGACCCGCGCGCGGTGCTGCAGAAGATCCGCGAGGAGGCCGACGAGATCGAAGCCGCCCTCGACAAGAAGGACGCGACCGAGCTCTCCGCCGAGACCGGCGACCTGCTGTTCGCACTGGTCAACCTCGCCCGCCACGCCGACGTCGATCCCGAAACCGCGCTGCGCGGCACCAACGCCAAGTTCGAGCGCCGCTTCGCTTATATTGAGCGCACGCTTGCGCAGAAGGGACGGACGCTCGAAGAAGCCTCGCTCGACGAGATGGATGAGCTGTGGAACGAGGCGAAACGGCTGGAGACATAGCGCGCGATCGCCGAAGGTGCCCGATCAAGCGCCCTTGGCCGACAGCACGCGCTTGGTGACTTCGATGAAGCGCTGGGCCGCCGGTGACAGGCCGAAATCGGCCCGGCTCAGCAGGGATACGTGACGATGGATCGTCGGCTGTGACAGCGGCACGGCGGCAAGCGTCGGAAACTGCCCCTGCGGTAGCATGTGTCCGGGCAGAATGCTGACCCCGGCCCCCTCGGCGGTGAGCGAGAGCGCGGTGGTGATCAGCGAGACTTCCAGCACCGGCTTGAGGGCTCGCCCGCTCTGCGCCAGGGCCTCGTCGATCTGACGGCGAATCCGCGTGCCCCGGCGCATCGTGATCAGGTCGGAGCTCATGATGCCGTCCCAGGTCAGACGGCGGCTCTTTTCGAAGCGGCCGTCCTTGATCCCGATCGCCGAAAGCGGACTCTGCATCAGCGGCTCGATCCGCACCTCCGCAATGCCCTCATCCTCCACGCTGCCGAGGCCGAACTCCGCATCCCCGGCCATCACGACGGCGATCAGCTCATCCGGCGCGACATCGCGCAGATCGATGCTGACGTCGGGATGCCGCGATCGAAACGCGGCGAATACCCGCGGCAACAGCGCCGATGCCACCCCGGCCGAAACCGCGATGGAGATGCGGCCGGACTTGATCTCGGCGAGGTCGCGCATGCGCTGTGACAGCCCCTGCGCGCCGGCGATGATGCGCTCCGCGGCCGTGATCGCCTCGCGGCAAGCCGAGGTCGGGTGCAGGGCGCGCGTCGTCCGGTCGAACAGCCTGAGTTGAAAGTGATCCTCGATCTGCCGGATCAGCAGGCTGATGGCCGATTGCGTGACCCGCAGCTCGGCCGCCGCCTTGGTGATGCTGCCGAGCCGATACACCAGGACCAGGGCCTCCAACTGGCGCAGTGTCGGTCCCATTAGCTTTCCTCATGAATGAATGAGAATTTTGTGGCTAATCGAAAGAGTTTGATCATGCAACATATTTGCAAACAGCCGGCGCCACCGAGGGCGCGAGGTAACAACAAGCTCACTGGGGAGGGACAATTGTCGCAAGCGATCAATCTCACACGCTACGTCGACGAACGACCGTTGTCGGGATTCCAGGTCCGGGTGATCTGCCTGTGCGCGCTCGTCGTCGGGCTCGACGGCTTCGACGCCCAGGCGCTCGGCTTCGTGGCGCCCGCCCTCAGCAAGGATCTGCACCTCGCGCCGGGAGCCTTGGGCCCCGTGTTCGGCGCCTCGCTGTTCGGCGTGATGGTCGGCTCGCTGGTGTTCGGCGCGCTCGCCGACTATCTCGGACGCAAATGGCTGGTTGTGGCCGGCGTCCTCGTGTTTGCGCTGGGATCGCTGGCGACGACCCAGGCTGGAAGCGTATCCGACCTCGTGCTCATTCGCTTCGTCACCGGCATCGGCCTCGGCGGCGTGCTGCCCAACACGATCGCGCTGACCGGCGAATACGCGCCGCAGCGCCGCCGCACCCTACTGATCATGCTGATGTTCATGACGGTGTCGCTGGGCTCGGCGATCGGCGGCGCGGTCGCGGCCAAGCTGATCACCGCCTATGGCTGGCAGGTCATCTTCCTCATCGGCGGCGTCCTGCCGCTGCTGCTTTGCCCGGTTCTGATCGTCTGGCTTCCGGAATCGCTGTCACTGCTCGCGCTCGATCCGAGCAAGAGCAACCGGGTCCGCGCGCTGCTGGCGCGCATCGATCGATCCGCACGGCTTCCGGCCGATGCGCGCTTCACGATCGTGGAGGAGAGCGGCAAGGGCTTCCTGCTGCCGCAGCTCTTCACCAACCGGCGCCTGCTGCCGACCCTGCTGCTGTGGGTCATGTTCTTCATGAACATGATGGACATCTACTTCCTCAACAGCTGGCTGCCGACGCTTACGCATGGCGTCGGGCTCGACGTCCAGGCGGCGATCGCCGTCGGCGTGGCGTTCCAGCTCGGCGGCATGCTCGGCACGATCGGCCTCGGGCTGCTGATCGAGCGGTTCGGCTTCGACCGCGTGCTGTTCGTGACCTACGTCGCCGGCTTTCTGTCGATCATCACCATCGGCGTCGCCGGCGCCGCGCTGCCGATCCTGGTGCCTGCGGTCTTCATTGCCGGCGTCGCCGTGATTGGCGGACAGATCGGCTGCAACGCCTACGCGGCGCGGATCTATCCGACCTACATCCGCGGCACCGGCATCGGCTGGGCGCTCGGCATCGGCCGGTTCGGCTCGATCCTCGGCGTCACCATCGGCGGCCTGATGCTGGCGGCCAAATGGGACGTCGCCTCGCTGTTCCAGGCCAGCGCGGTGCCGCAACTGTTCTCGGCGCTCGTGATCCTGGGACTGGCGCTCCTCAGCATGCGCGGCAGCCTCCCGACCTCCGACGAACCCCAGCGCGAGGCGCTCTCGGCGCCGGAGCGCGCCTAGATCACACGCAAAGAAAGCATGACATGAAGATGATTCAGACCCAGGTGCTCATCGTGGGCGCGGGCCCGGTCGGACTGACCGCGGCCATGGATCTTGCCTCCCGCGGCATCGACGTCGTGGTCGCCGAGATCCGGCGCGCCGGCGAGCCGCCGAACGTCAAATGCAACCACGTCTCGGCGCGCTCCATGGAGGTGTTTCGCCGCCTCGGCATCGTCCGGCAGGTGCGCGACGGCGGCCTGCCCGCTGATTTTCCCAATGATTGTGCCTACCGCACCGCCGTGGTCGGGCGCGAGCTGACGCGCATCCCGATCCCCTCCCGCCAGGACCGCTACACCGCGACGGGAGGGCCAGACACCGATTGGCCGACGCCGGAGCCGCCGCACCGCATCAACCAGATCTATCTCGAGCCCATCCTGTTCGCCTGCGCCGAGGCGCAGCCTCGCATCAAGATCCTCAACCGCGTTCAGCTCGATCGGTTCGAACAGGACGACAACGGCGTCGTCGCCCACGCCCGTGATCTCGACTCCGAGCAGGACATCACGATTTCAGCCGACTACCTGATCGGCTGCGACGGCGGCCGCTCCACCGTGCGCCGGCTGATCGGCTCCCGCCTTGGTGGGACCGACGTCGTGCAGCGGGTGCAGTCGACCTACATCCATGCGCCCGCGCTGAAGGATCTCATCACCCAGAAGCCGGCCTGGATGACGATGTCGCTCAACCCCAGGCGCTGCGGCACCACCGTGGCGATCGACGGCCGTGACACCTGGCTGATCCACAACCATCTCGCAGCCGAGGAGATCGAGTTCGACAGCGTCGATCGCGATTGGGCGCTGCGCACCATCCTCGGCGTCGACGATCGCTTCCAGTACGAGATCATCAGCAAGGAGGATTGGATCGGCCGTCGCCTGGTCGCCGACCGCTTCCGCGATCGCCGCGCCTTCATCTGCGGCGATGCCGCGCATCTGTGGATTCCCTATGCGGGCTACGGCATGAACGCAGGGATCGCCGACGCCGTCGATCTGTGCTGGATGCTGGCCGGCGTCATCCAGGGCTGGGCCGCCCCTGCCCTGCTCGACGCCTATGAAGCCGAGCGCCAGCCGATCACCGAGCAGGTGTCGCATTTCGCCATGAACCACGCGCTTGCCGTGATGAGCCAGCGGCGCTCGGTCCCTCCCGAAGTGGAAATGGATGGCCCCGCTGGCGATGCCGCGCGCAGCAAGGTCGGCCAGGCCGCCTATGACCTCAACGTGCAGCAATATTGCTGCGCCGGCCTGAACTTCGGCTACTACTACGATCGGTCGCCGGCCATCGCCTATGATGGCGAGACGCCGCCGCCCTACGGCATGGGCCACTTCACCGCCTCCACGGTGCCGGGCGCACGCGCGCCCCATGTCTGGCTCGCGGATGGACGGTCGCTGCTGGATGCCCTCGGCCCGGCCTATACGCTGGTCCGGTTCGATCCGGCAGTCGATGCCGCAGCGATCGTCGACGCCGCAGCCCGTCAGGGCGTTCCCTTGGCGCTCGTCGACGTCGACCGCGCCCAGGCCGGCTATCAGTTCGCCGAACACCTGCTGCTGCTCCGGCCGGATTCGCATATCGCCTGGCGCGGCATGGCCGCACCGCGCGATCCCGGACGGCTGTTCGACCGCCTGCGTGGCAATGCACCCCAGCTTGAGGCCATGCATCGTGACGCTGCCGTCGTCGCCTGATCCGCGCCCCCGCGCCGCTGCCCGCCATAGCACGGCGCATTATTTCCTCGAGGCGCTGGTCGAGCTCGGCATCGACTACATCTTCGCCAATCTCGGCACGGACCATGTGTCGCTGATCGAGGAGATCGCACGCTGGGACGCCGAGGGGCGATGCCACCCCGAGGTGATCCTATGCCCCCACGAGGTGGTCGCGGTGCATATGGCGATGGGCTATGCGGCCATGACAGGCCGCGGCCAGGCCGTTTTCGTCCACGTCGATGCCGGCACCGCCAACGCCTGCATGGGCATCCAGAATGCCTTTCGCTACCGGCTGCCGGTCCTCCTGGTCGCCGGGCGCGCGCCTTTCGCCGTCCATGGCGAGCTGCCGGGAGGCCGCGATACGTATGTCCACTTCGTCCAGGACAGTTTCGATCAGGCCAGCATTGTCAGGCCCTACGTCAAATGGGACTACACGCTGCCCTCGGGGGTGGTCGTGAAGGAAGCGCTGGCGCGCGCGGCCGCCGTGATGCACAGCGATCCGCCTGGCCCGGTCTACATGATGCTGCCGCGCGAGGTTCTCGCCGAGCTGTGGGACGACGACGCCATGCCCACCTACCCGCCTGCGCGCTATGGCAGCGTCAAGGCGGGAGGGATCGAGCCGGAGCTCGCCTGGGCGATTGCGGACGCGCTGATGCAAGCGGACAACCCGATCGTGCTGACCGCCTATCTCGGACGCAATGCCGAGGCCGTTGCCATGCTCGAGCGGCTGGCGCTGGTGTGCGGAATTCGCGTTGCCGAGTTCAATCCCGTCACCATGAACATCTGCCAGGACTCGCCCTGCTTCGCCGGCTCCGATCCCGGCGCGCTCGTCGCCAACGCCGACCTCGGTCTCCTGATCGACATCGACGTCCCGTTCATTCCGCAGACTCTCAGAGCAGCGGACCGGCTGCGATGGATCCAGATCGACGTCGATGCGCTCAAGGCCGATATTCCGATGTGGGGGTTCGCGACCGACCTTCGCGTTCAGGGCGACTCGGCCGTCATTCTGCGCCAGGTGCTGGAGATCGTCGTCGCCCGCAGCAACGAGACCTATCTGAAGAAGGTCCGTGATCGGATCGCAAGCTGGAGGCCGGCCCGCGAGGCCACAGAGGCCAGGCGGAGCTCTGCGGCTGCCCAGAAGGGCTCACGCGGCGCCATCAACCCAGCCTATCTGTTTGCCCGGCTGCAGGCGCTGCTGTCGGAAGACGACATCGTGCTCAACGAGGCGGTCCGCAACGCTCCGGTCCTGCAGCAGCAACTCCGCCGCACCAGGCCGATGACCTATGTGGGTCTGGCCGGCGGCGGGCTCGGCTTCAGCGGCGGCATGGCGCTGGGGCTCAAGCTCGCCAATCCCGAGACGCGCGTCGTGCAGGTGATCGGCGACGGCGCCTATCACTTCGCGGCGCCGGACTCGGTCTATGCCGTCTCGCAGCAGTATCAGCTGCCGATCTTCACCGTGATCCTCGATAACGCAGGATGGCAGGCCGTGAAGGCCTCGGTCCAACGTGTCTATCCCGACGGCGCCGCGCAGCAGAGCGACTCGTTCCTGTCGCGACTTTCGACGGGGCGCCAGGACGAGCAGCGGCGTCTCGCCGACATCGCCTGCGCGTTCGGAGCCCATGGCGAGCGGACTGACGATCCCGACGCGCTCGATTCAGCCATCGAGCGCTGCCTTGCAGCCGTCGATGGCGGCCGCCCCGCAGTTCTGCATGTTGCAGTCACGCCGCTTTAGCCGCCGCTCACGCGACCCGGGGCACGCCGTGATAACGCTCGACGACGATGTCCCGCTTCGTCGCGTCGACACGCACCGTCATGTCGTAGTGGCCCTCGTGCAGTTCCTTGGCGAGCACCTCGGCATTGCGATGCAGCCAGGAGATCCCGGCGCCATCGGCTGCGTCGATCGTGAGATCGAGCGTGGTGCGCGCGGCCGCGAGGCGATCTTCGATCGCCTGCAGCAGCACGTCGACGCCTTCCCCCGTCTCGGCGGAGACCATGAGGCACGGCCGCTCCGGCGGTCGGCGCGCGGCGATGTTGGCGAGATTCTCGCGCGCGGCCTCATCCAGACGATCGATCTTGTTCCAGACCTCAATGAGGCCGTCGGTCGCTTGGGGATCGATGCCGAGCTGGCTCAGCACCAGCTCGACGTCATGCTGCTGCGCCTCGGCATCCTCATGCGACATGTCGCGCACATGCAGGATGACATCCGCCTCCAGCACCTCTTCCAGCGTCGCGCGAAAGGCGGCGACGAGTTGGGTCGGCAGGTTGGAGATGAAGCCCACGGTGTCGGACAGCATCGCCTTGCCGCCATGCGGCAAAGTGATCGCGCGCAGGGTCGGATCCAGCGTCGCGAACAGCATGTCCGCGGCCTGGACGTCGGCGCGCGTGAGCCGATTGAACAGCGTCGACTTGCCGGCATTGGTATAGCCGACCAGCGCGACCACGCGATACGGCACGCGCTGGCGTCCGGCGCGATGCAGCCGCCGCGTCGCCTGCACCTTCTTCAGCTCGTTCTCGAGCCGGGTGATGCGATCGCCGATCAGGCGGCGGTCGGCCTCGATCTGGGTCTCGCCGGGGCCGCCCATGAAGCCGAAGCCGCCGCGCTGGCGCTCGAGATGGGTCCAGGAGCGCACCAGACGGCTGCGCTGATAGTTGAGATGCGCGAGTTCGACCTGCAGCGCGCCTTCCTTGGTCTTGGCTCGGCGGCCGAAGATTTCGAGAATGAGACCGGTGCGGTCGAGCACCTTGGTGTTCCAGGCCTTCTCCAGATTGCGCTGCTGGATCGGCGACAGCGCGCAATCCATCACGACCAGCTCAGCGCCCTGCCCGGCAATGACGCCGGCGATCTCGTCGACCTTGCCCTTGCCGAGATAGGTCGCGGGACGGATCTGCCCGATCGGCGCGAGAATCGATTCGGCGACCACAAGATCGATGGCGCGCGCGAGACCGGCGGCCTCGTCGATCCGCGCCTCGAAATCTCGCATGTCGGCGTGCGCGGACTGCGCGTCATCGCCGCGGCGCGCCCGCAAATAGGGGCCGACCACGATGACCAGCCCCGTTGTCTTGACGTCATCCGGCCTCGAAAGGCCGATGAACCCTTGGCGATCCCTGGGTTCCAATCAGGTCACTCTCACGTCAGGTCACTCTCACGCAGACGCGTCCTCGCCGCCTTCGAACAGCTGAATCGGGGCGCCCGGCATGATCGTCGAGATCGCATGCTTGTAGACGAGCTGCGAGTGACCATCGCGCCGGAGCAGCAGGCAGAAATTGTCGAACCAGGTGACAATCCCCTGCAGTTTCACGCCATTGACCAGGAAGATCGTGAGCGGCGTCTTGGTTTTGCGGACATGGTTGAGAAAGGTGTCTTGTAGGTTTTGTGCGCGGTCGGCCGCCATTGTTGTTATCTCGCAGTCTTGTGCTTTTTCTTATTGAACCTTCGATGACCCGATCGCAGGCCCCGGATTCATCGATGGTCCCATGGTCCATTGAGATCCCCCTCGAGGGACCACGGGATGCCGGATTAGAAGACAGGCGAGCATATTAGGCAAGCCGCTTGCAAGGAAGCGGGTTCCAAAAGACCCGGATTCGCCCGTAAAATTCCGGAACTGGACGGATTTTCCAGTGTAAATTCGTCCAGTCGGCAAAGTTGGCCGGGTTGAGAGGCGCTAGCCCACCCCCAGTGCCTTCAGCTTGCGATGCAGGGCGGACCGTTCCATCCCGACGAACTCGGCGGTGCGCGAGATGTTGCCGGAGAAACGGCTGATCTGGGCGATCAGATAATCGCGCTCGAACACCTCGCGGGCCTCGCGCAGCGGCAGGCCCATGATGTGCTCACCATTGTTGCTGGTCGGCATCGCCGGCACCATCGAGCCGACGTCAGGCGGCAGCATATCCGCGGTGATGATCACCTCCGGCCCGCCGGCTGCGAGAATCATCACGCGCTCGACATTGTTGCGGAGCTGGCGGACGTTGCCCGGCCACACATGCGACTGCAGCACGGCCATCGCGTCCTGACCGATCTGCCGCTTCGGCAGGCCGGTCGTGACAGAGATCTGGTCCATGAAATAGTCGATCAGCTCGGGAATGTCCTCACGCCGCTCGGACAGCGGCGGCACGCGAATCGGCACCACCGAGAGGCGATGATAGAGATCCTCGCGGAAGCGGCCCGCCGCGATCTCCTCCTCCAGATTGCGCGCGGTCGAGGAGATGATGCGGACGTCGACATGCACCTTGGTGGTGCCGCCGGCGCGCTGGAAGGTCTGGTCGACCAGCACGCGAAGGATCTTGTTCTGCGTCTCGCGCGGCATGTCGGCGATCTCGTCGACGAACAGCGTGCCGCCATGCGCCTCCTCGAGCGCACCGGTCTTGCGCGACTGCTCGCCGTTTGACTGCTCGATGCCGAACAGCTCCTCCTCCATCCGCTCCGGCGTGATCGCGGCGGCGTTGATGACGACGAACGGCCCCTCCGCGCGCGGCGACTGCGCGTGCAGCGTGCGCGCGGCGAGCTCCTTGCCCGAGCCCGGCGGGCCGACGATCAGGATGCGGCTGTTGGCCTTGGCGGCGCGCTCGATAGTCTGGCGCAACTGATTCATCGACGGCGAGCGGCCGGTCATCGTGCTCGCGGTCGGCGCCAATTGCTTCAGCTCGCGCACCTCGCGCTTCAGGCGCGAGTTCTCCAGCGCGCGCGTCGCGACGAGAATCAGCCTGTCCGACTTGAAAGGCTTCTCGATGAAGTCATAGGCGCCGCGCTTGATCGCGGCGACGGCGGTCTCGATGTTGCCGTGGCCGGAGATCATCACGACCGGCAGATCGGGATGGTCCTTCTTGATCTGCTCCAGCAGCTGCAGGCCGTCGAGCTTGGAGCCCTGCAGCCAGATGTCCAGGAACACCAGGTTCGGACGCCGGCTCGTGATCTCCGCGAGCGCCGAATCGCTGTCGCGCGCGGTTCGCGTCGTGAAGCCCTCGTCATCCAGGATGCCGGCAACCAGCTCCCGGATATCGGCTTCATCGTCGACAATCAGAATATCACTCGCCATGGGTCACGCCTGTCTCGTCAGCTGCCGGTTGCGGCTTGGATCTTTGGTTCATCATTGGTCGTTTGGACCGGGTCTGCGGTTTCGCCGCTGCCGGTCTTCTGCGCATTGTTTGTGGCCCCCGCCTGCTCCTTGGCATCCGTCTTCGCGGCCTGGCCGGAGACGGCGAAGCGCAGTCGCATCCAGGCGCCGCGCTGGCCGGAACGGAAGTCGGACGCGTCCTTCAGCTCGAGCTTGCCGCCATGGTCCTCCAGCACGCGCCCGACGATCGCGAGTCCGAGGCCGGTGCCCTTGGCGCGCGTCGTGACATAGGGCTCCAGCAGGCGCTGCCGCGCCACCTTCGGCAGGCCGATGCCATTGTCGATCACGTCGATCAGCACGTCCTCGCCCTCGCGCGAGGCGACGACGTCGATGCGGCCCTTGCCGAGTTCCGCCTCGGGCACCACCTCGATCGCCTCGGTCGCGTTCTTGATGATGTTGGTCAGCGCCTGCGAGATCAGCCGGCGGTCGAACTGCGCGCGTAGCGGGTCCTGCTTGATCTCGGTCTCGATGTCGATCTCGGGATGCGCGACCTTCATCAGGAACACGGCCTGGCGCACGGTGTCGGCCACGTCCTCGCCTTCCATCACGGGCTTGGGCATCCGCGCGAACCGCGAGAACTCGTCGACCATTCGCCTGATGTCGTCGACCTGCCGCACGATCGTCTCGGTACATTGCTCAAATACGGCCTTGTCCTCGGTGATGACCTTGCCGAATTTGCGGCGAATCCGTTCTGCGGAAAGCTGAATTGGCGTCAGCGGATTCTTGATCTCGTGTGCGATGCGGCGCGCGACGTCGCCCCAGGCAGAGGTGCGCTGCGCCGAGACCAGTTCGGTGATGTCATCGAGCGTGATGATGTAGCTGTCGCGCGCCTGGTTGGTCTGCTCGGCCGTGACGCGCACCGACAGATTGCGCTCGTGACCGTCGCGCTGGATCGTGATCTGTCCCTGCACAAGGCGCTGCTTGCCCTCGCGCGCGGTCTTCATCATGTCGTCGAGCTCGGGCAGCACGTCCGACAGCGGATGATCGAGCACCTCCTGCTCGGCATGGCCGATCAGCTTCTCGGCGGAGCGGTTGAGGATGCCGACGCTGCCGGACGCATCCACGCCGATGATGCCCGCTGAGGCCGAGGACAGCACGGCCTCGATGAAGCGGCGGCGGCTGTCGATCAGGTCGCTGGCGCTGACCAGCTCGTCGCGCTGCGTGCGCAGCTCCTGCGTCATCTTGTTGAAGGTCTGGCCGAGCTGGGCGAGATCGCCCTCCGAGCGATGCACCGGAACCTGGACGTTGAGATCGCCGGTCGAGACGGTGTGCGCGGCATTCATCAATTGACGGATCGGCGCCACCAGCCAGTTGGCGAAGTTCAGCCCGATCAGCACCGAGGCCATCAGGATGGTCAGCGCGATCACCGCGAACATCAGGGCGAAGGCGATCTGGATGCCGAAGCGCCGCGCCTCGACCTGGGCATATTCGGCGACCGACAGCTCGGTCTGTTTGAGCTGGTCGACGACCTGCGGATCGAGCGGACGGGCGACGTAGAGGAACGTGTCGTTGAAGGCGCGCAGCCGGATCACGGCGGCGACGTAGTTCGACTCCGGCAGGACCGCGATCTCCGGCTCCTGCTCGCCGACATTGTTGAGGAACTCCGGCGCCGGCGGCGAATAGGCGAGCTGCACGCCGCCGGTCTCCGCCCACACGATCGGGTTGGTGTTCTTGTCGATGATCATCGCGCCCGGCAGGTTGCGCGAGGCGGCGCTGGCGGTCAGCAGCTCGCGGAAGCTGGCGCGGTCCTGGTCGAACAGCGGCCGCGCCCGCGCGATGTCGGTGGCCATGCCGATGATGTCGCCGCGGATGAACTGGGCGTGCTCCTGCATGTAGGCGCGCGCGATGGTCAGCGAGTTCTGGATCGCGACCTTGGCGGGCCCGGAGAACAGCCGGTCGAGACCGCGGTCGATGGTGACGTTGGCGGCCACCGCGACCAGCACCGCCGGCAGCACCGCGATCACCGAGAACAGGCTGACGATCTGGACATGCAGCCGCGCCGCTGCCCGGCCGCGCCTGCGGGCCTGCACGACCTGCCAGACCTCGCGGATGATGATCCCGACCAGGATCAGGATCGTTCCGGCGTCGATCAAATAGAAGGTCTTGACCACCTCGGTGGTCGGCTCGACCGGGGTCAGCCCGACCAGCACGATGAAGGTCAGGAAGGCCGACAGCAGCGCGAGCGCCACCGCCACCGGCGCCAGCCAGGTGCGCCAGGTCCAGCGTCGGCCATCGGCGGACGCGGAATCAAAAGGGGTGGCCGAGGTTTCTGCGCTGGTCATTCCGGCAAGGGTGGTGAGGATGAACGCGGCACGTCCGGGGAATCGGACTGATGCATTCCTACCACGCTGTTGCCAAATTGCGACAAATCCACGGCGCGGAAGTCCGTCGCGGGTTTGTCTACAATAATTCTCAGCTGGGGCGGGTTTGCGCCCGCCTTGGGAGTATCAAATCACCGTCATCAGCCGCCGCTGCGGTAAACCTGGATGTCGAGGTCGCGAATCTTCTTCCGCAGCGTGTTGCGGTTGAGGCCGAGCAGGTCGGCGGCGCGGATCTGGTTGCCGCGGGTGGCGGCCAGCGCGGCCGTCAGCAGCGGGATCTCGATCTCCTTGAGGATGCGGTGATACAGGCCCGGCGGCGGCACGCCGTTCGGGAAACCCTGGAAGTGCGAGGACAGATAGGCTTCGACGGCGCCGCCGAGATTGTCGATCGAGGTCGGCGCGTTCGAACCGGTGGTCACAGCCGGCGGCGCCAGCTCGCCATCGATCACCGACGCCGTGATGACGTCCTGCGGGTACAGCGCCGCGAGGCGGCGGGCGAGGTTTTCGAGCTCGCGGACATTGCCCGGCCAGCGGTGCTGCTTGAGCCGTTCCAGCGCGGCAGCGTCGAGCTTCTTCGGCGGCAGCCCGTCCTTCTCGGCGAGCGCGAAGAAGTGGCGCACCAGGTCCGGCAGGTCCTCGATGCGCTCGCGCAGCGGCGGTAGCCGCAACGGCACGACGTTGAGGCGGAAGAACAGGTCCTCGCGGAACAGCCCCTGCTGGATCAGGATGCGCAGGTCCTTGTTCGAGGCCGCGACGATGCGGACGTCGGTCTTGATCGGGGTACGGCCGCCGACGGTGGTGTATTCGCCCTGCTGCAGCACGCGCAGCAACCGTGTCTGCGCCTCCATCGGCATGTCGCCGATCTCGTCGAGGAACAAGGTGCCGCCCTCGGCCTGCTCGAAGCGGCCGGAGGCGCGGGTGTTGGCGCCGGTGAAGGCGCCGCGCTCATGGCCGAACAGTTCCGATTCGATCAGGTCGCGCGGGATCGCCGCCATGTTGACGGCGACGAACGGGCCATTGCGGCGCTTGCCGTAATCGTGCAGCGCGCGCGCCACCAGCTCCTTGCCGGTGCCGCTCTCGCCGGAGATCATCACCGTGAGGTCGGTCTGCATCAGACGCGCCAGCACGCGGTAGATCTCCTGCATCGCCGGCGAGCGGCCGACCAGCGGGATCGATTCGAACTCGTTGTCGTCGGGCTGGCTCGCCGCCCGCTCCTTCGGCTCGGCGAGGGCGCGGCCGACGATCGCGATCAGCTCCTTCAGGTCGAACGGCTTCGGCAGATACTCATAGGCGCCGCGCTCCGAGGCCCGGATCGCGGTCATGAACGTGTTCTGCGCGCTCATGACGATCACGGGGAGGTTCGGCCGCATCTTCTTGATCCGCGGCAAGAGGTCGAACGCGTTCTCGTCGGGCATCACCACGTCGGTGATGACGAGATCGCCCTCGCCCTGGCTCACCCAGCGCCACAGCGTGGCGGCATTGCCGGTCAGCCGCACCTCGTAGCCGGCGCGTGACAGCGCCTGGTTCAGGACCGTGCGGATGGCCGTATCGTCGTCGGCAACGAGAATGCTACCTGCAGGCATGGGTGGTCCTCAATTTGATCCCTGAGAGGCATGCAACGACGTCCCCGAAACGTCGTCGCCAATGCTGTTTTTTGGGCCGTGGTCTTGTTGTTTGGTTGCGCTGTACATCGGCATCAGCACCCGGAAGGTCGTCTTGCGCGGCTGCGATTCGCACTCGATGATCCCGCCGTGGTCGCCGATGATCTTCGCGACCAATGCAAGACCGAGGCCGCTTCCGGTCGGCTTGGTGGTCACGAACGGATCGAACAGATTGGGCATCAGGTCCTCGGGCACGCCGGGACCGTTGTCCTTGACGCAGAACTCCAGCGGCAGCGACACCCGCGACTTCTTGCCGGGCACCGACAGCCGCACGCCCGGACGGAAGGCGGTGGTGAGCTGGATCTCGGCGTCCGAGCCGAGGTCGACGACCGCTTCCGCGGCATTCTTGACCAGGTTCAGGAACACCTGGATCAGCTGGTCCTGGTTGGCCAGCACCGGGGGCAGCGACGGATCGTAGTCCTCGATGAAGCGGATGTTGCGCGCGAAGCCCGACTGCGCCAGCCGCTTCACATGATCGAGCACGGAGTGGATGTTGACGGGCCCGCGCGCCACCGGCCGGTCGTCGCCGAACACCTCCATGCGGTCGACCAGGGTGACGATACGGTCGGCCTCGTCGCAGATCAGCCGCGTCAGCATGCGGTCCTCGGAGGAGGCCTGCTGCTCCAGCAGCTGTGCAGCGCCGCGGATGCCCGACAGCGGGTTCTTGATCTCATGCGCCAGCATCGCGGCCAGCGCGATCACCGAGCGCGCGGCGCTGCGATGGGTGAGCTGGCGGTCCATCTTGTCGGCGATGGTGCGCTCCTGCAGCATCACCACGATGTGCCCTGCCCGCTCCGGCAAGGGGGCCACATGAAGATCGACGAGCCGGTCGGCGCCGGTGCGCGGCGTGCCGAGGTCGACCTTGTACTCGTTGACCGGCGCGTTGGTGGTGCGCACCTGGTCGATCAGCGCCAGCAGCGGCGAGCCGAACGGCACCAGCTTCTTGAGCGACTGCCGCTGCAGAAACTGCGTCGAGGAATCGAAGAACGATTCCGCCGCCATGTTGGCGTCCATGATCATGCCGTCCGGGCCGATGACCAGGACCGGATTCGGCAGGGCGTTGAGGATGGCATCGCCATCCGACGGAAGGCGCTTGCGCTGTTCTGCGGCTGAGCTCATGCGGCTGCACTCCAGGCAAAATCGTCAAAGGCCTCGCGCAGCGCCCGGTGCACCTGGGACGGCTGCTCCGATGTCAGGATACGCTCGCGCCACGCCTTCAGTTTTTCGGCTGGCGCCTGGGCATGCTCGGCGGCGACGTCGAGCCCCCAGCTGAGATGCTTGCGGGCGTGGCGCAGGCCGACCCGCTCGCCATAGTGGCGGCAGATCTCGTCATAGAGCGCCGTGAGCAGATCGAGCTGCCGGGCGAGCTCCGGCGCGCCCTCCTCGGCCCCGCCGTCGAGCCTGCGGCCGATCTGGCCGGGCAGCCAGGGCTGCCCCTGCGCGCCGCGGCCGATCATGACCGCATCGGCGCCGGAGGCGTCCAGCGCCTCGCGGGCGTCCTCATAGCTCGTGATGTCGCCATTGACGACGACCGGCAGGTCGACGGCCTGCTTCACCGCGCGCACCGCGCTCCAGTCGGCCTCGCCCTTGTAGAACTGCTGCCGCGTCCGCCCATGCACGGTGATCAGCTGCACGCCGACGGCCTCGGCGCGGCGCGCCAACTCCGGCGCGTTCAGGCTGCGCTCGTCCCAGCCGAGCCGCATCTTCAGGGTCACGGGCACGTCGACGGACTCGACGGTCGCCTCGATCAGGGTCAGCGCATGATCGAGATCGCGCATCAAGGCCGAGCCGGACTGGCCGCCGGTGACGTGGCGCGCCGGACAGCCCATGTTGATGTCGATGATGTCGGCGCCGCCATCTGCCGCGACCTTGGCGCCCTCGGCCATCCAGTGCGCCTCGCAGCCCGCGAGCTGCACCACATGCGGGCCGATTCCGCTGGCCTCGCAGCGCAGCCGCGATATCCACCGTCCGCGCACCAGATCGTCGCTCGCGGTCATCTCGGAGACCACCAGGCCTGCGCCGAGCTCGGCCGCGACTCGGCGGAACGGCGCGTCGGTGATGCCCGACATCGGCGCGAGGACAGCCCGGTTGGCGAGCAAAACGTCGCCTATCTTCAACTGTTTGGCAGGTGTTTTGGCCGGACCGGTCACGAACGACTCTTAAAGCTCATGCGACGCATCATTGCGTCTGCCCTGCACTCTCAAGCACAATTCTTGGGCAGTCAAGCGTCATGCCTACACTTTAGCCAAGACCATCCACATTTCAAGTGCAGTGCAGCAAAATATGCTTGTTCGGCAGTCATGGTAAACCCGTGAGCTGCCGGGTTTTTGCATGGCTTCGTGCAGATGCGTGAAAGACCGGGCCAGGCCCGGACCAAGTCTGCCCGTCGAGGTGATGTTGCACCCTTCACCTTAACCGGAGTCGCCGCCGCGCCTCATGCAATGTGTGATCCTGCTCGCTTAACATCCTCTGCGGATGTAAGAAGCCGCGACCATTCACCGCTCCCTCATCTCATCAGCATCGATACCCTGTTCCCATGACGACTTCTCAGCGGACTGCAGCCATTCTCGTCGCGGCCGGCCGTGGCCTGCGCGCCGGCGCCGGCGGTCCGAAGCAATATCGCAGCATTGGCGGCCGCACCGTCATCCATCGCGCGCTCGCGGCTTTCGCCGAGCATCCCGAGGTCGCGGTGGTGCAGCCGGTGGTGAATCCCGATGACATCGAGGTGTTCAACGCGGCGGTGTCGGGCCTGCGCCACGAGCCGCCCGCGCATGGCGGCGCAACGCGTCAGGCCTCGGTGCTCGCAGGTCTCGAGGCGCTGGTGCCGCACAAGCCGGAGATCGTGCTGATCCATGACGCCGCCCGTCCCTTCGTGACACCGGCCGTGATCTCGCGGGCGATCGTCGCTGCGAACAAGACCGGCGCCGCGATCCCCGTCGTGCCCGTCACCGATACGATCAAGGAAGTCGGTGCCGCCGGCGACATCACCGCGACGCCGGAGCGCGCGAAACTGCGCATCGCGCAGACGCCGCAGACCTTCAGATTCGACACCATCCTGGAGGCGCATCGCCGCGCGGCGCGCGAGGGCCTCACCGAGTTCACAGATGATGCGGCGATTGCCGAATGGGCGGGATTGACCGTCGCGACCTTCGAGGGCGATGTTGCCAACATGAAGCTCACCACCCCGGAAGATTTCGTGCGCGAGGAAGCGCGCCTCGCAGCCTCGCTCGGCGACATCAGGACCGGCACCGGCTACGACGTCCACGCCTTCGGCGAAGGCGACCATGTCTGGCTGTGCGGCCTGCGTGTGCCGCATAGCAAGGGCTTCCTGGCCCACTCCGACGGCGACGTCGGCCTGCACGCTCTGGTTGACGCGATTTTAGGCGCCCTGGCCGACGGCGACATCGGCTCGCACTTCCCGCCCTCCGACATGAAGTGGAAGGGTGCCTCCTCCGACCAGTTCCTCAAATACGCCATCGAGCGCGTCACCGCCCGCGGCGGCCGCATCGCCAATCTCGAGGTCACGATGATCTGCGAGCGCCCGAAGATCGGCCCCCTGCGCGACCAGATGCGCGCCCGCATCGCCGAAATCTCCGGCGTCGACATCTCGCGCATCGCCGTGAAAGCCACCACCAGCGAACGCCTCGGCTTCACCGGCCGCGAGGAAGGTATTGCGGCGACAGCCAGCGCGACGATCCGGCTGCCGTGGGGGGTGTAGCGAGTAGGACTGGATCGATCCGACCAGGTGACGGAGACCTCCGCTCCTGACATCGAGGTACGAGATTGATCCAATCAGAGTTTGAGTCGAGCTATCACCGCGACCGCGGTGCGCTCCCTCGCCCCGTTCTTACGGGGAGAGGGTTGGGGTGAGGGGCAGCCGCACGGGCGGTGCGTGCGGACAGCCCCCCTTACCCGGATCGTATCTGACGATGCGATCCGACCTCTCCCAGCCCGAGCGAAGCCTCGCTTCGCACTGGCAGGGAGAGGTGAAACCGAGCCCATGGAAGCGTCTCGAAATCCATCGGGGCACTCTCTCTTCGGCGCGGTGTTGTTGGGGTAGCTATCGCTTCGAGGACGACCGGGGACATGGCGAGCGAACGTCAAATCGGCTCCACCAGTGCGCTGGCCCGCTCGCTGCTCGACCTCTGCCGGTCGCGCAAGCTGATGATCGCGACCGCCGAATCCTGCACCGGCGGCCTGGTCGCCGCCGCGCTCACCGAGATCCCCGGCTCCTCCGATGTCATCGATCGCGGCTTCGTCACCTATTCCAATGAAGCCAAGCGCGCGATGCTCGGCGTCGAGGCCTCCACATTGCAGACCTTCGGCGCCGTCTCCAAGGAGACCGCGATCCAGATGGCCGTCGGCGCCCTCGAGCGCGCCGACGTCGACCTCGCCGTCGCGATCACCGGCATCGCCGGCCCCGGCGGCGCCACCCCCGGCAAGCCGGTCGGCCTCGTCCACTTCGCCGTCGCGGCCCGCGACGGCCGCATCACCCACCGCGAGCACCGCTTCGGCGCCATCGGCCGCAGCACGGTGCGGACACGGTCGGTGCTGGAGGCGCTGCGGATGCTGATGGAACTGGCGAGGCCGCAGCTACCGGCCAAGCCGAAGCGCGCGGCGGCGACGCGATTGCGTCCGCGCGTGGCGCGGGCGCCGAGGTTGCATCCGGTGAAGCGGCCACCAAGGCGGCCAAGGACGTAGGGGCCGTTGAAGGTTCAGTGAAGCGAAGCTTCAGAGACCGTGCTTCGCCCAGATCGAGCTGATCTCATGATCGGTCGCGAACTCGCGTTGATCCGCTTCGCGAAGAGAGCCTTCAAACGAAGCAAGGTCTGCGGGGGTCAACTCCACACGAGCATCGTCGTGCCCGGTCAGGCGCAACAGCACACGCGCCAATTCGTCCTGCTCTTCGGCCGGAAGCTGGCGTGCCACATCGAAAGCTTTCTCAAGCAGAGTAGTCATGTTGGAAATCTGGACCGGCAAGCAATAGGTGGAAGTCCTCCGCCGCTCGCGAGTGGCGGGCTGGCTATACTTTGCCCCGCCGTAGACCAATCATCAACGACCCGCGTTTGCCTGCTCATGAGGGTGAGGCGACGCTGTCGCCTCACCCTCGGTCGTCATCCCCGCGAAAGCGGGGATCCATAACCACAGGATCCAGTGTGGCGGCACGTCCGTGGCTCAGATCTCGTTTGACCAGATCTGCTGCGGAGTATGGATCCCGGGTCGGCGCCTTCACGGCGCTATGCGCCGTGAAGGCTTGCCCGGGATGACAGCGGTGGGTGGGCCGGCCCCTCCGTTTCAGCTGAAGTCTTCACGCACGCCAGAACGGTCGCCGGCACAACCGCCGCGCTTCGTCGCGCGTGAGGCCGTAGTCCTCCAGCACTTCGTCGGCGAGCCAGGGCAGTTCCCTGGCGAAGCAGCGGCGCTCGCGCCAGCGTGCCCACCAGAGCCGGAGCAGCGATTTTGGCTCGGGCTCAGCGCCGCCGGGGTCGGCCACGGGATGCGGCAAGTAGTAGACGTTGGCTCCCGGCTTTGGCGAAGCAGGACGTCGCGCGGAGCGACCGCGACAGTGCTCGAAGATCCGCGGCGCATGCGCGACACCACGCAATCCGCGCGTCCCGATAGCGCTGAGGCTCGGATCGTCGGTCGTGCTCGGCATGACGGGCTCCCCTCGAAACGAAGACCTGCCGGCAACAAAAAAGCCGCCAGGTCTCTGGCGGCTGTTCGGATCAAAGACTGCAATTCATCAGATTGCGCTTGATCCTCCCGCCGCCCGTGAGTGACGGTGCGTCCAACGACCGAAACGATGGGAGGCGACGGTGATCATGATCGGCTGTATAGCTGATCGATCTGAAGTTGTCATCCTCGGAGACAGCGAATGGGCATCATCGTCTGCCCGACACATGGGCGCGCCGTCCTCGCCGAGACTTGCGAGCACATCGCGCAACAGGTCGCGCAAGGACGAACGCCGGACGGTCATCGCCTCCCGATCCCGGGACACCTGTTCGTCTGCGACGCCTGCTTCGATCAACTCGGCTTGGCCGGGCTTGCCGCACCGACAGAGTTGCCAGAAGCGTCGATCGACGTCGATGAGAATGGACTTTGGCCGCTATTCGATGCCGCCCACGATCGTCTGGAGCGCAAGGCCGTGTTCTGCCTCTCGTGCCTGCGTGCGCTCGGTGCCAAGCTATGTTCATGATCCGCTCGCACGGAGCGACCGGACCGCGCATGCGCGTCAGCTAGGACGGAAACGTGCCCACCGTCCGCGCAAGCTGCCGCGCCAACGGCCCCGGCAACGCCTGATCGAAGATGCTGCTCAGCGTGCGGTAGTACCAGATCGTCCCGTCCTTGCCGCCGGTGAAACGTTGCCAGACGGCGTCACCGACCTCGTCGAGGTCGCGCGTGATCGCCTCGGCATTGTCGACCTTGTCGGCGAGCGACACGAGGAGCGATGACACCGGCTTGTGTGGCAGCTTCGCGAGATAGGCTTCCTTGCGGGGACGCCATTCCGGCTTCGGCTCTACCCAGGAATCCGTACAGTCCGCGACAATGTCGGCGACGCCATCACCGAACCGCCGGCGGATCTCGTCCAGAGTCGGCTGGCCGCCCTGGTCTTCGGCGGCGTCGTGCAGCAGGCCGGCGATGGCCTGCACCTCGGTGCCGCCGGCCGACAGCACCCGGCTGGAGACGCTCAGCAGATGCGCGATGTAGGGCACGTTGCTGGCCTTGCGGAATTGGCTGCGATGCAGCTGCGCTGCATAGACCAGCGCGTCGTCGTAGATGGTCGAGAGTGACATCGGTTTGCTTTCTTCTCCTGGCGATCGCAGATCATCGCCGCAGACGTGAGACGCAGCCGGTCGCGCCGGGGGACATCGCGCGCCAGCATAGCCCACCCGTCGGGCAAATCAGCTGGGCTGCAAGCCCGTATCGGCTGCCTTGCGCTCTCTCGAGCCTGCTGACCGCGAAGCCGGAGCCGTGCGCCGCGCGACGAATTTCTCCAGCGCTTTCAACGCTCGACTCACTGTCCAGTCCTGACCGCGAAAATATTCCTATTTCGTATTTCCAGAATTCATGCTTCTTATGCCTCATCCCGCCTCGACACGAGGGGCGTATCGCGATCGTCACGACACGCGAGGTGGGGAGGCGATGGCCGCCGGTGAGCCGCAGCGCGTCTTCGGACGTGCCGACGAACGGCTCCGGGCGGACGTGAAGTCGCAGCGTCCTGACACCCCGATGCTGGTGTCACGCCGGCGGTGATGATCCGCCGGTCACGGGGGCAAGACAGCCGGTCCCCGGGGAGACTGCGTATAAGCGTGAAGACCATCGCGCAGGGAATGCCGGATGTCGGCTGAACCTGTGGTGACTGCCGCCTGCTTTTTTGTTGCAGGCGGGCCATGGGTTGCGGCCAGCGCCCGGCATTCCCTGCGCCCTCGTGATCTCCGGAGGGCCCGTCGATCACCATCACCTCGGGCGCGCCTGCGCCGCGAGAGGCGCCCTGCTGCGTCGCGTCAGCCGCAGTTCGCAGGACGATCGAAAGATTACGGGTGTCGGCCAGCGGCCGAAGGTTTTGGTTAATTTTGCCCTGCTAGCTCTGGTGCATTCTTCTCTGACAGTGGATTCGGGACCCCCATGGCTTTCTTCTCCGGCAAGTCGGCTGATCGCGTGCACAACCTCCTGATGGCCGAGCTGTTCGAACGCCATCGCGACGCCATCCTGGTAATGTCCGAGGGCAAGATCATCGCCTGCAACGAGAGCGCGGTGCGCTTCGGCGGCTTCCGCAGCAAGCAGGACCTGCTGTCGCGTTCCCCGGCGGCGATGGCCCCCGAGGTCCAGCCCAACGGCAAGAAATCCGCTGATGTCGTGCGCGAGATGGACGCCAAGGCCAAGCGCGAGGGCCATGCCAGCTTCGAATGGACCACCAAGCGCGCCGACGGCAGCCCTGCCCTGGTCCAGATCACCTTGGTGCCGGCCCAGATCGAGGGCAAGACCTACGTCTTCAGCTTCCGCCGCGATCTCTCCGACCTCGTCGCCGCGCGCGAGGAGAAGAAGCGCGCGCTGGAGAAGCTCGCCAAGGATTTCGAGACCACGGTCGGCGGGATCGCAAATGCCATCTCCGGCGCCTCGCGCGAGGTCGAAGCGACGGCGGGGTCGCTGACCGCGACCGCCGACCAGGCCGCCCAGCGCGTGGCGCTGGTCGCCTCGGCGTCGAGCTCCGCCTCGTCCAATGTGCAATCGGTGGCCGGCGCGACCGAGGAGCTGTCGACCTCGGTCAGCGAGATCAACCGCCAGGTCGCGACCTCCTCGACCATCGCGGCCGAAGCGGTCGAGGCGTCGTCGCGCACCAACGACCTCGTCAACAGCCTCGCGGACGCCGCCGCCAAGATCGGCGCCGTCACCGACATGATCAACGCGATCGCGAGCCAGACCAATTTGCTGGCGCTGAACGCCACGATCGAGGCGGCGCGCGCCGGCGATGCCGGCCGCGGTTTCGCGGTCGTCGCCTCCGAGGTGAAGAGCCTGTCGAGCCAGACCGCGAAGGCGACCGACGAGATCTCGGCCCACATCAGCGCGATGCAGCGCGCCACCAGCGATACGGTGGCGGCGATCCAGGGCATCGGCGGCACCATCGGCCAGATCAGCGAGATCGCCAAGACGATCGCGACCGCCGTCGATCAGCAGGGCCACGCCACGCAGGAGATCGCGCGCTCCGTGAGCCAGGCCGCCAGCGGCACCCGCGAGGTCGCCACCAATATCGGCTCGGTCAGCCAGACGGTGGAGTCCGCCGGCGGCGCCGCGCGGCAGATGCTGGGCGCTGCGGGGCAGCTCTCCAAGCATGCCGACGAGTTGCGCGGCAAGGTGAAGGACTTTTTGACCGCCGTGCAGGCGGCGTAGGGCAAGATCGCAGGCTGACAGGGTCCGCGATCAGACCGGCTCCGCGACGATGTCGCGGAGCAGTTGTTTGAAACGTGGATAGAATTTTGAAGCCAAGTTGCGCTGGCGACGGCTTCGCGGCCGCAGCTTGCTGTGAGTTGGCAAGCTCACCAGCCGCCACCCTCCGCTGTCATCCCGGGCAAGCCTCAGCGGCGCAAAGCGCCGCGGAGGCGCCGACCCGGGATCCATACGCCGCAGCAGATGTGGTGAGACGAGGTCGGAGTTGCCTGCCTGCCGCCACAAACCATCCTGTGGTTATGGATCCCCGCTTTCGCGGGGATGACGGCGGAGAGTGTGGTGCCGACTGAGGCCGATCATCGATAGCAGCAAGACCTTACGTCGGCGACACCGCCGGCTTGCGCCCGTAGATCGCGTCCGCCCGCTTCTCGAACGCCGCCGACATCCGCGCGAAGATCGTGTCGAACATCGAACCCATCAGCATCGCTAGCATGCGGCTCTTGAACTCGTAGGCGATGAAGAACGTCACTTCGCAGGCGCCCTGCTCGCGCGGCTCGAAGCTCCAGCGGTTTTCCAGGCTGGAGAACGGCCCGCTGACATATTCGACCAGGATGTTGCGCTTGGCGCGATCCAGCGTGACGCGGCTGGTGAAGGTCTCCTTCACCAGCTTGAACGACACCGTCATGTCGGCGACGACGACCTCGGTGCCGTCAGGCTTCGCGTTGCGCTGGCGCACCACCAGCTTCTCGCACAGCGGCACGAACTCCGGATAGCGCTCGACATCGGCGACGAGGTCGAACATCTGGTCGGCCGTGTGCGCGACACGGCGCTTGTTGGAAAATCTCGGCATCTCGTCTCGATCAGCGCGCGAGCGCGTCGCGCGCGGCCTTCAGCTTGGCAAAATCCTCGCCGGCGTGGTGGGAGGAGCGCGTCAGCGGGCTGGCCGACACCATCAGGAAGCCCTTGGTGTAGGCGACGGTCTCGTAGTTGGAGAACTCCTCCGGCGTGACGTAGTTCATCACGGCGTGGTGCTTCTTGGTCGGCTGCAGATACTGCCCGATGGTCAGGAAATCGACCTCGGCCGAGCGCAGATCGTCCATCACCTGCAGCACCTCGTGGCGCTGCTCGCCGAGGCCGACCATGATGCCGGACTTGGTGAAGATGGTCGGATCGATCTCCTTGACCCGCTGCAACAGCCGGATCGAGTGGAAGTAGCGCGCGCCGGGGCGCACCGAGAGATAGCGCGACGGCACGGTCTCGAGATTGTGGTTGAAGACGTCCGGCTTGGCAGCGACGACCTGCTCCAGCGCGCCGTCCTTGCGCAGGAAGTCGGGTGTCAGCACTTCGATCGTGGTGGTCGGGCACTTCGCACGGATGGCGCGGATCGTCGCCGCGATATGGGCGGCGCCGCCATCGGCGAGATCGTCGCGGTCGACCGAGGTGACCACGACATGGGTCAGGCCGAGCTTGAAGGTGGCCTCGGCGACGTGCTCGGGCTCACCGGCGTCGAGCGCGGCGGGCATGCCGGTCTTGACGTTGCAGAAGGCGCAGGCCCGGGTGCAGGTGTCGCCCATGATCATGAAGGTGGCGTGCTTCTTGTCCCAGCACTCGCCGATGTTCGGGCAGCCGGCCTCCTCGCAGACGGTGACGAGTCCGTTCTCGCGAACGATGTTGCGGGTGTCGGCGTAGCCGCGGGTGGTCGGCGCCTTGACTCGGATCCAGGCGGGCTTGGCCGGCGAGACCGAGTCCGGCCGGTTCACCTTCTCCGGGTGACGGGGGCGCAGCGGCGTGTTCGCGTTGATGTCGACGATGGTGACCATGGGGACCTGGCAAAGCTCTGTTGCGCCCTAGCTATTCCGTGCCGGGCTGCGCCGCAACCGGCTGGCCGAGGATACCAGGGCATGGCAGATATGGGCAGCGCGGAACCGCGCTGATCCCGGCGGAATTCTTCAAGAATGGCGCAAAAACCGGCAAAAACCACCGGAGTTTCCCGGCCCCCGCGCGCAGCGCCAGGCAAGCGGCTGACGCGGGCGTTCTTCGCCCGCGACGTGCTTGAAGTGGCGCCTGATCTGATCGGGGCGACGTTCCTGGTCGACGGCGTCGGCGGCGTGATCGTCGAGGTCGAGGCCTATCACCACACCGACCCGGCGGCGCACTCGTTCCGCGGCCCGACGCCGCGCAACCAGGTGATGTTCGGCCCGCCCGGCTTTGCCTATGTCTACCGCTCCTACGGCATCCATTGGTGCGTGAACTTCGTCTGCGAGCCCGAGGGCTCGGCCAGCGCGGTCTTGATCCGGGCGATCGAGCCGACGCTCGGGATCGAGGAGATGAAGCGGCGGCGCGGGCTGGCGGACGTGCGGATGCTGGGCTCGGGGCCGGGCAAGCTGACAGAAGCGATGGGCGTGACGATCGCGCACAATGGCCTGCCCCTCGATGCTCCGCCGGTCGAGCTGTTCGCGCGCCCAGCCGATGTCGAAGTCGTCACCGGCGTCCGCATCGGCATCACCAAGGCCATCGAGAAGCCCTGGCGCTTCGGTCTCAAGGGCTCGCGGTTCGTGAGCAAGCCGTTTCCGCCGTCATCGCGAGGAGCGTAAGCGACGAAGCGATCCAGGGACTTCGCCGAAACTCTGGATTGCTTCGCTGCGCTCGCAATGACGCGGAGGGCGCTTCGCGTCAGACTCCCTGCAGCCGCGACAGCGCCTCCTGGAACTTGGCCTTGCGGGCGAGCGCCGCCTCGCGCTTCTCCTTCTCCTCCTCAACGAGCTCCTCGGGCGCGTTGGCGACGAACTTCTCATTGCCGAGCTTCTTGTCGACGCGCTCGATGTCCGCCTCGGCCTTGGCGATTTCTTTTCCGAGCCGGGTGCGCTCGGCGGCGAGATCGACGACGCCCTTGAGCGGCAGCGCGGCCACCTCGCCGCGGACGACGAGCTGGGCGGAGCCTTCGGGCGCGGTGTCCGCGAAGGAGATGTCGGACAGCCGCGCGAGGCGCTTGATCACCTCGCTCCAGCGCGGCGCGCGGTCACGGGTCTCCGCGGAGGCACCGACGAGGGCGAGCGGCATCAGGGTCGCCGGCGGGATGTTCATCTCGGCGCGGACCGAGCGGATCGCGGTGACGAGATCGACCACCCAGCCGATCTCGGCCTCGGCCGCCTCGTCCTTGAAGCTGGCGGCGTCGAACGACACCAGCACCGGCGGCACCAGCGGATCGCCGAAGCTGGCAGCGGACAGCGCGGCGATCTCGGCCACGGTTGGCGTGTCGACGCGGTGCGGCCAGGGCGAGAGCGTGAGAAGGCTGTCGCGCTTGGCCGTCGACTCCCACAGCGCCTCGGTGATGAAGGGCATGAAGGGATGCAGCAGCTTGAGGATCTCGTCGCGCGCCCAGGCGACCATCGCCTTGGTCTCGTCCTTGGCCGGCCCCTCTTCGCCGAGCAAGGTCGGCTTGGAGAGCTCGACATACCAGTCGCAATAGACGTCCCAGACGAAGCGGTAGATCGCGTTGGCCGCATCGTTGAACCGATAGGCCTCCAGCGCCTCGGTGACCTCGCGCGTGGCGGCGGCCGCCTCATGGGCGATCCAGCGGTTCAGCGTCTCCTTGGCGGAGGCCGGATCAAAGCCCTCGGGCACGGTGCAGCCGTTCATCTCGGCGAAGCGGCTGGCGTTCCAGAGCTTGTTGGCGAACTTGCGGTAGCCCTCGACGCGCTGCGTCGACAGCTTGATGTCGCGGCCCTGGGCAGCCATCGCAGCCAAGGTGAAGCGCAGCGCGTCGGCGCCGTGCTCGTCGATCAGCGCCAAGGGATCGATGACGTTGCCCTTCGACTTCGACATCTTGGCGCCCTTCTCGTCGCGGACGAGCGCGTGGATGTAGACGGTCGAGAACGGCACCTCCTTCATGAAATGGAGGCCCATCATCATCATCCGGGCGACCCAGAAGAAGATGATGTCGAAGCCGGTGACCAGCACGTTGGTCGGGTAGTAGCGCTTCACCTCCGGCGTATCGTCGGGCCAGCCGAGCGTCGAGAACGGCCACAGCGCCGAGGAGAACCAGGTGTCGAGCACGTCCTCGTCACGCGTGATGAAGCCCTCGCGCTTGTTGCGGTCGAGCGCCATCTCACGGCCCTGCTCCGCCGTGATGACCTCCTGCTCGACATAGTAGCCGATGGCGTGACCGACGGCCTCCTCCTCGGTCTCGGCAACGAACACCTTGCCGTCGGGTCCGTACCAGGCCGGGATCTGATGGCCCCACCACAGCTGGCGCGAGATGCACCAGGGCTGGATGTTCTCCATCCAGTCGAAATAGGTCTTCTCCCAGTTGCGCGGCACGAACGTCGTCGCGCCCGAGCGCACGGCCGCGATCGCCGGCTGCGCCAGGGTCTTGGCGTCGACGTACCACTGGTCGGTCAGATACGGCTCGATGACGACGCCGGAGCGGTCGCCATGCGGCACCATGTGCGTGTTCGGCTCAATGCGCTCGAGGAAGCCGAAGGCTTCCAGCCGCTCCAGGATCTTCTTACGCGCAGCGAAGCGCTCGATGCCGTGGAACTCCTTCGCAAACTCCTCGGAGCCCTCCGGCAGGCCGCGCAGATAGTCCTCGTTGTCGACCAGCGCGATGCAACCCTCGCGGTCGAGGATGCTGATCTGCGGCAGGCCGTGGCGCCGGCCGACCTCGAAGTCGTTGAAGTCGTGCGCCGGCGTGATCTTGACCGCGCCGGTGCCCTTCTCCGGATCGGAATAGGTGTCGGCGACGATCGGGATCTCGCGCCCGACCAGCGGCAGGATCACGCGCTTGCCGACAAGGTGCTGATAGCGCTCGTCATCGGGATGCACGGCGACCGCGCTGTCGCCCAGCATGGTCTCGGGACGCGTGGTGGCGACGACGATGAAGCTCGCGGGATCCTCGGGACTGAAGGTCTTGCCCTCGATCGGATAGCGCAGGTACCAGAGGTTGCCCTTGACCTCGATCTGCTGGACCTCGAGGTCCGAGATCGCCGTCAAAAGCTTGGGGTCCCAGTTGACCAGCCGCTTGTCCTTGTAGATCAGGCCGGCGCGGTGCAGCTCGACGAACACCTTCACGACGGCCTTGGACAGGCCCTCGTCCATGGTGAAGCGCTCGCGGCCCCAGTCGCAGGACGCGCCGAGGCGCTTGAGCTGGTTGATGATGGTGCCGCCGCTCTCATCCTTCCACTGCCAGACGCGCTCGAGAAACTTCTCGCGACCCATCTCGCGGCGGCCCGGCTGCTGGCGCTCCATCAGCTGGCGCTCGACCACCATCTGGGTGGCGATGCCGGCATGGTCGGTGCCAGGCTGCCACAGCACGTCGCGGCCGCGCATGCGCTCGAACCGGCACAGTATGTCCTGCAGCGTGTTGTTGAGGGCGTGCCCCATGTGCAGCGAGCCGGTGACGTTCGGCGGCGGGATGACGATGGTGAAGGGATCGGCGTCGCGGCGGTCGGGGCGGCCGGCGGAGAACGCGCGCGCATCCTCCCAGACCAGGGACATGCGGCCTTCGAGGTCGGCGGGCTGGTAATTCTTATCGATCATGACGTTTCCCAGCTGGCGCGCGGCCGGCTGTCCAATTCGGAAGGTGGCGAAACTTGTCCCGGTCTGCGGTCGCGACCTGAAAAAGCTCGCGCAAGCTGTTGGTGCTTGGGCTCTTTTCGGACTGATGTCCGGCCGCGGATCGCGCTCCCAAGAGAGCGTTTCCCCGATCCGTCGGGCAGCATCAGCTTGTCATGGCTAGAAAGCCGCCGCCGCTCGCCAAGTCAACAGCGTCGGCAAACATTGAGGTCAGCCGGTCCCCGGCGGCAACTCACGGCGGCCCTCGAACCGGCACGCCGACGTCCGCAAGATGTCAGCGGCCGCGCGACACGCGCTCGATCTCCGCCTTGACGATCCGCTCGACCAGCGCCGGCAGATTGTCATCCAGCCAGGATTTGAGCATCGGCCGCAGCATCTCCTTGACGAGATCCTCCAGCGTCCGGGCATTGTTGCTCAGCACGGTGTTGGCCAGCGCATTGAACGCCGATTCCACGGCATTCACCGTCTGCGGCGCCAGGATCGGCTGCTTCGGCGCCACCGGCTCAAAGGCGGAGTCGAAGCTTGCAGCCTTCTTGTTCACCCGTCCGGCCTCGATGAATTCGATGTCGTCCTGCGGCTCCACCTTCTTGAATGAAGCCGCGGCGGGGGCTGGGGCGGGTGCTGGAGCAGGTGTCGGTGGGGCCACGGCCATGTCGTCCGTCAACTCGAGTACTTCTGGTTCCGGCTCGGGCTCCGGCTCTGGCGCCCGAGCTTCTACGGCCGGAGTCGTTTCATCCAAACCCGCCAGCAATGCGTCAATGTCGTCCTGGCTGTTGCTGGCAGCTGCAGCTGGTGGCGGCGCAGGCGCCGGCTTCGCCGGCGCGATCTTCGACGGCGGAATGTCGTTCATGACCGGCTTCGGCGCGGCAGCAGCCGCCGGCTTCTCGGCCTTGACCGGCTCCGGCGCGGCAGCCTTCTCGGCCGCCGCCGGCTTGCCCTCGTCATCGGCAATGATACGCCGGATCGACGCCAGAATCTCCTCCATGGAGGGTTCTTGGACCTTCGCAGGCTGCGTCATTTCCGACTCCAAATCAGCGACGCTGCCGCACGAACCGGCGCAGCGCAAAAGTCTCGGGCGCCGGATCCAAGTGGCGTGAACTTCTCAACGGACATGCCGACTTGTCTCCAGACGAGGCCAGATCGATGCAAAACAACAGAACGATACTGTCCATGTCGACGTCTATTCTTGGAAGAACATCCGACGTAGTCCGAATCGTTCGGCGGCCATTTTGAGGCTATGTCATGGCAACAAATGAATGCAAGCAACGCCCGCCGCGAACCGGTGGAGCACGGAGCTCGCCGGTGAAGCGTCGCCCATTCATCACAACCTGAACATGTGCCATAAAAAAATCCCCCGGCCAAGGACCGGGGGATGCGTCTCGACGTTAAGAATGAACTAACGACCATCCGGCGTCCGGACACCCGCCCAGTTGTCGCGGACCTGCTGGTAGTGGACGGAGGGGTCATAAGTCGACGTTGGCAGGTTCAGCACCTGCGGGGACAGCCGCCCGACGGTCTGAAGTACCGAGTAGGATGCGACCACGCGATCGTGCTGTGCGTTCACCAGCGAGTTTCGCGCATTGACCAGTGCCTGCTGAGCGTTGAGGACATCCAGCGTAGTCCGCTGACCCGCCTTGGCCTCCTCGCGCACGCCGTTCAAGGCGATCTCGGAGGCCGCCACCTGGGCCTGCGCCGACTGAACCTGAGCCTTGCCCGCGAGCAGCTTGCCCCAGGCAGATACCACGTCGGAGCGAGCCTGATCACGCGTCTGCTCCAGGACCAGACGCTGCTGCGCCAACGACTCCTTGGACTGCCGGATCAGCGAATATTCAGCCCCACCGTTGTAGATCGGGACGGTCAGCGACGCGATAGCCGACGCGCTGAACCCTTTATAGGATTGCAGGCTCGCCTCATAACCCTGCTGGGCCTGAGCCTGGACGTTGACGGTCGGCAGCAGCGCACCTTCCTTGATCTTCGTGTCAAGATACTGGACGTCGATGCCGTACATCGCCGAGGTCACGCTCGGGTTTTCCGTCAGGGCCGTTTCGACCGACTGCTGCAGGGACGGCGGCAAGTAACGATCGACAGGAGCGCCCGGCGCCAAGTTCTGGGGATCGTTTCCAATGATTCGGCGGAAGTTCGAGCGGGTCGCGGTGAGTTGGGCCTCTGCCGTGAGCTGCTGCGTGCGGCCGGCGGCGAGCTGAGCCTCGGATTGCGCGACGTCGGTGCGGGTGACTTCGCCGACATTGAACCGATCGCGGGTCTGCTTGAGCGTCTGCTCCAGCACCCGCGTGTTGCTGCGCTGGACCTCGACGATCGCCGCATCGCGCAGATAGTCCATGTAGATCGTCGCCGCCTGCAGCAGCACCTGCTGTTCCAGAACGCGCAGAGCCTCGCGTTGCGCCGACACGCTCGCCTCGGCCTTGCGGACGCCGTTTCCCGTCTGATTGCCGTTATAGAGGTTCTGGTTGACGGTCAGACCGACGCTGCGGGGCCTCTGTACGCCGTTAACTGCCGTCGTCCCCGGCGCTGCCTGCAAGTCCGTGTACTGAATACCCGCCGTCGCAGTCAGGTTGACCTTCGGCCGATACCCAGACAGCGCTTGCGGCACGCTTTCGTCGACCGCACGAACCTGGGCCCGCGACGCGTTCAGTTGCGGGTTGTTCTGATAGGCGCGCACCAGCGCAGCCTCGATCGTGTCGGCCAGCGCAGGCGTCGGGCCTACACAAGCCATCACGAGAACCGCAGCCGCCGCTGCGGTGACGACCTTCACCCCAAACATCCCTGTTCCATTCATTTTGTTACCGGCTCGAACGCCAGAGCCGGGCCGTAACCTGTTAATGAGACTCCCGCGCACCTCGCACCTTATTCCCCATGCAAGCGCAACGGAACCACCCAAGCCTGGAACTGATGCTGAAAACTGTCAACGTGCAGCATCCGGGCCACACTTCTGATTTAAAACAGAATTTTGCCAGACCGAGGCCGCCGGAACGACTCGGAGCGTCCGCACTCCGCCAGCCGCGTGCAGCGAAGTCCAGCAGCTCTCGACAGATTCGTCCGATGCTTAGAACACGAATTCGGGCAGCCGTTCGAGACCGGGAATGACCGGGGCCGCGGCGTCGAACAGCACCCTGCTGCCGATGTCACCATGCGATCGCGTAAAGATCATGGCGCGCGCTGGCGTCGTCTTGGCGAACACACCGAGCAGCCGGCCGCCTTCCTTGAGCTGCCGGCAAAGACCGTCCACCGCCACCTCGGTGGCCCCATTCAGCAGAATCACGTCGAATCTGGCATCGGCCGGGTCGCCCTGCCCGGCAGGCGCGACGCGAATCGTGACCGGGCAACCGTCGACGTTAGCCAGCAGCTGCTTGGCCCGACCTTCGAGTGCCGGATCAACCTCCGTCGCCGTGACGCTCCCAGCAAGCTTCGCGGCCAGAGCCGCCAGATAGCCGGTCGCACAGCCGACGACGAGCACGCTGTCGGTCGACTTGATCTCGGCCGCCTGCAGCAGCTTCCCGATCAACATCGGCTTGATGAGAAAGCGTTTGGCAGCCCCCGACTCGGACACGTCGAGGTCCTGATCGAGATAGGCCAGCGCCTGACGATCGGCCGGAACGTAGGCTTCTCGCGGCACGGTCAGCAACGCATCGAGCACGCGGTGATCGGTCACGTCGTTGGTCCGAACCTGACCATCGACCATTTTCTGGCGCGCCGTCGCGAATGAAGACATGAGCAGACCTGCAAGCAAAAGGAATGAACCGCGAAGCGGTCTGCGCGATCTTTTGGTACAAGGCTCCCGAAAAGGCAACACAGGGGTTCACAGGGGGCCCCCCTGGCTGCCGAATGCGCACGCGATCGCTGGCGGCCGGGCGACCGACTATTCGATCACGACCGCCAGACGCCCGATGAGTTGCACGATCTCGTCCAGCTGATGGGAATCACCGCCGGTGACCGCCGCCGCCAGCCGCGTCAGGCACTCGTCGTCGCTGAGACGCTCGACTTGGTCGGGAATCAGCGAAGGTGCTGAGACCGCTTGGGTGAACTGGATGATGGTATTGGGCATACGCGACACTCCATGACTGCGGGCACAGGGTGGTTCCGTCCAACTATCGGTGGCGGTTTACTCCCCTCCAAGTGAAATTCCTGTCATCCATCTGTGGGCGGATCGTGCCCACCGATCGGTCAGAGCCAAGATAACTCTCTGTTTTGCCGCAGCTTTGTCATCCGACGCGCAATCGTCGCAAAGATGCGATTTCATCCTATGCAAGGCCAAAAGGCTTTGTTATACGCAGCGCCGTTCGCGGAGCTTTGCTTCGCTTGTTCCTCGGTAGCTCAGCGGTAGAGCATTCGACTGTTAATCGAATGGTCGCTGGTTCGAATCCAGCCCGGGGAGCCATTCTGGCGGTGCCGAATGGCTCTACTTCCCCCCTCCTCCCTCCATCTTCTTGTTCAATCGGCTGGTTTTCTGAACGCGGCGGACTGCGATGACGTGCGAGTCGTCCGGCAGGGCCAGCCCGGGTCGCCTTGACGCCACATCGGCGGTCGGGCAAGCGAGGGTCCTTTCCCGCAAAAGACGGCCCAAATGCCCATTTCCGATCATCTCAAGGCCGTCCGGAGCAAGATCGGCCACGATCTCCTGGCCACGACAGCGGTTTCGATCTCGGTGTTCGATGACGCCGGCCGCATTCTGCTGGGCCACGACGCCGAAACCGGCCTCTGGACCCTGCCGGGCGGAGCGATCGATCCGAATGAGCACCCGGCCGATGCGGCGATTCGCGAATGCTTCGAAGAGACGGGTCTGCTGGTCCGGCCGCAACGCCTGCTCGGCGTGTTCGGCGGCCCTGAATTCCTGATTCGCTATCCGAACGGCGATCTCACCTACTACACAGTCGTCGCCTTCGAGGCCGTGATCGTCGGCGGCGAGCTCACGCCTGATGGTGAAGAAATCGCAAGTCTGCGATTCGCCGATCGCAACGAGTGGACGCAGCTTCCGATCTCTCCATCGAGCCGCATCATCTCGCGGCAGGCGCTCGATCGCTCGCCCGTCCCCTATTTCGCCGCTCCGACCTGGCGGCCCGAAAGCTAGGTCCGGGACAGAGCCGTTGGATCCCGTCGCTGCGCTGCTGATGCTGCTGGCTGGCCTGCTCCACGCCGGCTGGCATGCCATCGTCAAGACCGGCAGCGGCCTCGCCATTCTGGCAGGCATGGGACTGGTGAGCAGCGTGGTCACGCTGCCCTTCCTGTTTTTCGTCCCGTTTCCGGCGGCGGCGACCTGGCCGATCCTCGCAGCTTCGCTCGCCCTTCACGCCGGCTACAAGGCGAGCCTCGCGACAGCCTACCGCTCTGGCGATCTGGGACGCGCCTATCCAATTGCGCGCGGTACCGTTCCGTTGTTTGCCACGCTGTTCGCCTCTCTCGCGCTTCAGCAAATGCCGTCGGCTGGTCAATTGGCCGGAATTGCCGTGATCGTCATTGGCATCATCGGCCTGGCGCTCGACCGGCGCCACGGCCCGATCGATCGTCGCCCGTTCGCGGCAGCGACCTGTGCCGCTGCGCTGGTGGCGGCTTATTCGGTGATCGATGCCTGGGGCACGAGACAGGCCGCAGGTTGGGCGTCGTTTACGGCCTGGCTGATCGTGCTCGACAGCATGGCTTTCTTCATTGTCGCTGCGATGTTCCAAGGTCGGACCATCGTCGTCGCGATGCGTGATGCCTTCATGCCGGTGGTGATCGCCGGACTTCTCGGGCTCACCTCGTTTGCCGTGTTCCTATGGGCACTGAGCCGCAATCCAATTGCGAGCGTCGTGGCGTTCCGCGAGTGCAGCGTGGTGTTCGCAACATTGATTGCGGTGCTCGTCTTGAAAGAACGGGCAACGCCGCGACGCCTCTGCTGCGCCGCGCTCGTCGCGGCCGGGCTCGTGATCATCGCGCTGCTCAAGCCGACCTGACACTGTTCGTTGCCCCAACTGTTCGCTGTGCACACGACGGTTCCATGTTCACATCGTGTTGCACAAAACAGCGGGATTCTTGCCACGGCGATCCGTAAAACTCCTGGTTGCAAATCGGAGGCAACTAATTCAGTGTTAATTACTTTGTCATTTTTGAGTCCGAGATATTTGTTCTCGTAGCGTGCGAGTCCTTCAGTCCAGCTGATACTGAGGTGGCCCATGCCTACCGTACTAATTATTGATGATGATTACGCAACGCGTGCGGCGCTGGAGACATTGCTGAAGAAGAAGAAATTCTGCGTTTTTCTCGCGCCGGACGGACCGACCGGAATTCGATTGATAGGCAGTGTTTCGTTCGATGCCGTGGTGATCGACATGTTCATGCCCGGGATGGACGGAATTGCAACGATCCGCGAGCTGATCAAGATCGATCCGACCGTGCCGTTCATCGCGATCTCAGGCTACGCATTCACCGACAGGAAACAAGGCGCTCCCGATTTCCTCGGCATGGCCATCAGGCTCGGAGCGACGGCTGCGCTACAGAAGCCGTTTGACATTCTCGACCTGCTCGAATCCATCGATCGCGCGATCGAGGTGCGTCAGAAATTGTTGGCCGACGCTCCGCAACCACTCTCGGCAGACACATCGGTCAGGAGGGCTTCATGACGAACATCCTGGTCGTCGACGACGAAGTCGGCGTCGTCTGCGTCCTCCAACATCTTCTCGTTCGCGAGGGATACGCCGTAACCGCGATGACCGATGGCCGGCAGGCAATCGACGCGGTCACACGCGACGATTTCGCGGCTGCCCTGATCGATCTCAACCTCGCCGATATGGACGGCGGCGATGTGATCCGGGCGGCTCGCGCCGCCAGACCGAACATGCCCATCGTGATGATGTCGGGCATGGTGCTGGAATCCGGATGTGGAGCGTCCGATGTCTTCGGGCTCTCCGCCATAGCGAGCGGCCTTCACCGTCTGCCGAAGCCGTTCAAGCCGAAAGACCTGTCGCAATTGATGCGGGACATTCTCGGTTACGAGACGGGACCGGCCGCTGAGGCAGCGAACCCGCGACAGCAGGTCGCTTGACGCGGCGACGCCGCACGCAAGACGCGAGCAGCAGGTTCAGAAGCAGGTTGAGCGTCGAACGTGGCGCGGCCCTGTCGCATGCGGCAATTCGCCGTCCGTAGCGTGCGCTCATGTGTCACCCTCCTCATATCCAGACACCGGCCCAGCCGATGCAACGAGGCAAGCTTGGGACAACAAAGTTCCGGGAGATGTGACGTCGTTCACACCGGAGCGTCGCGGATCGAGGTACCGTCTCAGGAACGAAAGAGACTGGTAACCAATTGGGTCGTTCGTCCGTGATGATTCAAATTTGAGCGATCCGCTCAAACCGGACAAAATGGAGTTTTGCGATCGTGGCTCGCAGTTGACGCGAGGGTGCGATGAGCGAAGTCGAATACGAGTTGTTGATGGATGTAGTGAGAACGGCTATTGCGCCTGAGCCCGAGACAGATTCCATGACCCGCTTGTTTTCGTTTCCGTATCCCCCCAAGGCCGCCAACGACAATCATGGCGCCTGGCCGCTGATCCCGTTTCCGGACGGCTGGAGCGCGGCCTGCTGATTCGCGTCCGCGCGTGGTGACCGGACGTGCAGCGATCACGCGGTGACGTCTACACATCTCAGCCCCGGTGACATGGCGGCGACATCCGCTCGCCGCCATGCCGCTTGAGTCGCCTATTTCTTGAGGGCGAAGACCCAGACTACGCCGCCTTGCGGCACGTTGTCCTCCAGACCGGTATTGCCCTTGGCCAGCGCATCCTGGATGCGCTGTGCGTCGACGCCCCAGCCCGATTGCACCGCAATGTACTGCGTGCCGTCGACCTCATAGGCGACCGGCATGCCCATGATTCCGGAGTTCGTCTTCTGCTCCCACAGCAGCTCGCCGGTCTTGGCATGGAAGGCGCGGAACATCCGGTCGTTGGTGCCGCCGACCAGAACGAGATCGCCCGCGGTCGCGGTGACCGAGCCGAACAAGTGAGATTTCGGGAAGTTGTGCGACCAGACCTTCTTGCCACTCGCCGGATCCCACGCCTGAAGCTCGCCGAAATGGTCGGCGCCGGGCCGCACCGTCAGCCCGATGTCCTCGGCCTTGGTGCCGAGCCAGAGCTGCCCTGGAACGAGCGGCAGCTTTTCGCCGGTGAAGCCGCCACAGAAGTTCTCGTTCGCCGGCACATAGACGAACCGCGTCTTCTGGCTGTAGGCAGCTGATGGCCAGTCCTTGCCTCCCCACAGCGACGGACAGAAGTCGACCCGCTTGCCGAGCGTCGGTTTGTGCGCGGGATCGACGATCGGCCGTCCTGTTTCCGGCTCGATGCCTTTCCACACATCGGTGTGCACGAAGGTCCAGCCGTTGACGTAGTTGATGCGCTCCGGCGTGCGCTCGAGCACCCAGAAGATTGCATCGCGGCCGGGATGGATCAGGCTCTTGAAGCTTCGGCCGTCACGCTGCAGGTCGACCAGCATCGGCGCGTCGACCTCGTCCCAGTCCCATGAGTCGTTCTGGTGATACTGGAAGTGCGTCTTGATCTTGCCTGTCGCCGGATCCAGCGCAATCACCGAGCTGGTGTAGAGATTGTCGCCGGGATGCAGATTGCCGGGCCACGGCGCGGCATTGCCGACGCCCCAATAGACCGTCTTGGTATCCTTGTCGTAGGTGCCGGTCATCCAGGCCGAGCCGCCGCCGTTCTTCCAGTCGTCGCCGCTCCAGGTGTCGTGTCCCGGTTCGCCCTCGCCGGGGATCGTGAAGGTGCGCCACAGTTCCTTGCCGTCTTCGGCATCATAAGCGGCGACATAGCCGCGCACGCCGAACTCGCCGCCGGAGCCGCCGACCATCACCTTGCCGTCGACGATGAGCGGCATCAGCGTGAGATACTGCCCTTTCTTGTAGTCCTGGACCTTCTTGTCCCACAGCACCTTGCCGGTCTTGGCGTCGAGCGCAACGAGATGATCGTCGGTCGTTGCGAGATAGAGCTTGTCCTGCCACAGCCCGACGCCGCGGTTGGTCGGATGCAATTGGAACAGATCATCGGGGAGCTCGCGCTTGTAGCGCCAGTACTGATCACCGGTCTTGGCGTTGAGCGCGATCACCTGCCCCATTGGCGTGGTGATGAACATCACGCCATTGTTGATCAGCGGCGGCGCCTCGTGGCCCTCGATCACGCCGGTGGCGAAAGTCCAGACCGGCACCATGCCCTTGACGTTGGAGGTGTTGATCTGATCGAGCGGGCTGTAGCCCTGGCCGTCATAGGTGCGGCGGTAGAGCATCCAGTTGCCGGGCTCGGGATTCTCGAGCCGCGCGGGCGTGACCGGACTGTAGGACTCGATGGGACCGGCAACTGCGGCAGGCGCCGCGAGACAGGTGAATGCGACGGCGCTCGATAGGAGCCATTGCTTGATCGTCGTGGATGTGATGGACATGGACAAACCTCCCCTGCTTCGTTGTTCGCTTCTTTGCCCGTCGTGATGATGTTCACGAGGATGCGGTCGTGACGATGCGAGTTCCGATAGGCACACGAGATCTCATCAGCCCTGCTGGCCACCTACCTTTCCGATGAAGGGGGCGGCAACGACCAGCATGCCATCCTTGATGACGAGCGGCAGCGCAGCCAATCGCCGTGGCGCGGGGCCGAACACGACCTGCGCGCCTCGCCGTGGGTCGTATTCGGAGTTGTGGCACATGCATTTGAAGACGTCGTCGGCGCCCTCAGAGGCCTTGATCCAGGCCGTCACCGGACATCCGGCGTGCGAGCAGATCGCCGAATAGGCCACGATCCCCTCGGCCGCACGCGAGCGCGTGTCGTCGTCGAGCTCGCCCGGATCGAGCCTGATGACCAAGATCTCATTCAGACGAGACCCATCGCGAACGACCGCATTCGCCGCATCCTTGGGCCAGGCGTGAACCGGAGGATCTCCGGATTTCAAATCATCAGGCGTGATCGTCTGACCTTCGCGGGTTCCTTCCGAGAACACGAGCACGTCGCCCTTTTGCGGCCGTTTCTCCTTGCGAGGATCGTCGTCATCGGCCGCGGCACGCGCGACGGATGCGCAAGCGGCAAGCGTGCCGAGAACCACCGAACGGCGCGTCGGGTGATCGTCCATCGTTGCTCTTTGCGTGAGATGTGGTGTGAGTTCAGGAAATGCTGCTCTTCAGCCCGTCTCCCGCAGAGCACCCTGACATAGAATAATTAGAACAACACAACCTGACGAAATCAAGGCGCGCTGCGCGATTTCGCCGCGATCTTTCCAACAATCGTCGCTGCTGCGCGTCATTGCGGATGCAGCAGTCGGGCTGCACAAGGCCACTTATCGCCTGTGTTCTCTAGGGCCGTCGTCGAAGCTCTCATGGTCGCTCGATGAGGGTGTCAGCCGTTGCGCCAGCGGCGTGATGACGGAGCGAGGCTCGGCACTCGGCGGCACGGATGTTTGGGCTGAGAAGTGCATGTGAACATCACAACGGCCAGCTGCGCAGCCAGATCACAACCCGACGCGGATGGATATCCGGTCGCGGCACGAATCCAGCCGCCCCAGCGCTGTCACGTTGACAGGAGACCTTCCACAGGCGGAAGGTTTAGCGCTTGCATCAACACCTGGGATTGCCTAGAGATTTCAGCCATGAGGCCATGTGGCGGAGTGGTTACGCAGCGGTCTGCAAAACCGTTTACACCAGTTCAATTCTGGTCGTGGCCTCCACTCAATCAAATCAAGCGGTTAGACCAGCCGTGACGCCGGAGAGACGACGTCACACGGGCAAGTCGTCGATTCCGCCGGGATAGACGGCCTGGGTTCGCGGCCAGGCCACCACCTCTCCGCGTCCGCCTGACGACACGTTGGCCCGATCGGCGCTCAACCTCCCGGCCAAGCGCGGCGCGTAATCCCGGAACTGCACCACGTTGGACTTTTCCGCTTCCTGCATGGCTCTCATCCTTTTCCATGCTGCAATGCAAGAAGCGTACCCCCGGTTCCTAAAGCCGGCGTTTACGGCGGCGCCAATCCGGCTTGGCACGGGGCTTTGGTCGCGGCGTGAGTTCGGGATGCTCTTTTTCCACCTCTCGATACCGCGCCAGCATGCGCTCGAAGCTGGCGTCGAGGGTTGCAGCGATCTCAGGGCGACGTTCCAGGGCCGCCATCAGCAGGCCTGCCGCCTCGATCGTCGAGAGTCCGTCGCTGCGCGGCTCGCGCCGCAGGTGCCCGTAGCGCGAGGGACGGCGCGGGCCTAGGATCACGCGCTGGCATTTCAGCATCCAGGGATTGCGCCACCACAGCGCCTTGGCCTGGCTCCAGGTGCCGTCGAGCACGATCACGCCCTCGATGGATTTGAGGATGCCGCGCTGGTTCTCGGCGACCTCGCCCTTGCGGGTCAGCGCGACGACCTCGCTCTCGGGATCGAGCTCGGCCGCCTTGGCCGAGCCGAGATAGAGAATCGCCCAGCGTGAGGGATCGTGGACGGGCCGGCCCAGCGCCTTGGCGAGGCTCGGCCAGGACAGTCCGACCTTCACCACCGCATTCTCGAAGTGCTGCGCGGCGAGCCGAGCCGTGCCGAGCGCGCGGTCCTGCTCCTGCGGATGCTGCAGGATCAGGAGCCCGAGCCGGCTCTCCAGCGGCGTGACGCTGTCGCAGATGCACAGCGGCAGCGGCTTCTGGCAATGCGGGCAATCGGGCGGCGGCTCGGCAGCGAGCGCCGGGTGGTCGTGGGGCTGGTCGGACATGGCGCGCCTATACGCGCCCATGGCGACCACCACAACGGCTCATTCGGCGGGAGCGGCCAACGGCTCCGGCGCGGAGCGGCGGCGCAGGCGGTCGATCAGCAGGTAGATGACCGGCGTCGTGTAGAGCGTCAGGATCTGTGACACCAGGAGTCCGCCGATGATGGTGATGCCGAGCGGCCGGCGCAGCTCGGTGCCGGGACCGGTCGCGACCACCAGCGGCAGGCCGGCGAACAGCGCCGCCAAGGTGGTCATCAGGATCGGGCGGAAGCGCACCCGGCAGGCCTCGAAGATCGCATCCGCCGAGGACATACCATGCTGGCGCTCGGCCTCGAGCGCGAAGTCGACCAGCATGATGCCGTTCTTCTTGACGATGCCGATCAGGAGGATGATGCCGACGAAGGCGATCACGGTCAGCGGCGTATTGGTGACCTGCAACGCCAAGAGCGCGCCGAGCCCCGCGGACGGCAAGGTCGAGATGATGGTCAGCGGATGCGCCAGGCTCTCATAGAGTACGCCGAGCACGATATACATCGCGGCCAGCGCGAACAGAATCAGCAGCGGCTGGCGGCCGCTGCCCTTGTTGAAGTCGCCGGCATTGCCGTCGAAGCCGCCGCGGATGCCCTCGGGCATGTGCAGCTCGTCGACCGCGCGCTGGACATTGGCGGTCGCGGCCTCCAAAGGCACATCCGGCAGCAGGTTGAACGACACGGTGGTCGACGGGAATGATTGCGAGTGGAAGACCGCGAGCGGCGACAGGCCGCGCTCGGCCTTGACCAGCGCCGACAGCGGGATCTGCGCGTCCCCTGCCCCCGCGACATAGATGCGATCGAGATTCGACGGATCGGTCTGGAATTTCGGATCGATCTCCAGCACCACCATGTACTGGTTGCGCTGGCTGTAGATGATCGAGATCTGGCGCTGCGCGAACGCGTTGTTGAGTGCGTTGTCGATGTCCTGGACGCGGACGCCGAGGCTCGACGCCTTCTGCCGGTCGATCTTGAGCGCCAGTTGCAGCCCGCCGGGATCGCGGTCGCTGGAAATGTCGGTGATGCCCTCCACCGTCTCCAGCCGCTTGGCGACGATGGGCGCCCATTTCTGCAGGAGATCGAGGTCGGGGCTGCTCAGCGTGTACTGATAGTCGGAATCGCTCTGCCGGCCACCGGTGCGCACGTCCTGCGCGGCGAACATGAACAGCCGAATGCCGGGCACCATGGCAAGGCTGCGGCGGAGCCGGTTGATCACGAGCTCCGTGGAGACGCCGTCGCGCTCCGCGGGCGGCTTGAGGTTGATGAACATCGTGCCGCGGTTCGAGGTGGCGCCGCCCGGCCCGCCGCCCCCGCCGATGGTCGAGCCGAGGCCAGCCACGGCCGGATCGGCCATCACGATATCGGCGAGCCGCTGCTGCAGGCCGAGCATCGACTGGAACGAGACGTCCGCCGAGGCGCGCGTCGCGCCGATGATGAAGCCGGAATCGTCGGTCGGGAAATAGCCCTTGGGCACCTTGATGTAGAGCGTCACCGTCAGCGCGATCGTGGCGAAGAAGACGATCAGGGTCAGGAACGGGTAGAGCAGCACGCCGCGCAAGGTCCAGGCGTAGAAGCGCACCATGCCTGACAGCGTGCCCTCGATGATCCGGTCGAACCAGGTGGCGCGGTCGGATAGCGTCTCCTTGATGTAGTGCGCGCAGATCATCGGCGTCACCGTCAGCGACACCAGGGTCGACACCACGATGGCAAAGGTCAGCGTCAGCGAGAATTCGCGCAGCAGGCGGCCGACCACGCCGTCCATGAAGATCAGCGGCACGAAGGCCGCGATCAGCGACAGGCTGATCGACAGCACCGTGAAGCCGATTTGCCGGGCGCCATCGAGCGCGGCGCGCATCGGCGACAGGCCATGTTCGAGATTGCGGTACATGTTCTCGATCATCACGATGGCGTCGTCGACGACGAAGCCGACGGAGATCGCGAGCGCCATCAGCGACAGATTGTCGATCGAGAAGCCCGCGAGCCACATCGCGGCACAGGTGCCGGCCAGCGCCAGCGGCACCGAGACGCCGGCCGCAACCGTCGGGACGAGACGGCGGAGGAACACGAACACGACGACCATCACCAGCACGGCGGTCGCCAGCAGGGTCCATTGCATGTCCTCGACCGAGGCGCGGATGGTGCCGGTGCGGTCGATGAGCGTCGAGATCTCGATGCCGGCCGGTATCCACTGCTTGAGCTCGGGGATCAGCGCCTTGACCCGGTCGACGGTCTCGATGACGTTGGCATCGCCCTGCTTGGCGATCTGGATCAGCACCGCCGGCTGCTTGTTGAACCAGGCGATCGAGCGCACGTTGCGCACGGAGTCTTCGACATCGGCTACGTCGGACAGGCGCACGAAGCTGCCATTGCTGCTCTTGATCAGAATGTCGCGGAATTCGGCCGCGGTCCGCATCTGCCGGTTGACCGCGATGGTCTCGCTCTGCCGCCCGCCCTCGAAGATGCCGACCGGGCCGATCGGATTGGCGTTGACGATGGCGGTCCGGACGTCGTCGGTCGCAATGCCTGCGTTCGCGAGCGACACCGGATTGAGCGCGATCCGAACCGCCGGCTGATCGGCGCCGCTGACGGTGACGTTGCCGACACCCGGCACCTGGAACAGCCGCTGCGCCAGCACGGTGTCGGCGACGTCGTACATCGCGCTCGGCGTCATCGTCTTCGAGGTCAGCGCCAGCACGAACACGGGCGCGGCCGCCGTGTTCGCCTTGCGGAAGCGAGGCAGCGCCGGAAGATCGCTGGGGAGATCCGACAGCGAGGCGTTGATCGCGGCCTGCACGTCCCGCGCCGCCTTGTCGATGTCGCGGCCGATCGAGAACTGGATCTGGATGTTGGTGGTGCCGAGCGAGCTCGTCGAAGTGATCTGGTCGACCCCCGCGATCTCGCCGAGCCGCCGCTCCAGCGGCGCTGCGACCGTCGCCGCCATGACCGAGGGATCGGCGCCGGGCCGCGAGGCGCTGACGAAGATCGAGGGGAAATCCACATTCGGCACCGGCGCGACGGGCAGGAAGATGTAGGCGACGATCCCGATCAGGAACAGGCCGATCGAGAGCAGCGTGGTGCCGACCGGCCGGCGGATGAACGGCTCGGAAATCGAGGCCATCACTGGATGCCTTCGGTGGCGCCCGCGATCGGTGGCGACGGCAGGTCCGGCGCAGGCGGCAGCGCGCGCTCGAAGCGGCGGTTGATGCGGTCGAGCGCGAGATAGATCACCGGCGTCGTGTACAGCGTCAGCAGCTGGCTCAGCAGCAGGCCGCCGATGATGGAGATGCCGAGCGGGAAGCGCAGTTCCGAGCCGGTGCCGCTCTCGATCGCCAGCGGCAGCGCGCCGAACAGCGCGGCCAGCGTCGTCATCATGATCGGGCGGAAGCGCAGCAGGCAGGCCTGCACGATCGCGTCGGTCGGCGTGCGGTTCTCGTGCCGCTCGGCCTCCAGCGCGAAGTCGATCATCATGATCGCGTTCTTCTTGACGATGCCCATCAAGAGGATGATGCCGATCAGGCCGATGACCGACAGATCCTGTCCAAACAGCATCAGCGCCAGGATGGCGCCGACGCCGGCGGAAGGCAGCGTCGAGAGGATCGTAATCGGGTGGATGTAGCTCTCATAAAGCACGCCGAGCACGATATAGATCGTGATCACGGCGGCGAGCAGCAGCCAGGGTTGCCCGGCGAGCGACTTGGCAAACTCGGCGGCATCGCCCGAGTACACGCCGATGATGCTGCCGGGCATGCCGATACGGGTCTCGGTCGCATGCAGCGCGTCCACCGCCTCGCTCAGCGCGGCGCCGGGCGCGAGGTTGAAGCTGAGCGACACCGCCGGGAATTGCGCCTGGTGCGAGATCGCGAGCGGCGTCGTGGTGCGCTTGAGCGTCGCCACCGCCGACAGCGGCACCTGTCCCCCTGCTCCCGGCAGATAGAGCTTGGACAGGATCGAGGGATCGCGCTGATACATCGGCAGCGCCTCCAGCACCACGCGGTACTGATTGGCCTGGCCGTAGATGGTGGAGATCTGGCGCTGCGCGAAGGCATCGTTGAGCGTGTCGGTCACGGCCTGCAGGCTGACGCCGAGTTGGCCGGCGCGCTGGCGGTCGATCGTCAGCTCGGCCCGCAGGCCGCCCTCCTGCGCTTCCGAGGAGACGTCACGGAACAGCGGATCGCGCCGCATCTCGGCAACGAGCTGCCGCGCCCATTTCGAGACCTCGGCGGCATCGGCGCCGGTCAGCGTGTACTGATATTGCGAGCGGCTCGCCTGCGTCGAGATCTGTACGTCCTGGACCGGCTGGAAGTACACGGTCATGCCGGGCACGCCGGAGATCTTCTGCTTCAGCCGTTCGATCACCTCGGCCACGCCGTCCTTGCGTTCGCCGAGCGGCTTCAAGGTCAGGACCAGACGGCCGACATTGGTGGTCGGGTTGACCGAGCCGGCGCCGATCACCGAGACGACGCCGACGACGTCGGGATCGGCCTGGATGGCGGCAGAGATCTCGGACTGGCGCCGGCTCATCTCCGCGAACGACACGTCCGGCCCCGCCTCCGTCACGGCGGTGATCGAGCCGGTGTCCTGCATCGGCAGGAAGCCCTTCGGCGCGACGATGTAGAGCGCCAGGGTCGCCGCGAGCGTTGCGAAGGTCACCACCAGCGTTTCGGTCTGGCGGTCCAGCACCCACAGCAGGCTGCGGTGATAGACGGCGATGGTGCGGTCGATGAAGCGGCTGATGGCGTTCAGCCCCGGCAGCACCCATTCCTCGCTGGCATGCTTGAGCAGCCGCGAGCACATCATCGGCGTCAGGGTCAGTGACACCACGGCGGATGTCACCACGGCGATCGTGAGCGTCAGTGCGAACTCGCGGAACATGCGGCCGACGAGCCCGGACATGAACAAAAGCGGGATGAACACCGCGATCAGCGACACCGTCAGCGAGATCACCGTGAACCCGATCTCGCGCGCGCCTGTTAGCGAGGCGCTCATCGCGCTCTCGCCATTCTCCATGTGGCGCACGATGTTCTCGATCATCACGATCGCATCGTCAACGACGAAGCCGGTGCCGATCGTCAGCGCCATCAGCGACAGGTTATCGAGGCTGAAGCCGGCGAAATACATGATGCCGAAGCTCGTGATCAGCGACAGCGGCAGCGCGACGCCGGCAATGATCGTGGCGCGCATCGAGCGCAGGAAGAGCAGCACCACCAGCGTCACGAGCACGACACTCAGCACCAGGGTGAATTGCACGTCATGCACCGAGGCGCGGATCGTCACCGTGCGGTCGCTGACGATGGCGAGCCTGACGCCGGCAGGGATCGTCCGCTGCAGCTTGGGAATCTCGGCCCGGATCTGCCGGACGACCTCGATGACATTGGCGCCGGGCTGGCGCTGGATATCGAGGATCACGGCCGGCACGCCCTGGTACCATCCGCCGGTGCGATCGTTCTCCAGCCCATCGACGATGGTCGCGACGTCGCCGATCGTGACCGGCGAGCCGTTGCGATAGGCGATGATGATCGGCTTGTAGGCGTCGGCGGCGCCGATCTGGTCGTTGGCGGTGATCAGATAGGCCTGCTGCGCGCCGTCCAGCGACCCCTTCGGACCGGAGACGTTGGCGCCGGCGATCGCGGCGCGCAGATCCTCCATCGAGATGCCGTAGGCGGCGAGCCTCGCCAGATCGGCCTGCACGCGCACCGCCGGCTTCAATCCGCCGAGCACCGAGACACGGCCCACACCGGACACCTGGCTCAGCCGCTGCGCCAGGATGGTGTCGGCCATGTCGCTCATCGCGCGCAGGGACACGGTGTCGGACGTCAGCGCCAGCGTCATGACAGGCGCGTCGGCCGGATTGACCTTGGCGTAGGTCGGTGGATAGGGCAGCGTCTTCGGCAGCACGCCGGCGGCGGCGTTGATGGCGGCCTGCACGTCCTGCGTGGCGCCGTCGATGTCGCGTCCGAGATCGAACTGCAGCGAGATCTGGCTGACGCCGAACGAGCTCGTCGAGTTCATCACCGACAGCGACGGGATCTGACCGAGCTGCCGCTCCAGCGGCGCCGTGATCAGCGATGCGATCACGTCGGGGCTGGCGCCCGGCAACTGCGTTGTGACCTGCACCGTCGGGAAGTCGACCTGCGGCAACGCCGACACCGGCAATGCGAGATAGCCGAGCAGGCCGCCGATCAGGAGCGCGACGCCGAGCAGCGACGTCGCGATCGGCCGGCGGATGAAGGGTTCGGAGACGCTCATCGCGACGACCCCGTCACTCTGTCGGACGCGTCATGGTTGCGGCCTCGCACCACGCCCCTGCTCGCCCGTTCCCTGCGGCGGCCCTCCCGCGTCGCTGTGGCCGTCGGCAGGCGGCCGGCGCCGGCGCTCGCCGTCTTTCGGCGCGCCCTCGGGCGGACCGCCGCCCTCCTTTGCCTGGTCCTTCTGCTGGTCCTTGCCTTGCGGATTACGGCCGCGCTTGCGCGGCGCGAGATCGACCTGCGGCGCCTGGTCGGCACGGCCGACCACGACCTTGGCGCCATCGGCGAGATTGGCAAAGCCGGTCGTGATCACGCGATCCCCGGGGGTCAGGCCGCTGGCGATGACGGCCTCGCTCTCGTTCTGCTGCACCACCGTCACCGGATGCGCGGAGGCGATGTCACCCTCGCCGATCACGTAGCTGAAGGTGCCCGCGGGCCCGCGCTGAACGGCCGAGGTCGGCACCGTCAGCGCCTGCGTCAGCGTCTCGACCTTGAGACGCACGTTGACGAACTGGCCGGGCCAGAGCTGGAACTTGGCGTTGGGGAATTCCGCTTTCAGCTTGAGCGTGCCGGTGGTCTGGTCGACCTGGTTGTCGATGCCGCGCAATGTGCCGGTGTCGATCACCGTCACTCCGTCATTGCCGAACACGTCGACGGCAAGCGGACCCTTGGCTGCGGCGGCATTGACGCGCATGATCTGCTGCTGCGGCAGGCTGAACTGCACCGCGATCGGCTGCAATTGGGTGATGACCACAAGGCCGGTCGTATCCGACGAGTGGATGATGTTGCCCTGGTCGACCTGGCGCAGGCCGGCCCGCCCGGCGATCGGCGCCACGATCTTGGTGTAGCTCAGGGTTGCCGCGGCATTGTCGATCGCGGCCTGGTCGGCCTTGATCAGCGCCTGCTGCTGCGCCACCACCGCGCGCTGGGTGTCGGCCTGCTGCTTGGAGCCGGCGCTGCTGGCCGCCAGTTGCTCATAGCGCGCGAGATCGAGCTTCTGGTTGGCAAGCTGCGCCTCGTCCTGCGCCTTCTTGGCGACCGCCTGGTCGTATTGCGCCTGGTAGATCGCGGGATCGATCTCGGCGAGCACGTCGCCTTGCTTGACGTCCTGGCCCTCGACGAAGTTGACCGCGATCAGCTTGCCGTCGACCTGCGAGCGCACGGTGACGGTGTTGAGCGCGCGGACCGAGCCGACGCCATCGAGATAGACGGGGACATCCTTGACGACCGGCGTCGCGGCCAGCACCGGCACCGGAAGGTCGGGCCTCGCGAAGCGATTATTGCCCTGTTGCTTCTGCTGCATCGCCGACCAGCCGATATAGCCGAGACCGCCCAGGATCAGCAGCGTGATCGTGATCGAGACCAGCCGCCGGCCCACGCCCGAGCGCACGCGTTTGACGGCCCCTGTGCCCTTCTCGTCCGGTTTAAAGAGCATCGGCCGACTTCTCCATGCGCGGCTCCCAGCCGCCGCCGAGCGCCTGGTACAGGCTCACGAACGCCTGCAGCCGCGCGAGCTGCGCCTGCCATAGCGCGTCCTCGGCCTGGAACAGCGTCAATTGGGTGTTCAAGACTGTCACGATGTCGGCAGTTCCTGCGCGCAGCTGCTGCTCGGACAGTTCGAACGCCCGGCGCGATGCGGCAACCACCTGCCGCTGCAGTTGCAGCCGAAGCGTGGTCTGCTTGATCGAGAACAGCGCGTTGTTGACGTCCGTGAACGCCTGGATGACGGTCTTGCGATAGGTCTGCAGCAGTTCGTCCTGGCGCGCCTTCGCATTCTCGAAATTGCCGAGGATCCGGCCGCCATCGAAGATCGGTTGGGTCAGGCTGCCCGCAAGGCTGAAGAACGCCGCGTGCGGCTGAAACAGCGAGACGAGCGCCGCGCTCTGGTAGCCGCCATTGCTGGTGAGCTGAATGCTGGGGAAGAACTGCGCCCGCGCGCTGCCGACATTTGCCGTCGCCGAGGCGAGCTGGGCTTCCTGCCTCCGGATATCCGGCCGCTGCGTCAGGAGCTCCGAGGGTAGCCCCGGTGTCACGCGCGGCGTTCGGATCTGGTCCAGCGACCCGCCGGAAATGCGAATGCCCTCGGGCGATCGTGCCACCAGCACGGCGAGCGCGTTGACGTTCTGATCGAGTGTCTGGCGCAGCGGCGGCACCGCCGCCTTCTGGTTGGCGAGCACGCTCTCCTGCTGAGCGACGTCGAGGTCGTTGCCGGTGCCGGCCTTCTGCCGCTCGCGGATGGCGTCGAGCACGCGCGTGGCGCTGGCGATGTTGCGCTCGGCGGTACGGATGCGATCCTGCGCGGCGAGCACCTGGAAATAGGCGTTGGCGACCGTGGCCAGCGTCGTCAACTGGGTGACGTCGCGATCGAAGCGGTTGGCCACCGCCGTCTCCTCGGCGGCCTGCAAGGCGTCGCGGTTCTGGCCGAAGAAGTCGAGCTGATAGCTCGCCGACAGCGACGCCTGGTAATTGACGACCTCGCGGCCGCCATTGGTGAGGCCGCTGGAGCTCGAGCCTGATGTCCGCGAATAGGTTTCCTGTCCGGTCGTGGACAGGCTCGGCAGCAGCGCCGCCCCGGCCTGACGGGCCAGCGCATCGGCCTGCCTGAATCTCGCCACGGCGGCAGCGATGTCGAGATTGACGCTCTGCGCCTCCTCCATCAGCTGGGTCAGCTCGCGCGAGCCGAAGCCGCGCCACCAGTCCAGGGTCGGCGGCGCTGCCAGGTCGGCTCCGGAGGCCGACTTGTAGCGTTTGGGCAGATCGAGGGCGGGATCAGGGATATCCTGGGTCAGCAGGCAGCCCGCTGAGCTCGCGGCCAATCCGATGGCGGCGATCCAGCGGGCGAAATGCCGCAGGCCCGGCTGCGCATGGCGCAGCTGCTTTCCGACGACAATCCGCGTATCAACGGACGCGCGGCAAGGCTCGTCGACGGCGATCGGCACGATGGACACTGGCTTGATGCTTCCCTGTAGTCTTGGGAATCATTCTAGCCCCGGGCCGCGGCGCCGCACAGCCCTGCCCACCCCGTATCCCCGTCCCGCAGCGGCCCCGAAGGTTTTCCGCGAATCGCGGAATCTCCCGTAATTCAGCGGGTTTTTGCACAAAATGGTCGCGTGCGCGCCCCATCAGCCTTACCAAGATTTCATCTGCCGCGTGCGATTTAGGGGCGTGGTGTGACGGGGGCAACGCGTTCTGAAACCCTTTGACGGCGGCTCCGTAACTCGCACGTGAACTTGAGGGGGGAATAGTCTATGCGAGTTGCGGTGGTCGGAACGGGTATCGCGGGGAATGCCGCGGCCTGGGCCTTGGCGAAGCGTTACCCGATCACCGTGTATGAGCGCGATCTTCGCCCGGGAGGCCACAGCCACACGGTGACGATCGACTACGATGGCGTCCCGGTTTCGGTCGACATCGGCTTCATCGTCTATAACGAGCTGAACTATCCCGAACTGACCGCGCTATTCGATCATCTGGGCGTGGAGACCGTCGAGAGCAGCATGAGCTTCGCCGTGACGGCGGATGCCGGCCGCTTCGAATGGAAGGGCGGCGGCAACACCTGGTTCGATACGGCCAAGGGGCTGTTCGCACAGCCGAGCAACCTGCTGTCGACCTCCTATCTTTGGATGCTCAGGGACATCCTCACCTTCAACGAGCAGAGCACTGCCGACTTCAAGGCCGGCCGCCTCGAAGGCCTCACGCTCGGTGACTATTTCCGCCGCAACCATTTCGCGCCGCGGCTCCTGACCGACTATCTGGCTCCGATGGGCGCCGCGATCTGGTCGGCGCCTGCGTCCGAGATGCTGGAGTTTCCGGCCGAAAACTTCGTGGCCTTCTTCAGCAACCATCGCTTGTTGCAGTACGATCGTCCGGTGTGGCGCACGGTCAAGGGCGGCAGCCGGCGCTATGTCGAGAAGCTGATGGCGGGTTTCCGCAGCCACGTCAGGCTCGGCAGCGCCGTGACCGGCATCGAGCGTACCGCGCATGGCGTCGTGGTCCATGACAGCACCGGGCACCACGACGCCTACGATCACGTCGTCATCGCCGCCCACAGCGACCAGGCGCTGTCGATGCTGTCGGATGCCGACGAGCAGGAACGCAGCGTGCTCGGGGCGATCAAATACTCGCCCAACACGATCTATCTTCATCGCGACCCCAGGCTGATGCCGAAGCGCCGCCGCGCCTGGGCGTCATGGAATTTCCTGCGCTGGCAGCGCGAAGGCGTGCCGATGAACGACGTCGCCGTGACCTATTGGATGAATAATCTGCAGGGCATCGACCACGACAAGCCGCTGTTCGTCAGCCTCAACCCGCCGTTCGCTCCGGCTCCAGAGTTGACCTTCGGCCGCTACGTCTGCGAGCATCCGCAATACACCGCCGCCGCCTTTGCGGCGCAGAAGCGTCTTCCGGCCATCCAGGGCCACCGCCATACCTGGTTCTGCGGGGCCTGGACGGGCTATGGTTTCCACGAGGACGGGCTACGCTCGGGCTTCTCGGTGGCGGAGGCGCTCGGCGCCGGCGTACCCTGGCGCGAGCTTCCCGCGGGGCTTGCCGAGGCTGCGGAATAGACACGGCATGGACACGGACCAATCCGGACAACGCGATCTGACGCCGGCAGCGGCACTCTACGTCGGCGAGGTCATGCATGCCCGCATGCGGCCGACCACGCACCGCTTCCAGTATCGGGTCATGAGCCTGATGATCGACCTCGGCCGGCTCGAGGAGGCGGACCGGCAATCTCCCCTGTTCAGCGTCAATCGCCGCGCGCTCTACAGCTTCCACGAGCGCGACCACGGCCCGCGTGACGGCTCGTCGCTGCTCGCCTATGCGCAAACCTGCGCAACGGCGCAGGGCGTTGATCTGACCGGCGGCCGCGTCCTGCTGCTGTGTTATCCGCGGCTGCTCGGCTATGTCTTCAACCCGCTCTCGGTGTATTTCTGCTATCGCGGCGACGGCACGCTGGCGCTGATGATCTACGAGGTCCGCAACACCTTCGGCGAGATCAAGCCCTATGTGCTGCCGGTCGGCGCGGGTGAGCTCACGGCGGCCGGGCTACGCCAAGAGCAGGACAAGACCTTCTACGTCTCGCCCTTCATCGACATGGCGATGCGCTACCATTTCCGGGTGACGCCGCCCGGCGACATCGTCAAGTTGCGCATTCTCGAGACCGATAGCGACGGCCCCCTGCTCGCCGCCACCTTCTTCGGCCGCCGCCGAGAGCTGAACTCCCGCTCGCTGCTGACAGCCTTCGCCTCGCTGCCGCTGGTGACACTCAAGATCTTCGCGGCGATCCACTGGGAAGCACTGCGGCTCTGGGCCAAGGGCGTACGGCTCGTCCCGCGCGGTGAAATCCCTCCTCTCGCGGTCGCGGATAGCGGCTTGGCGAGAAACGACAGCCAAGCTTATATATCTCGGCGCTGACCGGAAACGGTGAGCTGCGCCCTGCTTTCACCTCCCAGCCAGCGCCGCTGCGGCCGCTGCACCGGAGAGGCGGAGGCGGAGCCGTTTGCGTGAATGGACCTGCCATGCCGGACGTCATCCCCGTCACCCCCGACAACATCAACAAGGTGCTTGCCGACCTGCCCCGCCTGCCGCGTCTCGCGCTGGGCTTCGGCTCGCGGCTCCGCAAGGGAACGCTCGACGTCACCCTGCCCGACGGCCGCGTTGTCCGGCTCGGCGGCGTCGAGCCGGGACCGGCGGCGGCGATGATCCTGGCCAATTACGGCTTTGCGGCTGGCATCATCAACGGCGGCGATATCGGCATCGCCGAGGCCTATCTCAACGGCGATTGGGACACGCCGGACCTGACGCAGTTTCTCTATCTGTTCTGCGTCAACCAGCATCTGCTGCAGTCGATGCTGGAGGACAAGCCGCTGATCAGGTTCGCGCAGCTGGTCCGGCACTGGTTCAACCGCAACACCCGGCGTCAGGCCAAGCGCAACATCTACGCGCATTACGACATCGGCAATTCGTTCTATTCGGCGTGGCTCGACCCGAGCATGACCTACTCCTCGGCGCTGTTCGAGGAGCACACCACCGACCTCACCGCCGCGCAGACCAACAAGTACAAGCGGCTCGCCGAGGCGATCGACCTGAAGCCCGGGCAGACGCTGCTGGAGATCGGCTGCGGCTGGGGCGGTTTTGCCGAATATGCCGCCAAGACGTTCGGCACCAAGGTCGTCGGGCTGACCATCAGCGAGCAGCAGCGCGATTTCGCGCAGCGCCGCATCCATGAGGCCGGGCTTGCCGAGAAGGTCGAGATCCGGCTGCAGGACTACCGCGACGAGCGCGACCGCTATGACCGCATCGCCTCGATCGAGATGATCGAGGCGGTCGGCGAGCAGTTCTGGCCGAAATATTTTTCGCAGTTGCGAGACCGGCTGCTGCCGGGCGGCCTCGCGGGTGTCCAGGCGATTACCATCCAGGACAGCCTGTTCCAGCACTACCGCCGCGAGGTCGACTTCATCCAGCGCTACGTCTTCCCCGGCGGCATGCTGCCGACGCCGCAGATCCTGAAGTCGTTCGGCGAACGGTTTGGCATGCCCGTCATCCGCGAGCGCATCTTCGGGCAAGATTATGCCAAGACGCTTGCGATCTGGCGAAGCAATTTCCGCAACGCCTGGCCGGACCTCACGCCCTCAGGCTTCGACGAGCGCTTCCGCCGGCTGTGGGAATACTATCTGTCCTACTGCGAAGCAGGTTTCCTGTCGGGGAACATCGATGTCCGGCAGGTCGTGTTCGCCAAGGCGCGGTAGAAGATGGTCGTCCAGGCCTTCGGCTTACGCCGCACTGGAGACTGGGCTAGTGTCTTCCTAGATGTGATTGAGGAAGCTGCCCAAGGTATCTGCAAATGGCCATAAGAAACGACGTCGTTGCCGCGGTCGGCAACACGCCCCTGATCAAGCTCAAGCGCGCCTCGGAGGCGACGGGCTGCACCATTCTCGGCAAGGCCGAGTTCATGAATCCCGGCCAGTCGGTGAAGGACCGCGCCGGCAAATGGATGATCCTGGAGGCCGAGAAGCGCGGCGATCTCAAGCCCGGCGGGCTCGTGGTGGAAGCCACCGCCGGCAACACCGGGATAGGTCTCGCCGTCGTCGCGAGCGCGCGCGGCTATCGCACCCTGATCGTGATCCCGGAGACGCAGAGCCAGGAAAAGAAGGACATGCTGCGGCTGTGCGGCGCCGACCTCGTCGAGGTGCCCGCGCTGCCGTTCAGCAATCCCAACAACTACCAGCATGTCGGCCGCCGCCTGGCCGACGAGCTGCGCAAGACCGAGCCGAACGGCGTGCTGTTCGCCGACCAGTGGAACAATCTCGACAATGCCAAGGCGCATTACGAGTCGACCGGCCCGGAGATCTGGGAGCAGACCGGAGGCAAGGTCGATGCGTTCATCTGCGCCGTCGGCACCGGCGGCACCATCGCCGGAACCAGCCGTTATCTGAAGGACAGGAACAAGAACATCGTGACCGCCTGCGCCGATCCGCACGGCTTTGCGATGTACAACTGGTTCAAGAACGGCGAGGTGAAGTCGACGCCTGGCGACTCCATCACCGAGGGCATCGGCATCGGCCGCGTCACGCCGGTCATCGAGACCGCCAAGGTCGACGACGCCTTCCTGGTCTCGGACGAAGACGCCGTCAATACGATCTACGATCTCGTGCAGCACGAGGGCCTGTGTCTGGGCGGCTCGACCGGCGTCAATGTTGCCGGCGCGGTGCAGATCGCCCGGAAGCTCGGCCCCGGCCACACCATCGTGACCATCCTGTGCGACTCCGGGACACGCTATCAGTCGAAGCTGTACAATCCGGAGTTCATGCGTTCGAAGAACCTGCCGGTGCCGGCATGGCTGGAGCGGCGCAGCGGCATCAAGCCGCCGTTCGTGTGAGAGCGAGTAGCGAAGGATTGCGGCTCACGTCGAGGCTGACAACCCTATTCGCTACTCCCCATTCGCCCCTCATCAATGCCGCAGGATCTGGCTCAGGAACAGCTTGCTGCGCGCGTGCTGCGGATGGGCGAAGAATTCCTCGGGCGTGTTCGACTCGATGATCTGGCCGGCGTCCATGAACACGACGCGGTTGGCGACCTCGCGGGCGAAGCCCATTTCGTGGGTGACGACGAGCATGGTCATGCCCTCCTTGGCGAGGTCGACCATGGTGTCGAGCACCTCCTTGACCATCTCCGGATCGAGCGCCGAGGTCGGCTCGTCGAACAGCATGACCTTCGGGTTCATCGTGAGCGCACGGGCGATGGCCACGCGCTGCTGCTGACCGCCGGACATCTGCCCCGGATATTTGTGCGCCTGGTGCGGGATCTTGACCCGCTCCAGGAACTTCATCGCGGTTTCCTCGGCTTCCTTCTGCGGAATGTTGCGCACCCAGATCGGCGCCAGGGTGCAGTTCTCCAGCACGGTCAGATGCGGGAACAGGTTGAAGCTCTGGAACACCATGCCGACCTCGCGGCGCACCTCATCGACGCGCTTGAGGTTCGGACCGAGATCGATGCCGTCGACATTGATCTCGCCCTCCTGGAACTCCTCGAGCGCATTGATGCAGCGGATCAGCGTCGATTTTCCGGAGCCTGAGGGCCCGCAGATGACGATGCGCTCGCCCTTGGCGACCGACAGGTTGACGTCGCGGAGGACGTGGAACTCGCCGTACCATTTGTTGAGCGCGGCAATGCTGACGATGGAGTTTGCAGACATGGTTCGGTGACTCGCGATGTCTTGTTCAATTGCGCCGGTGCGCGTTGAGACGGCGCTCGACCAGCATGGAGTAGCGTGACATGCCGAAGCAGAAGGCGAAGTAGATCAGCCCGGTGAAGGCGAAGCCGGTGAAGGCCGTGGTCGGCGTCGCCCAGACCGGATCGGCGAACGAGGCCTTGAGGCTGCCGAGCAGGTCGAACAGCGCAACGATCGAGACCAGCGAGGTGTCCTTGAACAGCGAGATGAAGCTGTTGACGATGCCGGGGATGACGTGGCGCAGCGCCTGCGGCAGCACGATGAAGCTCGTGGTCTTCCACCAGGACAGGCCGAGCGCGCTCGCCGCTTCGGCCTGGCCGCGCGGAATGGCCTGCAGGCCGCCACGGATCACCTCGGCCATATAGGCGCCGGAGAACAGCGCGACACCGATCAGCGCGCGCACCAGGCCGTCGACGCGGACATTGCCGGGCAGGAACAGCGGCAGCATGTAGGTCGCGAAGAACAGCACCGTGATCAGCGGCACGCCGCGCACGAGCTCGATGAAGGCGATCGAGAAGATGCGGATCAGCGGAATGGTCGAGCGGCGGCCGAGCGCCAGCGCAATGCCGATCGGCATCGAGGCGACGATGCCGATCACCGACACCACCAGCGTCACCAGCATGCCGCCCCACAGCCGCGTGTCGACGATCGACAGGCCGCCGCGATCGAGGCCCATGACGCCGATGACGATGGCGATGCCGACGAAGGTCGCGGCGGTCGCGATCACGCTGCGCAGCGCCCTGCTGCCGCCGCCGACCACGAACACCAGCGCGGTGACCACGATGCCGGTGATCACGAGGTCGTTCCACACCGGCTGGTGCGATTGCTGCAACTCATGGCGGACCCAGACCAGCGGCCAGATCACCCATGTCGCCAGCGTTCCGATCAGAACGACGAGCTTGCCGAGCAGCCACAGCAGCATGCCGACCACCGGCACGCTGTCGCCTGCACGGACCAGCGCGTTGCCCGCGGTATCGATGCTCTCCACGAACAGTTGCAGCGTGCTGGTCGTCCAGCTCACGCCGAAGCCCGACAGGCCGCCGCCATAGAGCAGGAAGAACGCCACGACCGGCAGCGCGAAGAAGAACAGGCCGGCGTTCAGCCCCTTGGCCGGCAGACGCGGAATCAGCAGCGGCACCAGCAGCAGTACCGCGAGCCCATAGGTCAGATTGACTCGCCAGCGCTCGGCGTCCGGGTAGAAGCCGTACATGAACTGGCCGAACTTCGCCGTGACGTACGGCCAGCAGGCGCCGACCACGCGACCGGCGTTCTCCGCGAGGCAGGCATCGCGGTCCTTGCCGACCCAGACCGCGTCCACCAGCATGAATTTCAAGGCCGGGATCACGGTGAACCAGATCAGCAGCGCGCTCACCAGCGTGAGCAGGATGTTGGTCGGCGAATTCAGGAGCCGTGTGCGGACGAAGCCGACGAAGCCCGTTGTCTTCACCGGCGCCGGGCGTTCCCCGGCCATGTCCTGACGAATGAAGGTCGAAGCGGTGATGTCGGTCATGCGCCCAATCTCTTCATGCGCGAAATCGTCTTCATGCACCAAGCCTGCGTCATGCACCCAGTCTCTTGCCCAGCCGCCAGCTGTAGAAGCTCATCCCCGCGCTCGTGATCAGCGACAGCGCCAGATAGACGCCCATGGTGATGCCGATGATCTCGATGGCCTGTCCGGTCTGGCTCATCGTGGTGCCGGCGAAGACCGAGACGAGATCGGGATAGCCGATGGCGACCGCGAGCGAGGAATTCTTGGTGAGGTTGAGATACTGGTTGGTCAGCGGCGGCAGGATCACGCGCAGCGCCTGTGGCACCACGATCAGGCGCAGCACGGTACCGCGGCTCAATCCGAGCGAGAGCCCCGCCTCCATCTGCCCCTTGTGCACCGACAGGATGCCGGCGCGGACGACCTCGGCGATGAACGAGGCCGTATACATCGTGAGCGCCAGGGTCAGCGCGACGAGCTCGGGAATGATGCGCGAGCCGCCGGCGAAGTTGAAGCCCTTCAGGACGGGGACCTCGAAGGCCACGGGCACGCCGAAGACGACGACCGCAATCAGCGGCAGGCCGATCAGCATGCCCAATACATAGGGCCAGATCCGCATCGCATGCCCGCGCAAAAACAGCTCACGCCGCGCATAAAGCCGCAGACCGACAGAGGCGAGGATCGCGACCCCGAGCGCGATCAGGAACGGCATCAGGCCGGGTTCCTCGACCGGGCGCGGAACGATGAAGCCGCGATTGTTGAGGAAGAAGGTCGAGAACAGCGAGATGCTCTGGCGTGGCCCCGGCAGCGCTGCCAGCACCGCGAGGTACCAGAACAGGATCTGGAACAGCAGCGGCAGATTGCGGATCAGCTCGACATAGGCGCCTGAGACCCGCGACAGCAGCGCATTCGGCGACAACCGGCCGAGCGCCACAAGGAACCCGAGGATCGTCGACAGCACGATGCCGATGACAGACACCAGCAGCGTATTGAGGACGCCGACCATCAGCACCCGGCTGTAGCTGTCAGAGCCGGTGTAGCTGATCAGGGCCTGGTTCACGTCGAACCCGGCCGTGTTGTTGAGGAACCCGAAGCCCGACGTGATGCGTTGGGCGGCCAGGTTGCTGCGAGCGTTGGCGACGATCTCGTAGCCAACCCACGCCAGGACTGCGACGAACAGGATCTGCAGGATGATGCCGTTCCATCCTGCCTTGCCCCCGAGCATGCGCTTCAGACGAAGCCCATATTGCGGAGGCGGTAGCCTCGCTTCGATACTCATTCGCCGCAGCCCCGATGCCCCGATATCGTACAGCGATCAGCGGATCGGCGGTGCGTACTGCAGGCCGCCCTTGTTCCAGAGCTGGTTCAGACCACGCGCGATCTGCAGCTTGGAGCCGGCGCCGACGTTGCGGTCATACATCTCGCCGTAATTGCCGACGGCCTTCACGATGCGCGAGAACCAGTCCTTGGTGAGACCGAGCTGCTCACCGAGATTGCCATCGGTGCCGAAGGCGCGCTTGAACTCGGGCTTGTCGGACTTCGCCATCTCGTCGGCGTTCGCCTGGGTGACGCCCATCTCCTCGGCGGTGATCAGCCCGAACAGCGTCCACTTCACGATGTCGAACCACTGGTCGTCGCCATGACGCACCATCGGGCCGAGCGGCTCCTTGGAGATCACCTCCGGCAGCACGACGTGGTCGGCCGGATTGGAGAGCTTCAGGCGCTCGGCATAGAGGCCGGAGACGTCGGTCGTGAACACGTCGCAGCGGCCGGATTCATAGGCCTTCACCGTCTCGTCGGCGCCGGCGAACGCGATCACCTCGTACTTCATCTTGTTGGCCTTGAAGTAGTCGGCAAGGTTCTGCTCGGTGGTGGTGCCGGTCTGCACGCAGACCGAGGCGCTGTTGAGCTCGAGCGCGGAATTGACCTTCAGGGCCTTCTTCACCATGAAGCCCTGGCCGTCATAATAGGTGACGCCGGCGAAATTGGCGCCCAGCGAGGTGTCACGCGACAGGGTCCAGGTGGTGTTGCGCGACAGCACGTCCACCTCGCCCGACTGCAGGGCCGTGAAACGGTCCTTGGCGGACAGCGGCACGAACTTCACCTTAGTCGGGTCGTTGAAGATGGCAGCTGCAATGGCGCGGCAGACGTCGACGTCGAGCCCGGTCCAATTGCCCTTGTCGTCCGGGTTCGAGAAACCAGGCAGGCCCTGGCTGACGCCGCAGGCGACCATGCCGCGATCCTTGACGGTCTTGAGCGTATCGGCCTGGGCGCCGACGCTCGCCAGCATCGGGGCGAGAGCAAGAGTAAGAGCAACAGTGACGCGTTTCATAAATACAGCCTTTCGCGGTCGTCCTTCGGGAGCGTTGAAATCTCAGCGCGTGGCGGGACCCGACCTGAATCCGCTTCTGCAAACGCCATACCAACAATATGGCTGATGCCATGCACAGCTAAGCCGTGCATGCCAGATGAAGCGGAAATCGCGGCAAGCCCCTCAACGTGCAGCGATCGAATTGCGCCGGCATCACAGAACGACTGGCTGTCCGGGTCAAGGGGTTGACGGCCCTGTTCTGCATTCTGTTATTAACGACGCAATGCTGCCCGATTTGCCCTATGCTGGCAGGCTTTAGAGAGAAAAGACACACTGATGGCATCATCGAACGACCCCGCTGCGGCGGTGCGACAAAACGTCGAAACACGGCTGGTCACGGCGGGACGGGATACGAAGGCGCAGCACGGATTCGTGAATCCCCCGGTCGTTCATGGGTCGACCGTTCTGTATCCAACGGCCGAGGACCTGCACGCGCATCGCGGCGAGTTTCAGTATGGCCGCCACGGCACACCGACCACGAAGGCGCTGCAGCAGGTGCTGATGGCGCTGGAAGGCCCGCAATGCGCCGGCGTGGGCATTGCGCCGTCGGGTCTCGGTGCCATCTCGACCACCCTGCTCTCGGTGCTCAAGGCCGGGGACCACGTGCTGGTCTGCGACAGCATCTACCGGCCGACGCGCAATTTCTGCAACGGCATGCTGGCGCGCTATGGCGTCGAGACGACCTATTTTGACCCATTGATCGGCACAGGAATTGAGCAACTGCTCAAACCGAATACACGCGCGGTGGTTGTTGAGGCGCCGGGCTCCCAATCCTTCGAAATGCCCGACATTCCCGCGATTGCAGCGGTCGCGCACGCGCATGGCGCGCTGGTCATCGACGACAACACCTGGGCCACGCCGCTCTATCACCGCTCGCTCGACCAGGGCGTCGACATCAGCATGCAGGCGGCGACCAAATATATCGGCGGCCATTCCGACATCATGTTCGGAACGATTTCGGCCAATGCGAAAGCGTGGCCGCTGATTTCCGAGGGCATCCGCCTGCTCGGCGTCTGCGCCGGGCCTGACGACGTGTTCCTGGCCCTGCGCGGCGTGCGAACGCTCGGCGTGCGGCTCGCGCAGCATCACCGGTCGGGCCTGGAGATGGCGCGCTGGCTCGCCGCCCGCCCCGAGGTGATCGACGTGCTGCATCCGGCGCTGGAGAGCCATCCGGGACATGCGATCTGGAAGCGCGACTTCACCGGCGCCTCCGGCCTGTTCAGCATCGTGCTGCAACCAAAGCCGCAGGCGGCCGTCGATGCGATGCTCGATACGCTGACCCTGTTCGGCATGGGGTATTCCTGGGGCGGCTTCGAGAGCCTCGCGATCCCGTTCGACTGTGCGAGCTACCGCACCGCCACGTCCTGGGCGCCGGGAGGCCCCACGTTGCGCCTGCACATCGGGCTGGAGAACGTCGAGGATCTCAAGGCGGACCTCGATCGCGGCTTCGCGGCCTTCAACGCGGCTTAACCGCATCGTCACCAGTCAACGGAACGCCCTGCGATCAGGCAGGCGCGGCCGACAAAATGACGTTGATCCGCTGCCGATTGGGCGTAGCCTCCGCGGCAGCGGATGCGGATACGATTGGACATCATGGTTCTGCTCGATCTGATGGGCGGTGTGGCGTTGCTGCTGTGGGGCCTTCACATGGTCCACAGCGGTATCCTGCGCGCATTCGGCCCGGATCTGCGGCTGCTGCTGTCGCGCGCGCTGCGCAACCGCTTCAGCGCCCTGCTCGCCGGATTGGGCCTCACTGCCTTGCTCCAGAGCAGCACCGCGACCGCGCTCATCACGACGTCGTTTGCGGCGGAGGGCCTGGTCGGCCTGATCCCCGCCATGGCGATCATGCTCGGCGCCAATATCGGCACGACGCTCATCGTGCAGGTGTTGTCGTTCAACGTGGCAGCCGTCGCGCCGATCCTGTTCGTGCTGGGACTGGTCGCGTTCCGCAGCGGACCACGGTCGCGAATCAAGGATCTCGGCCGGGTCTCGATCGGCCTCGGGCTGATGCTGCTCTCGCTGCACATCCTGATCGATACGCTCGCGCCCGCCGAGGAAGCGCCGGCGATGCGCGTGTTCATGCAGGCAATCACCGCGGATGTCACGCTGTGCATCATCTTCGGCGCGGCCGTCACCTGGATCGTGCATTCCAGTGTCGCCAGCGTGCTCCTGGTGATGTCGCTGGCCTATGCGCATTTCATCACCGCCGAGGCGGCGCTGGCATTGGTGCTCGGGGCCAATCTCGGCAGCGCGGTGAATCCGGTGTTCGAGGGCGCGCGGCGCGACAATCCCGCGAGCTATCGCTTGCCGGTCGGCAATCTCCTCAATCGCATCATCGGCGTCGCGCTGATCGCGCCGTTTCTGCATCCGCTTGCGGTCCAGTTGCAGCAGATTCAGCCCGACCTCTCGAAGCTGACCGCCCAGTTCCACATGGCCTTCAACCTCGGCACGGCCGTGGTGTTCATCGGCCTGCTCGGAGTCATGGAGAAGCTGCTCGTCACGCTGTTCCCGGATCGCCCGGCCGAGGTCGACCCGGCCAAGCCGCGCTATCTCGACGAAACCGCGCTGGAAACCCCATCGCTGGCGCTGGCCGATGCCGCGCGTGAGGCGCTGCGCATGGGCGATCTCGTCGAGACCATGCTGCGCAACGTCATGACGGCCATGATGACCAATGATCGCGGCCTGGTCGATCAGGTGTCGCGCAACGACAACGTCGTCGACCGCCTCGACGAAGCCATCAAGCTCTACATCACCAAGCTGACGCGCGGCAGTCTCGACGAGCGCGAGGGCAAGCGGGCGATGGAGATCATCTCGCTTGCGATCAACCTCGAGCACATCGGCGACATCATCGACAAGAACCTGAGCGAGCTCGCGACCAAGAAGATCAAGCGCCGGTTCCAGTTCTCGGTCGAGGGCGCCGAGGAGTTGCAGTCCTTCCACCGCCAGATCATGGAATCGCTGCGGATCGCCTTCGGCATCTTCATGTCGGGCGACGCGCAGCAGGCGCATCAGCTGCTGGATCAGAAGGCCGAGCTGCGCAACGCCGAACTCGCCGCGACCGAGCGCCATTTGGAAAGGCTGCGCGAGGGCCGGTCGGAGACGCTGGAGACGACGTCACTGCATCTCGACGTGCTGCGCGACCTCCGCCGCATTCACTCGCATATCTGCTCGGTGGCGTATCCGGTCCTGGACGCGGCCGGCGAGGTTGCGACGCGCAGGAGTGAGGAGGCGGAGAGCGTGAGGACCGTCACTGCCCTGCCTGCATCGGGCGTTCAACCGCTGTCGCGCTGAGCCCCCGCGCTCTGCCGATTGATGCAAGCTGTCTCGTCCCATTGACCGTCATTCCGGGGTAATCGACAAAGTGCAGCCGCGACGCGGCTGCGCTTCGGCGACTGAACCCGGAATCCCGATGTTGTTGGAAATGAACGCAAGCCAATCTCGAGATTCCGGGTTCAAGGCCTGCGGCCTTGCCTCGGAATGACGGTGGGTATGGTGCGATTGTAGTCCGCCTACCCGTAACGCTCAAACAGCCGTGACGCTGAGCGCCCGCTCCCGCTCAATTGCTCAGCGTCTGCGATTCCTTCTGGCGGTTCTTGAAGATCAGCATGACGTTGCGGACGTAGATGACGTTCGACAGCAGCTGGCCGAAGATGATGACCGGCTCGCGCTTCACGAGGCCATAGATCAGCGTCATCAGCCCGCCGCCGATCGAGAAGAACCAGAACGCCAGCGGCACGACGCTCTTGCCCGCGCGCTCGCTCGCGATCCACTGCACCAGGAAGCGCGCCGCAAAGGCGAGCTGCGCGGCAAGACCGAACACCAGCCAGAAATCGAACTTGGCGATGAAGATGTCGTACAGATAGTTGCTGAACGCCTGCCCGAATTGAATCAGCATCACTTCACCTCGATCGCGACCGGCGTCGGCTTCTTGCGGCGGATCAGCCACCACACGCCGGCGAGATCCATGATCCCGATCCAGAGCCGGTCGAAGAAGCCGTAGTTCGAGACGCCCGAATGGCGCGGACGATCGATGACGTCGACATAGGCGATGTCGTAGCCTTCGCGCCGCACCAGGGCCGGGAGAAAGCGGTGCAGACCATCGAAATACGGCATCATCAGGAACACGTCGCGGCGGACCGCCTTGAGGCCACATCCGGTGTCGCGCGTGCCGTCATGCAGAACGGCGTTGCGGATCTTGTTCGCGACCCGCGACTGGAATTTCTTGAAGCCGGTGTCCTTGCGGCCGACACGCTGGCCGGCAACGAGCCCGACACCGGCGCCGCCCTTCTCGAGCGCGGCGATCAGCTCGGGCAGGAACGCCGGGTTGTTCTGGCCATCGCCGTCGAGCGTCGCCACGACAGCTCCGTGCGCCGCGCGGATGCCGCTGCGCACGGCCGCGGATTGACCGGACGACTTTTCATGGCGCAGCACACGCAGATTGGGCCGGCGCGCCATTTCCTCGGCAAGCCGCTGTGCGGTCTCGTCGGTCGAGCCATCGTTGACGTAGATGATCTCGTAAGCCCAGAGACCATCGAGCGCGGCCGCGATCTCGGTGATCAAGGGCGTGATATTGCCGGCCTCGTTGCGCACGGGAACGACGATGGAGACGGCAACGGGGGTTTCGGTCGACAAGAGCGAGACTCGTATGGGCGTGATCGGGCCGGTTCCTGCCCCGGGCGCTCCGGCGGGGGCTTATTATGGGGCTTGGGGCCGGCTATCAACCCCTTTAGCGCGGTACGATCCGGCCGTCTTTCCCCAGGCGAAAACCGAGGCGCCGTGCGGCGAACCAGTAGCGGACCAGCATGGCGCCGGCGAGTCCAACCACCGCCCCGGCCACCACGTCGCTCGGATGATGGGCAAGCAGAACGAGCCGGCTGAGCGCGATGAGGACCGCGTAGATGAACATCGCGATCCGCAGCCGCGGCCAGATGGCGGCGACGGCGAAGGCCAGCGCGAACGCCGTCACCGCATGCGCCGAGGGCATGCTGAAATAGGCCGGCGTGCCGTTGAACGGATCGAAATTGAAGGCATTCGCCTTGCCGCCGACGAACGGACGACCGCGTCCGATGATGTATTTCAGCGCCTGGGCAGCCAGCAGCGAAGTCAGCAGTGCGAAGAAGACATACTGCACATGGGTCGCGAAGTTGAGCAGGCGGCTGCGCGTGGCTTCGGGCCATAAGGGCGCGATCAGGATGGTCACGACCACGCCGGCCGCCAGCAGACCGAGCACGTATTCATCCTGGCCGAACTCGGTGATGATCCGCACCGGCCACAGGCTTGGCGTGCCGCGGGGCGGCATCAAGCCGATCTCATAGGCGTCGAAGGCAACCATCAGCACCAGGATCGTGCCAAGGCCGATGGCGCCGAGCAGGAGAAGCTCGCGCCACAGGCGCTGGCGGCTCGCGGCATCGGGCGCTGTCTGCGGACGCCGCACCAGCCGGCCGACCATGAATTTCCCGACCAGTGCGAGCTGGGCGAAATAGCCTGACGAGGACGGCGAATTGTCGGGGGCGAGCATCTATTCGGTGCCTTCCGAGCGATAGATCGCGATCGACACCGGACGGCCCTGCGAGATGTTGTAGCCGTCGATCCGCTTGGCCACGTTGTAGCGCAGGCCGATTGCCTCGGCGCGCTGCACGAACGCGCGTTCGGTGCGCTGCTCGATGAGCGCGAAACGGCAGGTGCCCTGGCTGAGGAAGTCGGCGGCCCCGGAGCCGTCGGTCAATTGCGTGGACGTTCCCGTCATGAAGACGAGGCTCGGCTCGTGGAAGCCCGCGGCCGCCGCCTTCGGCCCGACGCAGACAACGTTGCGCAGCGCGCGCGCGATCTCGGCGCTCGGGAACAGCGGCGTCAGCGCCGGCAGCACCGCGCCATAGACCACGAAGGCGAGGAACAGCGCCGCCACGCTGGCATTCAGCAGCGAACGCTCGGCGCGGCCGTCGTCATAGAGCCACCAGGCGAACAGGCCGAAGATCAGCGACGCCGCCACGAACGGCCAGGCCAGGAACACCGGCTGGTGCGTGACGATGATGGCTCCGATCACCGCGACCACCGAGGTGATGGCGGGAATGGCGAACCACCACGCCGCGCCCCGGCGCAGCCAGGAGCGCGACAGCACGCGCCGCTCCAGCGCGCCCACGGTGAGGATCGCGATCGCCGGATACAGCGGCAGCACATAGTGCGGCAGCTTGGTCAGCACCGCCTCGAACACGATCCAGGACGGCAGCAGCCACGCCAGTAGGAACTGCGCGCCGGGCTCGCGCCGCGCCCGCCATACGGCCGGCGCGGCCATCGCCGCTAGCGGCGCACCCGGCCAGAAGGTGATGAACAGCAGCAGCAGATAGAGGCCTGGAGGCGCGCCATGCGACTCCTGCGCGCCGATCTTGCTCAGCATGTCGCCGCCGACGGAGTCGGCGAAGAAGGTGTCGCCGGCGCGCAGGAAGATCAGCACGAACCACGGCAGCACCAGCACCAGCATCCACATCAGCCCCCACAGGGGACGCAGACGCCACAGCCAGCCGGCGCCGCGATCCATGATCGCGAGCGTGACGATCGTGAGGCCTGCGAACATCAGGATCAGCGGCCCCTTGATCAGGATGCCGGCCGCGAGCGCCGTCCAGAAAATCGCGGGCGGCCCCCACGGCGGATGCTCCGGATCCTCGCCGCGCTGCCATGAGAGATAGACCCGCGCCAGCGCGCCCATCGCGGCCACCACGGTGAACAGCAGCATCGCATCGGTCTTGGCGAGCCGCGCCTCGACGCCCAGCAGCACCGAGCAGCACATCAGGAGCGCGGCGAACACCGCGCCGCGCCGCGTCACGAAGGTGAGCGCCGCCCAATAGGTCAGGAGAACTGCGCCGATCGCGCCGATCAGCGAGGGGATGCGGTACACCCAGATCCGCAACTGCGCGCGCGGCAACCCGATTGCAGAGGCGGTCTCGACGGCGGCGGATTGCAACCAGTAGATGCCGACCGGCTTCTTGTAGCGCACGTCGTCCTGGAAGCGGATGTCGACATAGTCGCCGCTCTCGACCATCTGCTTGGTCGCCTGCGCGAACCGCGCCTCGTCGCGATCGATCGGCGGGATGGTGAAGAAGCCCGGCAGAAACAGCAGCAGGCCGCAGACGAGCAGGAACGCGACCGCCCTGGCATGGCTCACGGTGACGGCATCGATCATCCGCACCAGCCGATTGCCCGGGTTCACCAGGTTCTTCGGCTCGCGCGGCTCTCCAAAACGGGGGCGGGCATAGGTCTCGACCATGGGGTTCCGAATACGCTGAAACCACCATGCCGACAACCGCTTAGCGAACGGTCACTGGATTCTGACCACAACTGTGTCCGCCGCGCCCGTGGCATCGATCACGGTCAGGCGGGCAAAGCCCGGCCCGGGCGGGTCGATCAGGCGCTGGCGCCGGCTGTCGATTTCGCCGACCGGCAGGCCGTTCACCAGCATCGTCAGCGGCAGCACGCCTCCGGAGACCTTGACCGGCATGACTGAGGCTTCCGGGCCGGCGGAACGGTCGACATCGATACGCGAGCCGTTGAGCGGGAACTGGATGTGGGGCGCCTGCTCCGCGCCTGTCCGCACCAGCTCGCCGATCGGCCGGAACCGGCGCAGCGGCAGCGGCAACTTGGAATTGCTGGCGACCAGCGCCCCCTTGGGCGGTTTCGGCAGCGCCGCCGGCAGCTTGCCGGAGCGCGCGAAGGCATCGAACAGGATCGGCGCCGCAGAGACACGGCCGATCAGGCCAGGCACCGGCGCGCCGTCGGGGCGGCCCACCCAGACGCCGATCGTGACGCGGCCGTCGAAACCGACCGACCAGGCGTCGCGATAGCCGTAGCTGGTGCCGGTCTTGAAGGCGATGCGGTTGCGCGCGGCATTTTCCGGCGGCGGCGTGCCGAGCAGCACGTTGCCGACCTGCCAGGCGGCGGCCGGATCCATCAGCCGCATCGGCTCGCGCGCGTCGTCCTTCTCATCAGCCATCATGATCTCGCGCAGCGGCCGGGTGGTGCCGAGCCGCGGGAAGCCCGCATAGAGCTGCGCGAGGTCCTGCAGCGTCACGCCGACGCCGCCGAGGCCCATGGCGAGGCCCGGCGCTTCGTCCTTCGGCAGCACGAGGCTGCCGCCGGCCTGCTTCAGCCGCGACGACAACCGGCTGGCGCCGACGCGGTCGAGCAGCACGATCGCCGGCACGTTCAGGGACAGCTGCAGTGCCTTGCGCACCGGCACCGTGCCCTGGAACGTCATGTCGAAGTTCTCCGGCGCATAGGAGCCGAAACGCACCGGTCGGTCCTCGATCAGGCTGTCCGGATGCACGAAACCGTCCTCGAAGGCGAGGCCATAGATGAACGGCTTCAAGGTCGAGCCGGGCGAACGCACCGCGCGGGTCATGTCGACCTGCCCCGCCCGCCTCTGGTCGAAATAATCAGCCGAGCCGACATGGGCGAGCACGTCGCCGCTCTCATTGTCGACCACGATGATGCCGACCGAGACATTCGGCCCCAGCGCCATGGCGCGGTCGCGCGCCAGCGGCTCCAGCACCTTCTGCAACGAGGAATCGAGCGTCAGGCGGATGATCGGTTGATCCTTCACCACCGCCGTGGCCTGGTCGGCGGCATGCGGCGCCAGGATCGGCATCGGCTTGCGGAACGCGGGCACCGGTTGCGCCTTCGCCTGCGCGGCTTCGTCGGCCGAGATCACGTTCTCGGAGACCATACGGTCGAGCACGCGGTCGCGGCCGCGGCGCGCGGCCTCCGGATGGCGGTCGAGCCGGCGCGTCTCCGGCGATTGCGGCAGCGCCACCAGCAGCGCGGCCTCCGCCAGCGACAGCCGCTTCGGCTCCTTGCCGAAATAGGCGATCGAGGCCGAGCGGATGCCTTCGAGATTGCCGCCATAGGGTGCGAGCGTCAGATAGAGATCGAGGATCTCGTCCTTGCTGAGCTTTTGCTCGAGCTCGAGCGCGCGCACGATCTGCCTGAGCTTGGCATGCAGCGAGCGCTGCCGCCGTGGCTCGAGCAGCCGCGCGAGCTGCATCGTGATCGTCGAGCCGCCGGAGACGATGTGGCCGTGTGAGCCGAGCTGGATCGCGGCCCGCGCCAGCGCTTTGGGGTCGACGCCGTGATGCTCGTAGAAGCGCTGGTCCTCATAGGCCAGCAGCAGCTTCAGATAGGTCGGATCGACGTCCTTCTTCGCGCTCACCGGCAGCCGCCACCTCCCATCCGCCATCGCATAGGCGCGCAACAGCTTGCCGTGGCGGTCGACCACGGTGGTGGAGAGGGCTTTCGCCTCCTGCAGCGGCAGCGGGCCGAGGGAGATGGTGTAGGCGGTGAGTGCGAGCGCGACAGCGACGACCATTGCGGCCGCGACCGCGAGCAGCCGTTTGACGCCCCGCCCTTTCCTCCCGTCATGGCCGGGCTTGTCCCGGCCATCCACGTCGTTCGGCGCGCGCGGAGGCAGCGTGGGTGCCCGGGTCAAGCCCGGGCATGACGGAGTGTGTGGCTGCAGCGTGCCGCCCAACTCGCGATCGCTGGTCCCACCCTCACTCATTTCGCCGCGCGGACCTCCACGGAGCCTGTCCCGGTCCGACCATAGCGCGAGGGATTGTACATGTCCTCGACATAGGCCTGCGGCAGCACGTATTTGCCGGGCGACACCGCGCGCACGACGTAAGCGACCGTGAACACCGCCTTGGAGTCGGCGGCGCGGTCGAGCGCCGCGGTGAAGCGGTCGTCGCGGAACTCGGTATTGACCGGTTCCTGGCCGTCCTCGATCCAGTCCAGCGTACCGCTGTCACCCGACGACACCAGGCGCGGATTGTCGATCTCGAGCCCCGCCGGCAGATAGTCGGAGACCATGATGTGCCCATATTCCGGCTTGGCCTCGGTGACCTTCAGCACCACCGCAAAGCGATCGTTCTGCTTCGCGATTCTGATGTCGGCCGGCTTGCCGTCGAGCGTGTAGTAGCTGCGCTCGATCTTGAAGCCGTTGGAGGCGGCCGGCTCCGGCGTCAGCGGCGAGCCGGACACCGAGACCACCGCCTGCACCGGCGCCTCACCGGTGTTGGTGATTTTGAGCGGCTGGCTCGAGAGCTCGGCCGCCTTGTAGCTGCGGTACAGCGCCTGCTTCACCGCCTGGCCGTTGACGTCGAGCACCAGCGTCTCCTTGGCGAGCGCGCGCGCCGCCAGCACCATCCACGCATTCTCCTGCGTCGAGGTATACGGCGTGAGCCCACGCGCCGCTTCGACGCGGGCCACCGCCTGCGTCAAGGTCGCGCGCGGTGCGTTGCCCTCGCCCGCCAGCGACACCAGCGCCGCGGCGTCACGCAGATCCGAGCCGTAGTCGGTGCGGCCGAACACCAGCACCGGCTTTGGCGCGAGGCTGTCGGCCGCGGCGCCATAGACCCGCTCCGCGCGGGCGCGGTCGCCGACCAGCGCGAGGGCAGCTGCGAGCTGCGCCTTGGCAATCGGCGTTGCGAGGTTGCCGAGCTTGGTGTCGGCGAGATAGCGCAGGTCGCCGATCGGCGCCGCGCCATTGCGCGCCAGCACGTAGAGGCCGTAGGCGAGGTCGCGGCCTCCCGTCTTTTCCGGCTCCTCTGCATTGACCACCGAGTTCCTGACGCGGTCGAGCGCGCTCTTGAACAGCACGTCCGGCACCGCAAAGCCCTTTTCGCGAGCGCGGGTCAGGAAGTCCGTGACATAGGCGTCGAGCCAGGGATCGTCGCCGCCGGCCGACCACAGGCCGAACGAGCCGTTCGAGCCCTGCCGCGCCAGCAAGCGATCAATGGAGTCGCGGATGCGCTGGTCGACCTCGGTGTCCATCGCCAGATGCGCGCCGGCCGCGAGCTCGTTGACATAGAGCAGCGGCATCGCGCGGCTGGTGATCTGCTCCGAGCAGCCATGCGGATAGCGGTCGAGCGCCTTCAGGATGGTCGCAGCATCCAGCGCGGTCGACAGCCCCGCCGACAGCGACACCGTGCCGGTGCCCGCCACGAGATCAGAGAACATGTCCGACGTCAGCGTCAGGCTCTCGCCCTTGGCCAAGGTGCGGATCGAGCGCCGCGCCAGCACCTGCGTCGCCGGCTTGACGTCGAGCTGATAGTGCCGCGCCAGGCTCAGCCCGTTCGGGCCCTTGATGTCGACATCGAGCTGCGCCGTGCCGGTGCCGCTCGCATCGAGCGGCAGGGTCGATGATCCCCGCTGCTTGGCCGCGAGCTTCAAGATCACATTGGCATTGCCGGACACCTTCACCGGCCCGCTCGCCTTGACGGCCACGACATAGTCGCCGGACGCGCCCTCGACATTGTCGACGTCGAACGACAGCGTGCCGCGGTCGCCAGACAGCAGGAAGCGCGGCAGGGTCGCGGTCAGCACCACGGGATCGCGCACGGTGACGTCGACGTTGGCGCGGCCGACCTTGGTCGCGCTCCACGCCACCGCCATGACGCGCGCGGTGCCCGCGAACTCCGGAATGTCGAAGCTCACTTCCGCATTGCCATCAGGCCCGACCGTGACGATGCCCGAATACAGCGCCAGCGGCTTCTGTGTCGGCGGCGAGCCCTGCAGCTCGGCGCCGCCGCCGTCACCGCCGGAGCGGATCTGGCCGCGCGTGCCCTGCATGCCGTCGATCAGCTGCCCATAGAGGTCGCGGATCTCCGCCGAGAGCTGGCGCTGGCCGAGATAATAATCGTCCGGCGCCGGCGGCTTGTAGTTGGTGAGATTGAGGATGCCGACATCGACCGCCGCGATCACGATCTTGGCGTCCTCGCCGGGATTGAGCCCGCCGACCTTGACCGGGATCTTCAATGCCGAGCCCGGCCGCACCAGCGCCGGCGGGCTCAAGGCAACGTTCAACGTCCGCGCGGACTTGTCGATGCCGAACCAGGCCAGCCCGAGCGCGCGGCCCGGCATGCGCTGCGCAGCCGCGTCGAGCGGACGCCGGAGCGTCGTCACGACATAGGCGCCCGTACCCCAGTCCTTGCCGACCGCGAGCTTGACCTGGTTGGTGCCTTCCTTGACCTCGATGGTCTGCGTCGTCAGCAGGCGGTCGCCGAGCACATTGACCGTCAGCTTGCCGGCGGTGCGCGCGTTCACCGTCACGACCATCGTGTCGCCCGACTGGTATTGCGGCTTGTCGATCGAGGTCTCCAAGAGGTCCGGCGTATCGGCGCTGCCCTCGGTGTACCAGCCGACGTCGAACTGCAGCGACGTCACCGGACCATCGGCATCCGCCGACTTGACGTCGAGCCGGTAACGCCCGGCCTCCGGCTGGAAGCTCAGCCGCGCCGGCTTGTTCGCCGCAATCGTGACATCGCCGTCGCCGACGCGCTTGGTCGACTTCACCGGCTCATAGGCCCAATAGGAATTCTGCCGGTACCACTGATAGCGCGACTCGATCTTCAGGAGCTCATAGCGCAGGCCATTGCGCGCCAGCGTCTTGCCCTCCGGCGAGACGAACACGACGTCGAACTCGGCCTTGTCGCCCTCGCCGACGCTCTTGCCCGCAAACGACGGCTTGATGCCGATCTGCGCCGCCTTCGGCGCCACCGGCAAGGTCAGCTTGCGCTCGACGGCGCGCCCGCCGGTCTCGGCCATGCGCACATAGATCTGCGCCTCCTGCGGCCGGCTGGAGGACGGCGGCTTCGGCAGGCTGACGGGGAACGTCGCCGCGCCCTTGTCGTCGGTCTCGGGCAGGCCCTCGATCGGCGTGCGCTCGTTGGAGGCGCTCTCCTCGTCGGCGACGCCAAACTGATAGCCCGGAAAGCCAGGCCGCTCCGACGCGGTCGTCACCAGCAGGTCGCCTTCGAGCTGCAGGTTGGATGCCGGCGCGCCATAGAGGAAATGGCCGTCGACCTTCACCTCGACCGGCGTCTCAGCCTTGATCTGCTTGTCCTTGGACGACAGGTCGAATTCCAGCCGCTCGGGGACATAATCCTCCACCATGAACGTGGTCTCGCCGACCGCCGCCCCCTTCGGATCGGTGAAGGCGCGCACGCGATAGGTGCCGGTCGGCACCGCGGAGTTCAGCGCCACGCTCAAGGAGCGCCCGCCCGCGCCCTGATCGGGCAGCACGGCGCGGCGGAATTCGACGCCATCGGGGCGCTCGACCACAAGGGTCAGCGGCACGCCGGTCATGGCATTGCCCCTCGCGTCGCGCAGCAGCGCGGTGAGATAGACCGTCTCGCTGGAGCGGTAGACGCCGCGCTCGGAATAGACGAACGCATCCGGGCCCGTCGGCGCTTCGCGCCCGGACACGCCGCGATCGGAAAGATCGAACGCTGTCGTCTTCAGGCTGAGGAACGCATAGTCCGCCTTCTCGCCCGACACCGTCAGCATCGCCGGCGACAGCCCGCCCTCGCCCTTCGCAAGTCCCGTCTCGAACAGCACGTGACCGGCCTCGTCGGTCTTGCGCGTCGCCAGGATCTCGTTGTTGCGCGCCACCAGCCGCACCTCGGCACGCGCCACCGGATCGGTCGACGCCAGCGAGTTCACGAACACGTGGATGCCGTCATTGCCGGAGAACGCGGCGACGCCGAGGTCGGAGACGATGAACCATTGCGTGGCGAGCTGGCCGCCGCTGTCCTCGTCGCCGCTGCTGCCGCTGGCCGGGCCCTTGGGCGCCGCGGTCATCACATAGACCCCCGGCTGCATGTCGCTGATCGCCTGGTCGACCGGGAACGCCGTGGTGACGTCCTGGTTCAGCGTCATCGCGGTCGAGAGCTCACCGCTCCACACCTTCATGCCGCGCTGGTCGCCGAGATCGCTGAGCTGGTAGCTCGACAGCGGCCTCTGGAAGTCGCTGTCGATGACGGTGTTGATCAGATTGCGGTCGCCGATCCGGAACACCTGGACGTTCACCGCCGGCGTGTTGACGCTGACCAGCGGAATGCCCTTCTGCCCGGTGCGCGGCAGCACATAGGCCTTGCCGGTGAAGCGCACGAACGGCTTGCGGTCGCGGACATAGATGTTGAACTCGGCCGATTTCGGCAGGCTCTCCTTGACGCCCGAGGGCAGGCCGGCGCGCAGATTGATGTTGTAGCGCTCGCCATGCTTGAGCCCCTCGACGCAGAGCTGCTTGTCCTCGGACGTCAGCGCCGGCTTGTCGTTGCCGGCCTGGGCCACGAAGGGCGAGAAGTCGGTGCGCTTGGCGAGATCCTCGGAGAACTGGAAGCAGGCGCGCGGGCTCGCCGAGTCCGAATCCACGGTGTAGTCGAGCAGCTTGAAGCCGTGCTCGTCGCGCATCCGCTCATACTGCCCCCGGACATCCGCGACCTCGCGCAGCTCCAGCGACATCCGCAGCGTATCCAGCGCCGGCCGCCACAGCTTGCGCTCCGCCATGGCCTTGCCGAGCACGGCAAGCGCATCGGCCTCCTCGCCGGCATTGCCCGCGCGCTGATAGGCGATGTAGGCCGCCGTCGAGGCCCGCTCCAGGAGGAACGTCTTCTCCGACGCATTGGACGGCCAGATCTGGTTCAGCACCGTGCGCGCCAGCCGCAGCCAGTTGCCGGAATCCTCCGGCGCCGCGGTCGCGATCTGGCCGAGGATCTGCAGGCCGGTCCGTAGATCATTGCGGCGGAGCGCCGCGTCGGCATCCGTGCGCAAGGTCGCCAGCGGCTTGTTCACCGCCCCCGCCTCGCCCTTGATCTGCGCCTCCAGCTTGATCGCAGCATCCGCGAGATCGTCGCGCTTGAACGCCTTGTCGGCGGCGAGCGCGGCGGAGCCTGCGGAGACCAGGCCAAGCGCCATGACGGCGCAGACGACGGCGGCGCGAACCAGACCGATCATGGGACAGCTCCTTGGGGCAAGGCGATGGGGGCGGCTCTTCGGCACCCCCGAGAGGGTGCCCGTGTTTGGCCGATTCGTGGCGAGAATGGACGCGAAATGGTGACGGACTGATGGCGGCGGTTGCAGCGGCCATGGCCGCGGGCCGCTGCCATTGGTCATCGGCGGGGGCGCGGGCCGCAAAATTATGTTCATCAACGGCAATTCACAGCGCATGGCATACCGGCAAAGGCCGCGACGCCCCGGTCAGGGCGCCTCCAACGGGCGGACGAGGCCCATTGGCCCTCCTCCGCCTCCGCTTGGTCGCGGCCAGCTCGTTCCCGGTTCGCTCACTCTTGGCGAAACCGAAGATTTTTCATATGACCCGTGCTATGGAATCCGCGCCGCCCGGGCTCGCCCGACGGTGCCGATTCCCGTGAGTCGGTTGCCAAGGCCGTTCACGTCACGGCCGTTCACGTCGCTCGCGACGACGGTCCCATAGCTCAACTGGATAGAGTAGCGGATTTCTACTCCGCGGGTTGCAGGTTCGAGTCCTGCTGGGATCGCCAACAGTTTTTTTGCTCACTGATTCCATTGAAGAAAATAGCGCTCAGTGCCCCACCTTTTGGAACGCTTGTTCTGGTGGGTCACAATGGCCTCTTGAGCGGTGGGGCAGATCTAGCCGCGCTACTCGAACGGCCGACAGGCTGAAGTTCAACGCGCATCGATCGCAGTATCTGGTCTGGCGGCTTCTCTGAGCCGCGGCGCTAGAGCAAGCGCCTCCATGCAGATAGTCGCACTTCGGGGTGCTAGGACCAGCCGCAAAGGCTGCCACCTAACGACACGTCGTGTAGGACGATCGCATCAAGGGATTGTAGGTCGTGAGACAGTTCTGGTGCTGCGGCAGAAGATTGGGCGCTGGCGCTGGAGGCGACGACCCGTAGACTGGAGGCGGCGCTACCGGTGCCGGCGGCGGCGCGGCTGCATCAGCCACTTCATGGGCGGAGGCACGGGTGGCGCGACACTGCACATAAGCCGGCGACCCCGGCTGCGCACCGTAGCTCCGACACTCCTGGTCATCCTTGGCGGCGATCTCGGCCTGCCGTTCTGCGGCGGACCTAAAACATCCGCCCAGCGATAGCGTCAAAAGAACAACGAGCAACAAGCGCATCAACCCAGTCCCCCTCCGGCAGTGAAGCGCAACCGCCACGGGAGATCAAGGGTATGATGTGGTGACGCCTTTGTGGGTCCCGCTCGCGCGAACGCAAGGCGTAGCGGCTTCCCATCCCGGCCGATCAGCGTAATCATAAGCCATGGGCACGAAATCGCGCGACCGGCTCTATGGTTCCGACGTCCGTATGGCCGCGGAAAGGGCCGCACGCGCACGCAAGGAGGCCGACCGGTTGGCCTGCGACGCTTGGACCAAGCGCATGCTTGCCTTCCGGGGACCGGCTCAACCTTCGCCCACGCTCGGAGACGCGCTGAATGCCGGCTACCATTATCTTGAAGTCCGCTGCCTCGGCTGCGACACTAATCAGACGGTCGCGCTCGACATTGTTCGCCGACCGAAGACGACCCCGATACATGAGCTGGAGCGCTACATGCGATGCAAAGACTGCTCGCGGTTGCGCGGATACCCCTACAAGCGCAGCGAGCTAGTCGCGCTGCGAGAGACCAAGATATCGGCGGAACATCCGGTATCGATATGGTGGCCAGGCGAACGATAGCGCCAGTCTCAACTAGCTCGGGAGGATGGCTTACAAATCAATACTGAGAAGCGCCGCCGCCATAGAACAGCGAACAACCGAGCACGAAGCCCGCATCGTACCATCCGCCTGAATTTGGAAAAGCATACACGCGAACGTCCATGCCAACCGCATGCCCAATCAACGAGAAAAATGAGATGAAGCCATGTACTAGCCCCAACAAAAAGCCCGGCGCATCGTTGTCTGCATACGGAAGGGGTTGCTGGGCACAGGCTGAGACCACAAGAGACATTCCGAAAATCAGTAAAAATCGACAAATCCGCTTCATACCTGCCTCCCCGGAGCAGTGTCGCAGCCAAGCTTACGCAATTCTCGCATTGCCGACACACATTTCTTGGCCCAGTGGCAAGCAATCCGGCTTTGCCCATGTGTAATTTGTACTCCATCACCACCAACCAGGCTGCGATCGCGGAGCTATTCCGGATCGTCCGCCGCTATGAGGGCAACCTTCCGCCCATGCCCGGCGTGTTTCCGGACTACCCGGCGCCGGTCGTACGCGGCAACGACGACGATCGCGAGATGGTGCTGATGCGGTGGGGCATGCCGCCGCCGCCGCGCACTGGTGGGCCACCTGTCACCAACATCCGCAACACGTCCTCACCGCACTGGCGCGGCTGGCTGAAGCCTGAGAACCGCTGCCTGGTCCCGTTCAACAGCTTCGCCGAATACGCGCCCGAGCCGAACCCTGAGACGAACAAGAAGGACGTCGTCTGGTTCGCGCTCTCGGACGACCGGCCCCTGACCTGCTTTGCGGGCATCTGGACCGAGTTCAAGGGCGATCGCGGGACGAAGTCGAAGCCGGTCCCCGGCCCTCACCTTGTCTACGGCTTCCTCACCACAGACCCCAACGCCGTCGTGGCGCCGATCCATCCAAAGGCCATGCCGGTAATCCTGACCACGGCGGAAGAGCGCGAAGTCTGGCTGCGCGCGCCCTGGGACGAAGCGAAGGCGTTGCAGCGGCAGTTACCCGACCACGAGTTGAGGATCGCCACACGCGGAACTGCAAAGGAAGACCCCTCTCCGGTTTGACCGACCTTGATGCCGAATTTCTGGAAGGTGAGGTGGACAGCCTGGCGAGCAGAAAGACATCGAAGAGGCGCTCGCGCACCTCCCCGAGTGTCTCCTGCGCAGCCATCGAGCCAGCGCGTGGTCACACCAGCGATAACAGATCCGACGCCGTTTCGAAGCGGTCCGGCGACGGGCCGGTGACGAGGATCTCGGCGACATCGGACCATTGGCCCGAGATGGTGTAGCGCGTGGTCACGGCCTCGATCGCGTAGTTCGCGAAGGCCTCGCGCGTTTCCGGAACATCGTTGACGGACAGCATGAACTTGCCGGCGATGCCGCCGAGCCGTTGCGCCAGGCGCTCGAAATCATCTCGCGAGAATACGCCGGCGCCGTAGTCTGCCTCGCAGCCCCAATAGGGAGGATCGAGATAGAACAGCGTGCCTGGTCCGTCGTAGCGCGTGATGAAGTCGCCCCACGACAGGCACTCGATGACGACGCCGCCGAGCCGCTCATGAATGGCTTCGAGCAACGGGCCGAGCTTGGTGACGTCGAAGCGCGCAGGACCGGTCGGCTCGACACCAAAATTGCGCCCTGCAACCTTGCCGCCGAAGGCCAGGCGCTGCAGGTACAGGAAACGCGCGGCGCGCTCCAGATCCGTCAACGTGTCCGCATTCGCCGCGGCCAGGCGTTCGAACTCTGCGCGCGACGTCACCTGGAATTTCAGCGTCTCCAGAAATTGCGGATAATGCCGTTGCAAAATCCGGAACAAAGTCACGACGTCGCGCGAGACATCGTTGATGACCTCGCGGCGCGGCGCCCAGCGTCGGCGGAAGAACACACCGCCCATGCCGATGAACGGCTCGGCATAGGTGTCGTGCTGGATCGCCTCGATGCGCCGCGCCAGCAGCTCGCCGAGCCGCCTCTTGCCACCGATATAGGCTGCAGCTGGCCGAACGGGCGCAACCGCCTGCTTCTCTTCTCTCATGGGATTTCACTCAACGTTTTCGAAACCTGCCGCGCGCTAAATCTCCCATTAGGCGGGCCGGCGTTGAGCAATCTGCAGTCGGGCGGGACTTGTTGACGCAGGACCCGCGGTTCGGAGCGTTCGCGCGCTCCGGCCCCTGCCGCGGACAAGGCTCGCCCTGGCAAGGATCAAATCAGGTTCAATCGATGGTGAAGGATGCAACGCCGCAGGTGATCGATTGGCAGATCGAGTTTGTCGGTCTGGCCATGTCGCGCCGCCCTGCCCTCATGGCTTCGGCAGCGGATGCATCTGCCCTTGCAGATAGGCGAGATCGCGCGCGATGCGGTTGTGCTCGTCCCAGAGCTTGACCACCCGCGCCTCGTCCTCGCGGCGCGAGTTCTCGATCTGCGCCTCGGTCCGCGACTGCGCCTCGCGCACCGGCCAATAGAGCGCGCCGCCGATGCTCAGGAGAAAGCCGACGAGGATGCTGATCGGCGCCCAGTCGATCTTGCTCCGCGTATCCAGCTTCTGCGACAGCAGCGCAAAACCGTTGTCCATCTTGGTGTCGAGGATGCGGAATTCCTTCCGCAATTCGGCATGCCCATCCTTGAGGTTCATCACCTCCTGCGTGAGCGCCCCCTGATCGAGCGGCACCGCCATCACTGCGCTCCCCGATAGCTCTCGCGCGGCAACACGCATGCGTTCGCCGCGATAACCGTTCGCATGCTTAACGTCTCCAAAGCTGCAGATTGAAGCGAAGCCGTCCTACCCAATCGCCCTCAAAGTGAGTGCCGCGTTGTTGTAGGTCAGCGTCCCAGCATTGGTGCCGCCGAGCACAGTCGCGTAATGCAGACCCTCGGAAAGGCCAGCCGCGGCCGTCGGTGCTGACACCCAGGTATGATTGCCGTTGTTCAACAACGGAACCCCATAGCCAGGTAACGGTGTCGTGCCGTCAATCCCGACACCGATGCCGGCATTGCATTGCGCGGTATAGGTCAGATCGCTGGCCGCCGAGACCGTCACGTCCGGCTCGTCGCCCCACACCAGGAAGTAAAGCCGCAGGCCCGTGCTCACCTCAGAGAAATAGGCCGTCGACGTCGCATAGTTTCCGCTCGCCGTCGCCAGCACATACGATCGCCGATTGAACCAGGTGATCACGCCGCGCACGAGCGCCGATAGCTGGAACTGACCGCTGGCATTGGTATAGACCATGCCGATCAGGCTGCGCGTGTCGTCTCCGCTCTTGATCTCGGTGCCGACATTGCCCGCCGTCGTGCTCATCACGTGCGAGGTGGTGGAGAAATCCCCGGTGAGGACGCCGTTGTTGGCGAAGGCGTAAACGAAATAAATCGTTCCGGCCGCCAGGTTCTGCCCAGCCACGCCGTTGACGTACACCCCGGTATTGCCGAGCCCGGCAATGCCGGTGACGGGGATGCGATAGAGCTGGCCGCCGACCTTGAGCAGATCGCCCTTGTATGGCGGATATGACAGCGCCGTGGCACTGGAATAGAGCAGCCGGCCGGACGCGATCGGGGCGCCGAGGTTGGCGAGCGCCTGCAGACGCTGCGCGTCGGTCAGCGCCTGGGCCGCAGCGTAGCTCACAGAGCCCCCGATATTGGTGAGCTGCGAGCCATCGACCGCGGGCAGCCTGCCATTGGCGTCGAGCTGCACCACCTGCCCAGCGCCTGTGCCGGCATTGAGCGCAGCAGCCGTGCCCAGCGACGGCCTGGCGCTCAAGTCGGAATACGCCCCCGACGTCGCGACCGTCGCCAGGGCCGGCTTTCCGGTGAGATCGGCATAGGCGCCGGAGACGGCGACGGCCGCCAGAGCCAGGTTGGCGACGGCTTGCGCCTTCTGCGCGGCCGTGAACGCCTGCGCCGCGTCGACGCGGAGCCGGTTGCCGAGCGCCGCCGTGACGGTGGCGGCAAAATTGGGATCCGACCCCAGCGCATTGGCCAACTCGTTGAGCGTATCGAGCGTGCTCGGCGCCGAGTTGACCAGGTCGGCGCGCAGGGCCTGCAGGGCCGCCATGGTGGCGATCTGGTCGGTGTTGGTGCCGGGCGCCGCCGTCGGTGCCGTCGGCGCGCCGCTGAAGGCCGGGCTCGCCGGGCCGACGCCGCCGATCGCCTCCAACATCGCCGCCGCCGTGGCCTTGGACAGCATCGCCAGGGCCGGCGCCGAGATCGACGCCAGGGCGCCCGAGCCATCGGCTGCGACGCAGGGAAACGCGTTCGGTCTCACGGCAAGCGCCGCGAACAGCCCGAGCAGACCGTCGATCACGTGCGCGTCGTTCCAGTCCGACGGATGCACCGTGTTCGGATCAGTGCCATCCTCGGCGAAGACCGTCTTCTTGTGCTTGATGCTCATCGGAGCTCACCCCCCTGCTCGCAGCGGCTCGGCAAACGCCGCGTCGACCTGCTCGAATCTGGTGATGGTCCCAGCATTGATGCCGGCAACGAGCGTCGCCTCGGCCGCGAAACACTGTTGCACGTAGCTGCCGACGGCGGTCGCGACCGTGATCATGGTCGCCGCGTCGAGCGTTACGAACGAGCCGTCGGCGACCTTCCATTTGAAGGTCGCGGCGGAATTGACCTGGGCCAGCAGCACCGCAGCCGCCATCTTCGATTGCGTCTCGCGATCGGTAAGATAGGTCATGCCATTGACCGCCGTTCCCGCCGTCTCCTTGGCGTAGCGCTTGAACGCGGCATAGGCCTTGAGATCGACGAAGATGTCGAACGGCGTCAGCACGTCCTGCAGCGCCGCCGTGGTCTGCGCGCCGGTCGCATCGACCGGCCATGGCGTGGCGCGGTTGCCGGCGGCAAGCCAGGCCAAGTAGGCCGGATCATTGGCGGCGACGACGGCCCGCGCCGCGCTCGACAGGACGCGCCCGTCGCTCGCCTGCCAATACCAGTTGGTCGGATCATAACGCATGCGCGCGTCCCCTATTCGTAGATGCCGCCGGATTGCCGCGTGCCCGCGATCGTGCCGGGATAGTGGCCATCTCCGGCGCCGGCGACGGAGATGATCGCATTGCCCGTGACGAAGAACTTCTTGCCGGTGACGTTCCCGGCGCCGGTGATCCCCGCGTAAACGATCTGGGAGAAGCCGAGATAGAAGCACTCGATCCAGGCGCCCCCATTGCCGAGCGTGATCGGCACGGTGACCGTGAGCGTGACCGACGTCAGGCTCGGGATCTGGATGATGCCGCCATCGCCACAGAACACGTGGCAGCCGATGGTCATGCCGGCATTGCTGCCCTGCGGCGCCCCGCTCACGATCATGTTGCCGGCATAGGTCACGATGCCGGCCTGCGTCACCCCGAGATGCGAGCCGCTGCACACGTTCCAATCGATGTTGGTCAGCGTCAGGTTCGTGCCGTTGCCGGAGCAGTTGACGCCGCACATGGGATCGTTGGTGTAGGCGCCGGTCGCCGTCAGGCGGAAGCCGTCGAAGGAATGCGCGCCACCGCAATTCTGTGCCGAGATCGCCGTCACGCCATTGCCGGCAATGGTGCAGTTCGACGGCGCAGCATGGTTGCCGATCCACCGAACGAAACCAGAGCCCGCCATGTTGGGCAGGCGCACCGCAGCATAGGTGCCATCGGCGACGTGGACGTTGATGCTGTAGCCGTTGAGATTGAAGCGCGTCAGATAGCTCGCGGCATATTGCAGCGTCGCCCAGGCGGCTTGCAGCGTGGTGCCGTCGTTGCCGTCCGAGCCGGAATTGGAGACGAAATAGTCGCGGGCAGCCTGCAGATAGATCGGCTGCCCCGGCACCCGCTGCAGCCACGCCAGCTGAAACTTGGTCCCATCATAGACGAACGCCTGCATGGCGCCGGCGAGCAGGTCACCCCACTGCAGCGGCGTGCCGTCGGAGCGCGTCACCGCCTTGGCGCCGAGGCCGTTGACGTTGATGACGCTCGCTCCGTTGTTGTTGGCCGCGATCGTCGCGACCACCGTCATGCCCTTCTTGTACTCTCTCGGCACCGGGTTGAGCGTCACGACGACATTGTTCGCCGTGCCGGTGTCGTCGCCATAGACCGGCTGCCCGCGCTGGATCAGGTACTGGATCGCATTGGCGAACATCGCATCCGAGTTGTCCTCGGACACCACGGGGCCGCCGGCAATCAGGCTGCCGTTGACGCGGATCGTCTGCCGCAGGCTCGCAATCACGGCGTTGAGCCAGGCCGCCATCACGCGGGTGCCGTCATTGGCCGTGCCGCTCGAACAGTCCTGGAACCAGGTATCAGCCGCGCCAAAGACGCGCGTCTCCGCCGGCCGCGCCGTCACCGTGTTCGGTGCGTTCGCGGGCCCCACAATGTCGGTCATCCCTGTTTATCCCCCGGAGGTCTGATAGGTGATCTCGATATGCGCATGCACGACGCGATCGAGGATGCATTGCAGCGGCGAGATGTCCGGCTCGCAGGCCAGCCCGCTTCCGGCCTGCAGATGGCCGGCGTAAGGAAGCGTTTCGGCCGGCGCCACGAATGCCGGGCTGTCGCCGAGATCGACGCTGATCAGAAGCCGTCCGCCGCCGATCTGCCCGCCAGGCCAGTTGCAGCCGGCCTGGAAGTTGCCAGCCGATCCGCCGCAATCGTTGGTGATGTCAGCGCAGGTGATCGACCAGCCGGCCCGCGCCGCAACGGCCGCGTAGTACTCGCAGCGCGTCCCGCCAATCGCCGCGACCTTGGTGCAGAGGTCAGGGAACGGATCGCACGCATCCGGCAGACCGTATTCGGCCATCCACAGATCATGCGTCTCCTTGTGGGTGGCGCACCAGAACTCGAGCCGGAGGTCGCAATAGCGCGCCAGGATGAAGGCTACAACCGAGGCGATTGCCCGCCAGAAGCCCGCAAGAATGCTTTGCGTCCTTTGCCGAGCCTGAAACGGCGGATCATCAAACACGCCGGGATCGAACGCCCGCACGAGCCCCATCAGGGAGCCACCCTCGTTGGATTGCCAGGCCCGCCCGCGCGGCAACAGTTGCAACACCGATTGCAGGACCTCGTTCGCGGTCGGGCACCGCAAAGGTGCCGGCCGTGTCTGTTCACAGGTTAGCATGGGGATCCCGTTAGAGCGTGGACGCGCCAACACGTGGCACGGCACTGTTGAGGCTAGTCGAACGAAGGCGAAGGATTTGACGGCAAGCTTGCCATTGCGTACCGCGATGCTGACCGTCTTGGCTGGACCGGCGATCTTGGCGCACAACGAAACCGGACCGGCAGAGCCGCGAATTGGTCGAAAATGCCCGATCTCCGACTTGACCGCATCGCGACTTGTCGCCTGTTTGTGCTAGTCTTCTTGCAACGTTGACGGTTCCGCGCTGGTCAATTTTGGCAAGCAGAGACCCGATAGATGAGAACGACGTATGCGCTTCGAAATGGCTTTAGCTCTGGTAAAACGTGCAGAAGAACACGCCAAGTGGATTGGGGATGATCATGGCGATCCTTACGAAGAAGCCCTAAGAACAGGCATTGTAACTACCGACATGAAGCTCGCGCTTAAGGAGATATTGGATCACCTGCGGTCTGCTCTCGATTATTCGGCGCGGGAAATTTGTGAGCAAGTTACTGCTGTCAGAGCGGGTGTTCCAATTTATTTCCCAATTGTGGGGCGAAGCTTCAAGGCAGCTGACTTTAGGTCACGCGTGGGAAAGCTCATGCCGGGCGTTCTAAATGCTCGGCCTGATCTGGAAACAATTCTCGCGTCATTTCAATATTTTTCTGACCAAAAGAACTGGTGGCTACCGGACCTTGCTACGCTTGCAAATGAAACGAAGCATGAGCAACTCAGCGTCAATGAAGTCGGTACGGTCGATGCAACGTTCGAGTATGATGATGACGGAGAACTGCAGATTTCGATGAAGAAACCAGGTGGCACGACATTCGTTGCGGGCGGCCTTATGATGGCCGACCTACCGACCGGTTTTGTATTAGATTCAAGGCAGCTCAGGATCGCTGCCACTATGAAGTACTTGGCGCTGCCGCCCATCGATCAAGAGTTGCTGACCTTTCTAAAGGCTGCCATACCTGGAACGAAGAATGTTATCTCGACATTGGCCAGTGCGATCTAACATGGATCTCGGTATCGAGCCGACTTATAGACCGGAATGTCAGCCTCTGGCCCTTCGCGACATATTGCAGCGCCACACAACTTTAGTCAGTTTTGGAGTGGAGCTGACATGAAATCGAGCTGCGGTTGGACGCGGCTTAGTTCGCCGAGAAGGTGACGCCGCCGAGCGTCGCGATCTGGCCCGGCGACAGCGCGGCGTCAAGCGCCGGCACATCGACGCGGCTGCGGGCCTCGCCGGCGGCGTTGGCGATCGCCTGCCAAATCCATGACCGCGAGAACGATGTTGGCGAGGCCAGATAGGGCATGGTCGAGATCGCGGCATCGCTGCCGGCGACTCGCGAGTTGAGGCGGAACGTCGCGGCGAGTTCGATCTTGATCGCTTCCTGCACATCCGTGGTGAAGGGTTGCAGGCCTCCGATGGTAATAGCGACAGGCACCGCGGCCGGCGCCGCTACGGTCACCAGTGCGCCGGCCGGCTGCACCGTGTCGAGATAGGCCGCCACGCGGGCGATATCGGCTGGCTGCGGAATGCCATCGGAATAGAGATCGTCCATCAGCGGGAATACGCGCACTGTGCCAGGGCCGTTGAACAGCCGCTCGACGAAGACCCGCGTCACGCCGGTGACGGAGCTCGCCCACATCACGTAGTCAGCTGCCGAGCCGCCATGCGGCGGGTTGCGCTTGCGGAATAGGATGCGGGCGCGGAAGGTCTCGTCGTCCTCGACGTCGAGGCCGCCTGCGATGCCGCCGCTGTCGACGGCCGTCGTCGCGTCGTGGAGGCCGGGGCCACTAAAGCCCGAGGTGAGATCGAGCGGCGTGTTGGCGACCGCATTCAAAACTGAGCCATCGGCCGCAGCGATCACGCTCACACGCAAGTTGCCGCCCGCCCCGATCGCGCCGCCGGCCGTGGTCAGGTATTGCGCGCCGTCGGATCGCGTGAATACGGCACCAGCGGTGACCGCAAGCGCGTCCGTCGTGGTGATCACGACGACGCCGGATGCCGGCCCCGCGGGGCGCCGGGCGAGCCCCAGTTCCTCGCCATGGAGATCGAGGTTTTCGGAATCCGCCGTCAGCGCGAATTTCTGCTTTTGGATGTAGTCGGCGAAGCCGAACAGCAGATGCTCGATGCCCCCAAAGACTTTTGCGGTCGGGTTGATGTTGTTCGGCCAGATCCAGGCATCCGAGCCCGGCAGATTTGAGCGGAACGCGGTGCGCGCGCGCTCGACCGAGTCCTTGAGAGAGGGAATAGCGAACATCAGCGCGCCACCTGGCTCCAGAGCACATCGAATTGACGGTCATAGACGAGCAGTCCGTCGCGGCCATACAGCGCGACCGCCAGCTCGATCCGCCCCGCGATCTCGTTGGTGGTCGCCTGCGCGTCGATGCGCACACAGACGCCCTGGTCCCTCAAGGTCGCCAATGCTTCGAGAGCGAACTGCTCGGCCCATTGCGAAGCCGGCAGTCCAAGGATCGTCAGCGGCGCGCGCTCCAGCAACCATAGATGCGAGCCGAGAGGCCCCTCGTCGAGATCGGCGCGGACGTCGATGCCGTCGCCCCACCATCCCCGCGCGTCGCCATCGGCGAGGAAGTAGAGTGGGTGATCGGGATCGACCCGCTTGTCGGTGAACAGCAGCAAAGTCACAGCGGTGTCGATCGCCGCCTTGGCGCGCAGGCCGCCGTGATTGCTGGTCTCGTCGGGCTCGGCCATCGCCCAATCGGCGACGCCGCGCGCCGGGTCCCAGACCGAGTCCCACAGCGCATTGCTATCCGCGGCGCAGCCTTCGGCTGTGCGGATCACGACATCATTGGCCATTGTCTAAACTGCGAACACCTTGGTGGCACAGCCGCCGCCGCAGAGGCCGACAGGCGTTCCGCCGATGTCACCGAGATCGACCTTCGGCGACTTGATGACGACATGCGGCGAAGTGTGCGTGACCTGGCCGTCCTCGATTTGAACCGAGGATTGGCCCCTGGTGACGGTCACGCTGTCGGCCGTCATCACCACCGTGCAATGGCTGTCGTCGGACTGCTTGACGCCCCTGCCGATAGACAGCTTGATCGTCTTGCTATGGTAGACCTCGAGCTGCTCCTTGAAGACGCGGACCACGTCACCGGTGTGGTTGTAGAGGATGGTCCCGCCCTCCGGTGTGTTCTTCGGCCGGAAATCCTTGTGCTCGAAGCCGAGCGCGAGCAGTCGATCGGAGCGGCCGCCGAGGGCGAGAAACACGCCCTCGGAGCCCTTCGGCGCATGCGAGGAGAAGCCGTGCGGCTGCGGCCGATAGACGTCCTCGAATGCCTCGGACTTGAGCCCGGTCATGTTCTTGAGGATCTGCTGCGTGCCGCTGTCGTCGGTCTTCTGCACCGTGGCCCGCCGCAGCGTGCCGATCAGGCCCTCCTGGCCCTCCGGAAACCAGATCCACATCCGTCATTCCCCCGCATCCGAGCCCCAGGCCGCGCCGGCCGATCCGCCCTTGGCGCCGCTGCCGCCGAGCGCACGGGGATCGACCAGTGACAGCACACTCAGCGAGCCGTCGGTGCGATCCTGCGACCAGGTCACGGTCTCGATCGCCATGTCCTGCGCGACATCCAGGAACTGGCTCTGCGTGAAGATCAGCGCGCCCGGCTCCCACAGCGTGCCGCCATCGTCGCGGAAGCCCTGCACGGTCACGCTGGCCTTGAGACTGTTGCCGGCCTCGCGGTCGCGCCGCGTCTGCGCTCGCTTCCTGGCGCGGTCCTTGTCGGTGTCGCCGTCGTGGAACACGATCACCGGCCGATAGCGTCTGACCTCGGCGTCGCGCGCAATGCCCTCGATCTGCAAGGCATCCTCACCATGTCCGTAGGGCTTCTGGCCGCGCACGATGACGTCGGAATGCCGGCCGGACCAGTTATGATCCGCCTCGCCCTCCTCCATGTTGACGCCTTCGAGAATGGCGCCGGCATGCCGCTTCCTGCCGCCCTTGGTGATCAGGATCGAGCCGTCGGCCTGGCCGACCGGGAACACCCCCTGCTCGCGGCAGAGCTTCTCCAGGCAACGGAAAGCGGTCTCACCCGGCGTGATGCGATAGATCGGGACCTTGCTCAGCGGCACGTCAGCGGCAATGCCGACGCCGAACTTGTCGAGCGTGGACGCGATCTCCTGCGGGTCCTTGCTCTTGAACTGCCCGGTGTCGTGCACTGCGCTGGAATCAATGAAGTCCTGCGACTTGGAGCGGCCGGAGATGGTGATCTCAGCCCGGCTGTGCTGGCCGATCTTCGGCTGGTAGCGATCGACATAGCCGCGGCAGGCCAGCGAGCCGTTGAACAGGATGTCGATCTGCGTCCCGGCCTTGAAGGTCCAGGCCGTGGCCGCGCCACCCGGTTCGGCCGCCGCCTCGATCTGGAACGACCGAGCCGCATCCTGGAACGAGGCGCGCACCAGCACGCGCCGCCACGCCGTCCATTGCCGGCCGCCTGCGATGACGGTGACGACCTCCTCATTGAGCATGTCTACCTCGACAGCGCCGTGATCTCGCGCGGCATCAGGAACGGGTTGCGGACAGCGTTGCGCGCGACCAGCGCATCGGCGCGGGTTGGATCGGCGTAGAGGATCCAGGCGAGATCGAGCGAGGGACGCAGCCGGTTGCTTTCGACCGTGATCACTGGTGCCAAATTGGCGATGGTACGGGTGAGCCAGTCGATCACCCTGTCGCGCAAAGCCTCGATGGCAACGAACAACGCGGCGTTCTCGGCGCCGTCGGTCTGATAGAGCTCGGTCTCGAACCGCTCGGCAACCTCGCCGCGCGCCGTCACACCGTCCGGCCTCGCGGCAAAGCTCGTACGCAAGATCGCCTCGGCATAGGCGATGAGGGCCGCGAGCCTGACGGCGCGGCTCGCAGCCGCAGCATTCTCCGCCGCCAGCTTCTGCGTCGGCGTGAGATAGGCGGCGCCGGAGACCGAGACGGATGGGAACGACGCCACCAATTCGAGCGCGGCGCGCACAGCCGAGGCCGCCGGCATCGCGTCCATCGTCTGCCTGACGAGAGCGATGAGGCTGGCGACCGCCGCAATCGCGGCGGCGCCAGGCACGGCGTCGTTGGTGATGCTTGTCGCAAAGCTCCCGACCACCAGCGGGACTGCGTCCCGCACCACGGCCGACACCTTCGGATCGACCGGATAGCTCTGCCTGATGACATCGAGCGCCGCCGCACCTTCGGACAGCGGATCGGTGACGGCCGCGACCACCAGCGCCGCCTTGCCGGCTGTTGTGATCGTCGCCGGAAAGCTCTGCGCCAGCACCGACGCCAAAGTGTCGGCCGCGACGAACGCGACGTTCTGCAGCAACGGGACCGAGATAAGACCCGACGCCGCACCCTTGCGGACGAATTTGAGCTCGAAGGCCACATAGCCCATCTGATCGCGCTGCGTCGCCCGCTCGAAGCTCTGGCAATGCACCGTGACCGGCCCGAAATACGGCACCACGAGCATGCCTGCGCCACGCGAGGCCAGCGCCGCCTTCAGCGTCGTCGCCAGCGCGTCCGCGCTGTCGCCATGCACATAGGCCGAGCCGGAATAGACCCGCGGCTCCTCGCCCAGATCCTCGACAAAGGGATCGTCACGGTTCGGGAAGGTGTGCACGACCAGGCTGCGCCCGCCCTCCTCCTTGTCTTGCTCGAAGAAGAACGGCACGCCCTTGAAGGACGCCGGCCATAGCGTCTTGAGCCAGTCGCGGGCAGCTTGAGATGTCGCCATCGGTGCCCCCTCGGTTTCTATCGCGTGAAAAAGGAGCGCGGGCTAAAGGGGCCGCCACACTAGCAAAGACGACCATAATCGGCCGCTTCGACACGTAGGGGCGATCAGCTTTCTTCCGCTTGTCTAACCACAGGGTGCACTCGGGCGCAAAAGCTGCAGGCGCGACAACCAAGCTACTGACATAATTGACATTTTTTCGTTCGCTTGACTGGCGTCCGTATCAACCTTTTATTGTTATCAACACGCCTCCCGACGCGAATCTCCGCTCGGCCTGCGTCGTGGTACCTTCTCCACACAGTTGATTCTCCCACGGACCGAGTGAGTTGCAAATGCCGCGCCCCAGTCAAAAGCAGAGCGGCGCCTTTTTCACGCCTGAGCCTGTCGTGGCCTCGCTGCTGCGTTGGGCTATCCATTCACCTAGAGACCGTCTGCTCGATCCCTCCTGTGGAGATGGTCGATTCCTAGCGGGCCACCGCAATAGCGTTGGCATTGAGCAAGACCCGGTGTCGGCCGCAGCTGCAATGGAACGCGCCCCTTGGGCGCTTGTTCACGACGGCGAATTCTTTGCTTGGGCGAGGGCCACGGCAGAACGCTTCGATTGCGCGGCCGGCAACCCTCCATTTATACGGTACCAAACCTTCAATGGCGCAGTCCGAGAGCGTGCACTTGGACTGTGCCGGTCGCTCGGAGCTGAATTTTCTGGCCTCACCTCGTCTTGGGCGCCGTTCCTGGTCGCGACCGCGAGCCTGTTGAAACGTGGCGGACGAATGGCTTTCATTGTTCCCGCAGAAATAGGCCACGCCCCATACGCCGCGCCTCTGCTGGACTATTTGGTAGAAAGCTTTGCGACCGTGCAAGTCGTGGCGGTGCGCGAAAAACTGTTCCCCGAACTGTCCGAGGATTGCTGGCTACTATTTGCCGAAGGATACGGCGGCCAAGCCACGCATATTATGTTCACGGCTGTTGATTCGTTCAGGCCCGGCAGCCCGGTCCCTCGTCACGGTGAACGGGTTGAAGTCCATGAATGGCGAAATGTCTGGAATAGGCGCCTCCGCCCGCTTCTCCTACCCAGAGAAGCTCGCGCCCTGTATCGAATGGCGGCCGAAGATCCCGGCTCGCGCCGCTTCGGAAGCATCGCGAACGCCGGTATAGGTTATGTGTCGGGCGCCAACAATTTCTTCCACCTTCGCCCGTCCGACGCAGAGCGCTGGAATATTCCGACCGCTCTTCTATTTCCTACAGTGCGCAATGCGAAGGCCTTGCCTCAGCGTAGGCTGACCCATGCAACAATTGAGACGTGGCGCAAAGCGGACGCGCCAACAATGTTGCTGCGCCTGCCCAAGACAAACAATATTCAGCTTCCGGCCGCCGTTCGCCGCTATCTGGACAGCGATGCCGGAATGGAGGCGCGTAAAGCTTTCAAATGTCGCGTCCGCGACCCCTGGTATTCAGTCCCAGATGTGCGGACCCCCGACTACTTTCTTGCTTATATGTCCGGGCGGACGGCAGGTTTGGTGCGCAACCTTGCCGGCGCAACCTGCACCAATTCTGTTCATGGCGTAAGTGTTCTCGATAAGCCTGCAATGTCCCGCGCGGTGAAGAATTGGGACAGCGCATTCGTTGCAGTTAGCCGAGAAATTGAAGGCCACCCCTTGGGCGGCGGCATGCTGAAGCTGGAGCCGGGCGAGGCTTCACGCATACTGATCCCCTCAGAAGAACTTTTTCCGCAACTTGAGAATAGTGTTATGGCCGACGCGGTTTCCACCATGCGACGTTGGAGACACTATGCCGGACAATAAACATGATCCTGAAGGTGTCCCCGTAGGTTTAGACGATGGCGATGAGGCCTTCCCAAAGACTTGTCAGTGGACAAACCAACAACAAGCATTGGCGCATTTTGCGTCTTATGAAGGACCCACTCAAAGCCAGCAGCACATCAAGCCGTTACATTGGTACGTTGCTTGCCGGCTCGTCGTCGAGGGCGGCTTTAGGCCTGATGAGATAACACCACGACCGCCGTTCGAGATCAAGAAGCAACGCGGTGAATGGCGTCTCACTTATAATCCAGAGCTAGCGCAAGGCGGTGAGGCCACAGTGCTCGGAGGGCTTAAGACGAAGAACGTAGACGTGGTGGTGAGCAAACCCGGCTTGGGACCCGTCCTGGCAATTTCGTGCAAGGGGATGACAGGTGCCTTTCGAAACCTGACCAATCGCATGGAGGAAACGATTGGAGAGTGCACGAATCTTCACATCACTTACCCGGCTTTGGTATTCGGCTATTTGTTTGTCATCCGCGCGAACCGAGCTATTGAGGCTGCTGCAGCGATTTCGGCACCAACTGACGAGCTTACGCCTGCAAAGCAGCTCAAGGCCAACGACATCGCAATGGCGTTGGGTGGCGAGCCAGTTGAAAGCATCATACGATTCCACTCTGCTCTGCGCGAATTGACTGGACGGCGCGGCATTCGGAACGATGTATCGAGATACGAGGCCGTGTCCCTTGCAATGGTAGAAATGGCGGACGGCGAACTAGGAAAATTGCTAACTAGCTACCCGGCTGACAGCAGTCCTTTGCGGCTAGAGCGGTTTTTTGAGGGCCTTTATCTGCGCTACGATGAGCGCTTCGTTTATTCGGCTCCGGACCTAAAAAGCGTGACCCAGCGGCTGGAATGGTCGTCGGATTCTCCAGCCTTCGGCGCGGGTATGGTTATCGATTATCCCCCTCGGCTTTCTTGATTTGCGAAAGGCCCATTGACTTATTTACCTCATCCGCGGGAAAGTTGGCTTAGGGTCAAATGCCCTATTTTGGCACTGGACCCAAACTTCCCCCTATCGCAACCCCACAATTCCTGTTCGTTGCAGGCTATGGCGCCGCGCCAGCCTCCGGCATTGATCGGCCGGTCGAGCCGGTCGACCCAGTCGCCGTCGTCCCGCTCGACCGAAACGCATTGATCGCATTCTGAACCCGCAGCTCGACACGCGTGAGGAAATCCGGCGACGGCTCGACGGTCACCTTGGTCTCCAGCGTGGCGTTGCCGACCACCTCGGCCTTGGCCGGCTCGACTGTTCCGATGCCGGTGGCTTTGCGGATGTCGTCGATCGTCCATTGCGATGCGAATTGACCTCTGCCGGGTGTGCCGGCTGTCGCGTAGCCGAGACTGGTCAGGTCGCCCTCAATCTTCGCGCGCTTGGCGTCGTTCATCGCCTTGAGTTGCGCCAGATAGGTCGGATCGCTGTCGCCGTAGATGGCGGCAGCCCGTTCCGAATCCTCGATATCGTGCAAGGCGTCGAACTTTTCCGGATGCAGCCCGGCCAGGCGCTTCATTCGCTCGGTTGCCGGCAAGACGTCCCGCTGCGTCGCAATGTCCAGGATCGGCGCCAACATGGCTGTCATCCGGGTCAGGCCGAACTTCAGGCTCCCGGCCGCGCTCTCGCCGCGGAAGACGCTTCCGGCCCCGCTCAACAGCGACGACGCTGAGTCGGCGCCAACAGCACCGGCCAGCGCCGCTCCGAAGCCCAGCTCGGCCGCCGAGCGCAGCGGGTCCTTCTTGGCCCGCTCGCTCATGTAGCTCAGTCCGCTCGACAGCCAGTTCATGCCCGTCGTCACCCCGGGCATCAGCGGCGCAGCCGTATTACCCAGGAGATTGTCGACCTGGGCGCCGATCGCCTTCTGCAGCACCTTCGGGTCGTGCTGCAGGAAGTCGTCGGCCGCCTCGCCGCCCTTGGCGCCGTGGACGAGTGCGGCATCCTTCTGAATGCGCGCCTGCTGCGTGGCAAAGATGCTCATCATCTGCGCGGTCGTCTGCTGCGAGGCAATCGCTGCGATCACCTCCTGGATCTGCGCGGGGTCCGTCACCCCCTTCTTGGCGAGCGCCGGGATCAGCACGTTGTTGGTCCAGGCGTAAGGGTCAGTCGCGCCAGGCTGCAGGTACTCCTGGCCCGCGATACCGCCGGGCTTGACGCCCTTGACGTTGCCCGTCGTCGTCTTGATGACCTTCGACTGATCGAGCAGCCCATAGGTGGCCAGGGCCTCGACGGCCTTGTTCGACATCTTGCCGCCGACGAACTGCGTGTAGAAGCTCGATAGCGCCTTGCCGGCCGAGGAGCCGCCCAGCTCCTGCGCCAGGGTCGGCGCCGTCTTGAGCATGAAATCGTCGCTCAATGCGTTGGTTGCGGCGCGGCCATATTTGAACATCTCGTAATAGTCGGTCGGCCGCAGCGTGTCGCCGAAGACGTTGATGGCCTTGGCCATCCCGTCGATATAGTGGTTGAACTTGGCGAGGTCCTGGGTGACGCCCTTGATCTCCATGCCCTTCACGAGCTTGTCGAAATCCTCGCCCAGCTCCGCGGCATGCTCGGGATGGGCGCCAAGGGCGACGATGCGCAGTTTCATCAAGGGATCGAGGATGTGCGTCGCCTCCTCGAAACTGCCGACCACAGAGCGGATGTTGCGCGCGGTGTGCATGATCTCCGTCTGAGAGACCGACTTGTAACGCGCCGAGAGCTTGGCCGCGATGTCGTCGGCCTCGGCAATCTCCTGCGCCGACATGCCCGCGGCGGACATCCGCACTTCCTCATGCGTGCGGTCCGAGGCCGCCTGCGCCGTCCGGGCCGCGAGCGCATGAACGGCGCGCGAGCCCTCATAGGCCGCCGCAGCTCCGGCGGCCATCTTCGCCGCGCCGCCGATTGTCACCGATCCCCGCTGCAGCCGGCTCGCCTGCCGCTCGGCAACCGAGGCCATGCTCATCTGCTTCTGCACATCGCGGTTGAGCGCATTGGCCGCGCGCGCAATGCGGTTGATCTTGTTCGCGACGGCGTCGAAGGCGCCGCCGGTCGCGTCCTTGCCCTTGATGACGGCAGTCGCCTCGAGGATCGTTCCCATCTACTTCCGCCTCTTGCGCAACGCGATCGCCCGACCGGCCCAATAGTCCAGCTCCGAAAACCCCATGCGCCCGCAGGCCTCGGCATCGACGATGCGCTCGACCAGCACGAGGTAATCGCAGATGACGCCTATGGAGTCGGCGTCGCGTCCTCGAAAAAACTCAGCACCCCGTTCTTGACCGCCATGGCGTCGAGGATTGACAGGTTGTTCATCGCGAGCAGCGGATCCGGCTCGATGATCATCCGCTCGGTATAGGCGCGGATCACCTCATCATTGTCGACCAGCGCCATGCCGCCCTTGGCCTTGACCCAGGTGCGGGGGTCGCCGAGGATCCAATAATCGGCGCTGGCCGGCTCCTGCAGCACCACGGCCGCAATGCGCCCCTTCGGCCCGTCGATCGGCCGTTTCAGCGGAATGGTCTTTCGTTCGCGTGCCATGCGCCCTCACCCGCTTAGCTGTTGAGCTTCTGGTACTGCGGCCCCCGGATCTCGCAGCCCTCGACCTCACCGGTCGAGAGGTTGACATCCGGCTCGCCGACGATCCGCGCCGAGGTGAAGATGTGCGTGCGGCTGTTGTCTTCCTCGACGATGGTGACGTCGAGCGTCTTCCGGATCACGTCGTTCCACACGATGCCGGAGCGATCGCGAAACTTGATCTTGGCGCCGAACAGCTTTGGGCTGGCGGTGAAGCAAGGCGAGCCGTCGCCGTTCGCCTTCGCCTCCACCTTGATGTTGGTCGGCTCGATCGAAATGTCGGCGTCGCTCGGCGGGAACCGATCGGTGCCGGCGGTGACGGAGATGCGACCGCCGAAATTGCTGTCGCCGGGATCATTGGCCATGGTTGGGGATCCTCAAAGCTGTTGCGGGATGGGCGCCAGGGGCGAGCACGACTAGACCGCCGCCGCGCCGGACGCGGTCTGATACTGCAGGTACGCCGTGATGTTGGCCGCGAACACGCGCAGCTGATTGACGACATCGACCGGCAGATAGGCGTTGAGCCGGTTGGCATCGTTCGGGTCGCGCTCGACGTTGACGAATTGTGCGAACAGATCCGGCTTCTCGAGCACGCCGAGCGCGACCAGATCGTTGTAGGCGTGGATCAGCGTATTGCGCACCGATTTCGGGGTCGCGATCTCGGCCAGGTTGAAGGGGTTGTCATCCGCGAGCGCCTGCCGCGCATGCTTGTCGGAGACTGCGGTCTTGAAGTATCGGGCCACGAACATCAGCTGAAACATCGTCTCGACATCGCGGAACGTGCCGTCGGCGACGCCAGCGGCCGTCTTCTGGTAGGTGGTCACCAGGCGATCGATGGCGACCAGGCCGTCGGAGCGCACCTTGCAGCCGGCGATGCCATCGGCATAGAGCGCCTGGCGGTCCGGGATGTCCCACCATAGCGAGCGGTCGCGGGGCGGCAGCACGCCCTGCAGCACCAGCGTCTGCAGCGGGCGCGAGACTTCCGGGGCATCGCCGAGATGGGCGCTGGCCATCGCTGCCGCCGCAGCCGCCCATTCCCACTCCGGCGTCGGCGAGCGCTGCGACCCGATCACGGTCACATGCTGATCGTTGCGGCTGTTGCCGAAGGTCACCAGAGCCGACAGGGTGCCGTACTGCGCTGAGAAGTAATGCCCATAGAGCTGCTGGATCGGCGACCAGCGGCCGGCGCTGTCGTTGAGGAAGTCTCTGACAGCATTGAGCGACACCGCGTCCGAGTAAGGGCCGGCGAGGAAATCATACTCCTGATCGCCGAGGCTCGCGAGCGGGCCAGCAAGATCAGGAACACCGTTGCCGCCCGACAGCGGCGCCACGGCCGTATTGGCCGCCGAGAGCACGTTCGCCTCGTCGGTCGCGAACGTCACCTCTTGACCGTTGAACACGGCACCCTTGTGCACGGCCGTCACATTGACCTTGCCGGCCGTGGCGCCATCCACGGCGGCCGTAATGGGCAAGCCCACGGCATTGATCGCAGCAGCGGCATTGGCCGCGACGATCGCGGCAGTATCGGAGCTGTTGACCTGGAACGTCACCCGCCGCCCCATCACCCACAGGATGCCGGCACCGGTCACGCCCGGTGCCGCAAAGGTGAGCGAGCCGGCCGCAGCCGCGCCGGCGGGATCCGCCAACGGCAGCACCCAGATCGGCTGGAACGGCGCATTCAGCCGCGCGATGCGATACATCGCCACAAGCATCGAGCCGACACCGAACACCGCGGCAGCCTCGCGCTCGTTCTGGATCGGACCATACACGACGCCGACGGGTGCCGAGCCGGCCGCGAGCTTCTGCCCGATCAACAGCACCCGCGGGCTGCCCTGATATGGCGTGCCGCCCGAATTGATCTCGGCATAGAAGAAGGGCACCAGCTCGTTGCCCGGAATGTTGTTGAACAACACCGACATATTGACGTGACTCCGTGTTCGCGCGACGTGCCTCACGTCGGCGGGGCTTAACTTTTTCTGGTTTATTGGCAGGGCGCCGGACTAGGGCGTGTGCTCAGAGGTCATTCCGATAGCTGACCGGGCGCAGGAATGTCCCCTACCCGCTACGCGAACGCATCGGCCCCCCCCCAACGAAGGTCCGAGTTGGGCCATTGAGCGACATCGCAACCCCAGAAGCCCGGACCCGCATCGCCGGCGTAGTCTTCTCCTTGGTCAGTGTGCATCGTTCAAGGCTGCGCGAGCCGCCACCGTGCTGCGTCTTGCAGTTCACGGCTGCGGAATTCACCTGGGAAGTTGAGAACGGCCTGTTCAATTGTCCATTCTTTCAGCCCCAATTCCTTGAGCTTCCGGAATCCGCTCTGAATATCGCCTTGGCTGACGAGACGCTTGATAGCCTCGATGGTACCGTGCCGACTGCGCATCGCTACAAAGACTTTCGGGTGATAGTTGTGCTCGGTGCTGATACGAATTGACTCGTCGATCCACGCCTCTAAGTCAGAAATGTTTGTCATCTTTCGTACCCTCGATGGAGTGCTGAGCGCATCTGGCCGGGAACCTAACCCGCAACGCCCCCAGGGAAGCGACATCGGCTCAGTCGTTAAGGAGGCCTTCCCAGAATTCGGAGGGCTCCAAGTCACTCTGCCAACCCTGATCGTCAAGCGATCGCGCCATTTTGAGGATTCTTTGCAAATGCTCCGCATGTGGGTGTTCTATCTCGATGAACTCGCGGATCAAATGTTTCACGTCGAGCCAGTCGATCTCCACTTCGTAGTTGCGCGGCTTTTCTCCACGACCAAACCTCCTGAAGACCACCCTCATTGCGGCATCGTCGAATCCGGGAACGTTGTCGGGATGTTCTTCGTAGTGAAACGAACTCTCGACATGGGTCTCCGGTGGCTCATCTTCTTGGCCAAGCTTTTTTTCGTAGATATGTCTGAGTTTCATGATGACTGCCCTCAATGCGGCTCGATGGCATTGATCTGATCGGTTGCGCTGCACTCCGTGAAGGACGGCAATTGCGATGACGCAATAAATCTTATCATGGGGCGAACCCCAGGTTCTGCACCCCATACTAGCACAGATCAACCGGCCAAGACGGCTTCGGATCATTTCCGGAGGCCGCCGACGTGGCTGCAGCAGGCTCCACCTCGGCCCGTTGCACTTCGATGACGTCACCGTCACGAAGCCGACGCGTCCAATATTGCGACCGCGCTTTCCACTCGCCGCTCGCGACCAGCGGGAAGCCGGTTTGGGGATCGCACACGCGTACGACGCCGCCAGCTGCAAGCGGCGCGGGTTTCAGGAAGATGTTCTCCATTATCCACCTTGCAGACTGTCGGCGCTTGCCTGCACCGGCGTGGTGTCGGTGACGGCGGGTTGCGGGGCCGCCTTGATGGCGACGGTGTCGAGGTTGACGCGGGTCGGCATGACTGACGCGGCGCGCGCCATGCCGAGCGCGAGATCGTGCAGATAGGTGGACGTACCGAGCTGCGCCGCGATCGCCTTGAGCGCGGCCGGCAGTCGGTCGAAATCCACCGGCGTCGAGGCCGGCGCCGGATCGCAACAGGCCTCTTTCACGCGGATGCGGCCCCGGATCGTCCGGGCCGCGAGACGGATGTTTTCCTCGCCCGAGCGATGCTTGATGGCCGAATGCCACTCATCGAACGGCAGCTTGACCATTTGCCGGAACAGCGCGCCGGTCGGCCCGAAATGCAGTGCGTGATAGATCTGATCTTCGAGCACGCCGAGCGAGGCCTCGAGCGCCGCATCGGTATCGGCATAGTCGACGATCACCTCTCCGTCCTGGTGGAAGTTGGCGACGACAGAGATTTCGAAGACGAGATCGACCTCGCCCTTGTAGAAGGCAGGGCCAGCCTGCGCGATCTTGGAGAGCGACGAGTTTTCCGTGAACACCGCGATCAAGGGGCGCTTTTCGTCGTCGGCCAGATCATCGAACGGATCGATGCGCGAGTCCGAGACATAGGCGCCGGCGATGGTCGGCCAGGGGCCGTTGCTCGGCAGCAGCGCCGAGGGGCGCAGCGCTTCCAGCGCAGTTAGCCGCAGAAATTCGCGCGCCAGCATGGCTAGATCCCATTGAGCGTGAGCCGGACAAAGCCGGGCGTCGACGGCAGAACCTCGTGAATGCGGAAGCGCCGCCCGGTCGCTTCCTGCGTCACGAGATCGCCAGTGCGCGGGCGCCAGGCCAGACGCGACAAATCGAGCGAGACATAAGGCCGGTCGGTCGAATGCCCGGCGCGCTCCGGCTTGACGCCAGCTTGTGCGAAGGCCCCGACACCCGCGCGGGCCGCGGACTCGCCGAACGGGCAGAGCACGTGCTCGACCACTGCGCGCGCCCGGTCTGGGATCAGCGGCGCGTTACGATCGGTGTCGTATTTCATCGCGGCGAAGGTAAAGTGCTCGCCCTGGATACGGTCATGCGTCACCGCCGCAGCGGCAACCGCTCGCGCGAACGGTGACGGCATGGTGGTCATCTCAGCTTCGAGTACTCGTCGATTCATGTTTTCGAATTCAGACCAGTTTAGCCGTCGAGCGATTTCTCGCTAGGAGCATCCCGCCGCAAAAGGATGGTCTGCCTATTGGAGGGCTCGACCTGCCTTCGCAATCGGGCGAATGCACGGCTAAGAACGGCAGGTTTCTTCCCGCGTTCCCCCGTGCAGGTAGGAATCGTGCCCTTCAGCCCAGAAGTCTGCGCTAGAAGAATAATCGCTCCCAAGAGGACAAGGATGAAAAATGCGATCACATAAAACCATTGCGTGGTGACGGCTCGCTTGAGGGCCAACAAAGCGATGATCCCGGAAAGGTGCAGATCGACGAACCTTGCCGCGCTGTAGCCTGCAACAATCAACCAAAACAGGATAAAGTACGAACTAAGCGTGAGGTTCACTTTCGATACGGAATACTCCCGCACACCATCAGAAAGCCAGACTGTCTTATAGAGACGGCCTTCGAACGCATCCTCAAGCATATCGATGTGCTTTTCCCAGTTCTCTTGCCAAAACTTGGAACCCCGAGCCGAGAGGTAGTTTGCCAATGCCGTAAGAATGCCGAGCGATGAAAGGCTGAGTACCAGTAGGCCAGATTGCGTTGGACCGGCGGGCTCCTTCCAAACAAAACCAAACGCGACAAATATGGCAGCCTGGAAGCCCCAGAAAAACGTGGCGCGTTTCCAGTAATGTTCAATCTCGAACGTGCGCTGCTCGTATGCCCGACTCAGGGCGTTCTTGAGCTTGCTATCATCGACTTTCTTAGCTTCCGAACATTCTGATGTCCGGCTATCCTCTGAGCAATCTAGTGCTCCAAGATATTGCTCGCGTGTCACAGTCACCTAGGCCTCCCCTGTTCGGTCTCCGTACTATCAGGGTAGCGCAACCATACAGACGACCGCAACGCTAGTACTTTGATGGTCATCCTCCTAAGTTGCAATCCGCGGAATGCAGTTTAGGCCGCGGGTTTTCGAGCGACACGGGTACCCCTACCCGACCCTACGATCGATGATCACTGTCCCCGTCACATCGCCTGACTGGGCGGCGTCACCGGCCAGGCCAACACGCGTGTTGCCATTGGCCGTTTTGGTGAAATTCAGCGCGGTCGCGTCCCAATACAGAGGGTCGCCGAGCGCCCAGGCTGTGCCAGCCGCCTTCGGCTGATCGGCAAACACGCCCTCGCGGACGATGGCGACGGTGTCGCCCGGATTGGAGTCGTTCATGGCGACGCCGAACAGCGCGCCGATCAGGATCGGCAGGCCGCGATTGGTGCCGCCGGCCGGCGAGACGATGTCGATCGTATCGCCCTCGTGACGGTAGGTCTGCATAGGAGGTTCTCACTTGCTGTGCTGGATAAGACGAATGGCCGGCGCACGAGACGCTGGCCGCATGTGGTCGAGACGCCGGGTTAGTTGCCGGGGTTCTTGACCATGCCGCGCCAATCGATCGCCTTGGCGGCGAAGTCGAGCCGGCCCTTGATCTCGATGCCGTCAACCTCGAAGCCGAGCCGGCTCTCGGTGTAGAGGCCCTCCTCGCCTTCAAGATAGGCGTATTCGATGGTGTCGATCAGCGCCGGGTCGGCGAAGACGTACCAGGCATTGCCGGACAGCCGCGCCTCGGTGATCTGCAGCAGCGAGCCGGCGAACGGGTTCACCTGGGCGTTCTGCGTCGGATACAGGGTCGTGGCCAGGAACTGCTGGCACTCGGTTTCCTTGTCCGGCGACACCACGATAAAGGCCGGGGTAAGGTTCAGCGGCTCGGCATCGGCGGCCTTGAGTGCGAGGCCCTTCTGCTTGCGCATCAGCGACCGCGCTTCGTTGAGCGAGGGGATCGCGATCGCAGCGCCCGTGCCGAGATTGCCGTGCTTGGCATCGAACAGCGGGGTGTTGTCGCCCATCTGCGGGTTGCTGAGGACGATCGCCCAGAACAGCGAGGACTCGGTTTCGGCCGCGGCACGGCCGAGTAGCATCGGGAGGCGGTCGAAGGCGCCGAGATCGTCGTTGATCAGCGACTGCCGGGTGATCGCGACGATACGGCCATAGGTGGCGAGCGCGTACTGTTCCTTGCCGTCGCCGAGCGCCGCATGCTGGTACTCGCCGCCTTCCTTGATGGGCTTGAACTGCGGCAGGTTGGACAGCTGCACGATCGCGCGGGCCTTGAAGTCGGGCGCATTGTTCTGGCGCGACAGCTTCTTCCAATGCTGCGGCGCGACCTGATAGGCCATGCGCAGCCGCTTCGAGACGACATTGGCCAGGATCGCCGGGAAGTCTGACGTCGCCATCATGCCGCCGGCACGGGTCAGGCCGGAGTCGAGCCCGAGCAGGCGTGTCGCCAGCTCCATCTTGCCGAGGCCGCGCAGACGCTGGCCAGTGGTCTGCTCGAAATAGACCCGGCCCATCTCCATCAGCGACATGCCGCGCCATTCCCGTGCGGCGTCGTCGAGCTGGACCGCCTGCGGATTGGCGCGATGCAGGATCGCGTTCTCTAGCGCGGCACGCATGGTGTCGCGCTCGTCGGTGATCACCTGCACGCGCGCCGAGATCGGGGTCTCCGCGGCGCGGGCCGCGATGGCGTTGAGCACGGCCGAGCGGACCGTGTCGACCGCGGTGCCTCCGTTGATGTGGGTGGCAGCGAAGTCGGCCGGCATGCCGTGGCGCAGGGCGAGCGTGGTGATCTCGGCAACGCGGGCGCGCTCGGCCTCGACAGCGCTGCGCACGGCGCCGTCGGTCGCGGCCGGTTCGGCGACAGCGACCAGCGGCGCCGCGCGGGTTTCAGTCGCTGCCGGGCTCGCGCCTGGCGTCAGGGTCTCAGGCTCCATTGTGGACTCCCTCTGGTCGGGCGCAGCCCGCTTGATGATGATGGGAAAGGTTTCGTCGGTGCCGCGCACCTGGGCGCCGGCATCTGCCGGGATCGTGACGAAGGACACCTCGAACGGCGTCCATCGGGTGGCGATGCGCTTTTCGACATCGCCCTTTTTCTGCGGCTCCTCGACCCGGACCTCGTCAATCGCGTAGCCGACGGAGACGTTGCGGATGATGCCCTCGGACACCATCGCGAACATGCGGTCCGCGCCGTCATCGACGCCCTTGCTCGGAAAGCGGATCAGCGCCCGCCCCTCGCTGCCGTCGATCCAGGCCTTTTCGATCACGCCAACCTGGCTTGCCGTGCGGTAGGCCGAATGGCTGTCGAGCGCCGGCGCCCCGGCATTGAGCCTGGTCAGGTTGACCGCCGCGCGGGAGACTTCGAGGATCTCGTCGAACGGCACGGACGTATCCCAGCCGGTCCAGCGTCGGCGCCGCACGGCTGCACCCGTGGTGAACGTGACCTCGACGGTTCGCTTGTCGTGATCGACAGATCCGACCGGCAAATCGCGCGTCTGCATCGGCAGCGCCGCCGGATCATTTGCCGGGCTTGCCGCCGCCGGATTTGGTTTCGACATTGGTGTTGACCTCGGTTTCGGACTCGTTGCGCGCGCCGCCCTTGGTCGAGGCGAGCGCAGCGCGCGGATCGGTGTCGAGAACGATCTTCCGGCGATCGATCTCCTTGAACCACGCTTCGATCTCGTCGAGCTGCGTGTCGGGATCGACGCCCCAGGCGAGCACGAATTGCGCCCAGGTCATGCGGCCGGAGCGCACCGCGAGGATGTCGGCCTGCATTTCCTTCATCGGATCGATCGGCTCATTGGCCGGCATGATCCATTCGACGGGATAGCCGCCATCCCGGCGCGGCAGGATGCCCGTATCCTGCGCCAGCCCGATCCAGGCCTCCCACAGCGGATCGAGCAGCATCGCGACAATGGTCAGATGCTGAAACTGCTCGATGACGCGCCGAAACTCGATCTTGCCGGCCTTGAGCGAGGAGAAGTTCGCCCGCGTCAGATCGCCGGTGAGCTGGTCATAGGTGAGGCCCGCACCGGCGGCGAGCGCCTGGAACGTCGTGCGCAGCACGCTGTCGAACTGCATCGACGACGACGGCGAGACCGCCTGCACCTCCTCGCCCTGTTCGAGATAGGCGACCATGCCCGGCGCGAAATTCTCGATGCGCCGCTGATTGCCACTGCTACCCGCCTGCTGCGTCGCCTGCGCCAGAGTGCGCGCCGAGCTCGTGGTCTTGACGAAGGCGGCGAGGCAGGCCTCGATCCGCGACTTGACGACGATCGCCTCTTGCAGGTCGGCGACGTCGCGGCCCGTGAGCATGACCGGCGCGAGCCATGGCACGCCGCGCCCCTGCCCGATCCGCTCCTTGCGGTAGGCGTGCAGCATCTCCCGCGCGGGGATCCGCACCGAGGCCGACGGCATCACCAGGCCGCGGGCGCCGGGATGGACGGGGAAGATCCAATAGGCGCGTCGCTTGCCGTTGAGATCGTATTCGATGCCCTGATCAACGACGACGCCCTCGGTGTCGACCGCATTGGCCGCTGGCCGCTCCGTCATCAGCACCTGGTCGCGCGAGGCGTCGAGATGATCCGGCTCGAGCAGCTGGATTTCGAGCGGCACGACGCCCCTGGTGACGCTGTCCGGCGGCACCGACACCAGCCGCGCCAGCACCTCGCCGGACTCGACGATGCAGCCCGCTGCGAGCGCCAGCAGGCCGTCGAAATTGAGCTGCCCCTCGCGGTCGCATTGCTTCGACCATTTGCGCCAGGCCGCCTTGACGCGCCGGTCCAGCGCCTTGTTGCCGGTGTTCGGCTTCGGCATGATGCCGGTGCCGACCGCATGCGCCGATGTTACCGACTTGATGCGGGTACCCCACCAGGTGTTGCGGACGAGATCGCGCGAGCGCGCGCGCAAGCGGTGCAGTGCCGCCTTGGTCTCGACATTGGCCGAGGCGTTGGTCGCGCGCCAATTGTCGGTCCGCCTTCCTCCCATCGCGCCGTCATAGTGGCGCACCTGGTCGAGGCTGACGCGGGCAGCCGCCCGCCGCAGGCCGGCCGTCGGCGCGAAGAACGCGACGACGCGATCGAGCACATTCATGTCGGAAGCCTCAATCGCGGCAGTGCCGAATGTAGGAGACGCGCGACGGCGCCGCCGAGGGCGACACCTCCTTCACCAAGTCGTCGAGGGTGGCGATCATCTCGGCGCGCGAGCGATACTCGACCTCGCGGCTATCCGGCCCCGAGCCGAACTTGACCCGCCGCGCCCCGGTCGCGATCGCCGCCTTGAGCGCGTCGATGTCGTCCTGCGTGTAGGCCATCGCGCATCACCGCCGGCTGATGATCTTCGCCACGTTCTCGAAGCCGCGCTTGGCGAAGTAGAAGCTGACGATGAGGTTGGACGTCGTCGCCGCGAAGCCGGCGAGCGGGTCCGTCGTCCCGAGCCCGAGCAACTTGTCGTAGATCAGGAGCTTGCCGAGATAGGCAGCCACGAAATAGCCCATCAGCTTGTCGGGCTCATACCAGCGGCCAAGCTCGGCGATCCGGTATTGCGTGATCGCGTTGGTCTCAGCCGTTTGCGCTGCGATCTCGGCCGCGGCGAGGTCTGCGGCCGTCTTGGTGTCAGCCACGCCGGCCGCGACCTTGGCCTTGTAGGCCTCGATCAGGCCCTTGATGACGGGGCCGCCGAGGAAACTGAGGATCGCCATCCACATCGGGTCACGCCCTCAACAGCGAGCGCACGCGCGCAGCAATGGTGACCGCCGAAATCCCAGCCAGGATGTAGCCGAGGATCTGCGGATTGCTCTGCAAGGCCTGCGTGACCTTGTCCTTGAGATCAGCGTCCCCGACGGCCGGTGCGACCTTGTCGAGCAGCGCCAGGCCCGAGCCGATGCCGCCGAGCACATAGCCCCACAGGACCGTGATCGACTTGCCGCAGACGGCCCAGACCTTGGCCCAGAAGCCATCGGCTTCAGCGTAGAACGTCTGGAACGCCGGGATGCGATGCAGGATCGGCCGCAGCAGCAGCGCATAGGCCGCGACCAGGCCGGGGATGAAGGCGAGCACAAAAAGGATCTTGCCGAACATAAAAGGTTAGCTCCGCTTGAAGGTGAGGACAACCGCTCGGACCAGGCCAGCGACGAGATCGCCGATCGAGCCTTTGGCGGGATGGGCGATCGACGGCCGCGGTGTCGGCGTCGCCTGCGAGGGTGGCGGCACTGATGGAACCGACGGGATGGTCGGGAAGATCGAGGCGTCCAGTTCCTTCATCGCCAGCAACAGACCAGCGCATCCGAGTTGGCGGTCGACCACGGCAGGGTCATAGACGCCATCGCGGACATATTTGCCCGACCTATACTGATCCGTGCCGGCCCAGACGTACGGCGACGGCACGCTGCGTCCCGCATAGCCCAGCCCGTTGTACTGTTCGAGCAGGGTCAGCGTGCCGCCGATCGACCAGTCCTTCCAACGCGAGGGATAGGGCGAGCAGTTGACCAGCGCGTCGACCGCAGCGTCCTCCCAGCTCTTGAAAGGGCCACGCCCGGCCGGAACGTGGATCGACACGCGGTCCCACGGATCGCCTTGGGCCAGCGACGCAGACCAGGACTGGCTGCTTTCGCGCTCATGGATAACGGCGATGACGTACCAAGGCACACCGGTCTGCGCCGATACGGCTTGATAGCGTGGCTTTCTGACAGCCAGGCGACGGACGGCGACGGAGAAATCGCGCGTCAGTTTCGCCTGCTGCCAGCGCGCAAGATTGTGCGCCTTCAAGGCAGCGAGATCGGTGGTCATGGAAGGCTCCAACAGAAAAAGCCGCCCGAAAGAGCGGCTTTTGAGGTGGATGGAATCGAAATTGGCAGCAGCGCGGTGCCGCCGCGATGTTGTATCGTACGAAACAGACCAGCGGCACCGCAGCAGCCAGGCGCAGGAGTCGGATATTTCACCCTCGGGTGGCCGAGCGGACCGCTTTTGCTCTGTCAAGGATTACGGCTAGGCACCCTGAAGAAGACTTAGCCATTCAAGTTTGGCGTCTGACCTGATCCACGATTGACTAGTCATAATCAGGCTCTGTGCAACTGCAGCAAGCCACCGATGCCAGTGATATCGAACTCTTCGTCGCGTTGATCGTGTTTGCGTGGGTAGGTCTTAGGTTGTTCAACTAAGGCACAGGTTCCGACCGATTGGTAGGTGCATAGAAGCTTAAATTGTGAGATCAATACCGGCATTGCAGCTCAATCTCACCGAGCATTCCCTCGGCAGCCCAGCCACTCACTTTGGAGAACAACGCATGCGGTGGTCCAGCTTAATTTGCCTAATAATCTTCTCGCTACATTCGGCAGCAAATGCACAGACGTTCAACCTTCCAGAAAGCATCACGTCTGAATTTCGCGGAGATGCTAGGCCCTCAACTCCGGTCGCCCCGTCACCAGGCCCAACAATTCCAACAGCACGAACGAACAATTTTCTCGGTCGCGGCTATAACGGTCTTTCCGCGGAATTTCGAGCAACGTGCCTGACCGGTACTGAATCCTCATCCGGTGGTGATGCGAAGCGGGTCGACTACTCTATTCACATGGCTGGCTCTTCCGAGGAATACCGCTCCGACGTGAACATGAGTGCGGGAGCTTCATTTGGGCTCGGTAGCTGGGGAGGTGACGCCTCTGTCTCGTACTATCAGTCATCCGCGCGGAGCTCGTTCGTCGACCACGTCGTTGTCCGAGTTGTGGTAACTGGACCTGTTTTGACCCTAACGGGTCCAAAGCTTACTTCAGACGCTAGGACTTTGGTCAAGAACAAGCTCGACTTCTACCGAAAATGCGGCAACCGTTACGTCAGCTCGCTCGCGGTAGGCGGCGAATTTTCTGCCGTCATCGACATCGAAACTAATTCGGAAACGGAGCGCTCCGATCTTCGTTCTACAATGAGCGTAGTCGCAACGGGGTACGGGTCTGCCAGCGCCTCATATGCCGCAGCGATGCAAAAGATATCAAACTCTTATCAAAAAAATATCCGGATCATTCGCAATGGAACCGGTGAAGCCATTCCGTCCCTCACGATCGATTCTTTGGTGAACTATTCGCTAGCATTCCCAACAAAGATCAACGCCGTGACCGGCGCTCCTATGTCATTGAGCTACGCTGACTACCAGACCATAGATCCCAGCATCGAGACTTATCGGGACCAGGAGATTGTGGTCTCGGGTATGGCGAACCAATTTGGCGATTTCTTCGAGCTATTGGGCGACTTAGACTATTACTCCAAACACCGTACAACGGGATCGTTCTATCCTCCACTCGGTGACGACGAATTACAGCGATATCGGGGTGAACTTTCCGTTGCAACGATCAACGCCAAGCTAGCGTTCAATGCTTGCGTCGAAGATCCAGGCAGGAAGTGCACGCTGGCGTCTTTCCCAGCGGTGACGATCAACGCACCTAGGCCAGCTCAACAGACGAGTCTCGATCCGAAATCTGGCGCGTATCAACCGGTCGGTACTGCTGGAAAAGGAGAGAACAAGACCGTCATTGTCATCGGCAGCTGGAGTGCATGGGACAATGGAGAGAATCTGTGGTGGCCCCCGGAGCGCTGCTGTTTTGAGATCAGGATTGAAGGTGAAGAAGGGCCGCCTGTGACCAAGCCGTACACTGGTCCGGTCAAATTTACTGGGCCTGCTCGCGTCTCGGTCCATATAGGCGATTCAACTTACGGCGACAATCGCGGTCGCGGCTTAGCGGCTATCGTTTATTAAACTAGAGCGTTCGCTGGTTCTACAAACTGTACCTTCGCCCGTTCAGAGCCTTGGGAATAGTCGTGTCGCGGCGCGACCGCATTATGCATGCCGGCCTCACGAGTTGCTTTGGTCGCGCCGCAAGGAAGCAAAATTGATGGGCTTGTACCTTAGTTGAGGACCCAAATATTAGAGGCTAATTCCGGAGGGGCCGAGGAAATCGTATCTCCCCCGATTGATAATTTCTGCTTCAGGCCCTACTCGGACGTATGTCGAGGTCGGCTATCCGACCGCTGTCAGTCGAACAGCCGACCTCCAGCATCCTATGGCCTCGAGCCTATCGGCTCAACCATCCGCTGGTATCGCGGCCAATCCAGTTTGAGCCTCGCAGTTCCTCCTGCGACCCGGGCGCCGGTGCATCAAAGCTGGCGTTGGCGGGCAGCTCCGGCGGCTCAATCGGCGGTGGATCAGCCGTTTTGGTGGCCGCGACCGCTCTCTCGACAGACGCCTTCTCATACTGCACGGACGTTGTTGGTGCAGGACCGGCCGCAATCTGCACGGCAATTGGACGCGGCGCGAACAGATCACCTTGCGCGATCGAAGGTGCCCGCTCGCGGGCCAGGACCTTCCATTCCTCCTCCGTCATCGACGACAGGCCGAGGTGATCGGCGATCGCCATGTTGTAGACGCGGCAGTCGAGGAAATGGTTGTCCTGCGTCCCGCGCGGGCGCCATCCTCTTGTCATACGTCCGCGCGAGCGGATTTCGGCGAGGTATTCGGCCGTGACCTGCTTGAAATACACCTCGTCCAGGAACTTGCCGAAATGGCAGTAGCCGGGCGGATCGACCTCGCGCCCGGCCGATTTGCCCTCGCGTCGCAGATCCTCGTACCAATGCCCCTTCAGCGACCAGGTGCCGACCGGCCAAAGCTTCACAAAGCCGAGCTTGCGGCCGTTGAGATCGATATCCTTGACACTCGGCGTACCGATCGCCGGCAGGTGCCAGCCGTCGCGGCCGTCGACCGCGTAGGCGTTGTGGCGGGTCGTGCACCAGAGATAGACGACATGCGAGCGGAAGCCGGAGTCGACGGCGAAGCCGTCAACGCGCCGCTTACCACCGAAGGCATCGGGCCATTCGCGGTCATAGAGCTCGGCGAGCTTCAGGAACGCGCCGGCATTGGCGTTGGTGGTGTCGCCCTCTAGCACATCGACGTAGAGCACCCATGACTCGCGGTTCGGCGCCCAGGCGACAACCTCGACATAGATACCGTTCATCTGCACGTCGGCGGCTGCCGTCAGCATCAGGCCGCGCGGCGGGATGCGCCCGCGCGGATAGTCCTCGCGCCGCTCCATGAGCCTGACGTGGTCGGGCGCATCGCCCTTGATCTCGAAGGCCTCGCCTAGCGTAAGGTTGTAGAAGGCCTTGAGCTTCGCCGGGTCGCCCTGCGCGTTGAGCCAGCGCTCGGCGATCTTGTCCCAGGGCACGAACGGCGAGGACATCGCGTCGATATGGTACGACGGAAACCGCCCCGGACCTGGCGCGGTCGCGACCCACGCACCACCGCGCACCAGTTCGTTCTTCTCGTGCGCCTCGATCACCACCCCGCAGCACGGCGCCACATAGTGCGCCTGATAGGGATACGCCTCGTTGAAACGGAATTGCGGCCCGAACCGAAACGGAAAGGCGCCGCCACAATGCCGGCAGGTGACGTGCCAATAGCGCTGGTCGCCGGAATTGAACTGCTCGTCGATGTAGCAGGCGCCCTTGACCGTGGGCGTTGAGATGTTGACCTCTTTCCAGTCGCCAGTGGCGAGGAACGACTCGTAGCGCGCCTCGATCATGGTGTGCGGCGAGCCCTGGCCGTCGAGATCGGCGGGATATTCGCTGGCCTCGTCCTTGATGATCTTGCGCTTGGTCTTCGAGCGCAGATCGGCGGTCGAGTTGGCAATCGCGAGCGCCATCGAGCCACCCGGATATCGCTTGAGGTACGTCGTCGAGCCCTCGCCCGAGCGCGACACCTGCGGCTTGACCTTGGCTTTCAGCGCTGCCGATTGCTCGATCGCCGGGTTGAGCTTGTCGGCGATGAAGTCGGCCAGCGCACCGTCGGTCGGCTGCACCAGCAGGATGCCGCCGCTCGGATCGGTGTCGATCGAGGATCCGACGATCGCGATCGCCATCACCGTAAAGCCGGTCTGCGCGCTCTTGCGGATCACCTCCTTGTTGACGGCCGAGTCCGGTCCGCTGTTGTTCAGCGGCTCGACCACGTAAGGCGTCAGCGCCGGGTCCCATTTCTCGTTGGCGCGCGGCCCGTCCGGCACGATCAGGTTTTGCGCGGCCCATTCGGCCGGCAGCACCTTGCGCGGCGGCGCGACCAGCGACCGAATCTCGCTGACGAACAGCGCGACACCGGAGTTCTTGAAGTGCAACATGGTCCGGCCTGGTTATGCCGGCTAGCCCGCCTCTCCCGGCTCGATCATTGATGGCTGCGCGGTCGCCTCGATCGCGCCCATCGCCTCGGCGATCGCGGCGCGGATGTCGCGCGCGATGTCCTTGAGCGCGGCACGCGCGCCCTGCGCGCCGTCCTTGACGGCCGCTGCGGCCACGGTTTCGGCGGATGTCGGCAGGCGGTCGACGATCCGGATGATGGCCTCGGCGGCCTGCATGCCGGCTTCCCTCACCTCGGCGACCGGCACCAGCCGGCCGAGACGCTCCTCAAGGTCGAGGAATTTCAGGTCGGCCGCATATTGCGCCGCGCGCGCTTGGTGATCGCGCAGCACCGGTGAGGCCGGCATCTCCCAGGCCTCGATTTCCGCCCGCGTCTCGGCAGCGCCTTCCTTGACCGCATCGCCGACCTCGCCGACCGCCCGATCGAACTGCGCGAGGTTCACCAGCTTGGTGCCGTTCGGCCCAGGTCGCGTTTCGAGCCGACCCTCGCCGACCAGCGCATCAACCCGTTTCGCTATCGCCTGCCGCGATTTCCCCTTCTGTCGCGCTATCTCCGACACCGACAGCCACAGCCCGGCATCGAGAGCGAGGAGGCCATCCATGCGTGTCAACCTGTCAACCGTGTCAACCCAGAATCCAACTCTTGCGGCTGGCGAATTTCCGGGGCGCGCTTGGGCCGTGCGCGGCCGGGGGGTGGGGAAGGACCCGCGGCCAACCAAGCACTGCTCACCTGAACGGCTAGCCCAGACGTCTGGCCTTCTCAGAACCGATCGCGTCGAGAGAAACTTTGCTTCCGGCGAACGGCCGGCACGGATTCACCTGCTGTCTACTCTAGCCGGCTATAAATAACGCGGACCGGAGCGGAACGAATCCTCGCGTACAGTTGACGAATTCAAGGCTTACGCGCGAAGATAATTAAGCCTCTTGAGCTGCAATCAACGGAGCAATGTCTTGTCTGCTGAAGGATTAGAGACGGGGACGCGTTACTGGGCCTTGATCCTACCGGCGATTGGTCTAGTCGCCGACGCGATTACAATTCTTGTATTTCTATTCAGTTCTGTCTCTGCCCCATCCACAAGCGGGTCTAAAGTTCCGTGGGCGGCAATCGTCCTGACGCTACTTGCATATTCATCGCTAGCGGCCGGCTTTGCGTTCAACTATGTGGCGTTCATCCGCCAGCTCGGAAATCTGAAAAACCTTACGCTCTCTCGCCAGCCAAAAAATCATCGTGCTGCCTTAGTCGAAGAGCTACACTATAACATCAATATTGGGGTCCTAGTTGTTGTGGCTACACTATGGATACCGCTCTTCCTGTTTTGGTTTTTTGCATTCGTCGGATTTGACGGACCCGACACAGCAATCCAAATCATTTACGGCACAGTATTTGCCGTTCCCATCATCTACTTTTTCAGTCGCGGGCTATTTCAAATGATGATCGGTCCACAAAAGACGATTTTAGCAGTACGATTAGGCGTCATAGTTGAGTAGCGAAATTCGCCAACTGAGTTGAATTGACGCCTCCCTTGATGACTCCCGAACAAGACGGAGAGAGGTAAGCCGCAATCCAATTCTATTTTGCCGTGCTCTCGACTACGCGCGACCGCCGAGGATAACCGCGATCTCGTGCTGCAATCGCGCGGGCAGGATGGTGGCGACCGAGCGCAGGAAGGTGTCCTTCGTCACGCCCGAGATCATCTCAGTCGGGATGAACAGGCCCGACCGCTGTCTCGCGATCGGAACACGGCCAGCGCCCGTGCGCTTGAAGACCTGGCCGCCGAGGTCGAGGGCGACCCGATGCGGAAAGCGTCCGCCCTTGATGAAGGTGCCAGTAAGCACCCGACGATGATTCCAGGGCGCAGCGGAGACGCCCTTGCGCGTCTCGCGCGCGCCGAAATACTTCAACGACACGTCGCCGCCGCGCGACTTGAGCGCATAGGTCGAGCCGCTTGGCTTCTTCTTGACGGCCCGCACGATCACCGGGCGCTTCAGTCCGGTCTGCGCCGTCAACGACCGTACGACGCGGGTTGCCGTCATATCGCCCGTCCGGCGCACGGCGCGGCCGATCGCCGCCGGCGCCTTCTGCTTGGCCAGCTCGAACAGCTCGGCCAGGTGCTCGACCTGCGATGCGTCGATTTCGAGCGTCGAGAACGCCATCGCTATGACCTCTTGAGACTGGCCCGGAGGCTCACCAGCCGCTCGGCCGCCGCCGTACGCAACGCGCCCGAGCGCGCGTCCTCGATCAGGGTACGCGACACATAGGCCGCCGACTGAGCAGCGCTCTTGGCATCACCACGTACGGCGGCGGACACGCCACGCACGATCGCTTGCTTGCGTTCATTGCAGCGGCAACCCATGGCATCCCCGGAATGGTAATCGCCACACCAGCGCCGGCTTAGCTCGCGGGTGATCACAAACGCTGTTGCTCGGTGCGAGAGCGCGCGGTGTGGCGATGTTCGAATTTGGAAGCAGCAGACGTGCGCAAAGCAAAAGCCCGATCTCGCGACGAGACCGGGCTCCAAAGCTCCGCTTCAGGCCGAGATATCGGCCTTGCGCATCGGATGATCCGACTTGACCCCGTTGTTGCGGCAGAGTCCGCTATACCGGTTCAACCTGGTTCACTGTCGCGTGGACGCGAACCGTGCGCTTCATGATTTCGGTCAGTATGGTGAGTCGGCCTCTATCGTCAACGTCCGACACCTTGCCGCTGAAGCCACCTAGCACGTCGTCGAGCAGGAACTTCACATCCTGCCCGATCTCGGGCAGCCAGGACGGAGGCTCGCTCTTGCGCCGCCGCGCGAAAAACCTCTCGCGCTCCCGCGTCTCGATTGCCTGGATCACCTGCATGCCGAGTGGCCGAACGACGGCAGCACGCTCTCCGAAGATCAAGAACGGGCTCGACTGCATGCCCGGGGCAGTTCGGATCAGCGGCAGCATGCGCCCGACGACGTCCTCGGCGACGAACAGCATGCGCGGAAACAGCGGCAGCGCAACATCCGGTCGATCGAGCCGTTGCGCATAGGCCTTGGCCGAGACGCGTGCGGCACGAAAGATCGTCGGCAGATAGAACGGCACACGGCGAATGCGGAGATTGGCCTGCGCCGTCAGCTCGCGCTTCGGCTCCGCAAGCAACACGAAATAGCACTGGTCTGGTCTCGGTTCGACACTGTCCGATTGCGCGCGCATCACCATCCCCTATCTGAAATCCGCCAAGTCCCGATCATCGACCTCAGGCGGCACCGGCGGCCCGGTCGCAATGCTGCACAGCTCGCCGCTGACCTTCGGCGGCCACGGCCATGGTGCGCGCGAGCCCGCCCGGAAATGCCTGCGCACCGCCCGCTCATCGAAGAACGGTTTCACGAACCCTTCCCAGGCGCCGGCCTGCTGATGAGTGAGATCGACCCATGCCGACTCCTCCGGCACGCGCGCGAGCGCCATCAGCTGCGCCGTCACGGCGCGCGGAAAGCTGACAGACCCGTCGCCTGCCCTGCAGTAGATCTTGCGGAACGCATCGCCGCGTCCGACCATGTCGTGCAGCGCCCTGATCGCCTTGGCCTCGGCGCTGTCGCCGGGGTGAACCTTCGCCACGGGCGTGGCCTCGGCCTGCGTCAGCAGCTCCCATCGGCGCTCTTCCAGATAGCGCCATCCCGCCGGAATCGTCTTCCGCCCGAGCCGCTGCAAATGGTCGAGGAACGGCCCGACGCCATCCAACGCGGCCTTCTGCTGCGCCTCGTTCAGCGCAGCCGCGGCGTAGGCAATGCGATGGCGATCGTCGGCGAACGCGGACGGCCAGCGCTGCTCGAATGCGGCGATGAACTTCGCGTTTCGGTCGCGTGCGCGCGCGTCTCTCTCCCGTTCAATAAGGGGACGTTCTAAGGGGTCGTTCTTGGTGCCCACGTATGTGTGGGCACCCGTGCCCACACATGGCTGGGCACCCGGGTGCCCGCCTGGCTGGGCACCCCCCTGCCCACCGGTGGGCACCCCCTCCCCCTCGGATGCACTTTCTGCATGACTGTCGTCGTCATCGCCTTCGGGATCGTCGTTCGATTGGGATTCCCAATCGTCGCGATCGAGCACCACGCGATACATGTAGCTGTTCGACGGCTGACCCGCTTCGTTGCTCCACGGCGGCCGCTTCTTTTCGACCCAGCCGGCCTCGACCAGCCGTTCGAGCGAACGCTGCACCGAGGCGCGCCCGCAGCCGAGCTGCGCCGCCATCTTGACTTGGCTGCGCCGGCACCAGCCGGCCTTGTCGATATGGCAGCCGAGCAGCCCGATCACCTGCAGGTCGCGCGGCTCCAGCGAGCGATCGAAGATCGCGCCGGCCGGGATGATGGAAAGACGGGGACGGCTCATGTCACGATTTCCAGGAAAGAGCAGACGCACGCACGCGACGACACGGAGGAGGCTCGACGAGCAGGTTCAGCGTCCGCAAGCCGACGCCTCCTCAGGGCTGCAAGCCGGCGTCTTGCCGGCGCGATCGATCCGCTCCAGCTCGCGCCAATATTCGGTCCAGTAGATCGGCCGGTCGCCCTGCCATTCCTGGCGCCCGACCTTCACGACGTCGCAGCGGAGGCATTGCTGCTCGGTCTTGTTGATGAAGCGGACCTTGTCGCCCCAGCGATGGCGCGGCGAGGTCACGCGACGACCCCGCGGCGATATTCGATCGGAACGCCGATGAACTCGGCCATGCGAATGCCGGCCGCCATGCCTTCCGAGACTCCGCGGTCGACATAGACAACCACGGCGTCAGCGAGATGCAGCCAAGCGTGCCCGGCGTTGATGCCGTGCGCGCGTTCGCGCGCATCATTGTCGTCGAGCACGGCAGGTTGCGTGTAAAGCAGATGCGAGGCGAGCGGCGCCTCGCCGCGCAGCAGCGCATCCCGCACGCAGGCCCGCGCATAGGCGACATTGTCCGCGACGTCGCCGGCATAGGGCGACTCGAGAATGACGCGGCGCATCTGGCGTGGCGCAAGCGTCTGATGACGTGGAATGGCGGTCATGCCTTGAGCCCGGATGGTTGGACGGTTCGCCGCAGGAACGCCGGAATATCGAGCCCGTCGGGCAACGCTTCGGCCCGCGGCCGGCTCGCAGGCCGTTGCGGCGGGAGTGGCAAGGCCTTAGCCGCGATCGGCGACACCTGCACCGCGGGCGCCTGGTTGCCCCACAGGGCCCAGCCCGGCCGCGCGCGACGGGCGTTGAACTCGACCTTCGGCGTGTTCGGCCAGTGCAGTTCGATGATCTCGTGCAGATTGTCCGGCTTCTCGCTGTGCGCGCCGACCGGCGCCGAGAAGCTGCTGCGGAAATGCGCCGTGGCCGGCGGCACCACCTTGCCGCGCACCCCCACCAAGACGATCTCGTGCTCCCCGGTGAACCAATAGCCGGGACCGCGCGCGTTGCCGCTGCGCTGCTTGTTCCAGACCAGATTGGTGACGTAGCGGAAGCCTTGGAGCTCCATCACCTTGATCGCGATGGCGAGATGCGGCCCCGTGGTCCATTTGAACAGGATGCAGTCATCGGCCAAGCAGGCGAACCGCGCGGCGCAGCGCGCGACGATCTCCTCCGGCGTGTGCGCGTCCTCCGCGGTCTCATAGTGCATCGAGGGATGCCGCTCGGTCCCGGTCTCGCGCGACCAGGCCTCATGGTCCCATTCAAAGTCTTCGATCGCGATGCCGTAGCGGTCCGGCAGCGCCTGGATCTTGCGTCCCTGCTCTGCCTCTCGCTGCGAGCGGCGCTCGCGCTTCGCCTCGATCTTCTCCTTGCGGATCTCACGGATGACCGGCGCCAGCGCTTTCTTGGTTTCCGGCGTCAGCCTGCCCTCGGCATCGCGCGGCAGGCTGGCGACGATCGCGGCCTGCCGCTCGGCCGGCTGCGCTGCGATCTCGGCCGCGGCCGCGACCGATACCCTGCCCTGCTCGACGGCTTGCGAAATCTCCGGTGCCGCATGCGCAATGACGGCGCGGGCGCGGTCGATGCCCGCGACGTCCGATTGCGTCATCCTTGCCGCCTGGTCGCGGCTAATGTTCGCAATTTGCGAACATTCCGCCGGGCGCCCCTGCTTCAAGGTGACGAGCTTGGCACCGACCATGCGGCGCTGGTCGTCGGTCAGATGCCGGCGCCGGAAGTTCTTGGACAGGACGTAGTCGAGCGGGTCGCCATCGATCCTTGGATCGAACCGCTTGAAGAGATGGCTGGTCGCCGGATCGAGCTGCGCGAGGGGCAACGGCTGTCCGTGCAGGTCGACCGCACCCCAGCCGTCGCCGAGCGCCTCCCCGGTCGACATGATCCAGACCAGGGCGCGATAGCGGTTGCGGCCGTCGAGGATGGCGCCGTCGAGAAGGTCGATCCGATCGGCCAAACCGGTTTGGCGGATGTCCTCCGCGAAATCATAGAACTCCTGGCCCTCGATCAGCGGGAACAGGTCGGCATAGGGATGAACGGACAACGTCACGGCTGCCCCTCCACCTGGTCGATATGCAGCGTGATCGCGTCGGCCGTGACGGCCGTGAGCTTCTCGCCATGCGCCAGGCAAAAGACGGCAAGCGCCGCGGCGACATGCGCCGGCACGAATACCGCGACGCCCTGGTGACCGAAGCCAGACAGCGGGCCGCCGGGCGTCAAAGCGCTCAACTCGCCACGCTCGATCAACGAATGGATCAGCCGGTTGGCATTGTTCGGATTGCAGCCAAGCTTCGCCGCGAGTGAGCGCCGGGACGGCATCACGCCATGCAACGCCACATGCTCGGTGATCGCCTGCAACGCTTCCGCCATCCGCGGCGTCACTCCGAAGCTCTCCCCGGTCATGAAGCCTTCCGCTTGTTCATGAAGTCCTGGAACAGCGGCGGCACGTATTCCTCGGCGAAGGATTGGCCGTCGGCCGTGCGCCACAGCCGCATCGGCACGCCGCCGACGCTGGCGATGATCTCACCGTTGACCGGGATCAGGAGCTGCAATGCCTCGATCACCTGCTCGCGGCCAACGCCATCTTGCGTCAGCCGCCGCACCTGGACATGCAGCGGATGTTCGGCCGTCATGCCGAGCGCGTGCATGTAGATGTCGTCGACCGACTCGGCCTCGGCCAGCTCGCTCGGGTCCTTCTGCCGCCGCTTGATGATGCGGCGCATCGACTTGGTATCGTAGCCCTTTGCCTTCGCCTCGGCGAACAGCACCTTCTGCTCGTCCCTGAGATCGACGATCTCCTGCACCAGGCGCTCGATGCGCTCGATGTAGGATTTGAGCTCCTCGCGGGTTTCGGTGGTGGCGAGGTTACTCATGCCGGCACCTTCCCCAGCATCGGGTCGGCGCGTTCGGCTGCCAGCTTGAACAGGCCGGCGATCCTCAGCGCGCGCTTCGGCGTCGTCGCGATGTCCGCGAGCGTCCGGCCGTCGGCGCCGCGAATGCGGACCCGCACCGAAAGGTCGTCGCAGACCGACAGCTCCAACACATGCTGCAGCGAACAGATCTGCTCGCTGTCGATTTCGGCTTCTGCCGCCCGCATGCCTCACCCTTCCCTGAGATTGTTTTCGAGCGAGGCCAGCCGCCGCGCCGTGTCGTTTTGCTGCTGACGGAGGCGTGCAATCTCGCGCACGCTGCGCACGCTCTTGGCCCAGGGCGCCTGCACGCCCTCGATCAGGGCGTCATGCACGCGGTCGCCGATGTCGGAGCGCAGCAGCCGCGCGAGCGCTTCGCCGCTCGGCGACGTGTGGCCACCGAGCCAGCGCTCGGCCGTCGAGATGTCGCAGCCCGTGCGCGCCACGATCTCGCGCGGACATTTACGGCCGAAAATCCGCTTCAGCTCCAGCGCGACAGGCAAGAACCACCCGCACTCCTGCGGGATTCGGCCCGCATCGGCGCGGTTCCGCCTTTTTGAGGCCGGCTCGAGTGCTAGGCTATCGGCCATCGCGCCTCTCCTGCTCGGAGGGAGCGGGCTTGATGCCCCAGAGAGCCGGAGAAGCCGCGAGGCCGCGTTCTGCTAACGCACGGGAGAAAATCAGGAACGTCGAATAGGGAAGGTTCCCTCGGGCGCGGGCGTTCGTAATCGAATTTTGGCGGCTATAGCCCGCAAGGAGGGCCGCTTTGCGGGTGCCTCCCAGCGCGTCGATAACTTCGGTCGCCGTATGGAGCTGTTTGGGGCGCGAATCACTCATGCCCTCAAAATATTACACGCTGTGTGTATTTTTCAACTCGGACAAACGGTTGTTATGCAATGTCGGGCATTTTGAGCATCTTCCACAGCAAGATGGCGGACGAAATCGTTGAAATCGGCAGGCGGCTACGCCGCACACGCGAGGCCATGAAGCTCAACCAGGTGATGTTCTGTCGCCTGGTTGGCATTCAGCAGCAGGCCTGGAACAATTATGAACGGGGCACGCGACGGATCTCCCTCGACCAAGCCCTTCGTGTCTGCAAAGTAACCGGCGTCTCGCTCGATTGGATCTATCGCGGTCTGGCCGCGGGCCTTCCCGTCAACATCATCAACGGACTGCAGGAACAGCTAGACGAAAAGAACTAATCCAGCGCCGGAGGGCCTCCACGCTGCGCGCGAGCGGCGGGAGGGCCAGGGCGAGGCCGAAAAAGCCCACCATTGCAACAGCCTCGGTTGAGCTTGGGAAGCTGAATCCGACGGATAAGACCGTAAGCACGTAGCCGTGCGCGATGGCGGCTGACACGGCAAAGACGACACCGTAGCCGGACCCCAATACCAGCGACGTCAAAATAATACCTACAGATAACACCCATCCGGAAATGGCTTCCACACCTGTGAGCCAGGCAACACTGATGGCCGTCGGCGCAAAGGCGGCTATCAGCGCCACCGTTACAAATGCGGCCCTTCCTGCACCGAAGGGATGATCTCCGCCACCGCAACCGCCGGCGACAGAGACCCCTTCCGCCAAAGGCATGACCTGATCGCTGCGACCGATCTGCGCGACCTCCGCCGGCGCACGCACCAAGAAGTTCTCCAACAGATCTTGCGCCTGCGCCAAGGTTGCGCGTGCTTCGTCAACATTTTCAGGCAGTTGCACGGCAATCTGCATTGCAGACCGGCGCACGCTGTCCGTTGTAGTACCCAGCTTTTTCAGCATTCCCATATCCTCAAGCACAAATACACCTTGCGTGTAACTTTGTGAGTTTGTTACACGCAAGGTGTAATCGGCACGCAAGCGGCTTGAGGTGAAGATTTTGATTACGTCGGGGCGAAATGTCGTTTTTGATCGTGCTGATCTCGAACAACATCAGCCGCAGCAGGATTGCGGGGATAGTTCGCGGCAATCTAGGACCGCGTTAATCAATTTACGCTCGGCGGATTTTCGTCCGGCCGACCTTAGCGCCCACGCGGCCTTTCGCGGCAAGACCACCTTCCTGATCGACGGCCCCTTGATGGGCACAGAGGAGCGCCGCCGGGCCGTACTCGAGAACATGGCACGTGACCTCTACGCGGCGCGCGAATGCAGCGACGCTGGAGATTCACGACGGCTGCTGCTGGCGAAAGGGCACAACCTCATCGACGTCCACGTGCTGCACGCCGAAGCCATCGCGCTCGCCAGCGCGTGGCTCGCCGGACCGCCCTCCGAGGTCACCGCGACCGCCGCGAAGCAAGCCGCCACGCGCGAACGATAAGCCGATCCCAACCACCACAGCGAGAGACAGCGATGCCGAAAAGCGCCTCTATCAAGAAGCCACGCTCCACGACCGAGACTGATGCGAAGATCGGCAGACGCATTCGCATGCGCCGGCTCGAGCTCGACATGAGTCAGACCGATCTGGCGAACGCCGTCGGCGTTACGTTTCAGCAGATCCAGAAGTATGAGAGAGGCACCAACGGCATCCGCGGATCCCGGCTTGCCGCCATTGCCGCCGCGCTGCAGGTCGACCTTCCCTTCCTGTTCGCGACCAAGGACGCGGCGCCGGATGACACCATCGGCGACAAGTTCATCACCTCGCAAGAAGGCATGCGCATCGCCAAGGCGTTTGCGCAGATCCCCGAGAGCACCTGCGCAACGATCGTGAAGCTCGCTGAGGCGCTGGCAAACGAAAATTGGGGCCTGCAATGACCCCACCCGCGCGACCGTTCGCGAGCCAGGGGTCCTCCGTCGCCGAACTGCGGCTCGGACATGCAGCTGTTGCGACTCCCTCACGGAAGAAGGTGCCCGACCATCGCGAGCGGGCCTACGCACCGCGCGGCCTGCGCCGCGCCGCCGCCGCCGACTGGGTCGGCATGTCGCCGACCAAGTTTGACCAGCTGGTGGCCGAAGGCTTGATGCCCCGCGGCAGGCTGGTGCGCGGCTGCCGGGTCTGGGACCGGTACGAGCTTGACATCGCCTTCGAGAACCTGCCCGATGAAGATGAGGCCGCCGCGGTCGTGCCGGCCACCAGCGGCTGGGACAGCGTCGCCTGATTTCCTGCTCCGAGGTGAGGTCCTCGTGCCCCCGATCGACCAGCGCTATTACTACGAAGATCGCGATCGCCACGGCAACCTGAGGCGCTACTTTCGCAAGCGCATCCCCGGCACAGGCAAGTTTCGCAAGGTGCGCTTGCGCGAAGAGCCTGGCACGGCCGCCTTCCACGAAGAGTTCGCCGCGGCGATGGCCGGACGGCCCTATCAGCGGCCGGACGCTGCGCCACGGCCACCAGCGCCGCCCCGCGTGGTCGAGCGCTCGCTGCGCTGGCTGATCCAGAAATATTACCGGGAATGCCTCGAATTTCGCGGCTACGACGTCGAGACCCAGAAGAACCGACGGCGCATCCTGGAAGCGCTGTGCCGCGAGCCGGTGCAGGAAGGTGCCGAGCTCGAAGTCGGCGATCTCCCCTGCGACATTCCCAAGTCAAAGATCCAGGTGCTGATCAACCGCAAAGCGCTGACCTCGATCAACTCGGCGAACCACAGGCTGAAGGCGCTGCGCAAGCTGTCGGAATGGGCGGTCAAGACCGAGCCAAAGCTGATGGCCGCGAATGTCGCCAAGGAGGTCGAGCTGCTCGACGTGCCGAAGACCGGCGGGCACCATACCTGGAGCATCGACGAGATCCTGCAGTTCAAGCAGCGCCACCCGGTCGGCAGCAAGGCCTATCTGGCCCTGGCGCTGTTCATGATGACGGGCCAGCGGCTGTCGGATGTAGCGCGCATGGGCCGGCCGCACATCCGGAAGGCCGAGCACATGAGCCCGCTCTTGCGCCAGGTGCATCCCGGGCGTTGGCTCGATTTCCGTCAACGAAAGAACCGCACGCGCAGCCCGGTCGACCTGGTGATCCCGATCCTGCCCCAGCTTGAGGCCGTGCTCGCGGTCTCGCCGCTCGGCGAGTTGACCTTCCTGGAGACCGAGCACAAGCGGCCATTCACGACCAAGGGGCTCGGCAATTGGTTCGAGAAGCGCTGTATCGAGGCCGGCGTCCCCGGACGCGCCCACGGGCTCCGCAAGGCCGGCGCGACCATTGCAGCCGAGAACGGAGCGACGCCGCACCAGCTCAAGGCCATCTTCGGCTGGAAGACACTGCAGCAGGCGGAACTCTATACAGAGAAGGTTCGCCAGCAGCTGCTGGCTGGCGGCGCCATGGGACTGCTTACGTTCACTGGCAAGATTTGACGACCTTCGACGTCGCGTTAGCAGGCTGTGTCGCCGTCCCCCTTCGAGGTCAATACGACGAAGCCCAATTCCCAATAGCAACGTCAAGTGGCTCCCGTGTGCCGCGACGGTTTCCTGAGCCATGGCCGAGCAGCACTATGTCTGTTCGGCCGCAGGCGGGTTCGGGAAAGCGAAAACCTCCAAGCGCCGCTGCTGAAGAGTGATGAGAATCGCCGCGCGCGCAACAATGAGGTGCCGGGTTCAGCCCGTCAGCTCTGCGGTGTCATACGACATGCCCGCCGCACACGGCCTCATCAATCCGCCTCCGGACACTGATGCGAGGCAACAGGCGCCACGCCGCAGTAGCATTACGGATGCTAAAAGTTAGGGAACGTAAAATATCATTTGATCAAAAGTCTGGAGGAAGACCGAATTCAAGGAGCGAACTCAATGCTGTTCCGGAAGGCCGGCGGCAAGGCCGACGAACTTGCCCTCCTCGCCAGCAAGGCAATTACTGCCAACGTAATGGTGGCGGACGAAAACCTCGACATCCTCTTCATGAACCGCGGTGTCGAGGCGCTGCTGCGGACGGCCGAAGCCGACCTGAAGAAGTCGCTGCCGAATTTCGACGTGAGCAAGCTGATCGGCACCAATATCGACGTCTTTCACAAGAACCCTAGTCACCAGCGCCAGATGCTCAAGGCGCTGACCTCTGTCCACCACGCGACGATCAAGGTCGGGAACTGGACCTTCGACCTGATTGCCACCCCGCTTTTCAGGGATGACGGCAGTCGCGCCGGCACCGTCGTCGAATGGGCGGATGCCAGCATACGCCTGCAGAACCAGGACTATGCCGGCCAGATCGCAGCCATCGGCCGATCGCAGGCCATGATCGAATTCAAGCTGGACGGAACGATCATCGACGCCAACGAGAACTTCCTGCAGACCATGGGCTACACGTTGGCCGAGATCCAGGGGCAGCATCATTCGATGTTCGTGCCGCCCGAGCAGCGTGACGGTCAGCAATATCGCGAATTTTGGGCTGCCCTGAACCGCGGCGAATACCAGGCCGCGGAATTCAAGCGCGTCGGCAAGGGCGGCAGAGACGTCTGGATCCAGGGATCATATAATCCGATCCTCGACGATAAGGGCAAGCCGTTCAAGATCGTCAAGTTCGCCACCGACGTGACGAAGCAGAAGATGGAATACGCGGATCTCCGCGGTCAGATCGAATCCATCGGTAAGTCCCAGGCCGTGATCGAGTTCGACCTCGACGGCACGGTGATCTCCGCCAACAAGAATTTCCTCGACGCCCTCGGCTACTCGCTGCCAGAGATCAAGGGCAAGCACCACTCGATGTTCGTCGAGCCGGAAGAGCGCGATGGTCACGCCTATCGCGAGTTCTGGGCCGCGCTGAACCGCGGCGAGTACCAGGCCGCGGAGTACAAGCGAATCGGCAAGGGCGGTCGCGAGGTGTGGATCCAGGCCTCCTACAATCCGATCCTGGACCTCAATGGCAAGCCGTTCAAGGTCGTCAAATATGCGACCGACATCACCAGGCAGGTCAAGATCCGCATGGGCAACGAGCGCGTGCGGAAGATGATGGAGTCGGTCGCCGCCGGTGCCGAGGAGCTCAACGCCTCCGTCCGCGAGATCTCAACCGCCATGCTAAAGTCGAAGGACACCGCCATGAGCGCCGTCGATCGAGTGTCTTCGGCCGACGCCCAGGCCAAGCGCCTCAGCGACGCGGCTCAGGCAATGAGCGGAATCGTCGAGATAATCAGCAACATCACCGGCCAGATCAACCTGCTGGCCCTCAACGCCACGATCGAATCCGCTCGTGCGGGCGAGGCGGGGCGCGGGTTCGCCGTCGTCGCTTCCGAGGTCAAGAACCTCGCTAACCAGGCGAAGCAGGCCACCGACAAGATCGGAATCGAGATCAGCGGTCTGAATCAGATCTCGTCCGAAGTGGTCAATGCGCTCAACGAGATCAAGACCGAGATCGGCAGTGTCGGGGAGTACGTGACGAACACCGCGGTCGCGGTGGAGGAGCAGAGCACCGTGACCAGCGAGATGTCCGCAAGCATGCAGCGTGCTGCAGCAGAGGCCCAAGCCATGACGAATGCTGCCTAGCGCACTTTAGGCGACGAGCTGCACGCCGCGTGGAGACCTGGCAGGTGCCAAACATCGTTCCCTTTCCAATCATGAACTCGTCACAGGCGGCGAGTTCGCCTGTGCCTGTGCTCAGTTCGGATCACTGGCGTCAGCTGGCTGAGCTGCAGCTTGCCCTGGTCGCTTGGCGACGATCCTTGGATCGTGTCGAGCAGTTCATCTCAGATCAGCGGCTGCCGGTCTTAGACCCGCGCTGCGAGGCCATTCGCGCAAATATCGCTCTTGCCGAGGATAAGCTACGCGAGCTCCTGAGCGCCGGTATGAGGCGCGAGAGCGGGCCTCACGAGTCGTAGGGGTTGACATCCGACATGCGGACTAGTCCGCCGCCGGTGAATTGCGGTGCACGAATTCTATCTGGCTCCGCCGCAGAGCTAATGCACCGGAATTCGTGAATCGAGATTCGTCGCCCTCTGGAGTGCCGACCTAGGGTATGGCGCCCGTGGGTTAAAGTGGGTCACAAGCCCTAAAAACTCTCGGGAATCGCGTGAACACGGGTTGTGACCCACTCGCCCCTAACGCATTGATCCGGCTTATCCGGAAGGCCCTGCTGGGATCGCCACGCGGACGACGCGGCCCAACGATGCAAGCCTGCCTTCCCCGCATGAATGCCCGAGACGTGAATCACAAGCCGTCGTCACACCGCGGCGTAGTAGGTCGGGCTTCGAGCGCAGGATCAGCCACTAACACCTCGACATTCAAAAGCCCGGCGGGGTGATCCGGCCGGGCTCGTTCGGTGGGCAGTCGGCACGCGGGCCAAGCGTTCACGTGTCGGGCGCAAGCTGAAACGCTCCCGCCTCCTCGACGCGCTTTACGCCGGGAACGGCTCGCAACGTCGACAGGTGCGACGGATCGATCGAGCCGGTCACGATCGCCAGCCGTGGCAGGACGCGATCGACCGTCACCCCGGCGCGGCTGAGCTTACCAAGCAGGACAGCGTCGTCGCCGGACACCGGCTCACCCATCAGGATCGTCACATTGAGTTTCATCGAATTGCGCCTCCTCAAGGGAGAAAACACAGAAAAGACAAGCCCTTGGAGCATGGCCGAAGGATGACGAAGCGCAGCGTGCCACATCTCTGTTTCGTCCTTCTTACGGGGCGCTCCAACGCGCCAACATCGTCAACGTTCCGTGAACGGCGATTGAACCAGTCCCGCGCCGACGTCCCCTGCGGCCGCATGCAGGGTTTTCGCATTCGCTGTCAGAGCCTTCCATAGAGCGCGGCCGCGCAAGCTAGCGTCCGTTTCGGCCCAAAGACAAGCAACGCCCGCAACGTGCGGCGCCGCCATGCTCGTTCCACGGAGCCGTCTGTACCGGCGCGGCATCGGCACTGCCGAAAAAACACCAGCGCCGGGCGCGGCGATGTCGACACCTCCGATCGCCGGCGCGCTCGCCCCAGACGCCACCCCATTCGAAAAATTGGCAACTCGGAGACGGCTATCAACGGCTCCTACGGCCATGATCGATGGAGAGTTGGCAGGATAGTCGACAGCAGCGATGTGACCCACGTCACGACTGCTCGAGTTGCCTGCAGCTGCGATCATGAGGACACCGGCATCGAGCGCCGCGCCAGCCACGTCGTCATAGATCGAATGAGGCGATGTGCCGGTCGCGACACCTCGTCCGAACGACATCGATATCACATCACAACCATCCTCCAAAGCGCGCTCGATCCCGGCGAGAACGTCGCCATCAGTACCGAAGCCCTTGTCGTTGAGCACCTTGTAGATGTGAAGATCAACTCCAGGAGCAACGCCGTAGCGCATGCGCCCCGTCGTCGCATGCGGCCCGGCCGCGGTCCCTGCGCAGTGCGTGCCGTGCCCCTGAAAGTCGTCGCCCGGGCAACCGAACGCGCTCCACACCTTGACCGGCCGCTCCGCGAAATCCGGATGCGTCTTGTCAAATCCCGAATCCAGAATGCCGAGCTTCACACCGGAGCCCGAGAGCGGCCATCGCGACGCACCTATCGCCGCGATCCCCCAAGTCACTTCACCCGTGTCCTCGTGGATCGAATCGCCGGCCTCATCATAAGAGAAGACGAAGAACTCAGGCATCACGCGTCTTATCCCCGGCATGTCCTCCAGTTCTGCCGAACGGCTCGTGACGTCCTCGGTACCTTTCAGAACGGCGACACCGAGCCGATCGAGAACGACCGCATCGGCGACCTGAACGAGACCGGTGAGGTTCAAGGCCGCAGATCGAAAATCGCTTGTTGCAGCGATATGACTGTTGCCGCCGAGCCCATGCTGCAACAAAGTTCTCCTGACAGATGGAGAAACATCCGTCTCGAACTTTACCAGCCAGTTGCCTGTTGCGACGACCGGCGCAGCCGCGCTGTGAAACCTGTACGGGTTGCCCGACGCACTATCAGAGCGAGCTTCCTCTGGTCCCTCTTGCTCCGACAATGACATAAGGAAAGCCTCATTCAAACAATCAGCACAAGCTACGGCTGGACTCCGGAGAATGGGCTCGACTCATACTACCTGTGGTAGTTTTCGAAAAGAGAAAGATAGGGCAGCATCGCAGCCATACACAGCTCTCATCTTGAGGGTAGCCGAGTGCTTTTTATACTTTCCGAACGATAATCACATGAACGACCTCTCGGCGCCTGTGGCGTCGATGACGACGATCCCGATATCATTGCAGCGTCGAGACATCGTTGTTGCAGGTATAAGCCACTAGATAACTACTCTTCTAGCGCCGGCTCCTAACAGCGCAGGTTGAACGGCATGGTTATTTCTGATAATCCGTAGTTCCCTGAACGATCTGACGGAGCCTTGCTCCGAAGCAGTGCCGCGCTCCTGCCGATGTTAGTCCGCTATCAGTCAGTCTCGCAGCAAGCGAGCATCGTGCTTCTTGAGAGCGGCAGAGCATTCCAATACCGCCCCGGCATAGGCGAGTTAGTAGCTGACTTCTACCTAAACTTGCACTAGTTTCTACCTCGACTCGTTCGCGTCGGGATGAAGATATGCTAGCAGCATTCGTGCTTGCAGTGGTGATTGCAGCGGTAGCGGTGCTCAGACGGTGGCCGGATCACCTTTGTGTTAAAGGCGAGTCGCATGTCACGTGCTTTAGGTCCTGGCTTTCTGCGGTCAGCCCAATCATAGCACTCATCGTCGCGATTGGAATCGCCCTGCCGCAGATGGAAGCAGCGCGCCACTCAGCAGAATCCGCAGAGAGGTCAGCGAACGCCGCGGACCAGTCGGCGAGTACCACAGCCAAAAGCCTTGAGCTCTCCGCGACTGGCCAAAGGGCCTGGCTCAACCCGGCCCGAATTGTCCTTGAGGAACCTCCCGCATTAGATCAAATCGTGAAGGCCGGAGTCGTCTTTACTAATAATGGCAGGGAGCCAGCGTTCGATATCGGCCAACGGCACGAATTGCGAGTGATCGAAGGCTATCTCGTGAGCGCCGGTTCGATCAATTTTGACATTCCCCCGCCAAATTGCGACGGAGTCGTACCAGTCACATCCGGCATTGTGGTTTACCCATCAATGAGCGGCCTCATTGATCAGTATCAGCATCCGATCGACCCCACTCTATTGGCTGACCCCAGTCAGAAAGCCAACTATTCGAAACATGTGATGGAATCGACCGCTATCTTGGTTGCAACGGGATGCATGGCCTACCGCACCGGACTTCGAGCCCGCAGAAGTGCTTATTGTTATTGGCTCGATCTAAGTCCGCTCATCGGTGAGCAGAGAGCGCGCAACCATTCAGATGCTGTGGGATCAATTCTTGAACAACAGCGGCCGCCTCGAGCTGACTTGGGTCGGGTGAACCAGCAAAAATGGATCTGGCGAGCCTGCGAGAAAGGGCACCAAGCGACTTGACTGATTGGAAAGAAAATTGACCGACGCAGAGAGTCTTATCCGCACCATCGAGGTCTGACAACTATCCTCCAAGGCGAGCCCGCAAGCCCCTCGACTGCGCTTCGCCATGATGACGCCATGCTGCCGCCCCGCCTCGCAATCATGTCTGAGCTAGTCGCGAAGGACCGTGTTGGAGCTTATCACTCCCGCCGTCGGTGGCCGACATGGAGGCAGGCTTGGCGAAGAACGAAGCAGCTCGGTTTGTGGTACGGCTCCTCCGCTCGCGCATCCGCGACCATCGGACCGAACTGTCTCAGCTCCGCCGCCACATCCGTCCCGGCGATATCGTCTGCGATGTCGGCGCCAACAAGGGCAGCTTTCTGTATTGGCTGGCGCGGTGGTCGGCGCCCGGGCGGGTCATCGCGTTCGAGCCGCAGCCGGATCTCGCCGCAGGCCTCTCGCGGCTGTGCCGAAGGTTCGCGCTGGACAACGTCGTGATCGAGCCGCGGGCGGCCTATTCCTGCACCAGCCGCAAGACGCTGTTCGTGCCCGACGGCCATCAGCCCGGCGCCTCGCTGCTGCGGCCGGCCGAGACATCGACGGCGCTGGCGGTGCAGACGGTCGCGCTGGACGACTATCTCCCGTCCACCGGGCGCGTCGCGGCCATCAAGATCGATGTCGAGGGCGCCGAGCTGGACGTGCTGCGCGGCGCCATCCGCACCTTGCAGCGCTGCCGGCCGGTGATCGTCGTGGAATGCGACCGGCGGCTGGCCACGCTGGACCGCGTCCAGCAGACGTTTTCGATGCTTGCCAGCCTCGGCTATCGCGGCGCCTTCGTGAACAGGGGCCGGCTGCGTCCGCTCTCGACCTTCGATCCCGACATTCACCAGCGCGCCGACGGCGAATGGTTCTGGAAACGCAAGGACTATTGCAACAACTTCGTGTTCCGGAGCCGGGAGGCGCGAACCTCTTGACGTCAGCCTCTCAGCGGTCGTCCTGGTTATCGTGAGGCCTGAACGAACGCGATCTTGCGCCGAATTCATTTGCAACTTTGCTCATCATCGAGGCTTGCCCCCGCGACAGGGCGGAACAACAATTCAATGTAGTCCGGTCGAGGTCCCACCGTTGATGTCTTGTCGATTGCTCCTTGCAGTTTTTTTCATATCGATTGTTGCAGCGCCTGCGCAGGCCAAGATTTGCGCAACCTACCCGGTCGGACCTCAGCGCCTCGATTGTCTACAGGCCGTCAATTCGAGCCCCAAGAGAGCCGCCAAACTCGAAAGATGCAAAGCGGAAGGCAGGCGAATGGGTCTCTCGGTGAATGTCAAGGGAGGCATGGGTCCCTACGTGTCGGCCTGCATGGCCCGCTAGAGACCTCGCCAGCGCCATTCGCGGCAGACGTTCTGAACTCAATCCGATGCAACGAGACGGGGGCGGTCCGGTCGCATGCGATCGCCGCGTCCCCCGCCGTCCTGAACGCCCGCGATCTCAGGCAGCCGCCGTCGGCAACGCGGAGGCTGCTGGCAGCCCGTGCGAAGGCCGGGCTGACAATTGTGGAAAATTGGGTGGATTGCGGAAAAGCGCGCAGTCCGCCCCTCCGGCAGCCGTGACGGCGCAGGATGGCGGCGTGCCGCGAACTGGCGCCTGAGTCCTTGCTCGGGCGCTCGTCGTCCGGGATGGCGGCCGGTGAAACCATTTCCGCGGCCCGACGACAACGTCCTGAAACAGACCTCGGGCACTCTGCATGGCATCAGATTGACCGATGGGGCTGACCGATGTCCACGCTGCTGACCTTCATTTTCGAATCCTATTGCCTGAGCTGCCGGGCGATGTTCCCGGAGCTCGATGCCGATCGTCCGACCCTTGTGGAGTGATCGATCGGCCGTGGCCGGTTGGCGTGAGGGCGAGGCGATGATGGCAACATCCGTCGCCCGCAGCATTAAGCTTTCCCGTTCAGCTTAACGGCGGCTTCCGTTTGACGGCCTGCTCTCCATCCGCCACCTCGTGGGGCGATGGAGCTCCGACATGTTTGAATTAGGTGTTTTGACCGCAATCTGTTTCATCGCCGCCGTCACGCTCGCGACCATTTACCAGCGCCGCCAGGACGTTCTCTACGGGCCTTACATCGAGGATCGATCGTTGCGCCGGACACCGCGAAAGGACGGCACCGAGGCGCCGTCGTCCTGACCGGCAACGGACTCCTCCGCTAGAAAGAAGGTCTACGGTCGCGGTTTTTTGCGCGCGTTTCTCCCTACGTCGTCATCGCCGGGCTTGTTGTTCCGGCCATCCACGTCGCCCGGCATACTGGGAGAGACGTGGATGCCCGGGACAAGCCCGGGCATGACCGAGCAACACATCGGCGGGATCGCTCGCCGATCCGGCAGCGCATCCAGATGCGATCGCCCCCTTCCCGGAAAGGTGAGACCGAAATCTCGGCGTCTGCCGCTGTCATCATCGGATCGTGGATACGCTTCGGCTGAATCGCATCGTGCGTTAGACCAAGCCCCGGCTGCCGCCGTCATTGATCAGCGCATCGAGCCGGTCGGGGCTGACCTTCTGGCCGCCGGGCGTCTGGATGCTGACGCAGGCCGCGCCGAGGCGCAGGTAGACGTTGGCGGTCAGCAGCGCGTCCTGCGCGCTGCGGCAGCGGATCGTGGCGATCGCGCTTTCGCTCTCGGCCCTGACGGTGAAGGACGCGGCAGCCATGAAAGATGAGCCCGTTTGCATGCGACGGCGGAATCCGCTCGGACTCTATGCAGCGGGGTGTCTACTGCTCATTGAGGTGGATCAAACCGCCCCGCCCCCGTCGCTCGCGAGGCCGACGCATCGGCGATCGTATCTTGGGGCTGGTCTGTTCCCCGGCGACGGCCTGGCGTTTCTACCCTGGGCGGCCGAAGCCGCTTCGGCGCGGCGGAGGCCCGGCCATCCACGTCCTGCGGCTCGCGCAGCCGCCGGGGAGCGTTTCCAGTTCGCCCCCGCTGTCATCGTCCGCGAAAGCGGACGATCCAGTACGCCGTGACATCTCGGTTCAATTTCGTCTGCCACGGCGTACTGGATGCCCCGCTTTCGCGGAGCATGACGGCGGTGGAGACGGCGAGAGCTCGACCGCGACCCCGGTCTCACCCTCACCTGGAGGAGCTGCCGAGCCGCCCTGCCCTCTTCAGCCCCTGTTCAGCGACAGGCTGATGCGGGTGACGAGGCCGTCCCAGTCGCGCTCCCAGGCGCGGGGATAGTTGATCAGGACGCAGTGCACGTAGCCGCCGGTGAAATTGCAGCGGTTGTACCAGACATAGTCGCCCTTGTAGCTCGACACCGCGAAGAAGCGCGAGGTCACGCGCTTGTACTGGATGTTCGGCGGCGGGTTCTTCTTGGCCAGGAAGCGCGCCGGCGAGTCGCCCTGGTCATTGGCGGCGGACTGCACGGTGAGATTGGCGCGGCCGTCCGCGGTCTGGAAGCGCTGGCCATAGCCGTCGGGACGCCCGGCGATCTCGCTGAAGACCGAAGCGGGAATGTCGACCGACGTACCCGTCTCCGGAATCCGGTAGGTGGTCCAGCGCACCGGCTCGGCCTGCGCGGCGGCGGTGCAGCAGCCGAGGCTCGCGGCCAGCGCGAAAGCCTTGATCATTGAAGTCATGTGTTTCGTCCCGAACGGCGTGGAAAGCGGCCACGCTAGACCGGCTTCGCGGCCCCGCAAAGGCCGTGCGTCGGAAACGCCGGCAACAGCGGGAAGTTCACAGCTTGACGCGGCGTCCCCACGTCTGCCGCGGCGCCGTCGAGGCTCCGGTCCACGCCGGACGGGATCGTGCGCCCGACGGGCGATTCGAGACGCGACGACACCAGCGGGACTCCTCTCACCGCGCCGCGGACCACCGCCATCCGCCTGCGCGCGAAAACTGATTTCGTAAACGTCCTCAACGTGATTTGGGTTGTCCAGATCGTGCGGCGAAAAGATTCTTGTTTCGTTTTTCTCGAATTCGTGTTCAATACCCCTGTCCCGCCTCGCGAGAGGGGCGCATCGCGATCGTCACGAGCGTGGAGTGCGGGATGCGGTGGGCGTCGTGGGTTGCAGCATGCTGGTCATGCGGACGAACAATCCTGCGGCGCACGGTCAAGTCGCGCGGTCCTGACATCCCGATGCTGATGTCCGCGCAATGCGCTTAACGCGCGTTGTCGCCATGGTGGCCAGAAAGCCCGGCGCACCAGGGAGAACGCGAAGCAGCCGTTCAAACCATCGCGCAGGGAAGGCTGGGATTTGTCCGGCTGCACCTGTGGTTCCTGCCCCGTGCACTCTGTTCCGCACGGGGGCCGCGGGTGTCAGTGGACGCCCGGCCTTCCCTGCGCCCTCTCCTCACCGGGACGGGCCAAACGACCGCCATGACTCGGGCATCCGTGCCGCGAGAACGCCGCCGGTCGTCCGGCAGCCACCTGCCCTGCCCGCGCCTCACCTGGGCGCGCGGCGCGACGCCAGCGGGATACGACATCGATGATTATGCGGCTGTTGTTTGATGAGCACATCTCCGACGAGAAATTCCGGACCGCCCTTCGCGGCCATCGTTCAGATGATACCGATCATGCTAGCCTCAGCGGGCGCCGTGTTGACGGGTTCGCCACAAAGGTTAACGTCCTGCCACAATGTGGCCGGGGGCAAGACCCGGCCGCTCTATACTTGAGCTACTCCTGCAACCGACTGTTGCCTTGCCGTCGAACCATGCCTGCCAGGGTCCGCAAGCTCACGGCGCTTGGCGCGAACATGCGTTTATCCCGGGAATTAAGCTTAAAAACGTGCGGCCGAGCGGTTCGCAACCTGGCAACTTCATTCGGCAGCCCGGGCGTGCAACAATACTAGGCACAACTCATATCAACCTGAGATTTATTTTACTGACCATTTACTTTCCTCAACTTCGCCCCAAATTTTGCACGATGCTGGGTTCCACTTTCATAATTAGAACTCTTCTGGGACCCCACAAAATGACCATCTCCGGAACGGGATCTAATCACTCGCCATACTTTCGTAGCTCACACTCCGTCTTCGTTTCGCGTACAGAGGTCCACCAATGACAACACTCACAAAAACCCTTCCGACCCATCTCGAAGAGACACGTATCGACACCGAGAAGCTGCGCACCATCCTGATGCTCTGCGGCGCCACCGCATTCGGCTTCATTCTTCACGCCACCTACGGTCTCGATCTCAGCTACGCCTTCTTCTGATTTGATCGGCCCTCCGGTCTCGCCCGGCGGGCTCTTCATTGCCGGACGCAAGCGTGCGTCCTCCGGGCTCGCGGGGTTCATTGATACCGCCCTGCGCGTCGCCTTCCGCGCAGCGAGACGCGTCTCGTCGAAAATGTGGCGGGTGCCGCACAGCAAGGGTCTGATCGCGTTTTGCACAGCCCGGCCGCGCTCCTCCCACAATTCCGCCGTGACAGTTCGGCACGCTGCTGGTGTCGTGAGTCAGGGTTGCTTGAGGACGAGTAGCGTCATGCGTTCGCCAGTGTATGATCTCTATCAGATGAAGCAGGATCGCTTGCCGAAGGGTGCGCGGTCGGCGTGGCTGAGGACGCGGCCCAACGAGCCGCCGCCGGCGGCCGAAGACTGGGTGTTCGTCGGCAAGGAGCGGCATCCGAGCCGCTGGACCATCGCCGAGATGAACGAAAAAGGCACCAGCTATCGCGAGATTCCGATCTGGCTGTCGAGCCGGCGCAGCATGATGGCCAGCCAGACCGCCGACGCCGGCGCACAGTCGCCGGCGGCCTGAGGTGTTGTGAGGATGCGGAGCGGCGGTCCACACGTCGGACCGCTGACGCATCAGGCGAGACGGACGCCGTAATAGTCGTCGACCTTGCGGCCGGTGGCGACATCGCCCCAATTCCATTCGCGCTCGTCGGCGTATTTGGGCGCGCCGCGCAGCTGGTCCTCGGTGACGCCGGTGACGTAGCCGCCGAGCCGCGTATCGTATTTCAGTGATTGCCACGGCAGCGGATAGTGATCGTTGCCCAGTCCGAGAAAGCCGCCGAAGCCGAGCACGACGTAGGACACGCGGCCGCTGAGCTTGTCGATCATGACGCGTTCGATCGTGCCGATCTTGCTGTCGTCGGCGCCATAGACGGCGGTGCCTTCGACCTTGTCGCTGCCGATCAGATTGCCATATTCGCTGGCATCGAGCATCGGATCCATGTGAGCCTCCTGTACGAGATTAGTAGAGTTAAAGGGAATCAACGCCGCCCCGCGGCCGGCCGTTCCTGCGGCAGCTCGCCATCCGGATGCCGCGTCGCCTCGTGCGAGGGCGCATCCGGCGATGTTGTCTGATGCGCGGTCTGCGCGCGCTCCTTGTCCGCCGGCTGCTCCTCGCCGCGTCCGGTCCGAACGATTCCCTGATCATGCTGCGCCATTGCGCGTCTCCTTCGATTGCTGTTCCCCGGAACGACGCCGCCCGCGCCGGTTGGTTCCCGCCTGAGCCAAGGCGCCGCAGATCACGCCGCTGTGGGCACGCCCGAACGAAACGTTGGCGATGGTCCGCCGTTGACGACGGCCCAACAGGAGACCCCGCATGGCAGACGATCGCACCACATCGATGTCCCGCCGCCAGATGGTCGGAGGCACCGCAACGCTTGCGGCTGCCTCGCTGACTTCGGCAACCGCGAAAGGACGTGAAACGATGGCCGCGACTTCCACCGAGACCGAACAGCTCGTCGACCCCACCGACAAATATCCGAAACCACCGTTCGAGAAGCAGTCCCAGCCCTGGCCCGGCCTTGCCAGCAAGATGACTCCCAAGCCCGACCACGGCGAGACCAGCTACAAGGGCTCCGGCCGCCTCGCCGGCCGCAAGGCGCTGATCACCGGCGGGGACTCCGGCATGGGGCGCGCAGCGGCGATCGCCTATGCGCGCGAGGGCGCCGATGTCGCCATCAACTATTATCCGACGGAAGAACCTGACGCCCAGGAGGTCATCGCTCTGATCAAGGCCGAGGGCCGCAAGGCGGTGGCCATTGCCGGCGACCTCCGCGACGAACGATTCTGCGAGCAGCTCGTGCAGCGCGCCGTCGAGGGCCTCGGCGGCCTCGACATCATCGTCAACAACGCCGCCCGCCAGCAGGCCCGCCAATCGATCATGGACGTCTCGTCGGAGGATTTCGACGCCACCATGAAGACCAACATCTACGCCCCGTTCTGGATCATCAAGGCCGCCCTGCCCCACCTCAAGCCGGGCTCAGTCATCATCGGCACGTCTTCGGAACAGGCCTACGATCCCTCCCCGGACCTCTACGACTACGCGCAAACCAAGGCCGCGACCATGAATTACGTGAAGTCGCTCGCCAAGCAGCTCGGACCCAAGGGCATCCGCGTCAACGCGGTCGCTCCGGGACCGATCTGGACGCCACTGCAGGTGTCGGGCGGCGCGACCATGGAGAAGCTCGAGAAGTTCGGCGGCCAGACACCGCTCGGCCGTCCCGGCCAGCCGGCGGAACTGGGCTCGATCTACGTGCAACTGGCGGCGGCCGATGCGAGCTACGCCAACGGACAGGTCTACGGCTCGTCCGGGGGGTCCGGTCAGCCGTGAGGCTGCGCTTAGATCCGGGTGACCGGCTGCGGAAGCGAGTAGGCTTCCGTATGCACCTGGCGGATCGTCGTGAATGCGGCGACCGCCGAGGCGACGCTAAAGGCGGTCAGCAGCGCAATGAGAACGGTACGGGGGGTCATCGGACGCTCCTCCATTCGGGTCCATTGCAAAGGGGGTCAGGGATTCATTGATCGCGGCGCCCAACCGCGCCCCGCTCGACCGGGGCGATCTCGCCGTCGAGCCAATCCTGCTGGAGCGCAAGCGCACTCCAGCCCTGGGCCATGCGCCGGAACCGGCGATAGGCGGGCTCTCCCTGCGCGTGCTCCGCAAGCTGGAGACAATTATCGGCGTTCTCTCGGAAAAGATCTGATTGCTTCATATAAATGAGTTGGTCACCACCGCTCTCCGCTGCAACCGCCTTACGTGAGTTTAATGTCCCGCCAGTTCCACCGGAACTAACGACCACAGCACCGACATCACCAGCGACGCTCATCGCTCCAATGCGCATCCGCGCTCCAACGAGTTGAGCAAAAAACATTGGAACGTTTTGCCCGCAATGAAGTTGAGCCGCTTGTCCCGGTGAAGGCAGGTTCCATTTGCCCGCGAAACCGGCGTCGAACTTGATTTGAGGAATGGCCACGGCTTCTATGCCGGGGTGGGCGAGACTCAGACGAGCACGCTGTCCAACAGCATGCTGCGGGGGAACTGATGAGCGATGTTGAAGCTGGTGCTGGTCCGATGCCAATGCGTCAAGGTTTGGGCCATCACGGCAACGGCGCCGGGCCGGCTGATGCCAGCCAGGACCTACTCCGCGCATTACAGGCCATGCGCTCCGGCGATTTTTCGGTCCGCATGAGCGGCGACTATCTCGGCATCGACGGCAAGATCGCCGATACGTTCAACGAGATCATCGCCGCCAACGAGCGCATGGCGCAGCAGCTCGAACGTGTCGGTCAGGTCGTTGGACGCGAAGGAAAGACGCGCCAGCGCGTGCGGTTCGGGATCGCCAGTGGCTCATGGGCCGACATGGAGAGCTCCATCAACACGCTGATCGATGACCTGCTGTGGCCGACGCGCGAGGTAACTCGCGCCGTCGCAGCCGTGGCGCAAGGCGATCTGCTGCAGACCGTGAAGCTCGATGTCGACGGCCGCCCGCTGGGCGGCGAGTTCCTGCAATCGGCGACCATCGTGAACACGATGATCAAGCAGCTCAGCGTCTTCACCTCGGAAGTCACCCGCGTCGCGCGCGAGGTCGGCACCGAGGGCAAGCTGGGCGGTCAGGCCCAGGTTCCCGAAGTGACGGGCGTCTGGAAGGACCTGACCGAGAGCGTCAACTCGATGGCCAACAACCTCACCGGCCAGGTCCGCAACATCGCCGAGGTCACGATCGCGGTGGCGAACGGAGACCTCTCCAAGAAGATCACCGTCGACGTTCGGGGTGAGATCCTGCAGCTGAAGGAAGCCATCAACACGATGGTCGATCAGCTGCGTTCCTTCGCCTCCGAAGTGACGCGCGTCGCGCGCGAGGTCGGAACTGACGGCAAGCTCGGCGGCCAGGCCATCGTTCCGGGCGTCGCCGGCACCTGGAAGGACCTCACTGACTCCGTCAACGCGATGTGCGGCAATCTCACCGCGCAGGTCCGCAACATCGCCAACGTCACGACGGCGGTAGCGCGCGGCGATCTCTCGCGCAAGATCACCGTCGACGTCCGCGGCGAGATCCTGGAGCTGAAGGACACCATCAACACGATGGTCGATCAGCTCAACGCCTTCGCCTCCGAAGTTACACGCGTGGCGCGCGAGGTCGGCACCGAGGGCAAGCTCGGCGGCCAGGCTCAGGTGCCCGGCGTCGCCGGCACCTGGAAGGACCTGACCGACAACGTCAACTTCATGGCGTCGAACCTGACGGCGCAGGTGCGCAACATCGCCGACGTCGCCACCGCCATTGCCAGCGGCGACCTGTCGAAGAAGATCACGGTCAACGTCTCCGGCGAGATCCTTCAGCTGAAGGAGACGCTAAACACCATGGTCGACCAGCTCAACGCCTTTGCCGGAGAGGTGACGCGCGTGGCCCGCGAGGTCGGCACCGAAGGCCGCCTCGGCGGCCAGGCCAACGTGCTCGGCGTCGCCGGCACCTGGAAGGATCTGACCGAGAGCGTCAACTCGATGGCGTCGAACCTGACGGCGCAGGTCCGCAACATCGCCGAGGTGACGACGGCGGTGGCCAACGGCGATCTGTCGAAGAAGATCACCGTCGACGTGCGCGGCGAGATTCTCGAGCTCAAGGACACCATCAACACGATGGTCGATCAGCTCAACGCCTTCGCCGGCGAAGTGACCCGCGTCGCGCGCGAGGTCGGCACCGAAGGCAAGCTCGGCGGCCAGGCGATGGTGCGCGGCGTCGCCGGCACCTGGAAGGATCTGACCGACAGCGTCAACTCGATGGCGTCGAACCTGACCGGCCAGGTCCGCAACATCGCCGAGGTGGCGACCGCCGTCGCCAAGGGCGACCTGTCGAAGAAGATCACGGTGAACGTGTCAGGCGAAATCCTTCAGTTGAAGGAAACGCTGAACACGATGGTCGATCAGCTCAACGCCTTCGCCGGCGAGGTGACGCGCGTCGCGCGTGAGGTCGGCACCGACGGCAAGCTCGGCGGCCAGGCCGAGGTGCCCGGCGTCGCCGGCACCTGGAAGGACCTGACCGACAGCGTCAACTCGATGGCCGGCAATCTGACCGCCCAGGTCCGCAACATCGCCGAGGTCGCGACCGCGATCGCCGGCGGCGACCTGTCGCGCAAGATCACGGTCGACGTGCGCGGCGAGATCCTGAGCCTGAAGGAAACGTTGAACACGATGGTCGATCAGCTCAACCGCTTCGCGGGCGAGGTGACGCGCGTCGCGCGTGAGGTCGGCACCGAGGGGCGGCTCGGCGGTCAGGCGAACGTGCCGGGCGTCGCCGGCACCTGGAAGGACCTGACCGACAGCGTCAACTCGATGGCCGGCAATCTGACCGCTCAGGTCCGCAACATCGCCGAAGTGACCACCGCCGTGGCGCGCGGCGATCTCTCGCGCAAGATCACCGTCGACGTGAAGGGCGAAATCCTCGAGCTGAAGAACACCATCAACACGATGGTCGATCAGTTGAACGCCTTCGCCTCCGAGGTGACGCGCGTCGCGCGCGAGGTCGGCACCGAAGGCAAGCTCGGCGGCCAGGCAGAAGTGCCCGAAGTCGCCGGCACCTGGAAGGATCTCACCGACAGCGTCAACTTCATGGCCTCGAACCTGACGGCGCAGGTTCGCAACATCGCCGAAGTCGCGACCGCGATTGCCGGCGGTGACCTGTCGAAGAAGATCACGGTCGACGTGCGCGGCGAGATCCTGCTGCTCAAGGACACGTTGAACACGATGGTCGAGCAGCTTCGCTCGTTCGCGGCCGAAGTCACGCGCGTCGCGCGCGAGGTCGGCACCGAGGGACGGCTCGGCGGCCAGGCCGTCGTGCCCGGCGTCGGCGGCACCTGGAAGGACCTCACCGACAACGTCAACCTGCTCGCGGCGAACCTCACGACGCAAGTCCGCAACATCGCCGAGGTCACGACCGCCGTGGCGCGCGGCGACCTCTCGCGCAAGATCACCGTCGACGTAAAGGGCGAGATTCTCGAGCTGAAGAACACCATCAACACCATGGTCGATCAGCTCAACGCCTTCGCCGGCGAAGTGACGCGCGTGGCGCGCGAGGTCGGCACCGAAGGCAAGCTCGGTGGCCAGGCGCAGGTGCCGGGCGTCGCCGGCACCTGGAAGGACCTCACCGACACCGTGAATTTCATGGCAGCCAATCTGACCGAACAGGTGCGCGGCATCGTCAAGGTCGTCACCGCCGTCGCGAATGGCGACCTCAAACAGAATCTGACCGTGAAGTCGAAGGGCGAGGTCGCCGCGCTTGCCGAAACCATCAACAACATGACGGAGACGCTCGCAACCTTCGCCGATCAGGTCACCAGCGTGGCCCGCGAGGTCGGCGTCGAGGGCCGCCTCGGCGGCCAGGCCAACGTGCCCGGGGCCGCCGGCACCTGGAAGGACCTGACCGGCAACGTCAACCTGCTAGCGGCCAACCTGACGTCGCAGGTCCGCGCCATTGCCGAGGTCGCGACCGCGGTGACCAAGGGCGACCTCACCCGCTCCATTCAGGTCGATGCGCGCGGCGAGGTCGCCGAGCTCAAAGACAACATCAACACGATGATCACCAATCTGAGGCTCACCACCGACCTCAATACCGAGCAGGACTGGCTGAAGACCAACCTCGCCAAGTTCACCAACATGCTGCAAGGCCAGCGCGACCTGACCACGGTCGGACGGCTGCTGCTGACGGAGCTGACGCCGTTGGTGAATGCGCATCGCGGCGTGATCTACCAGGTCGAGACCGAGCCCGGGCCGCAACTGCGACTGCTCGCCTCCTATGCCGACGACGGCGTCTTTCCGCATCGCCAGCACGTCCAGTTCGGCGAAGGATTGATCGGGCAATGCGGCATCGACAAGCGCCAGCGTCTGGTCTCCGAAATTCCATCCGACGTGATTCCGGTCGGTTCCGCCCTGCTCCGGGCCATTCCAAAGAACCTCGTCGTCCTGCCGGTGTTGTTCGAAAACCAGGTCAAGGCGGTGATCGAACTGGCGTCGCTCAGCCCGTTCACGACCTCGCAAATGACATTCCTCGAACAGCTCACCGACTCGATCGGCATCGTCCTCAACTCGATCGAGGCCACGATGCAGACCGAGGGCCTCTTGAAGCAGTCCCAGCAGCTCGCCGCCGAGCTTCAGGCCCAGCAGCGCGAGCTGCAGCAGACCAACGAGCAGCTCGAGCAGAAGGCTCAGCAGCTTGCCGAGCGCAACGTCGAGGTCGAACGCAAGAACCAGGAGATCGAGCAGGCGCGGCGTGCTCTTGAAGAGAAGGCGACCGAGCTGGCGCTGACATCGAAGTACAAGTCCGAGTTCCTCGCCAACATGTCGCACGAGCTGCGGACGCCGCTGAACAGCATCCTGATCCTCGGCCAGCAGCTCACCGAGAATCCAGACGGCAATCTGACCGTGAAGCAGGTCGAATTCGCCCGCACCATTCACGGCGCCGGGACCGACCTGCTCAACCTGATCAGCGACATCCTCGATCTCTCCAAGATCGAGTCCGGCACCGTGACGGTCGATGCCGAGGAGATCCTCACCGCCAATCTGCTGGAGACCGTCGGCAGACCGTTCCGGCACGAGGCGGACAACCGCCTGCTGGCGTTCAACATCGATGTCGATCCGAACCTCGCGCGCAGCATCGTCACCGACTCGAAGCGCCTGCAGCAGGTGTTGAAGAACCTGCTCTCGAACGCATTCAAGTTCACCGCCGAAGGTGGCGTGCGCCTGAAGGTCTCCGCGGCCCTGGGCGGATGGAGCAGCGAACACCCCGTGCTCAACCACGCGCCGGCGGTGATCGCCTTCGAAGTCTCAGATACCGGTATCGGGATTCCGCAGGACAAGCAGAAGCTGATCTTCGAGGCGTTCCAGCAGGCCGACGCCGGTACGAGCCGAAAGTACGGCGGAACAGGTCTCGGCCTCGCGATCAGCCGCGAGCTCGCCAACCTGCTGGGCGGCGAGATCCATCTCAAGAGCGCGCCCGGCAAGGGCAGCACCTTCACGCTGTATCTGCCGCTCAAATATTCCGGCCCGGCGACGGCGCCGCGCACCAGTGCGCCCTCGCCCATTCCCTACGTTTCGACGCCGTCCTTGCAGCAGGCGGCCGTTCCGGAGCGGGTCATCGAGGCGCCACCGGATGATCGTCTCCATCTCGAACCCGGCGACACGATCCTGCTGGTGGTCGAGGACGATCCGCACTACGCGCGGGTGCTGATCGATCTCGCGCGTGACAAGGGCTTCAAGGTGCTGGTCGCCAGCCGCGGCGCCGAAGCGCTCGATCTCGCCAAGCAATATCAGCCTGCCGCGATCTCGCTCGACGTCTTCCTGCCGGACATGCTGGGCTGGACCGTCCTGAGCCAGCTCAAGCACAATCCGCTGACGCGGCACATTCCCGTCCAGATCATCACGCTCGATGAGGATCGCCAGCACGCGCTCGCCCGCGGGGCGTTCTCCTTCGTCAGCAAGCCGACGACCACGGAGGGCGTCAGCGCCGCCCTGTCCCAGATCAAGGAATATGCGAAGCCGCGACGCAAGCGTCTGCTGATCGTCGAGGACAATGCGGCCGAGCAGCTGAGCATCCGTGAATTGCTCGGCCATGATGACATCGAGATCGTGGCCGCCGCGACCGGCGCCGCGGCGCTCGAGACCCTGCGCAGCGCGCCCTGCGACTGTGTCGTCCTCGACCTGCGCCTGCCGGACATGAGCGGCTTCGACGTGCTCGATCAGTTGCGCTCCGACGAGCAATTGTCGAGCGTTCCCGTGGTCGTCTTTACAGGCCGTGAATTGTCGGCCGAGGAGGATGCGGAACTTCACACGATGGCACGGAGCATCGTCGTCAAGGGCGTGGAGTCGCCGGAACGGCTGCTCGACGAAACTTCATTGTTCCTGCATCGGGTGATCACGGAACTGCCGCTCGAGAAGCAGCGCATGCTGGAGAAGTTGAACAGTTCCGATGAGGATCTCATCAACAAGACCGTGCTGCTCGTCGATGACGATGCCCGCAACATCTTCGCGCTCTCCAGCGTGCTGGAACGGCGCGGCATGAAGGTGCTCACGGCGACGACCGGCAGCGAAGCGATCGAACTCGTGCAGAGTAATCCGGAGATCGCGATCGTCCTCATGGACATCATGATGCCGCAGATGGATGGTTACCAGACGATCGGCGTGATCAGGCAGAACCCTGCCTTCGTCCGGCTCCCCATCATCGCGTTGACCGCGAAAGCCATGAAGGGAGACCGCGAAAAGTGCCTCGAGGCTGGCGCCTCCGACTATCTGGCAAAACCCGTCAACACCGAGCAGCTGCTTCTTGCGATCCGCATGTGGCTGCACCGCTGAACGGCTGATTCACGATGGAACATGAGAAGGTCAACATCCTCCTGGTCGACGATCAGCCGGCGAAGCTGCTGGCTTATGAAGTCATCCTGAAGGAACTCGGCGAGCACCTCGTCGTCGCCACATCGGGCCGCGAGGCACTCGAGATCTTGTTGAAGAACGAGATCGCGGTGATCCTCGTCGACGTCTGCATGCCAGAGCTCGACGGCTTCGAGCTGGCGCAGATGATCCGCGAGCATCCACGGTTCCAGAAGATCGCCATCATCTTCATCTCGGCCATCCAGGTCAGCGACTTCGACCGTCTGCGCGGCTACGAGATGGGCGCCGTCGACTACGTGCCTGTTCCGGTCGTGCCGGAAGTCTTGCGCGCGAAGATCAAGGTCTTCACCGAGCTCTATCGGAAGACGCGCGAGCTGGAGCATCTCAACAGAGAGCTCGAAAACCGCGTGCGCGCACGCACTGCCGAGCTCGAGAGATCGACCGCGAAGCTCGTCGAGAGCGAGCAGCGGCGCAGCATGGCCATTGCCGCCGGCCGCATGGGCTCCTGGGATTGGGATGGAGCGAACGGCGACTGGATGTGGGACGAAGGCCAATACCGCATCTTCGGTGTCTCGCCGCAGAGCTTCGAGCTGAACACGGTGAACATCATGTCGCTCGTGAACCGGGAGGATGCCGAACGGGCCCGCCAAGTGATGGCGGAGTTCAGCCGCGGCACGAGCTCCTACGAAGCGGAATTCCGGATCAACAGGCCGGATGGCGAGGAGCGATGGTGCGTGGGAACGGCAGCGGCGACCACCGACAAAGCGGGGCGCGTCGTCCGTGTCAGCGGCGTGACAATCGACATCACCGAGCGCAAGCGCGCTGAAGAACGCCAGAACCTCTTGACGCGCGAGGTCGACCACCGCGCCAAGAACGCCCTGACCCTTGCTCAATCCATCGTCCGGCTGACCAAGGCGGACAACGTGAAGACCTATGTCAGCGCCGTCGAGGGGCGGATCAGCGCCCTCGCCCGTGTCCATACGATCCTGTCGCTGTCGAGCTGGCAGGGCGCCAAGATGAGCAGGCTGGTGGCCGAGGAGCTCGCGCCCTACGCGACAGGCGGCCAGGTGGCCTTCGGCGGTGCCGACCTGCAGCTCGAACCGGCGATGGCGCAGACCCTCGCGCTGGCGCTGCATGAGCTCGTGACGAACTCGGCCAAGTACGGGGCGCTCTCGGTCCGCTCCGGTCATCTCTCGGTCGAGTGGACGATCGAGGATGACCGCCTTGATCTGACGTGGATCGAAACCGGCGGCCCGCTGGTGCGCGTGCCGACGGTCCGCGGGTTCGGGACGCGCAGCCTGATGGCGAGCGTCGAGAGCCAACTGGGCGGACGGGCCAATTTCGATTGGCGTCCCGAGGGACTGGTGTGCCGGCTCGTGGTCCCGCTGCGGCCCGGCGCCACCCCGCCGGAGATCACGAGCTCCTATGCGGCCATCAGCCCAGACGGCGCGAAGCAGCGTGCGGCGGGCTGAGCCGTCGCATCACCATCAACTTTGGGTGTCGCGCGCGATCCGAACCGGCACCGATTTCGCCGCCGGCACCTTGCTGCCTTCGGCGTAGTGCCACAACGGAATCAGACCGTTGCACTCCGGATAATACGCACCGACGCTATGACGCGGGATGTCGAACGCGACCGCCTGCAGGCCTCCGAGCGAGCGCGGCACGCCGTCATCGGCCTCCGTCGACAGCCGCACGAACTCGCCCTGCTTGATGCCGAGATCGGCCATGTCGGTCGCGTTCATGAAAATCACCATGCGGCCGCCGGTCACGCCGCGGAAGCGGTCGTCCTCGTTGTAGATCGTGGTGTTGAACTGGCCATCGGCGCGCAAGGTCATCAGCTGAAAGACGCCGTTGCCCTGCTGCGGCGGAGTGAGCGCCGCCTTGGGCACGGTGAAATTGGCCTTGCCCGTCGACGTCTTCCATTTGCGCTCGCGCGCGCCGAGCGGCCGCGGAAAGCCGCCGGGCTGAAACAGGCGCTCGTTGAAATCCTTGAACTGATCGGGATAGGTACGCTCGATGGCATCCCTGACCAGCGCGTAGTTGCCAACCCAGGCATCCCAGTCGACGCGCGGATTGGTCTTCAGCGTCGCCTTGGCCAAGCCTGCGACGATCGCCGGCTCGGACAGCAAGCCGTCCGCAACCGGCTGGCGCTGGCCGCGGGAGCCGTGGATGCAGGTCGTGGAATCCTCCATCGACACCGCCTGCTCGCCGCTGGCCTGCCGGTCGATCTCGATCCGACCGAGGCATGGCAGCAAATAGGTGACCTCGCCCGGCACGACGTGCGTCCGATTCAGTTTAGTGGCGACCTGCACTGACAGACGCAGTTTCGACCAGGCCGGCTCCATCAGCGTTCGCTCAGGCACGGCACGCAGGAAATTGCCGCCGAGGCCGACAAAGCCCTTCACCTCACCCTTGATGACGCCCTCGCAGGCGTCGACGGTCGCGAGACCATCCCAGCGCGGCGGCTCGAAATCATAGAGCTGCGCCAGCTTGTCGAGCGGCACCAGCTTGGTCTTTTCCGAGATGCCGACCGTGCGCTGTCCCTGCACATTGGAGTGGCCGCGAACCGGCGAGATGCCGGCACCGGGCTTGCCGATGTTTCCGCGCAGCAGCAGCAGGTTCACAATCATCTTGGCCGTCTCGACGCCGTGGCGATGCTGCGTGATTCCCATGCCGTAATTGGCGATCACGGCATGGGAGGCCGCATAGACCTTGGCCGCCTCCAGGATCGCCGCACGATGGAGGCCGGAGGCACGCTCGATGTCGCTCCAGGACGCCTGCCGGCAGGCGGTCGCGAAGGCATCGAAGCCGGACGTATGCTGCTCGATGAAGGCGACATCGAGAACGCGCGGGCTCTTCGAGGCGATCGCGGCATCATCCGCCTCGATCACCGCCTTGCACATGCCGAGCAGCGCAGCTGCATCGCCGCCGACGCGCAGCTGATGATACTGGGTGCTGATCCGCGTGCCGCCGGTCAGCACCATCTCGATCGGATTTTGCGGATCGGTGAAGCGCTCCAGCCCGCGCTCGCGCAGCGGGTTGAAGGTGATGATCGGGACACCTCTCTTCGCGGCCCGCTGCAACGGATGCAGCATGCGCGGCGAGTTGGTCGTCGTGTTCTGGCCGAAGAAGAAGATGCAGTCGGCCTTGTCGTAATCCTCCAAGAGGACCGTTCCCACGGGAACGCCGATCACCTCGGGCAGCGCCACCGAGGTGGACTCATGGCACATGTTCGAACTGTCGGGGAAATTGTTCGTGCCGTACATACGCCCGAACAGCTGATACATGTAGCTGGTCTCGAGCGACGCGCGGCCGGATGTGTACATGACCACGGAGCGCGGATCGAGCTTGTTCAGCTCAGCACCGATGGCCCGGAACGCCTCGTCCCAGCTGACGGGGACGTAGCGATCGGACCCGGCATCATAACGCATCGGATGCGACAGACGCCCCTGCTCTTCCAGCTGATGGTCGGACCAGGTCCGCAGCTCCGCAAGCGGGTGCTGGGCGAAGAACTCCGGGCCGACCGTCTTGCCGGTGATTTCCCAGGCGGTGGCCTTGGCGCCGTTCTCGCAGAACTCGAAGGGATGCGGTTTCGCCGGCTTGGCCCAGGAGCAGCTGACGCACATGAAGCCGCCGGGCTTGTTCTGCTTGAGCAGGATCTCGCTGCCGAGCAGCGTCACCTCTTCCTGCGTCAGGATGCTGGCGACGGCATGCACCGAGCCCCAACCGCCGGCGGGAGAGTCGTAGTCCTGGATTTTTGCTTTTTCACTCACGGCACATCTCCGCGGCCCATTCACGCCCGGCCAACACGGGATGAGCAGCGAAGTTCCGGAGCCTCCACGAAGGTTGCCAAGATGTAACGGTGGCTTCCGTCTGGAGAGACGCCGCGCCTGATCAAATAGGAACGACGCCGCGCGCCGAGAGTCTGTTCCAGGCTTCCGGCGGCGTTCCCCCATCTCGCTGGAGGCACTCCGTGTGGACTGCGGCCCAGCGTCCGACCTTCGGGCGCTGGGTCCGTCGCGCGAGGAAGCCGGGCTTTGAGCTCGGCCTCCATCGGTCTGGCCGATCAGGCCGCGCTGCGCTTGAGATGGCGGCCTTCGTTGACCTCTTCGATGATCTTGGCGCTGAACGCCTCCAGATCACCAGGATTGCGCGACGTGATCACGCCCTGATCGACCACGACTTCGGCGTCCTGCCACTGGGCGCCGGCATTGGCGACGTCGGTCTTGATCGATTTGTAGGACGTCATCTTGCGCCCCTTGGCGATGCCGGTCTCGATCAGCAGCCAGGGCGCGTGACACACCGCGGCGACGATTTTCTTGGCGTCGAAGATGTCCTTGATGAACTTCAAAGCCTTCGGCTCCAGGCGCAGCAGATCCGGATTGATCTGGCCGCCCGGCAGCACGATCGCGTCGTAGTCGGACGCCGACGCCTGATCCAGGGTCTTGTCGACCTTGACGGCACGGCCCCAATCCTTCTGGTCCCAGCCCTTGATCTCGCCGGCCTCGATCGAAACGATTTCGACGGTCGCCCCGGCCTGCTTCAACCGATCGCGCGGCACTTCGAGCTCGGACTGCTCGAACCCGTTGGTCGCGAGGATCGCGATTTTCTTTCCCTTGATGTCCATTGCTTTCTCCTGGTCATTCGACACCCGGCCAACCGCGCGCTTGCGCCCATGTTCCGTCGGCGGCGACGGACGGATCGTCACAACTGTTCGATCAGATTGCGGGCGGAGCGGCGTGGAACCAGCTCCCGCATGCGGCGGTTTGTGAGGTGTGGCCGCCCGATCGGGCGGGCGCCGGCCGGCCGTGAGCCCAATGCCAAGGCCGACCGCAACCTGGAGGCGCTCGTGCCCTACGCATTGTTTGAGAATGACGAACAGCTGACCCGTCCGTTTCGGACGGAACGTGAGGTCTGGGAAGCCGCGGAGCAAGCCGATCTCATCACCTTCGGCACTCACGGCGAGAAGCTTCTCGACAACAATTTCGAGATCAAATCCTGCGAGGCCAGCCCGGAAGAACTCGCAACGGTGCCTCCGGACATCGTGCTTCCTGAGCCCCCAAAAGCGGATTTCGAGGAGCAGCACGACACAGGCCAACAGGCAACGCTGTCGGCGCTGCAAAAGAAACGGCCAGCCGAGCAGTGAATGACTGCGCTGCTCTAGCCTTCATCCCACCGGGTCAAGCTAGTCGCGTGCGGCGGGATCTTATCCTTGCACCCCATTCGGTTCGACGTGCCATGAAAGAGTGCCATGAAACCTGCAGTGACAGGCTTACGCTGATTGCAAGCGTGGACGCCCATCACTCATTCGCTGCGGGTCCATTTGCTCGCCAGAGCCCGACCGCGGACCCTCAACGGAACCTCCACGAGGCGCCAATTTGCCTCGGCCGCAAGCGCCAGGATTACGATCCACGACAGGTAGAACTTCGCCGTGGCCGAACCGGTTGGGGTCGCGCCTCCCGTCAACCGCCACCACAACTCGACAACGAACGCAATCGCGATGCAGTGGATGACGTAGATCGAGTACGAGCGCGCAGCGATCCAGAGCACGACCTTTCGGACACGTTCGTTTTGTGAAGGACCGAACCAGCCGGCCTCAAAATGAGCAATCGTGACGATTGCAACCGAAGCAATCGCTGAGATTCCGGCATTGAAGCTGACGGCTCGTCCGGTGATCATCGTCAGAATGGCAAAGAGCACCCCGATCGTGACGGCCTTCGTCGTCCACTTCGCTGCCGCCAAGGGCTCGCGGAACATGCGCAGGCCCTCCCAGGAAGACAACAGATACACCATGACTCCGCCGCACAGCGCATCGGTTCTGACATAGAGCAGAAGCGATCCGTCCGGGCGGGTCAGGAAGAGCTGGATGAAGGCAATGAGCGCCAGAAGAGGAAGGAGCCTGTCCAGCTTCTTGTACGACCACAAGGTCAGGACCAGCAACGGAAAGCAGGCATAGAACTGTTCTTCGAGCGACAAACTCCAGAGCGGACCGAGCGGATAGACAGGATTGCTGAAGCAGAACCCTTGCGCACAGTAGCCGTGATGGAAGTTCATGATCTGGGCGAGAGCCGAAACGCCCCCGACGATCGTTTCCTTGATCGGCCCGAAGGCACCCGATCGGTTGAAAGCCGTGGCGAGCACGATGTCGGCGATGACCCAGAGCAGGACGGTGGGCCAAAGCCGATAGATGCGCTTGATCCAGAAGGCGACAACCTCCCTCCACGCCGCTTCGAACGACGAGGCGGCGAGGAGTCCCGGCAAGAAGCTCCGGGCGATCACGTAGCCGGAAATGGCGAAGAAAAGGTCGACGCCGGCCTGACCGAGATTGAAGTAGCTGCCTATCGTCGCGGCCCAGGCCGGCTGCCAGACCGTCAGGTAGTTGAACGAGTGCTGAAACGCCACGATCGTGATGGCGACCGCGCGAAGCGTTTCGATTTCCTCGTTCTTCTTTTCAGTCCGAACGTGGGAGCTATGAACTGGCCCTGCCTGCTCGCTTTCGCTGCCCCCAGCCAGGGTCACGCCATGCATGCGCGCTCAGTCCCAGGGTGTCGAGCGATCGTCGAGGAAATCGGCAAATTCCTTTCCGAGCACGCTTGCGGCGCGCTTCTCGACCAGATCATTTCCGGTGCCGGTAAACACCATATCGAGGTTCTTATCCATGCAAACAGTGCAGAAGCTGTGCTTCTGCTTCCGGTCGAACAGCTCGTCCCGGCTGACCTCGAGATAGTTCTTCGCAATCAGCTGCTCGTTATTGAACGTGGCACAGCACAGGGCGACCGAACCATCATAGTTGAGCGCCGTGCGGCGGACACGGAACTCGCAATCGAAATTCTTGGGACGAATCTCGCCCAGCATCCGGCTCCGCTCCTCCATCGGCACCACAAGCTTGGCAAAAAGCGCCTTGTCGGCGTCGTTCAATGTGCCATCGCCTGCGTGAATGGCCTTCTCAAGGGGCATGAACGTCGCGATGCTCGGCATGAAGTAGAAATCAAGCTCGTCGCACAGGCGTCTGACCGCTGCAAAATCATCCGGAAAGTTGGTGCGGTAGACGTGAAATCCGACCTGGATCGGAACGCTGATCCCGGTTTCGTCCATATGATGCCGAAGCAGATACATGTTCGACTTCACGAGGTTGATGTCGCCGCCAGCATGCGTCTGCTGATAGACTGCGTTGGTGTAGCCGGACAATGAGATGCGGATGTAGCCCGGCTTCGCGCGAATGATCTCGCGCATGTTGGGAAAGGAGTTCAGGTTGGTCGACAAGCCGATGCCGATTCCATTCTCTCTGGCGAGCCGGATCATGTCCGGCAAACTCTTGTGAAGCGCTGACTCGCCCCAATTGAAGAGATCGATGTAGACCCGCTCACCGGGATGCTCGCGTTTGATCTTGTCCAGGATGTCGCGATACATCTGCATGGACATGATGCCTTTCGGCAATTGGCTCGGTGAGTTTCCTACCGGACAGGACGGACATCGCAGCGTACAGCTGCCGACGACGTCCATCGCAAAATAGTAGTCCGCTTGGGTCTCCTGCTCGATGACACGCCACAAAGCGGCTTGGCGGCGGCCGCGTTTCGCGCGCTCCTGCTCGGCGTCAATTATCGAGCTGTTGGATCCGTTAGCTGGGGACGAGTTCGCTTGAGTATTGCCGCGCGAGGCGTCCTGTGACCGACGCTGCAATCCGGCAAGCGTCTCCGACCGCACGACAGAATAACCCAATGCATTGAATGTGCGCCCCACGAGGGCTTTCAGTTGCTGCTTCAATGATCACCCACCCAACTTGCCCCGGGATCGCCTGCACAATTGACGCTTCAAGGGAGCATATAACGCCCTCGGAAGCCCATGAACGACCGCTAAATGCCGGAAGACTTACTCTTATTCTGCACACAGAAACTGTGTCCGCAAACGATACGTTGACGGCAGTCCGACCGACCGGACCGCTGACCGTGCCCGCGTTCGAGCGATCCGTGTAAGCTACGGACGCGATTGGAGAAACGGAACTGGGGAAAACCCGATGCGCATTCGCGGACCGCATCCGGGTATCCGGCCGCTCGCTTCCTCCGCGCTTTCGGCGCCCAGCGCCCCTGATGGCTTGCGAGCGGGGAAATCCCGCGCGCATCCGTCGTCGTCAGCCCCCCTCCCGGAGGCGCCTTGGGCAGCTCCGCGACCCGGTCGCCTCGCCTCATCTCGTGACAGCGCGGCGGTCATCGGCATTCTGACACCACAACGGCCCAGATCGACAAACGACGGTGCAGCCAGACGCGATCGCGAATCAGCTCATTGTTGTCTAGACTCCGTCCCCTCGCGAGGAGTCCCCTATGGTTGCGGACAGTGACAGCAAGGTTGCCTGGCATCGCGCCCAGCTCAAGAAGAACCGCGCGGCCTTGAAGCAGATCGAGACGGCGCGGTTCACGGTCGGCGAAAGCGCCGATGGGAAGGCGATCGAGCGAACCAAGCGGCAGGTTGCGGAACTTCAGGTCAAGATCCGCGAGTCCGAGCAGCTCATCGCCCAGCACGACAAGCAGACTCGACGTCCCCTGGGCACGGATCTCAGGAGCCTCTCCAACGTCGCCTGGCGCAATTGGACCGGCAACGGCCCGCGTTGAACCTGGACACGCGACTCCGTCAGTCCACGATCTTTCGATGCGCGCCGCCAGCCGTCTCGGATACTGTCGAGACATTCGACGGCCGGGACGTCTCGTCAGGCCTCCAGCGCGCCAGCCGCTCGTCGCTGCGACGCAGGGCATCGAGATCGATGCGTCCGTCTGACAGCGCTTGCCTGGCGCACGCAAAGACCCGGTGAAACTGAGTGCCGTCATAGGCCACGAGCAGCAGATCGGCGCCACCATTGAGAGCCTCCACGACCGCCTTGCAGAGGTCGCGGCCGTAGATTGCCCCCATCACGAGATCATCGGTGATGATGACGCCCTGATAGTGCCACTGTCCCCTGATCAGGCCGTCGAGAACCTTCCGGGAGTGCGACGCGGGCCGCTCGGGATCGACGGCGTCGACCGTCACATGCCCGACCATCATCGCCGCCTGCGAGCGTTCCAGCACGTGACGGAACGGTCGCCAGTCCGATCGTTCCAGGGCATCGACGGGCGCATCCAGCTGAGCCGAGAAATGGTGCGTATCGGCCTCGACCCGACCGAGGCCCGGAAAATGCTTGACCGCCGCGCGAACGCCGCTGGCCTCCAGACCCTGGACATAGCCGAGCGCGATGTCACCGACCACATCCGGATCCCGCGAAATCGCACGCCGACCGATCAGGGTGTGAAAATCCAGCGGATTGCGGGTCCAATGCGGGCGAAGGTCGACGACCGGCGCCAAGTTGAAGTTGACCCCCGCGGCCGCAAGCCCCTCACCCTGGGAGCGTCCCAATTCGAACGCGGCCCGCGCGCGCCGGTTGGCGGGCAGATCGGCGAGTGTGGAGAGGCCGGGGATGTTCGGCAGCACCGGCGACAAATGCGCGACGCTGCCCCCCTCCTGATCTGCGGCGACGAGGAGCGGCGGGAGACCTGCACCGCGACGTTCGGCCTGCAAGCGGGCGAGCTCGGTGCGCAGGTGAGCTTCCGTCCGTCCGCGGATATTGTGATGGGTGACATAGACGCCCGCAATCAAGCCGTGCCGCGCCAGCGCAGCGGCTTCGTCCGCGGACCTGTAGCCGGCGATGAAGTGCCGTCCGAGCAGCCGCGCCACCTCGGGCTCGGTCCGGAACGTCTCGTATTTCCGCCAGGCGAACATGAACTGGGTCGCCGTCAACGCGATGAGCGGAACGCACCAGACCAGCAGCAGGGCTCGCGCGGCGATGCCGCGTCGCCAGCCTCCGCTCAGCGCCAGAAGGAGCGGAACGGCCACCCCGATCACCAGCAAGGCGACGTGACCGGGGCCGCGCAGCCGGACCAAATAGGGTTCGTTGCTGTTCAGCGTGATGAAAACAAGGAGCACCGCAAGGATCCAGAGGATCACGGTCCTGATACGTCCGAACATGTTCGACAAGCCGATCCACACGAATGAAGACGGTGATTGCGTAACAACGACAATTGGGGTGCGCCAGCCGGAGAAGCGCGTCTGCACGAATTCTGCAAACAAATCCTGAGATGCTGCAGACAGTCTCGCGACCGACTGCACGCGCGAGCCTCATGTTGAAATCCCGTGATCGCGGCAGCCCAGCCGTAACGACTGAAACGAGGATCTTCGCAATGAGCAGCTCCGCTGAGCTGACCGGCACGCCCACCGCCGGCCAGGCCAAGTGGCTCAAATTCGTCTGCGCTCTCGGCCTGCTGTGGCTAGCCGACATCATGTTCTACAACCAGCCCATCGGCCTCTGCGTCGTGCTGTTTGCAATCGCCTTGTTCGCAGGCTGCGTCCTCGTCAATTGCGACAAGATCGACAGCCGCCGCTGGATCGTGGCGGCCGGCATCTTCGTCGCCGGTCTCGCTCCGGGCCTCGAAGCCCTGGATATGCTGTCGTTCGCGATCCTCGTGCTCACAACGATATCGGCCGTCGCGGTGTTGACCGATCCGACCGCGGCCGGACCGCGGGTGCCGCTGACGGCCGCACGGCAGCTGCTCCTCGCCGGACCGTTCAGGCTGATTGCGGACACCATCGCCATCCTCCAAACCAACGTCCTGACCCGTTTCCTGCTGGCGTGGAGCATTCCGCTGGCGCTGTACGCCATCTTCATCTTCCTGTTCGCGGCGGCCAATCCGGTGATCGAGCAATGGCTCAATCGCTTCCGCCCCGACCACGTCGTGTCTGATGTCAGCGTGGCCAGGGTCGTCTTCTGGCTCATCGCACTGTCTCTGATCTGGCCGTTCATGCATTTGCGCTGGCGCCAGCACAAACCGGGTCCGGCCGCACCGGATGCCGTTGCGCAGGACGTGCGATCGCCGCTGGACTCCGTGCTTGGTCCGCAGGTCATCCTCCGCTCGCTGCTCATGTTCAACGTGCTGTTTGCGCTGCAGACCGTGCTTGATGGGCTCTACCTCTGGGGACATCTGGCGCTTCCGGACGGCATGAGCTACGCGGCGTATGCTCATCGCGGCGCCTATCCGCTGATTGCGACCGCGCTTCTGGCAGCCGCCTTTGTCGTCGTCGCCATCCGTCCACAAGCAGCCGATCAGTCGAGGCTCGTCCGACCGCTGGTATATCTCTGGGTTGGACAGAACGTGATGCTCGTCATGTCCTCGATCCAGCGGGTGCATCTCTACATCGAAACCTATCTGCTCACCGGCTGGCGGATCGCGGCGTTGATCTGGATGGCGCTGGTCGCCGTGGGGTTGATCCTGATCGTGATCCGTATCGCTCAGGACCGTCCGACGCGCTGGTTGATCCACGTGAATCTTGTCGTGCTGGCAGCCATCCTCTACGGGTGCTCCCTGGTCAATTTCGACAAATTCATCGCCGACTACAACGTGGCCCACAGCCGCGAGGCCGGGCGGGGCGGCGTCGCCCTCGATCATTCCTATCTAGCGCGACTGGGGCCGCAAGCCCTGCCGGCGATCCGGCGGGCCATGTTGTTGTCGCCTCAGGCCCCAGAGCTGGCGCGTATCCATGGCGTGCTGCTGGCGGACCAGGCCAGGGATATGGCGTCATGGAGAACCTGGAGCTTTCGCGGCTGGCGCTTGCAGCGTGATCTCGATACACATGCCGCAACGCAGACGCCAAGCTGACACTTGCCATGGAGCGCCGCTTGTCTCCCCGAATTCTCATCGTCGACGATGATCCGCACATCCGCGAGGTCGTGCGCGTCGCCCTGAGCAAGGCCGGCATGGCCGTGACGGAAGCCGCCGACGGCCGGGCCGCCCTCGCGAAGTTCGCAGATGATAGACCGGACCTGATCGTGCTCGACGTCGGCATGCCGGAGTTCGACGGCCTGGAAGTCTGCCGGCGCATCCGCCGGACCTCGCAGGTCCCGATCCTGTTTCTTTCCGCCCGGGACGAGGAGATTGATCGCATTCTCGGCCTCGAGATCGGAGGAGACGACTACGTCACCAAGCCGTTCAGCCCGCGCGAACTCGTCGCTCGTGTCAATGTGATCCTGCGTCGCGTCACCTCGGGCGGTGCCGATCGCGCGACCGAGGCGGAGGAGCTGGCACACGGCCGGCTTCGTCTCGACCCGCAGCAGCATGCGGCGCGCTTCGGCGACACCCCACTCACATTGACGGCGCTCGAATTCAGCATCCTGCGGACGCTGATGACGCGTCCGGCGGTCGTCTTCAGCCGCGAGCAGATCATGAGCGCGGCCTATCAGCTCAACATCCAGGTCTCCGACCGCACCATCGACAGCCACATCCGCAACATCAGGGCCAAGCTCGCGGCGGCTCGTTGCGAGGACGCTATCGAGACCGTCCACGGCGTCGGCTTCCGGCTGGGCCGCTGCGGCGCGCCATGATCGCGCCGAAGCCGAAGCGGAAATGGCGGCCGTCGCTGGGACAGATCGTGTTCGGCGTCCTGGCGCTGGTCGGCACCCTGCCCCTCGTCGGGCTGTTCTTTTTCCGCATCTACGATAATCAGCTGATCCGTCAGACCCAGGCCGAGCTGATCGCGCAGAGCCGGGTACTGGCGGCCGTCTTCGCCGAGGAGGTCGCCGCGCGCCTGGCCTCAGGCATTCCTCTGGGCTTCGAAATCCCGCTTGAGGCGCGCCCCGATGCGGCCGACGAGGTCACGCCGATCCGCCCTCTGCTCGATCTGCTGGCCAACGATCTGTTCGTGCGCCGCCCCGATGCGCGCGAGGCGATCCATTCGGCCGATCCGGCCTATGTGGCCATCGGTGCGCGGCTGCTGCCGATCATCAAGGAGACGCAGAAGGTCACGCTGGCGGGCTTTCGCGTGCTTGACCCGCAAGGCGTCGTGATCGCGGGCCGCGACGAGATGGGCAAGTCGCTGGCCCACATCGACGAGGTCGCGAGCGCCCTGCAGGGCCGCTACAGTGCCGCGCTCCGCATCCGCATTCCCGACAAGGCGCCGCCGCCGATCTATTCGATCAGCCGCGGCGTCGGTGTGCACGTGTTCTCGGCGATGCCCGTGATCGTCAACGATCACGTTGCGGGGGTCATCTACACCTCGCGCACGCCACGGAACATTTTCGAGCATCTCTATCAGGAGCGCGGCAAGTTCATCGCCGCCGGGTCGACCATCGTCCTGACGACGCTGCTGGTCGGCCTCATCGTGTCGCGGACGATCACGCGGCCGATGCGCGAGCTCGTTGATCGCGCCGGCCGGATCGGCCGCAACGACCCCGCGGGCTTTCGTCCCCTCGCCCATTACGGCACGCGCGACTTCGCCGAGCTGGCGGAACACTTCTTCGCCATGGCCGAGCAGCTGGCGCAGCGCTCCAACTACATCCGAAGCTTTTCGGCGCACCTGACCCACGAGCTCAAATCGCCGCTGACCTCGATCAAGGGCGCCGCAGAGCTGCTGCTCGATTCCCTTGCCAGCGGCTCGGCGACCCTGACACGCGCGGAGCAGGAAACGTTCCTCACCAACATTCTTGCCGACGCGGATCGCCTGACGGCGCTGGCCCAGCGCCTGCGCGAGCTGGCGCGGGCGGAGACCATGTCGACGATCGACCCCGGCGGCGTGGCGGAGGCGGTCGCCATGCTGCGGCAGCGCTTCCCGGCGACCACGATCGAGGCGTCCGGTCCGGTCGACCGCAAGACCTCACTCTCGAGCGAAACGGTCCTGATCGTGCTCACGCATCTGGTCGACAACGCGGTCCGCCACGGGGCGCGGCGGGTCCGGTTCGATGCTGTGGATCGTGACGGTCAACTGGTCGTCATTGCCGGCAACGACGGCGATCCCATCTCGCCCGACAATCGCGACCGCATCTTCGATGCGTTCTTTACGACCCGGCGGGACAGCGGCGGCACCGGCATGGGGCTGGCCATCGTACGGGCCATCCTCGCAAGCCACGGCGGAGAGATCCTGCTGCTGTCTCCCGAGACGGGGGTCGCGTTCGAATTGCGGCTGCCGCTGGCCGGTGATCGCGGAACATCTATCTGAGATGGCGCCGCTGGCTGCCTGCGATCCTGAAGTTGCTCCGGCGCCTCGGATGGCGACCGCCAATCCCCAGCCCAATCCCGGGGCTGGCAGCGGCGACGTTCTCCCGATCGTTTGTATACGAGCAATTTGTGCCAAGAGGCCGCCCGTCGCGCGCGCCGGACCAGGATGCCGCAGATCGGCTGCGCAATTCGCAAATGACTCGCGCGCGCGATCCGCGTAATCTCCGGCGCGATTGCACCATCGGCCAGCGTTCCATTGGCCTTTCGGGAGACCTTGATGACTTCGAGCCGTTTCGAGATCAGCCGCCGGACTGCCCTGTTGACCTCCGCCGCCATCGCCGCGAACGTGGTTAATCCTCTGCGGGCTTTCGCCCAGGAAACCCCGCGCAAGGGCGGCGTGTTCAACGTCCACTACGGCGCCGAGCAGCGCCAGCTCAATCCGAGCCTGCAGGCCTCGACCGGCGTCTACATCATCGGCGGCAAGATCCAGGAGAACCTCGTCGATCTCGATGCCAACGGGCAGCCGGTCGGCGTCCTCGCGGAGAGCTGGGAAGCGACACCCGACGGCAAGACGGTCACCTTCAAGCTGCGCAAGGGCGTGATCTGGCACGACGGCAAGCCGTTCACGTCGGAGGATGTCGCCTTCACCGCGATGAACATGTGGAAGAAGATCCTCAACTACGGATCGACCCTGCAGCTCTTCCTCACCGCGGTGGACACGCCCGATCCGCAGACCGCGATCTTCCGCTACGAGCGGCCGATGCCGCTCAATCTGCTGCTGCGCGCGCTGCCCGATCTCGGCTACGTCTCGGCCAAGCACATCTATGAGAACGGCGACATCCGGCAGAACCCGACGAACCTCGCGCCCCTCGGCACCGGTCCGTTCAAGTTCGTGAAGTACGAGCGCGGCCAGTACATCATCGCCGACCGCAACGCCGATTACTGGCGCCCGAACGCACCCTATCTCGACCGCATCGTCTGGAAGGTGATCACCGATCGCGCCGCCGCGGCCGCGCAGATGGAAGCCGGCGAACTGCACTACAGCCCGTTCTCGGGGCTGACGATTTCCGACATGGCCCGCCTCGGCAAGGACAAGCGCTTCATCGTCTCGACCAAGGGCAATGAGGGCAACGCCCGTACCAACACGCTGGAGTTCAACGTTCGCCGCAAGGAGCTTGCTGACATCAAGGTCCGCCGCGCCATCGCGCACGCGATCAACGTGCCGTTCTTCATCGAGAACTTCCTCGGCGATTTCGCCAAGCTCGGCACGGGCCCGATTCCCTCGACCTCGACCGACTTCTATCCAGGCGCCGATACCCCGCAATATCCCTACGACAAGGCCAAGGCGAAGGCTCTGCTGGACGAAGCCGGCTTCAAGCCGGCCGCCGGTGGCAGCCGCTTCTCGCTACGGCTGCTGCCCGCCCCCTGGGGCGAGGACATCTCGCTGTGGTCGACCTTCATCCAGCAATCCCTGGGCGAAGTCGGCATTCAGGTCGAGATCGTGCGCAACGATGGCGGCGGCTTCCTCAAGCAGGTCTATGACGAGCACGCCTTCGACCTCGCCACCGGCTGGCACCAGTATCGCAACGATCCCGCGGTCTCGACAACCGTCTGGTATCGCTCCGGCCAGCCCAAGGGCGCGCCGTGGACCAACCAGTGGGGCTGGGACGACGCCAAGATCGACAAGATCATCGATGACGCGGCGACCGAGGTCGATCCGGCCAAGCGCAAGGCGCTCTATGCCGACTTCGTGCGCGAGGCCAATACCGAGCTGCCGGTGTGGATGCCGATCGAGCAGATCTTCGTCACGGTGATCACGGCGAAGGCGCGCAACCACTCCAACACGCCGCGCTGGGGATCGTCGAGCTGGCACGATCTGTGGCTTTCGGCCTGAGCCGAACTCGGTCAGAATAAGACCATGCGCATCCTGAGCCTTGCGGGGCGGCGGCTCGCCGCCTCGATCCCAACCCTGTTCCTGATCCTGATCGGCGTCTTCCTGCTGCTGCAGCTCGCGCCGGGCGATACGGTCGACGCCATGATGGCCCAGATGGGCGGCGGCGATGCGGCCACCGCCCGCGAGTTGCGCCGCTTCTACGGCCTCGATCTTTCGGTGCCGATGCAGCTCGCGAACTATCTGTGGCGGCTGGTGCGGCTCGATCTCGGCTTCTCGGCGATCTACGGCAAGCCGGTCGCGGCCGTGATCCTGGAGCGGCTGCCGCCAACCTTGCTGCTGATGATCTCGTCCCTGTCGTTCGCGTTCTTTTTCGGCCTGATCTTCGGCGTCATCGCCGCGCGAAACGTCAACCGCTGGCCTGACACGCTGATCTCGACCCTCGGGCTCGTCTTCTACGCCACGCCGTCGTTCTGGTTCGGCCTGATGGCCATCGTCGTGTTCTCGATCTATCTGCAATGGCTGCCGGCCGGCGGCTTCGAGGATATTGGCGCGGTCGGCACCGGGATCTGGCGCGTGCTCGACATCGCCAGCCACCTCGTGCTGCCATCGCTGACGCTCGGCCTGATCTTCCTCGCGATCTATTTGCGCATCATGCGCGCCTCGATGCTCGAAGTTCTCAATCTCGACTTCGTCCGCACCGCCCGCGCCAAGGGTCTCGACGAGACGCGTATCATCACTCGCCACGTGCTGCGTAACGCCTTGCTGCCGATGGTCACGCTGATCGGATTGCAGGCGGGCACGATGCTCGGCGGCTCGGTCGTGGTCGAAACGGTGTTCTCGCTGCCCGGCCTCGGACGCCTCGCCTATGAGTCCGTCGTGCAGCGCGATCTGAACACGCTGCTCGGGATCGTCTTCGTCTCGGCGCTGCTCGTGATCCTCGTCAATTTCATCACCGACCTGCTCTATGCCCGGCTCGATCCGCGCATCGCGGCGGAGAGCTGAGCATGGATGCCGTCAAACGCTACTTCCGCAGCCCTCCGGCTGTGCTCGGCCTGATCCTGCTGCTGATCGTCATCGGCATGGCCATCAGCGCCGGCTATTTCTATCCGCGCGATCCGCTCGCGCTCGCCGGCCGCCCTCTGGTGTGGCCGTTCGCCAATCCACGCTTCCTGCTCGGCACCGACAATTCCGGCCGCGACATCGCCGCGCAGATCTTCCATGGCGCTCGCATCTCGCTCCTGATCGGCGGCGTCGCCACCCTGATCGCCGTGGTGATCGGCGTCATGGTCGGAGCGCTCGCGGGCTACTATGGCGGATGGGTCGACAACATCCTGATGCGCATCACCGAGGCGTTCCAGACCCTTCCGAACTTCGTGCTGCTGCTGGTGCTGGTCGCCGTGTTCGGCTCGACCCTGACGACGGTGACAGTCGCGGTTGGCATCGTCTCCTGGCCGGCCCCGGCGCGACTGACGCGGGCCGAGTTCCTGTCGTTGCGCGGCCGCGAATTTGTCCAGGCCGGCCGTACGCTCGGCATGCGGGACACGCAGCTGATCCTGCGCGAGATCCTGCCGAACGCGCTGCCGCCCGTGATCGTCTATGCCGGCGTCGTGATGGCGGTCGCGATCCTGCTGGAGAGCGCGCTGGCCTTCCTGCGCCTGTCCGATGCGAATGTCGCGTCATGGGGCAATCTGATCGGGCTCGGGCGCGACGTGCTGCGCGTGCAATGGTACGTCTCGGCAATTCCCGGCGTCGCCATTCTGGTCACGGTGCTCGCGGTGTCGCTCGTCGGCCAGGGCCTCAACGATGCCCTGAACCCGCGGCTGAAGCAGCGATGAGCGAACCCATCCTCACCGTCGACCGCCTCAGCGTTCGTCTGCCCAAGGGCGCCGATCGCACGCATGCGATCTCCGAGCTGTCGCTCTCGGTCGCCGAGAACGAGATCGTCTGCATCGTCGGCGAGTCCGGCTCCGGCAAGTCGATGATGGCCAATGCCGTCATGCGGCTGCTACCGGACAACGTCAGCATCGACGGCGGCCGCATCCTGTTCGCCGGACGCGATCTCTGCACGACCCCAGCCGCCGACATGCGCCGGATCCGCGGCGCCGAGATCGCCATGGTTTTCCAGGAGCCGATGACGGCGCTCAATCCGCTGCGCACCATCGGTGATCAGATCGGCGAGGTCCTTGAGATTCACACCGATCTGTCCAAGGCCGAGATCAAGTCGCGCGTGCTGGCGCTCCTGACAGACGTTCACATCCCCGATCCGCCGCGCGCCGCCAAGGCTTATCCGCACGAGCTGTCGGGTGGCCAGCGCCAGCGCGCCATGATCGCGATGGCGCTCGCGCTCGACCCGAAGCTCCTGATTGCCGACGAGCCGACCACCGCGCTCGACGTGACGACGCAGGCGCAGATCCTGAAGCTGATCCGCGAGTTGCAGCAGCGGCGCAAGACCGCGGTGCTGTTCATCACCCACGATTTCGGCGTCGTCGCCGAGATCGCCGACCGCGTGGTGGTGATGCAGCATGGCGTCGTGGTCGAACAGGGTCCCGCGCGAGACGTGCTGCGCAAGCCGCAACACGCCTACACGCAGCAGCTGATCGCCGCCGTGCCGCCGGTGGCCGCGCCACCGGCGCGCCAGCTCTCGGACGAGACCATTCTCGCACTCTCCGGCGTCGCCAAGACCTATCGTACGGGCGGCTTCCTCGGCCGCGGCGTGCGTGTGACTCACGCGGTCAAGGATGTCTCGCTCATGCTGCCCAAGGGAGCCACGCTCGGCATCGTCGGCGAGTCCGGCTCGGGCAAATCCACCCTCGCCCGCTGCATCATCCGGCTGATCGATCCCGATGCGGGATCGATCCTGCTGCAAGGCGAGGATTGGGCCAAGCTGTCGCGTAGCGACATCAGGCAGCGGACCCAGCAGATGCAGATGGTGTTCCAGGACCCGTTCGCTTCGCTGAACCCGCGGCGCAAGGCGGTCGATCTCGTGGCGCAGGGGCCGATCATCCACGGCACGCCGCGCGATCAGGCGCTGCGCGAGGCACGCGAGCTGTTCAGTCTGGTTGGCCTCGATCCGTCAGCGGCCGATCGCTTTCCGCACGAATTCTCCGGCGGTCAGCGCCAGCGCATCGGCCTGGCGCGCGCGCTCGCGCTGAAGCCGGCGGTGCTGGTGGCCGACGAGCCGGTCTCCGCGCTCGACGTCTCCGTGCAGGCGCAGGTGCTGAAGCTGCTCACAGGACTGCGCGAACGGCTCGGTCTGTCGATCGTCTTCATCACCCATGACCTGCGCGTCGCCGCGCAGATCTGCGATCTCGTCGCGGTCATGAAGGACGGCGTCGTCGTCGAGCACGGATTGACGCGCGACGTGTTCGGTCACCCCCAGCACCCGTATACTCAGGCGCTGCTCGAGGCTATTCCGGGCGGCGACTTTGCCCGGACAGCCGCGAGCTAGGCACTAGGCGATCTCGCGGGCGTCGCGGTAGCGGTAGAGCAACAGCATCAGTGGCGCGAACGGCCGTAACAGCGCATGCGCGGGGATCGTCACCGGCTCGGTGAACGGGAGTGCCAACTCGCCTGCCGGCACGCCGCGCACGGCCTTTGCGAGCTCGGCCCCGAGCGGGATCGTGAGCGCCACCGCGCGGCCGTTGCAGCCGGTCCAGCCATAGGCGTCTGGGCCCAGCCGATGAATGCGCGGCATGTAGTCGGTGGTCATGCCGACATAGCCGTTCCAGACATAGTCGAACCGGACCTCGCCGATCTGCGGCCACAGCCGCTGCAGGCGCTCGGCGACGCGCGCCTTTAGCCGCTCCGCCTTGTTGCCCGGACCGATCACGGCGCCACCGGTGACCAGGCGATTGCGCGCGTCATAGCGGGCGAAATACAGCTCGCCATGCGTGTCCGACATCGCCTGCCGATCGGGAATGATCGTCTTGCGCACATTGTCCGACAGCGGCTGCGTCGCCATCTGCCACGACAGCACCGGCATCACCTCATGCGCGATGTCAGGCGCCAGCGCCTTGGAGAACTCGCCGCTATAGGCATTGCTCGCGAGCACCAGCGCGCGCGCCGACAGCTCGCCTTGCGCCGTGCGGACCACCCAGCGGTCACCCTGGCGTTTGAAATCAATCACGGGCGAGCGCGCGTAGATGCGACCATCAAGGCTGAGTACCGTCCGCGCAAGGCCACGCGCCAAGGCCAATGGATTGATGTGCCCGCCGGTCTTGTTCCAGAAACCGCCATGCCAGGCGTCCGAGCCGAGCATCTCGCGCGCCTGATCGCGCGACAGCAGCTCGACTTGGGCGCCGAACTTCGACCACTGCTTGAAGCGTCGCTCGGCGATCTTGATGCGCCCCGGCGTATGCACCGGCTGCACCCAGCCGGCCTGCTCGTGCTCGGCGTCGATGTTGTAGCGCCTGACGGTGTCGAACAGCGTGGACGCGCTGTCGCGCAGCATGGCGACGAAGCGCTCGCCGGCCGCGCCGTGGCGCGCGATCAGATCCTCGGGATCGGGCCGCGACAGCGTCGGGATCACCTGGCCGTTGTTGCGACCCGAAGCCCCCCAACCCGGCTCCATCGCCTCGACGATGGCAACGTCGGTGCCGGACTCGCGCAGGTGCAGCGCCGTCGACAGGCCGGTGAAGCCGCCGCCGATGATGACGACGTCGGCCTGAAGGCTGCCCCGCAGCTCCGGCAGATCCGGCCCGGGCGGAGTCTGGGCCGCCCACAGCGACGGAGGCCATTGAACGTGATCGGTGGTCGTGCTCATCGCAACAGCTCATTTCTGCTGATCGATATCCCGCGCGGAGATCGATCTTGCCTTGCATTACCCGCCCGGCTGCGCCGGTTGCGGCGCATGGGTCGATTGGGCATAGTTCGGCCGCCAATATGCCAAGTTCGCTGCAAGGAGACAAACGCGTGGCCCTCAAGAATGTCATCGGTATCGATCACGCTGTCGTCGTGGTGAAGGAGCTCGACGCGGCCGCCGAGACCTGGAAGCGGCTCGGCTTCACGCTGTCGCCCCGCGGCACCCACAGCGCCAAGATGGGCTCGGGCAATTATACCATCATGCTCGATCCCGATTACATCGAGCTGCTCGGCATCCTCGCCGAGACCGACCACAACGTGCCGACGCGCAACTTCATCGCCCAGCGCGGCGAAGGCATCGAGCGCATCGCTTTTACGGCCATCGATTCGGCTGCCGGCGCCGAGGAGATCCGTGCCAAGGGTTTCGAGCCGATCGGCCCGATCGACTTCGAGCGCCCGGTGCCGCTGCCTGACGGCACGATCTCTGCCGCCAAATTCCGCGTGTTTCAGTGGCCCGTCGCCGAGGCCCCTGGCGGCCTGCGTATCTTCGCCTGCCAGCACAAGACGCGCGAGACCGTGTGGATTCCGGAACTGATGAGCCATGCAAACGCAGCCAAGCAGCTCAAGCAGGCGCTGATCGTCACGCCCGACCCGGCCAAGGACGCCGCGCATCTGTCGCGCCTGATCGACCGTGACGGCCGCAGCGAGAGCGACGGCGCCGTGACCGTCGCCTCCGGTGGTGACCGCGCCGATTTCGTGTTCCTGACCCGGGAGCAGCTGGCGGCGCGCTATCCCAGCGTGTCGCTCGCCGGCCTGCCTGAGCGCGGCGGCGCCGGCCTCGTGCTGGCCTCGCATGATCTGGCGAAGACTGAGACAGCGCTCGGCACGGCGGGCGTGCGCAGCGGCGCGAGCATCGTCGTGCCGCCGGCATTCGCGACGGGAACGCTGCTCGCCTTCGTGGCCGGCTAAAACGTTGAAAACTCGCGGCCGCGCCAAACGCGGCCGCGACGTCACTCGGCCGGCTGGAACATCGCCGGCCGGCCGCGCTGGCTATCGAGCCAGCCCACCAGTTTATCCATCAACCCGCCGCTCGACTCCGACGGCTGCGCCGACGACACGAACGGATCGCAATGGCACTTCGCGCCCGCTGCGCGCGACATTTTCGCCACCGCTTCCGTCATCGCCGGCGCGCCGCAGGTGTAGACGACGTCATTCGGCGTCAGCTCCGGCATGTGCTCAGTGGGACGGCCGCTGCGAATCGCCGGCGACACGTTCTGCGGCTCCGAGACGATCGGGATGATCTTCACGTTCGGAAAGCGCGCCAGCCGGCACAGCGCCTGGTGCATGTAGAACGACTGCAAGGTCCGCGACACGACGATGAAGACGATCTCGCGCTTCGGATTCTCCGTGATCGCGGCAACCGCGATCGCCCACATCGGCGCAAAGCCGGTGCCGCTCGCAACCAGGATGATGCGGCCGCGATGCTTCTGCCGGAAGAACGCGGTGCCGAGTGGCGCCGTCAGCTTGACGCGATGACCGACCTGGATGTCGCGGCCGAGCGCCGATGACACCAGGCCATCCTTCAGGATGCGGATGTGCAGATACAGCAGGTGGCTGTCGGGCGCGCCGACCATCGGATAGGTCGGGCTGTAGCAGCGTGTCGGGAAGCCGCGATACTGCACCTTGGCATATTGACCCGGGAAGAAGCGCAGCGGCTTTGGCATCTCGATGGTGACGCCGACGACGTCGGGCGCCAGCCGCACGAGATCGCCGACCTCGCAGTTCATCGTCACGGTGTCCGGCACCGGCTCGGTGATGATCTTGAGATCGGACACCACGCGCGCCTGGCACGCATGCGCCATGTCGCCTTCCATTCCGCCGAACAGCTTGCCGTCGACGACCGTCACCTTGCACGAGCCACAGATTCCGCTGCGGCAGTCATGAGGCAGATCCACGCCGCTATTGATGGCGCCGTCGAGCAGGATATCGCCCACATTCGCGTAGAACGTTTCCCTGTTGTACTGGATCTTGCAAATCTTACCCATCACTGCACCTCAAGTCGCATCGGCCGGATCTGCCTCGTATGTCGGATCTGGGTGTGGTCGAACGCAGCGACTCGCATGAAGACACCGTTCTTGATCGGGACGTCGTACTTGCTTTTCGTGTCCAATTTGCGGGCAATCTCGAGAGTCCAATGGCCCGCCGCCCAACGCGCCGCACAGCGGATGTCGGCACGATCTCCTGTGAACTCGCCACTGACGAGCACACCCGGCACGACCGTCCCGATCGGCGTCTGCGCGTCGGCTTCCGCGGAATAAGGCACCGATTCCGCTTCCGTCATGAACCAGCGCGATCCCTCGCTCTCGCCGATGTTGGGGTCGAGATTGATCTCGCCCATCGCCGCGGTCATCGCCGCGACGTCCTTCGGCAGACGCTTCGGCCTGACGCCGCGATTTCCGAGCCGGGCCGCCTCCCTGTCGAGCACGAAATTGTCCGTGTAGTTCGCGGTGCCGGGATCGGCGGCGAATCCCCCCTTGTAAGGCGCGAGACCCTTGATCTGATCCGGCGTCGGCTCGGCCGGCGGGCCGAAATGATTGTCGTCCATCCATCCCGTCGGACCGCCGCTGGTCGCCTTCCACAGCCACGCATCGGCGTAGAGATTCGGCGCAGGCGTGTAGTGAATGCCGCGTCCCGACAGCGTCGCAGGCTTGTCCGGCATCGGCTGCGAGCTCATATGGAATGTTCGGTCAGCGGCCAGAGTGATCGGCAGGGTCGTGAACAGCAATGAGAACTTGTCTTCGTTGTAGTCGTTCTCGTCGCCCTTCTCGAAGCCGTTGTGCAGCAGGTGCCAGCCGTCGGCCTTCTTGATCAGCGGCAGCTGCTTCAACGAGCGCGTCGGGTCTTCCCAGATCACGAGGAAGTAGACCCAGGTGCCGTCATGCGCCGCCTTGATCCAGACGCGCGATTCGCCGGTTCCGTCGAAATTATCACCCTGATTGGTGGTCACCATGTGCGGCTGGATGTTGCGCCAGACGCGATCGGATGAATCGCCGTCCAGCGTCGGCGCGTCCGAACTCGCGATCCGATAGACCGTCACGGAGTCCTCGGCATAGTAATCCGCGGCGAACATCGCAGAGCCGATCACGATGGCGGCAGCCGTCGCGACCATGAACGGGTTGGCCTGAAAGCTCGGATTTCGACGCCGCGTATTGCCCTTTGCCGGCGGACGCATGCGGCCGGGCGGCGGCATGCGCGGCTCGGGTCGCGCCCGCATCGGCTCTTCCATGCGGCGCGGTGCCGGCATCGGTTCACGCCCAGGCGGTCGCGCAGCGGGTGCAGGTTTCTTCGGTGGCGCCTCCGCTTCCTCCAGCTTCTCGGACTGCTCGACCAGCAAGGTGAGCAGTTCGACGGGATCGAGCTTCGGCGGCGGCGGCGGCAACGGCGCCGGCCGGAAGACGCGATAGAGCTGCATCTTTCCGCCGATGCTGAAATGAACCAGGACGTGCAGCACGACGAAGGCCGGGATCACCCATGTCGCGTACCAGTGGATCATCATGGTGACGTAGCCGGAGGCGACGCCGAAGAACAGCATGCCGCCGGTGACGATGAGCGTTGCCATGGAGATGAAGAGAATCCAGTGCAGCATCACGCTGATCGACCCGAGCCGCGCCGGACGCTTACCCAGCAGGCCCTTGAATCGCATCTTGTCGATGGTGACACGACGGCCGAGGCCGGATTTGGCGATGTAGATCATGTAGGCGACCGCAACGCTTGCGAGCACCACGCCGGCCGGCATGTGCCAGGTCCAGGTCCGGTGCCGCGGCAACAGCCAGTCGAGATTGTTGGCGATCCAGGCGTGGCCGGGTGCTTCGGTCGCCATGCGCAGGCCGGTCAGGAACGCGATCACCGTGGCGGCGACCAGGGTCCAGTGCAGGATGATCGTTCCATAGTCGGTCTTTCGAATCTTCATGCGTGCGCCTCCAGAGCTGCGCGCACGCTATCGGCGCGATACACCGCCGATCCGGCGACCAGATTTCGCTTCAGCGGGGCCGTTCGGCGCAGGATCGTCGCAGACGCCCCCCTGCAGACCGTTCCTCGACCCGATTTCATTCCCGCATCACGCGTCGTGGTGGTGATGTAGTCCAGCAACGTGTCGTCCCCCGGATACTCTTACTGTGAGCAACTTCATCTGATTTATGCCGACTGCGCCCCTCGGCTTGGTGGTCGTTGCCCCGCTACGTTTGGGAGTGATCGGTTGGATCACGCCTCGCTCTGATCAGTTGTTGCGGGCCGAGCCGGTGACGAGTTGCTCGGATCGCACGCGAACTGGCCCTCTTGTTCCTCCCTGCTCTTGTTCGAACGTGGTCTTCAGACCGTCTGCCGGATCCAGGGCGGCCGCACGTTCGTTGACAGAACGCGCCGCTGGCCCCGAATGCACATCGAACTAATTGCAACCGACTTGATGGTGCGCGGAACCCGCCTTTCCAGTGTTGCCGCGTCCATCATGATCGTCCTCCGCACCGCTATCGAGTCCTGCATCGATCGAGATGACAATGCCTGTGCGTTGCACCGCAGGAAGATTTATTCGGCTTCGTGGCGTCATTCGGCCCGGACGACGACCAATGAGTGCGGAACGAAGGTGATAGACAGACGAATGTGTGACGCGCGCGCTGCATGCGTGTTCGTCCTGCCGCTGCAACTATCGATGATCGCGATCGGATTTGCCGCGGAGCTGATCGCGCCGAGCAATGCCGCAATCTCTTCCCGCGAGTTAGTTGCATCTGGCAGATGATGGCGTAGCCACCCGCGCTGCTGCGACAGATTTGCCCATGCGTCGCATTGTTGCCGGAAAATCGTCGGCATCGGCTGTCAAGAGCGCTTGGTGAAGCACTGCCTTTGGGAGACGCGCCTGGATGAGTCTGGCTCAAGACCGCCCGAGAATGAAAGCCGCGGCTGCCATCACTGACCTTCTCTCGGGAAGCGATGACCCGGTGACGCGCGGATTGCGCCAGGCCGTGAAGCGCATGGCGGGCATCGGCGTGTTCAGCGGCGTCATCAACGTCCTGATGCTCTCGGGTTCCGTCTACATGATGCAGGTCAACGACCGCGTCGTCCCGAGCAAAAACCTGGCGACGCTCATCGGCCTCTCCGTGATGATTCTCGTCGTCTACCTGATCCAGGGCTATTTCGACGCGCTGCGCACCCGCATGCTGTGCCGGGTTGCAACCGTGTTCGATGCGAGCCTGCAAGACGCCATTCATCACGCCTTGGCCACGCTGCCCCTGCGCGGAACCAAGCCGATGATGATGCAGCAGCCGCTGCGCGATCTCGATCAGTTGCGCGCCTTCATGTCCAGCATGGGACCGACGGCTTTCCTCGACATGCCCTGGATCCCGATCTTCCTGATCGGCATGTTCCTGTTCCATCCATTGATCGGCATCACCGCGATCATCGGCACGGTGGCGATCATCGGCATGACCCTGGTGACCGATCGCCTGGCGCGTCAGGCCAGCAGATCGGCGAGCGACACCAGCGCCGCGCGCCAGGTTCTCGCCGATGCCACGCAGCGCAATGCCGAGGTGATTCGCGCGCTCGGCATGCTCGACCGCTTTTCGGCGCGCTGGAATGCCGTCAACGAGAAGTATCTGAAGGACAACATCCGCGCGAGCGACGTCTATGCCAATCTCGGCGCCGCTGCGAAGGTCCTGCGCTTCATCCTTCAGTCAGGCATGCTCGGAATCGGCGCGGCCCTGGTCGTCTCCGAGCAGGCCTCCGGCGGCGTCATGATGGCTTCGTCGATCCTCATGGGCCGCGCCCTCGCGCCGATCGAGATCGCGCTCGGCAGCTGGAAGCAACTGGTCGCCGCGCGCCAGGGCATCACGCGCCTGCGCGACATCTGCCGGGCGACCGCAAAGCCCGAAGCGCCGCCGGTCGCCTTGCCACGTCCGTACCGCGAACTGACGGTGCAGGAGCTCACGGTCGCGGCCCCCGGCACGGATCGGCCGATCGTTCAGAACGTGTCGTTCTCGATCAAGGCAGGCACGGGCCTCGCGTTGCTCGGCGCGAGCGCCTCGGGCAAGACGTCGTTGTCGAAGGCGCTGGTCGGAATCTGGCCCGCGCTGCAGGGCACCGTTCGCCTCGATGGTGCGGCGCTCGATCAATGGAGCAACGAGGATCTCGGCCGCCACATCGGCTATCTGCCGCAGGATGTCGCGCTGTTCGACGGCAGCATTGCCGACAACATCTGCCGCTTCGACGAGAATGCCAATTCCGATGCCATTCTGAAGGCTGCGCAGATCGCCGGCGTGCACGACATCATCCTGCGGCTGCCGGAGGGCTACGCGACGCGAATCGGTCAGGGCGGCATGTCGTTGTCGGCCGGTCAGCGTCAGCGGGTCGGTCTGGCGCGTGCCGTATACGGCGACCCCTTCCTCATCGTGCTCGACGAACCCAACGCGAATCTGGACACCGACGGCGAAAACGCGCTGAGCCGCGCCATTCAGATCATGCGGCAGCAGAACCAGAGCATCGTCATCGTGATCTCGCATCGCCCGAGCGCGCTGAACGCGCTCAACATGGCGCTCGTCCTCTATGAGGGCAAGGCGATCGCATTCGGCCCCTGCCAGGAGATCTTCGCCCGTGTCGCCGGCGTCAAGCCTCCGGCCGGCCCCGCCGTTGCGCACGCCGCCGCGGCGCCCAGGGTTGCCGCTCCAGCAGCGGCACAAAATCCGAACGCCCGAATGCTTCGTCGCGCGGCCCCAGCAGAAAGCGCTTGATCAATGAAACACATCAACGACTTCAGGCCCTTCGATGACCAGAACTATGTGCGGCCGAAGACCCGCGCCGTCGGCCCGCAGGGTGATGCGCTGATTCTCGAGCTGCAGCGGCTGCAGGGCGCATTCGATGACGGCTCGGAGGCGGATCCGCGTGATCGCCGCAATGCGCGTGACGGCGCAAAGAAGCGTCGGCGTACGCCGCCGCAGCAGACGCGCGCCAAGCCGCGCAAGAAAAAGGGCAGCACGATGGGGCGCGCGCTCGACGCGTCGCTCTCGCTGTTCGGCCTCGGCGCGACCCCTCCCCGAGCGCGGCGCGGCGAGGGCATTCGCGAGATGGAGTGGCAGTCGCCCGCACCGACGCGCTCCTACGAGCCGGAGTTGTCGCCACCTTCACGGCAGCCTGCCGGACGGCTGCCAGCCCACAATGCACCGGTTCTGGATCTCAGAGACGCACGCCGGGATCCCGACTTCGGCGGCGCGACAGCACGGACGATGGGACAACAGAACCTCCCCGCCCGCATGATGAATGCGCCTGCCGTGTCGCAGACCCGGACCGGGCGGCTGGTGAACACGGCCGGCACCGCGCTCACCACCGGAATGACGTTCATCGCCGCCCAGGGAACGGCGGCCGATCTCGACGACGATTCGGACGAGTCGCTCGTTCCACGCGTCGGCCGCATGTTCGAGAACGAACTGCGCCTCGGCCTGCGCGTGCTGCTCGTGTTCGGCGTGCTCGTCGGCGGCTGGCTGACGCTGGTGCCGCTCGCGGGCGCGATCGTCGTGCCCGGCAATCTCGTGGTGCAGTCCAACGTGAAGGCGATCCAGCATCCGACCGGCGGCATCGTCGCGGAGATCAAGGTCGACAACGGCAAGCGCGTCGCCGCCGGTGATCTTCTCGTGCGGCTCGACGCGACCCAAAGTCAGGCCCAGTTGCAGTCGATCACCAAGCAGCTGAACGAGCAGCGCGCCAAGATCGCGCGGCTGTCGGCCGAGCGGGATGGTCTGGAGCAGCCGGAGTATCCGGCCACGCTGACGTCACGTCCCGACGATCCCCATGTCCGCGCGGTGATTGCCTCGGAAAACGCGCTGTTCAAGGCCCGTGCGATCACGCGCAAGAGCCAGAAGGACCTGCTGCAGGGACGCATCGTCCAGCTCAACAACGAGATCAGCGGCATGGAGTCCCAGCTGGAGTCGAAGAACAAGCAGATCGACCTGATCAAGGGCGAACTCGCCGGCGTGCAGGATCTCTACGACAAGCGCCTCGTGCCGTTGACGCGACTGACGACGCTGCAGCGCGAGGCCGCGCGCATCGATGGCGAACGCGGCCAGCTGGTGTCCAGCGTCGCCGAGACCAGGTCCAAGATCAGCGAAGCCGAGTTGCAGACCGTCAAGATCGATCAGGACTTCCGCAGCGAGGTCGTCAAGGATCTCGGCGAAGCTCAAGCCAAGGAAGGCGATCTGGTCGAGAAGGGCGTCGCCGCACGCGATCAGCTCGACCGCATCGAGATGCGTGCGCCCAATTCCGGCACCATCCACCAGCTCGCCGTTCACACCATCGGTGGCGTCATCAAGCCCGGCGAGACGGTGATGGAGTTGGTGCCCGACTCCGACGAGTTGCAGGTCGAAGCGCATGTCCAGCCCAAGGACATCGACCATGTCCACACCGGCCAGGATGCGATGGTCCGCTTCAATGCGTTCAACCAGCGCACCACGCCGCAGCTCAATGGCCAGGTGTCGTTCGTGTCACCCGACATCACCAACGACCAGCGGTCGGGCTCGACCTACTACACGGTCCGGATCACGTTGTCAGACGAGGAGCGGAAGCGGCTCGGCAACCTCAATCTGATGCCGGGCATGCAGGCCGAGGTCTTCGTCCAGACCGGCAGCCGTACGATGCTCAGCTATCTGATGAAGCCGGTACTCGATCAATGGCGCCGCGCCTTCGTGGAGTAGGAGGTTCGACACATCGCGGTCTGCGAGATCTTCAACGCAAAGCGCAGACCGCAGCCGCGATATCAGCATGAACGTCGCAAGCTTTCCCCGCACCTCCGATCCCGCGATGGTGCCCCTGGCTGCGCGAGCGCCGGACGCCGGGCCAAGCGTCACGCCCGAGGCTGCCGATCGCCTGGAAACGCCCCGGCTATCGCCGCCTTCGGCGCTGCCGACCCAGGAGGGGCCACGGGGGCTTCGCTTCGACTTCAATGATGGCTGCCGCGTCATGCTGCCGGACAACGGACAGCCCTGGCGCGTGCGGATGAGCGATCTCGAGACGGCCAACCTGCTGTTCGACATCGACCTGCGGTCCGGACACGTCAATAGTGCCAAGCGCTATTTCATTCCGTTCAGGCTGGAAGTCTGGTCCGGATCCGAACGCCTGCTGTGCCACGATTACGACGCCACCGACCGTGACGTGCTGATCCAGTTTCCGGTCGGCACCATCGGCGACGTGATCGGCTGGATGAGCTACGCGGTGAAGTTCAAGGAGCAGCACTCCTGCCGCCTCAGCTGCGCGCTGGGCGAAGCGTTGATCCCGCTGTTCGCTGCCGCCTATCCGGACATCACCTTCATTGCGCCCGATGCAATCCAGGCCGAGCGATACTACGCCACCTACTCCGTCGCCCTGTTCTTCGACGACGCCCAGTCGGTCTACCAGCCCTGCGATTTCCGGCAGGTCGGCCTGCATCGCACGGCCGCCTATATCCTCGGCGTCGATCCTGCCGAACGGCCGCCGCGCGTGGCGCTCGACGACGACAGCCGGCCGATCGAAGCGCCCTATGTCTGTATCGCCGTGCAGGCCACGACCGGCTGCAAGCACTGGAACAATCCCGGCGGCTGGGACCGAATCGTCTCCTTCCTCAAACAGACCGGCTATCGCGTGGTTTGCATCGACCAGCACGCCAGCCGCCACCACGGTGCGTTCCGGACACAGATTCCCGCCGAGGCCGAGGATCAGACTGGCGACCGGCCGCTGCCCGAGCGCGCGCGCTGGCTCAAGCATGCCGCCTTCTTCGTCGGCCTCTCCTCCGGCCTGTCGTGGCTCGCCTGGGCGGTCGGCACGCCGGTGGCGCTGATCAGCGGCTTCACCCATCCGATCAACGAATTCGCAACGCCCTACCGCGTCATCAACCATCATGTTTGCAATGGCTGCTGGAATGACGGCCGTCATCGCTTCGACCATCAGGACTTCTTCTGGTGCCCGCGCTGGAAGGGCACGCCCCGACAGTTCGAATGCACCCGCCTGATCACCGCTGACCATGTCGAAGGCGTGCTGCGGCGGATTCCCGGCTTCGGAGAAGGACTGCCGCCCCAAACGGAAGCGTCTTCCCATCCGGCGGCCGCCGAGCCGCATCAGCCCCCTGAGTTTCCAGACGGGCGGCCGGAGCATGACCAGCCGATCGCCTTGTCGTCCCTGCTGGCGCGCCGGACCGGCGACGTGCCAAGCGGCGGCCTCGCCGTCGGCGTGACGGTCGCCGCCGGCCGATTGTTGGATCAGGCGACTGCTCGGATCGCGGCAGGAGACCAGGCAGCCACCGCCGGTGATCTCCCGACGGCGCTGCAGAACTACAAGGACAGCATCGCGATCGTCAGGCATCTGACCACAGCCGATCCTGACAATGCCGGCTTTCAACGCAACCTGTCGATTGCCTTGAACAGGATCGGCGCGGTCCTGTTCGTTCAGCGAAATCTCGAGGCTGCACATGCCGCCTACTCCGCGAGCCTGGCGATCATTCGGAAGCTCACGGCCGCGCATCGCGGCAATCTCATATTTCACCGCGATCTTGCCTGGGGCCATGCTCTGTTGGCCGACGTGCTCGCCGCCCAGGACCGCCATGCCGAGGCCTTCGAGCAGCGACGCGCCAACACCGCGCTGATGACACATCTCTCCAACATCGCAGCCAACGATCCGTCGCTGCCGCAGGCGCTGGCCACGTCCTACCAGAGCCTCGGAGATGCCTTCGTTCCTCTCGGCAATATCGATGGCGCGCTCGCCGTCTACCGCATCAGCCTCGGCCTCACCAAGCGCGGGCTCGACGCCAACACGCAGGATCCTGGCTGGAACCAGTTGTACACCAGCCTGCTCCAGAAGATCCGTGCCGCGCTGATTGCGCAGCGCCAGGCCGCTCCGCAGTCCTGAGCAGTCGGCCGGCGCGTTCTTCCGGGCGACTTCGGCCTTCCGTACCCGGACACGTTTCTTTCGGAGCGTGGGTCTAGTCTCTCGGAGAGCGGGTCGAACCGAACGTCAGCCAAATCTCCTGACGCGTTTTCGAACGCACGCCGCATCCCCTGCAACCCATTCGCAGGAAAGCCCCGGCGCTGGCGGGATCGCGGCGGCATGTTGACGAGAAGATGCAATTCGCGTCAGATGGCCGCACCTGCATTTGTTGCTTGCCACTGAAATTCAATCACTTGGCAGCTCGGATGGCGAAGCGTTCACAGCTTCGCGATGCCCGAACAACAACATAATTGCGGACTCCCCCACGCCAGTTTTGGCCCGATTGCTGCGACCAAATAGCGCAGCTGCGACAAATCAGCGCGCGACAGCTTGGCGCATTCGCGCAAGCGCGAGTCGACCGCGCGGCGTGCTGCGGCGGGGCCGATGCATCCGCATCGCCCGGCCAGTTTCGGTAACGGCCCCTCGGCGGGGCGCCGGATGAACTTGGGGAGAGATGATCGATGGCGAACAACACCTTCAATCCGACGGCGCTGGCCAACGGAACGTCGAACCTGCTGGTGCGCGCATCCGCGCTCAACATGTCGACGGACCTCGTCCAGGCCGGCGTGGTGTTCAACGATGCCGTCCGCGCCTCGCTCGGACTGTTCACCCAGGCGGGCAGCGGCAACTCCAATCCCTTCCTCGGCAGCTACACCACCGATCTGCACGCCGTGCAGAACGACATTGCCGCGATGCTCGCCAATGCCGGGCAGGTGACGCTGGGCGGCCAGACGTTCACGCTGAACGCGACCGACACGGCCGTGCTCACCAACGTGCAGGCGCAGCTCTCGACGCTGATCACGGCCGCCGGGCAGACCACCAACGCGGCGACGATCACGGCCGCGGACCAGACGCTGCACGCCGTGCAGCAGGAGATCCTTCAGGAGATCAATGGCGATGCGCATCTCTCGGGCGCGCTGAACGGAGTCAATTTCCTTGCCAACACCGGCGGCCAGGACGTCGCCTTCCAGAACGCGCCGGCCGGAGCTGATGATGCGGCCACGCTGGCGGCTGCGACGGCCGGCAACACGCTCAAGGACGTCGGCCTCGTCTTCAACAAGGTGGTCGATCTCGCCTCCGGCGGCATCCACACCGGCAATTTGCAGGAGATCACCACGGACCTCACCGCGATCTCGCAGGGGCTGACCAACATCCTGAACAACAAGACCCAGCTTGCGCAGATCGAGAATGGCGAGACCGCGAATGCGGCGGCGCTGACCACGATCCATCTGCAGACGGTGCTCGGACAGGTCAATCTCGAGCTCACCCAATATGCCAAGGCCGAGACCACCGGCAATCAGGCGGCGTTGCGCGGCACCGCGGACAATCTGCTGGACTCCATCGACATCATCCAGGGTGACACCAATCTGAACATGGCCGCGGGCGGCAACGGCACGCCGGGCCATGCCGGCGGCTTCGCCGAGGATCCGGGCGGGCTGACCGGGACGGTCACCAAGTTCCAGGACAACCAGGCGCAAACGAACTTCTGGGCAGCCTTCCTGGCGGAGGCCAACACCATCAATGCGACGCTGCAGAAGATCTCGACCGGCGGCGCGCAAGCCAGCGCGGCACTGGTCTCGCAGATCCAGAACTATCAGCAGTTCGGCGCCAATTTCGATGCGGCGCAGGGGGCCGTGTTCCGCGGCCGCTTCGACAATGAGTTGCTGAGCGGCACGCTCGAGGCCGACTCGGCGGCGGCGGTGAAGGGCCTGCAGGGCATCTTGAACGGCGACACGGGCGCGGCCCTCGCGGCCGACAAGGCGATGCTCGCAGCGGCTGGCCAAGGCTTTGCGGCCGACGCCATGGATGTCTCAGGCAACAACATCGCCATCGGCGGCGCGACCTATGTCGGCTCGGCAACGACGGTGTCGACCGCCACCTCCGTGCACGGCCTCGCCCAGGGTACGATCCCGGTGACGGCGACGCCCAACATCGCCAATGGCACGGGCGGAACCACAACGACGCCACCGAGCACGGGCGGCGGAGGGACGGGCACCGGCGGAATGCACACCACACCGGTGAACTTCAGCCCCACCGCGCTCGCCAACGGCACCTCGAACCTCTTGACCCGCGCGACCGCGATCCAGCATTCGACCGATCTGGTGCAGGCCGGCGTCGTTTTCAACGACGCGGTGCGCGCCTCGCTCGGTCTGTTCAGCCTCGCCAACAGCGGCAACTCACCCGCTTTCCTGACGAGCTATCAGGCCGACATCACGGCGGTGCAGACCGACATCGCGGCGATGCTCGCCAATCCGGGCCAGGTCACCCTCGGCGGCAAGACGTTTGCGCTGAATGCCACCGATACGGCAGTTCTCACCAATGTCGAGGGCCAGCTCGGCACCCTGCTCCAGGCCGCGGGTCAATTCGCCAACGCGACCACGCATTCCGCCGCAAGCCAGACGATCCATGCCCTGCAGCAGGAGATCCTGGGTGAGATCCATAACGACGCGCATCTGGCCAACGCACTCAACAACGTGCCCTTCCTCGCCAATACCGGCGGCCAGGACGTCGCGTTCCAGGCCTCGCCGGCGGGCGCAGACGATCCGGCAAGCCTTGCGGCCGCGACAGCCGGCAACAGCCTGAAGGATGTCGGGCTCGTGTTCAACAAGGCTGTCGAACTCGCGTCCGGCGGCATCAACACCGGAAATGTCCAGGAGGTTCACACCGACCTCACGGCGGTCGCAAGCGGCCTGACGGCCATCCTCAACAACCAGACTCAGCTCGCGCAGATCGAGGCCGGCGAAACCGCGAACGCAGCGGCGCTGACGACGATCCATCTGCAGACGGCGCTCGGACAGATCAACCTGCAGCTCAACAAGTATGATCAGGCGGCGACCACCGGAAATCAGGCCGCTCTCCGCGGCACCGCCGACAATCTGCTCGACATCATCGACATCGTTCAGGGCGACACCAACCTCAACGTGGCCGCAGGCGGCAACGGCAATGCGGGTCATGCCGGCGGTTTCGCCGAGGATCCCGGTGGATTGACCGGCACCGTGACCAGGTTCCAGGACAACCAGGCGCAGACGAACTTCTGGGCGGCCTTCCTGGCGGAGGCCAACACCATCAACGCCACGCTGCAGAAGATCTCGACCGGCGGGGCCCAGGCCAGTGCCGCGCTGATCACGCAGATCCAGAACTACCAGCAGTTCGGCGCCAATTTCGATGCCGCGCAGGGCGCCGTCTTCCAGGGCCGCTTCGACAATGAGCTGCTCAGCGGCACGCTCGAGGCCGACACGGCGGCGGCGGTGAAGGGTCTGCAAGGCATCCTCAACGGCGACACTGGCGCGGCGCTTGCCGCCGACAAGGCGATGATCGCGGCAGCCGGCCAAGGCTTCGCGGCCGACGCGATGGATGTGTCCGGCAACAACATCCCCGTCAATGGCGGCACCTATGTCGGCACCGCAACGACGGTCTCAACGGCGACGTCGATCAAGGGCACCGCGCAAGGCACGATCCCCGTCACGGCCACACCGAACCTCGCAAATGGCACCGGCGGCACCGCGGCAGCAGGCACCAGCACGGCTGGAAGCGCGGGAGGAGGTGCTGCGACCGGACATGGCGGCTCGGCTGCAGGTGGCACGGCTGGCGCGTCGTCGGGCGGCACCACCGCAGCAAACAACGGCAGCGCTGCCGCGCATTCCTGTGAGCATCAGCATCATCATGATCACAGCGCAGGAGCCCATACGAGCCAGGCCGCGGCCGCAGCGCCCGATATGTCGCAGCATCACGCGCTCTATCACATGTGGCACTGAGGGCCGTCACGGATGGCACGCCTCGCCCACATCCGCGGCTTCGGATGCACACATCATTCCGCACGAGCCCGAGTCGGCTCGTGTTGGAATAATTCCAAGGAGCGTCCGCGGAACCCTCGTCACATCGGGGCAACTTCTTGTCCGGACCGTGTGTCGTAACGTCGCGCGCAGCCAATGTTGCGGAGATGCCACGACTAAAATCAACGGGTTAGAACGCTTCTACGCGCTGCCGTGACCTCGGTGCGACAGCGGACGCATGCCCGAACAACATCATATTTGAGGACTCCGCGACGCTTCTTTTGGCCCCATTGGAGCAAATAATTCCCAGGTGCTTTGAGGCTGCGACATTTCGCCCGCTCTGCGAAGGAGTGAACGAGACGTCGCCGCCCGATCAACGCCCGCGTGCTGTGACGACGCCAAGCAGCTGACGCCGGGTTGAAACTTGGGGAGATAGTTCTGATGGCAGCCAATACATTCAACCCGACGGCGCTGGCGAATGGCACGTCCAATCTTCTGGTGCGCGCCTCGGCGCTCAACCTGTCGACCGACCTCGTCCAGGCCGGCGTCGTGTTCAACGACGCGGTTCGTATTTCGACCGGCCTGTGGTCGACGCCGCAGAACAGCGGCAACTCCAACCCGTTCCTCGGCAGCTACACCACCGACCTGCATGCCGTGCAGAACGACATCAACGCGATGTTGGCCAATCCCGGCGACGTCACGATCGGCGGCAAGTCGTTCACCCTGAACGCCACCGACACCGCGGTGCTCACCCAGGTCTCGAACGAGATCACGACGCTGATCAACGCGGCGCCGCTGACGACCAACCCGGCGACGCTGGCCGAGGCCGACCAGACCATTCACAACGTGCAGATGCAGATCCTGGCGCAGATCCAGGGTGATGCGCATCTGGCATCGGCGCTTAACAACGTTCAGTTCCTGGCCAACACCGGTGCCATGGACGTGGCGTTTCAGAGCCTTCCTGCCGGCAACGACAGCGCGACCAGTCTTGCCGCGGCCGCAGCCGGCGACCTGACCGCCATCGGCACGGTGTTCAATGCGGTCGCCGACCTCTCGCTGGGCGGCATGAGCGCCAACAACATCAACCAGGTGCAGGCCGACTTCACGGCGATCACGCAGGGCCTTCAGGCGATCCTGAACGATCCGGCGAAGCTCGCCGCGATCGAAGCCGGCCAGACCTCCGTTGCGGCGCAGACGACGACGCTTCATCTCATGACGCTGCTCAGCCAGGCAAACCTGCAGCTGAACAACTACAACGTCGCCGAGACGATGGCCAATCCGACGGCTCTGCGCGGCTCCGCTGACAATATCGTCGACATGATCGACGTGTTCCAGAACGACGAGGCGCTCAACAAAGCGGCGGGCGGCACCGGCGCACCGGGGCACATCGGCGGCTTCTCGGAAATGCCGGGCGGCCTGACCGGAACCGTCACGCGCTTCCAGGACAATCAGGCGCAGACCAATTTCTGGGCCAACTTCCTCGCCGAGGGTAACACGCTGGGTGCGAAGCTCGTCGCGGTCGCCAATGGAACAGGGACGGCATCGCAGGCCCTGATCGACCAGATCACGAACTACCAGAACTTCGGCGCCGCGTTCGACATGGCGCAGGGGGCGGTGTTCAAGGGCCGGTTCGACGACGAGCTCGTCGCCGGAGCTCTGCAGTCCGACACCATCATGGCCACGAAGGCCCTGATGGGCATCATGAACGGCGACACGGGTGCCGCCCTGGCGACCGATCAGGCGATGCTGAAGGCTGCCGCTGCGAACTACATCGGCAACGCCGGCGACATCGCCGGCAACAACATCGCGATCGGCGGATCGGACTATGTCACCTCGGCAACGAGCTTCGTGACGGCCACTGCGGTGAACGGCATTGCCCAGGGCACCGGTATGCCGGCGGGCGCCAACCCGAACATCGCCAACGGCACCGGCGGTGCGGCCGCTGCTCCGACCACCCCGGCGCCCACGACACCGACGCCGACCACCCCTGCTCCGACGACGCCTGCTCCGACGACTCCGGCCCCCACGACGCCACCGCCGACCACTGGCGGCAACACCAACAACATGCACCACCACCATTGCCATAGCAGCCACCACACGGCAGCGGCCGCAACGGCTAGTACGGCGGCGGCTGCAACGGCGGCGCCCGATATGTCGCATCATCATGCGATGCATCACATGTGGGCCTGACGTCCCAACCACGGCGACCTATCCAAGCCGGCGCAGACCCCCTCGGTCCGCGCCGGCTTCGGTGCGTCCCGCGAGATCCTGCGATTGTCCGCAAGATGCTTTCGCGAACTGCAAGTGACGCGGCCGCGATCGGCTCCGCCGAGCCTCCGTTTCGCTTCATTCCACCACGACAACTCCTTCTGTCGAACACTTCGTAAGTTGTGATCATGAACGAGCCAGCCCTCGCCTTCCGTCCTCGACTCGTGCCGGCATCGACCGACGCCAGCAGGCTACATCCGTCCCCGATCGACGATCGCGCCCTGCAGGTTGCCGAGGAGGCCTACCGCAAGGTGCTCGCGCTTCAGCCGACGCATTTCCGCACCCTGTGCGGTCTTGCCACTGTCCGTCTCCAACTCGGTGACGCCCGGGAGGCCCGAACGCTGCTGGACCGGGCCGCGGACGTGGCGGGCGAGTCGGCAGACCTGCAGTTGACCGTAGGAAAGGCGTTCGCGGCATTGGGCGACCTCGCCAAGGCGACATCGCATTTCGCGCGCGCCGCCGCGCTGGACGACTCGTCGGTCGAACCCCGCCTGCTGCTCGGCGGCGCGCTCTACGGCCTGGGGGATCCCGCGGCGGCCGTCCAGCATCTCGAAGGGGCGCTGTCCATCGACGATGCGAACCCGGATCTGCACCAGGCGCTCGGCCTTGCGCTGCAGCGGCTCGGCCAGTTCGAGAAGGCGGCGTCGCATCACGCCGCGGCGCTTGCGGCAAGGCCGCAATTCGCGGCGGCCGCCAGCAGTCTCGGTGATGCCTGCCGGCAGCTCGGCCGGCATGCGGACGCGATCACTCATTACACTCGCGCTCTCGCGATCGACTCCAACATGCCGACGGTCCTGCTCAATCTCGGCGGCTGTCATCAGGCGCTTGGCGAACGCGATGCCGCCATTCGCCACTTGCAGAGGGCGCTCGCATTGAGCCCGCAACTTGCCGAGGCGCATTACAATCTCGGCAATATTCACCTCGATACTAAGAGCTGGCCGGCGGCGATTTTCCACTACGAGCGCGCGATCGCTCTGCGACCGGACTTTCCCGAAGCGCATAACAATCTCGCCAATGCCCTGGAGTCGTCTGGCCGGCACGAGGGTGCCTTGTCCCACTATGACGAAGCGTTGCGGCTGCGACCGGACTATGCCGTGGCCCACCGCAATCGCGCCGACTCGCTGCGCAACGCGCAGCGGTACGACGAGGCCATCGCCGGATATCAGGCCGCTCTCGCGCACGATCCCCGCGACACCACGACGATGAACCATCTCGCGGGCGTCCTGACGATCGTCGGCCGGATCGAGGACGCAGCGCGTACCTACGAAACCGCCCTCGCCGTCAACCCGCGCAGCATCGGCACGCACCTCAACTACAGCGTGGTCAAGCCGTTCGCCGTCGACGATCCACGCTGGCCGGCGCTGCAGGACCTGGCATCGAGCGCGGAGACGCTCACCGAAGACGCCCGCATCGCGCTACACTTCACCCTTGGCCGCGCCTACGCCGACGTCAGGGACGGCGAACGATCCCTTCTGCACCTCAATGCCGGCAACGGCCTCGAGCGCCGCCGCATCAACTACGATGAGAACCAGGCGCTCCGCCAGATCGAGCGCATTCGGGCGGTGTTCTCCAAGGACGCGATAAGGGCGCGCGCCGGCCACGGCGATGCATCGCAGGCACCGGTCTTCGTGATCGGCATGCCGCGCTCGGGCACCAGCCTGATCGAGCAGATCCTCGCCAGCCATCCGGCGGTCCATGGCGCCGGCGAGATCAATTTCTTCGCGGCCGCCGCGGCGCTCTTTAGCGACCGCACCCGTGGCGACTTCCCGGAGATGCTCGCCAAGCTCGCAGATGCTGACATCTCGACGCTTGCGCGCGCCTATCTCGACCGGTTTCAAAACCTTCCGGCCGAGACGCAGCGCATCGTCGACAAAATGCCGTCGAACTTCCTGTTTGCCGGGCTGATCCATCTCGCGTTGCCGAACGCACGCATCATTCACGTCCGGCGCAATCCGATCGACACCTGCCTGTCCTGCTACACTCAGCTTTTCGCCGAACCGCAGCCCTTCGCCTATGACCTCGCCGAGCTCGGACGCTACTACCGGGCCTACGAGGCGCTGATGAAGCACTGGCGCGATGTCTTGCCGGACGGCGTCATGCTCGAAGTCACGTACGAGGATGTCGTGCGCGACTTCGAGCCGCACGCGCGCAAGATCGTGGCCCATAGCGGGCTCGAATGGAACGAGGCCTGCCTGTCGTTCCATCAGACCAAGCGTCCGGTCAACACCGCGAGCCTCGTCCAGGTCCGCAAACCGCTGTTCACCGGATCGGTGGGCCGCTGGCGGATGTATGGCGATGGACTGCGGCCTTTGCTCGACGCGCTCGGAACCGAGGCTCTGCGGCCAGCAATCGCGGAGGCCATTGCCGGGACGACGCAGTCTCAGCCGGCAAAGGCGGCCCCGCCCGTGGTGACGTCGCCTGCGGAGGCCCCGCCTCTGTCGTTCGAGACAACCGGAACGCAGCAATCGCTCGCAGATGACGCCGCTGTCGTCGCCAAGAAGCTCCAGGGCCGTGGCGACCACAAGGATGCCGAAGCAATCTTCCGGTTGATCCGCGCAGGCCAGCCGAACCATTTCGGCGCGTTGATAGGCCTCGGCATGATCTGCACCACTGCCAATCGCCTGGATGAGGCCAAGGAGCTTTTCGAGCGCGCGGTCGCGGTCAACGACAAGTCCGCCGAGGCCCATGGCAGCATCGGCGCCGTCGAGGCCTCCGCCGGCCGCTATGACGTTGCGGTGCAGCACTACGAGACGGCCCTCGCGCTGTCGCCGAGTCATCCCGGCATTCTCTATGCCTTTGCGATGGTCCGGCAGAGCCAGGGTCTCGTCGATGAAGCGATGGCCCTGCTCCGCCGCGCAATCGACAACAAGCCGCAGCACCTCGATGCGCATTTCGCGCTCGGCAACCTGCTCTACACGGCAGGTAAGGACATCGAGGCCGCGCGGCATTATCTCAAGGTTCTCGACGTCAGCCCCGAGCACGCCGAGACCCACAACAACATCGCCAACGTGCTGCTGCGCCAGGGCCATCGCGAGCGCGCGGTCGAGCACTACCAGCGCGCGATCGCGAGCCGGCCCGACTACGCCGACGCCTATGGCAATCTCGGCAACGCCTTCCTCGAGCTCAACCGGCTGGAGGAGTCGATCGAGCAGAACCTCCTGGCCATCAAGATCAAGCCGGAGCGGTTCGGCTCCTACAACAATCTCGGCGTCGCCTATCAGGCGCTCGGACGCTTCGAGGAGGCGACCGCGGCGTTCGCCAAGGCGCTCGAGCTGGCGCCCGACGACGCCTCGATCCATCTCAACCTGGCGAACATGAACAAGTTCAAGCCCGATGATCCCAGGCTGACCGGCTTGCGGGGACTGATCGAGCGCATCGACCAGCTCGACCAGGAGAAGCAGATTGCGGCGCACTTCGCGATGGGCAAGGCGCTGTCCGATCTGAAGGACTACGACGCCGCCTTTTCGCATCTGCAGCAGGCGAACACGCTCAAGCGCAAGAGCTTCGACTACGACTCCCATCAGCGGCTCGGCATGATGAAGAACGTCGCCGCGCGCTTCACCCCCGAGTTTTTCCGGTCCGTTGCCGGTCAGGGTGACGACTCCTGGGCGCCGATCTTCATCGTCGGCATGCCGCGCTCCGGAACCACGCTGATGGAACAGGTGCTGGCGAGCCATTCCAAGGTTTTCGGCGCGGGCGAGCTCGAGACCTTCAAGGAACTGGTCGGCGAATGCGCCGGCCGGCAGAAGGTGGCTCCGGAGTACCCCGATCTGATCGCACTCCTGCCGCCGGAGGAGATGACGCGACTGGGGCAGCAGTACACCGCCCGCGTGCGTCCGCTGGCGCCCGAGGCCCAGCATATCGTCGACAAGATGCCGCTGAACTTCCTGTTCGTCGGCCTGATCCATGCCGCGTTCCCGCGCGCCAGGATCATCAACACAAGGCGCGACCCGCTGGACAATTGCATCTCATGCTATCAGCTGCTGTTCACCGGCGCCCAGCCCTTCGCCTATGACCTCACCGAGCTCGGTCACTACTTCCGGGGCTATGAGGGCGTGATGGAGCACTGGCACAAGGTGCTGCCGCCGGGAATCCTGATGGACGTCCAGTACGAGGATCTCGTCGATGACCTCGAAGGCGTCTCCCGCCGCGTGCTCGCGCATTGCGGGCTCGACTGGGAGGAGTCCTGCTTGGATTTCCACCGGACCGAGCGGACCGTGCGCACCGCGAGCCTGATGCAGGTCCGTGAGCCGATCTATCGCCGCTCCATCGGCAGCTGGCGGCGATACGAGAAACATCTCGGACCGCTGCGCGAGGCGCTCGGACTCGATGCCTCTACGCCGGCGCCGGAGAGCGCATGACCGCCGGCAAATAACCGGGTGCTGTTGCCCAGGGATCGGTGACAGGCGCGGCACCCGGCTATCCGGCCGCGCGGCGGAGCGGCTCGATCATTGTGCGTCAGGCTCTTTAAGAAATTATCTTCGTCATATGGTCTCGCCTCGGTTTTACTACGCAGACGACAAACTAATTACACAATCATAGGTTGATTATATGGTGGGTCTGGTTTCTTTGGGCGATTCTCGTTCGCAGTTCGCCCAAACGCACATCGCGCTTCGAGCGAACCACCTCGCCTCCTTCTCATCAGGAGATAGTTCGTCCCGTTAGTTCGGCGTGAGCTGTCCGCGACTCCCGCCGACATGGCGCCTCACCGCACTCCATGCGATGCGCGTTCGCCTCCTGACCACCCGGCCAAACGATGCCATACGGAACCCGGGGATTGCGGCGCGCTCGGTCAATCTTCGACAACACCCTGGTTCGGACCGGGCCTTGTGTCGTCGCCCTCTCCATGCCTACCGCAGCGGGAACCGGCGATCGCGCGGCATCGAGGCGTTGCCATCGGGCCGGGAAAGCAGGGCTGTGATGAAGCGTCAGCAGGTGCTTGACCTGGACGCCAAGGCTTGGTTTGACCCGATTGTCGCCGATCTGGTGCCCCCAACCGGCACGACCCTGCCCCAAACCGTGGAAGATCCCTGGCCATGCGCATCACCCTCGTCGGCTCCCGCCATTTCGGTGTCGCCACACTGAACATGCTGCGCGAGAGAGACATCGAGATCGCCCGCGTGGTCGTGCATGACGGCGAGGACCGGCTTGCAGCCGCAGCGCGCGCGGCCGGGATCGAGGTGGTGGTCCAGGCCAATCCGAAGGTCGTCCCGGCCAGCGAGATCGCTCCCGGCACGGACCTGATCGTCACGGCGCACAGCCATGCCCGCGTGACCCAGGAGGCGGTTGCGGCCGCCCGGCTGGGCGGCATCGGCTACCATCCGTCGCTGCTGCCGCGCCACCGCGGCATCGCGGCGGTGGAGTGGACGATCAAGGAAGGCGACGCGATCGCCGGCGGCACGATCTACCATCTGGCCGACCGCATGGACGCCGGCGCCATCGCCGCCCAGGATTGGTGCTTCGTCAAGAAGGGCGAAACCGCGCGTGAGCTGTGGGAGCGCGCGCTGGCGCCGCTCGGCCTCAAGCTGCTCGGCGACGTCGTCGAATCAGCCAAGGCGACCGGGACGATTCCGGCCAAGCCGCAGGACGAGCAGTTCGCCACCAAGGCGCCCAGCCTGACGCCGCACTGAGCGGCCGATCGCGGCCTCGCATCACATCCTCGACGCCGCCGAGGCCCGCTTTTCGAACGGTCTCACAACGTATGCGCGGGCGAAATCGCGCCTGAGCGCTGTCGGCACAAGGCTGTGACAGCGGTATGTTCATGCGGCACGCGAAGGCACAAAACGTCCACACGGCCGCCCGAATGACTCAAGGCCGGGTTCCGCATTAATCCTTAACAAGCTGAAACTCCTCAATAAAAATCCATTGCGGCGACGCGGCAAATTTTCGTCACAATTCGTCCAAATAAGCTTTGCATCACAGACATTGAGGGACAAAGAGACATGGGTCTCGATCGCATTGGAATGGCCTTGGCCGCGTCGATCCTGGTGGGCAGCTCGGCCGCCCCCGCATTCGCTCAGTCACCCTATGACGGCCAGTGGCAAGTCACGATCGTGACGAATAGCGGCAGCTGCGAGCCGACGGCTAGCTCGACCCTGATCGTGGCAGACGGTAAGATCTCCGCGGCGGGGGCCAACGTGTCAGGATCGATCGGGCGCGAGGGCCTCGTGAAGGTCTCGATCAATGGCGCATATGCAAATGGGCAGCTCAACGGCAATTCTGGTTCGGGCAAGTGGAACGGCGCGTCGGCAGGCATCCCCTGCAGCGGCCGCTGGCAGGCGTCCCGGCTCTAAAGACAACTTCATTTCTTCGGGAATGGCGCGGCGGCTGATGGCCGCCGCCTTCGTTTTAACCGGCGTTTTCGCCGCGTCGCCTGGTCGGGCCGATCCCGGCCCGTTCACCGGCCTGGCCGGGACCTGGGGCGGCAGCGGCACCGTGGCGCTCGAGGATGGATCGACCGAGCGAATTCGCTGCCGGGCCACCTACGGCGTATCCGGCGCGCGCATGACCCTGGTCCTGACCTGCGCGAGCGACGCCTACAAGTTCGGGCTGCAGGCCGACGTTCTCGCCGAAGGGTCTGCCATCTCCGGCAGCTGGACCGAGACCAGCCGCGGCGTCAGCGGTGTGCTGCAGGGCCGCGGCGGCGGCGGCAATTTCCAGTTGCTCGCGACCACCGCGGGCTTCAACGCCAACATCGCGCTCAGCACCCGCGGCAACAAGCAGTCGGTCTCGATCCGGGCCGACAGCCAGTTCCGCGCCGCCAATATCTCGTTGTCGCGATAGCGGCCCGCTCAGGCGCGCTTGGCACCGGCGTTGGGCGCCGGCGCCAACTGCGCGGCGGTCCGCTTGATCGTCTTGGCGACCAGAAGCGCCTGTTCCCGGGTCATCGCAAAGTCCTGCACGCCCTTGTGAGTGGTCAGCGACAGCACCATGAGATGCGGTTCTCGCTCCGGCCAGCCGGTGGCGAAAGCGGTGACGAAGTCGGCTGAAGCGGCGCGTTCGGTCATGTCGGAAGCTCTGCCCTGGTTGTTTCGAGGCGGCGGCTTTAGGACGAAACGCGCCCACACTCCACGATTTTCTAAGCTGCGGACGGCCAAGTTCCGCTGCGCGCCTTGATGCAGCGCGGCATTCAATTCGTTTGCAATGTCGGACAGCCGAGGTGATACAGCCCGGCATTACCAGCCCTTCCTGACAGCGAGCTAATGCACCGTCCCGCTTCGAAACTGATGGCCGCGCTGTGGATGACGGGATGGCTCAGCCTCATGCTGGTGATGGCGGTGGCCGGCCGCGAAGCCATGCGCGAGATGAACGTCTTCGAGCTGATGGAGCTGCGCTGCCTCATCGGCCTCGTGATGCTCTCGCCCGTGATCGCGCTGAGCGGCGGTTTTGCGACCTTGCGCACGACCCGGCTGAAGCTGCATGCCGGCCGCAACCTCGTGCACTACGGCGCGCAGCTCGGCTGGTTCTTCGCGCTCACATTGATCCCGATCGGCCAGGTCGTCGCCATCGAGTTCACGATGCCGATCTGGACGGCGCTGCTCGCAGCCGCCTTTCTCGGCGAACGCCTGACGCTATTCAAGCTGCTGGCAATCGTGCTGGGCCTGGTCGGCGTCGTCGTCATCGTTCGTCCCGACACGGGCGCGATCAATCCGGGCCAGCTCATCGCGCTGGCTGCCGCCGTCGGCTTTGGCATCTCGATCGCGCTGGTCAAATACCTCACACGCACCGAGCCGACCGTCTCGATCATCTTCTGGATGCTCGCCGTGCAATCCGTCGCTGGCCTGGTTCCGACGCTGCTGCTGTGGACCTGGCCGTCCGCCACGGCGTGGGGCTGGATCGTCCTGGTCGCCCTGTGCGGCACGTTCTCGCACTTCTGCATGGCGCGCGCGCTGCTCTATGCCGACGCGACGATCGTGATCCCGATGGATTTCCTGCGCGTGCCGTTGACGGCGACCGTGGGCTGGCTGGTGTACTCGGAACGGCTGGACTCATTGACCCTGGTCGGGGCCGCCCTGATTCTGGCGGCAAACCTCGTCAACCTGCGGCCACCGCAGACGAGACCCGTCGCGGTCGGCAGTTCGGCGGGGCGCTGAGCGCCGATAGATACCGTTCGGGCGTGACCGAGGTCACGAACCACGAGGCCCTACACGCGATCGGCGTGGGTGAGGCGCAACACTCGCGAACTCGTTTGTGGCAGAACGGTGATTTTTTCTTTGGGAACAAGACTTTTCGCGCCATTGAGCGACAAATGCTGCAGTGAACGCTTCGCCTGATCGTTGGGGGATCTCCTGATGCGCTACTTCACCATCGCCCTGTCCCTGCTCTGCGTGGTGCTGACCGCCCAAGCCGCCAAGGCTGACCGCCGCGTTGCCTTCGTCGTCGGCAACGGCGCCTATAAGAGCGTGGCCCAGTTGCCGAACCCGCCGGTCGACGCCAAGGCCATGGCGGCAACGCTGCGAAACGTCGGCTTCGACGTCGTCGAAGGCACCAACCTCACGCGCGATAAGATGACCGAGAAGCTGCTGGATTTCGGTCGCAAGGCGCAAGGTGCCGACATCGCGGTGTTTTATTACGCCGGCCATGGCATCGCGATCGCCGGTACCAACTACCTGCTGCCGGTCGACGCCGACCTCAAGTCCGAAATGGACGTCAAGCTCGGCTCGGCGATCAACATCGATGTGACGCTCGACCAGACCATGGGTGATGCGAAGGTCAAGCTGGTGTTCCTCGACGCCTGCCGCGACAACCCGTTTGCCGCCAAGATCAAGTCGAACTCGCCGACGCGCAGCGTCTCCGTGCAGACAGGCCTGGCCGAAATGAAATCCGGCGAAGGCACGTTGATCGCGTTTGCGACCGGTCCCGGACAGACCGCGCTCGACGGCGACGCCGGCGGCAACAGCCCGTTCACCCGCGCGCTGATCTCGCACATCGCCCAGCCCGGCATCGAGATCCAGCAGGCGATGACGGCGGTCCGCGCCCAGGTCAATGAGGAGACCAGCAAGGGCCAGCTGCCCTGGGGTCACACCAACCTGATCGGCGCGGTCTATCTCAATCCAGCGGCCGCGCCTGCCGCGACGGCGGCTACCGCCGGCACCACGCCGGTGGCCGCGGCGGCCGGCCAGAGCTCTGGCGAGGCTGAGCTCGAGTTCTGGCGCTCGGTGAAGGACTCCAACAAGCCGGAGGAGCTCAACGCCTATCTCGCGACCTATCCGAACGGTCAGTTCAAGTCGCTGGCGATGGCCCGCATTGCCTCGATCGAAAGCGGCGCCGTGAACACCGCGACCCGCAATGTCGGCAAGGGCGTCGATCCCGCCACCTTTACCGAGGAAGGCACCCAGGTCAGCGAGGATCAGATCGGCCTCGACAAGACCAAGCGCCGCGACGTGCAGCGCCGCCTGACGGGCCTGGGCTTCGACACCAAGATGACGGGCGTGTTCGACGACGAGACCCGCAGCGTCATGAAGCGCTGGCAGGCCGCTCGCGGCTATCCGTCGACCGGCTTCCTCACCAAGCTGCAGCACAAGGCCCTGCTGGCCGAACCGCAGCCGGCGCCGGCCACCGCGGCCGTGGGCGATGAAGCCAAGCCCCGCCGCCAAAAGCCGGCTGGCAATGTCGCCGCCGGCAGCCCGCCGCCGCAGGGAGCGCCGGTCTATCGCAATCCTCCGCCCCAGGACAACGCCGGCAACGCCGCTGGCGCGGCCTTCATAGGCGGCATGATGGGCGGAGTTCTCGGCAGCGCACTGCGCCGCTGATCGCCCGACCTTGCATGTCAGCCCGTGCCGCGAGGCACGGGCTTTTTGCTGCCTGTGACAAGACACTGGTCGGCCGCGACAGCCGATCTGATCCACGCCGATCGGCGCGTCATCCAGCCGCGACATCATGGCGCCGGATGACACCCTGTTTGCTGAGAGCACCCGCTACGATGGAGCTCCCGCGGTCGGGGGCCCGTTGATCGGCCGGTCGAGGCGGCGGTCCTCGACGCGGCGCTTGCGTTCGATGGCGTCGCCGATGAACGCGAGCAGTTCCTCGCGCTTGAACGGCTTCATGATCGTCGGCCGGCCGCCGATCCGATTCTCGCCGGCATCGGCGATGATCGGATCGTTCGAGTAACCCGTCATGAAAACGACCGGCAGATCAGGATGAGACAGCGAGAGCTGCCGGGCGAGTTCCGGCCCGCTGAGCTGCGGCATGACCACGTCGCTCAGGACCAGGTCAACGGCATCAGCGTGATCGCGAAGAAAACGCAGTGCCTCTTCGCCATTGGCCATGGACTGTACCGAGTATCCGGCGCGCTGCAGCATCGAGGCCGTCGCGCGTTGGGCGAGAGAATTGTCCTCGACCAGCAGGATCCGCTCGCCGCCCCGGGTCTCCCGAACCAAGGGAGCCGGCGCGGCCTCGGTCTGGATCGTTCCGTTCGCGCGTGGCAACAGCACGACGAAGCTGGTCCCCTCGCCGACCACACTCCTGACGGCGATACTGCCGCCCGCCTGCTTGACGATGCCGTAGCAGGTCGCAAGCCCAAGGCCGGTGCCGCCGCCGCGCACCTTGGTCGTGAAGAACGGATCGAAGATGCGCTCGAGATCATCGGCAGGAATGCCGATGCCGGTGTCCCTCACCGTCATCATGACATAGTCACCAGGCTCGACACCCTCGTCGCTGCGCTGGATGGTCGTGTTGGCCACCGCGATCGTCAGTTGGCCGCCCGAGGGCATCGCATCGCGGGCATTGAGGGCAAGGTTCATGATGAGCTGCTCGATCTGCACGCGGTCCGCGATCACCGGCCAGCACTGCTGCTCGACCTCGGTGCTGATGTCGATGTTGCTCGGCAGCAGCCGGCTGAACATCTTCTGCAGATCCCACAGGGTGGCGCCGAGATCGACGAGCGCGAGCGTTGCCGGCTGCTTGCGCGAGAACGCGAGCAGTTGCCGCGTCAGATCGCGCCCGCGATCGACCGCCTTGATCAGCTCCATCACGTCGGGCAGGCGGGGGTCGTCGCCCTGACATTCCTCGCGCAGCATCTCCGCATAGACCATCATCACGACGAGCAGGTTGTTGAAGTCGTGCGCGATCCCCCCGGCCAGCACCCCGACAGCCTCCATCTTTTGAGACTGTCGAAGCTCTTCGTTGAGCCGCTTCTGCTCGGTCACGTCCTGAATGAGATGGAGCTGGGCCGGCGCCCCCTCCCATGTGCAACGCGACGCGCGCAGCTCGCAGCGCCGGACGACCTTGCCGCGATAGACCTCGATCTCCGAGATCTCACCTTCTCGGACCGCAAAGCTCACTCTCTCACCGATGAAGTCGTCACGCGCCTTGCCGAACAGCTCGCGGGCCGCCCGGTTGACGAACGCGACTTCGTTGTCCTGATTGGTGACGATCAGCGCGTCCGGCACGGCCTCCAACAACTGGCCGAAGTGGCGGTAGTCGCGCGGCAAGGCCTGCTTCGCCGACCCGATGAGTGGCAACCCGAGCTCCGCCGGGCCGCCGGCGCGCGCATCCGCGGGCTGATTGTAGAGCAGGACTGGGCTCGCGGAGGCCAGGGCTTGCAGATCGTCCGGGAGAGCATCGATCGCCTGCGCGAAGGCCAGGTTCATCAGGATGGTGTCGTAGGAGGCGGTCTCGAGCCTGCGACGCGCCTCCGCGATCGTCGCCACCCGGCTCATGTCGATCACGGATCCGTTCTCGCCATCACCTCCTGCCGACGGGGGTAAGGCTGGCGCGGACTCGCCACCAATCACCAGCACTCGGTAGTGTGATGCGTGCATGAGGAACGTCCCTGCCTAGGACTCACGTTGCGGGCTGGCAAACATCTCAGCAAGATGGTCGCGCTCCCGCGTGAACATGTAGGTGGGAGCCCCCGTCAGAATGCCATGCACATCGCGGAAGGTCGCGACCAGATGCATGCCGTGGCCGTCGATGACATATTCGCGGATGTCCTTGTCATGCTGCGTGCCGCGCATCTTCAAGATCGCCAGTCCCCTCCGCATCATGCCGTAGAGCTCGACGTAGCGCAGCAGCAAGATCATGTCGGTGATGGTCGAAATATGGGTCTCCGTGATCGACTCGCCGCCCATCAGCATCGATGTCGTGTTGGTGAAGAGACCGGTGATGCCGACCTTCTTGATATGGCTCGTCAGAGCGATGACGAATTCCCTGTAGGACTTCGGCGAGCCTGCACGTTCGAATGCCGACAGGCTGTCGACCGCCAGCCGGCTCGGCTGAAACTCGTTGATCTCCCGCTGGATGTAGAGCTGGTGATCCTCCAGCCCCATGGTCTCGGGATATCTTGCGATGATGCGGAGAAGGCCTTCCTTCTCGGCTGAATCGAAGTCGACGTTCCAGTTGGAGGCATTGCGCGTCAACTGCTCGCGGCTCTCCTCGGCCGCGATCAGCAATGCACGCTCGCCGCGTTCGATGGCGGCCTTGAGGTAGTGCGTGACCATCAATGTCTTGCCGGTGCCGGTGGCACCGCTCACCAGGATGATGGAATCGCGATAGAAGCCGCCGCCGCACATCTGATCCAGCTCGGGCACGCCGGAGGACACCCGGAGGTCGCTCGAACGCTGTTTCAACTCGATCGACGACAGCGGAATGATCGCGACTCCCTCGGCGTGGTCGACCGTGAACGGATATTCGCCCTTCTGATGGGTAGCGCCGCGGAATTTGAGGATCTCGATCGTCCGCCGGCGCTTCTCCTGCTCGAGCCGGTTGCGCAGCAGCAGAACGTTGTCGGCGACGAACTCCTCGACGCCAAAACGCCCCAGCCCGCCGTCCTCGTTGAGACGCTCCATGGTGATGATGGTGGTGACGCCAAGAAGTCGCAGCGCGCTGGCGATCCGGTGCAGTTCTCGACGCACGACGTTGGAGTCCGAGAACTGAGGAAACAGCGCCCCGACGGAATCGAACACGACCCGCTTGGCGTTGACCCTGCGGATCGCATTCTCGATCCGGGCCATCAGCGCCGACAGATCGTAGTTGCCGGCCTCAAGCACCTCCTCGCCCTGCTCCGGGGTGGCATCGACGATCGCGATCTGGCCGTCGCGGTTCATCTTCTCGAAATCCCAGCCGAACGACGCGACGTTGCGCATCAGGTCTTCCGGAGCCTCCTCGAAGGTGACACAGACGCCATGCTCGCCGCAGGTCCTCACGCCCATGACGAGAAACTGCAGCGCAAGCACGGTTTTTCCGCTGCCGGCCGTGCCGGCGATCAATGTGCTTCGATTGAGCGGTAGTCCACCGTTCGAAATCTGGTCGAATCCGGCAATTCCCGTCCGCAACTTCTCGAGTTCGACAGCCTTAACCCCGCTCATTCCTTGTCCCCTCCTCCTTTCCAAGCTGCACCGTCGACGAATTCTGGAGGATCCCGAGTCCCAGCAGGACCTTCCTGGTGTCGCTGAGATCGCCGATGATTTTTCGCACCGGACCCGGATGGCGCTTCACCAGCGTGGGTGTCGCAACGATCTTCTCGTCTTCGGCGATCTGCGGATGTTCCAGCACATCGATGATGTCGATCTCGCAAGGGATGTTCAGCTCCTGCTGAACGATTCTGCGCAGGTTCTCCATCGCCCGCAGCGAATTCGAGGTCTGGCCGGTCACGAACAATCCGAGCTGCAGGGTCATCCCCTATCTCCCGGTGCAATGCGACGTCGGTGTCCGAGCCGGTAGTAGTCGACGAGCAGCCCCATCATCTCGATGGCGAGCAACCGGCCTTCGAACACCAGCGTGCTCGTTCGCTCGACCGTCGTCCCGCCGATCGCCTTCTCGAGTGCGACGACGTGGAGGTCGAGCAGATCGCGCGGACCGCCGCCTTCATCGCCGATCCCTGTCGCAAGCCTCTCCATCGTGGGCAGCGGCCGGACATGGTGGTCGGCACGCGGGTCCAGATACTCCTTGAACAGCGCCAGATATTGCTCGACCAGGCTGTCGAAGGCTCGCGGGTTGCGCTCCCGGATCGAACCGTGTCCGGCGAACTGCGCCGTGACGCTGGTGGCGCGGCCGGCCGATGACATGCCTCGATCGTTGGCAAGCGAGCGCCGGTTGTCGTCGATGCGATCCTGGCGGCGCCGCCCGGTGGCATGGATCACTGCGCGCCGCAACGACGAAGGTCCGGCGTCCGCCGTCGGGAGGTAGTCGCGCGCGCCAGCCTGCACATAGGCTCTCATGGCCTCGATATCGGACGCTCCATTGACGACAATGATCGGGATGTCCTGACCGGCCGCTCTGAGATCCTGGACATCGCGGACGCCGTGCGCGTTGGATTCGCCCAGATCCAGCACGACCACATCGATCGGCTGCTGCGCCATCATGACCTGCGCTTCGGCAATTGTTGCAACGGACAACAATTCACAGCCATCCATCATCAAGTGGCCAGAGATCGCATCCCGCATCATCTGTCCGCTCGCCGGACCACTTTCGACGAGCAGCACACGAACTGGAAGCTCAGCCTCGGGACTCATGAGACGCTCCCGGAGAGGCGTCGAAATGGCTCAGTCGGGACAATTCCAGCATGTCAGACGACGCGCGGCAGAGGCCTGCTCTTCACGACATCGCCGCTTCGCCGGGTGGGAAACGCGAGAGAACTTTGAAAGACGATTTGCAGCGACGATAGATCAGGATGGGGACGATGAGAAGAAGAAGTTCCATCATCACGTGCACTGCGCCAATTTACCACTGCGCAACGGGAAAGGACGGTTCGCAAACACCGTCAGCGGCATCTCGACGTCAATGGTAATCAGGGATGACGACGCACGATTCCGCGCTTACAGCACGGTCGACCGCAACGAAAAATTCAAGCGATGAGTTCGGCAATGCCGAGCCCCGCGGACCGAGACTCGCTCCGCCGTCAGGCCCGGCACATCGTTGTCCAGCTACAGACCCGCCGCCTTGCGCAAAGCCGCGTTGATGCGGTCCTGCCAGCCAGGACCTTCGGATTGGAAATGCTCGAGCACGTCCTGATCGATCCGCAACGTCACCTGCTCCCGCACCCCCGGGACAGCCGCCTTCCTCGGCGGCGCCTCGACCGGCTTGGTGGTGACCTTCTTGAATGCCGCTTCCGCTTCGGTGCGGGCGTCGGCCAGGGTGCGGGGACGCCGCGGCTGATCGGCCATGATCAGATCCCCTCGAACAGCGCCGTGGACAGATAGCGCTCGGAGAATGACGGCACGATCGCCAGGATCGTCTTGCCCGCATTCTCCGGCCGCTTGCCGAGTTCGAGCGCGGCCGCAATCGCCGCGCCGGAGGAAATGCCCCCAGGGATCCCCTCGTTGCGCGCCAGCGCGCGCGAGGTCTCGATCGCCGTCGCGCTGTTGATCTTGACGATCTCGTCGATCACGGCGCGGTCGAGAATATCGGGCACGAAGCCGGCGCCGATGCCCTGGATCTTGTGCGGCGAATGCTGGCCGCCCGACAAGACCGGACTCTCCTCCGGCTCGACCGCAACCACCTTGAGGCCCGGCTTGCGCGACTTGAGCACCTGGCCCACGCCGGTGATGGTACCGCCGGTGCCGACGCCGGCGACAAAGATGTCGATATTGCCGGCCGTGTCGTTCCAGATCTCCTCCGCCGTGGTGCGGCGATGGATGTCGGGGTTGGCGAGGTTCTTGAACTGCTGCGGCATCACCGCGTTCGGCGTTGTCCGCAACAGCTCCTCCGCGGTCGCAATGGCGCCCTTCATGCCCTGCGCGGCCGGCGTCAGCACGATCTCCGCACCGAGGAAGGCGAGCATCTTGCGCCGCTCCACCGACATCGACTCCGGCATCACCAGCTTCAGCTTGTAGCCGCGGGCCGCCGCGACGAAGGCCAGCGCGATGCCGGTGTTGCCCGAGGTGGGCTCGACGAGCACGGAGTCCGGCTTGAGCACGCCGGCCTGCTCCATCGCCAGGATCATGCCGACGCCGATGCGGTCCTTCACGCTCGCTGCCGGATTGAAATATTCCAACTTGGCGAGGATGGTCGCCTTCACGCCATGCTGCTCAGGCAGCTTTCGCAACCGCACAATCGGCGTATTGCCAAAAGCCTCGATAATTGAATCGAAAACACGCCCGCGTCCGGGACGCTGTGTCGCAGCTTGCGAGTCCATGAAATCACTCCTTGCGCGCATCGGGCGCGCGATATCGACAATGACACTGACCATCTTCAGCGAGCCTGCTGCGCTGCGCAAGCACGTTTACGCGACCTCGCCATCGCGGCATTGCACAACAAGTCGTCGCAAAATTGCGCAAAACCAACGCATTTGTGTTGCGACAAGGTCAATGAACGCGGTGTAGGTTAGACTTCAGTAGGACGAAGATTTACGGTACTGATTCGGCGGTGGCAGAGGCTTGAGCGGAATCGGCGCGACGGCATCACAAGACCGCATCGATGGACGGCATCAGCAAGATGTCATCTTTGGAATGATACAAGCAGAACGTTCGCACCGAACGGCGCTGCAGTCATAGACAAAAACAACAGACCACCAGACAAACTCTTTGTGTGACGGACCTGATATCCGCGGACGTTCGACCTGTCGGACCTGACTCGTTCGAAGTTGCCACATGCAAAGCTGACGTCATTCAAACGCAGCTCATAACAAAGAGATCGCCCAGGAGGTCACTATGTCAGCACTCGCTGATCTCGTGTCGACCGCATCGCCCCGCCCAAATCCGCGCGGCTGCGATTTGCCGACATGCCCGGTCTGCGCCGATTCCATGATTGCCGCGGAGGCGTCCGCGTATCTGGCCGACAACGCGATCAGCTATCTCTGGACCTGCGACACCTGCGGCTACGGCTTCGTCACCAAGCATTCCGTCAAGAGCCGCTTCGTCTGCAACTGAGGCGGCGATGGACCGTTCCAGGGCGCGATGCCGCAGCCATCGCGCCGGAGCGCCGTCAGGTGTTTCCGCAAGGCCCACCCCTACCAGTTGTCCCGCGCCGTCATGGCTCCCGAACGACCACGCCATCAATTGACGCGCGGCGCGATGTCACCCCGCGCCCAATCCGCCTTGGTGCGGTCGTAGAACTCCGTGAACCGCCCTTGGGTAATGGCTTCGCGCATTCCGGCCATCAGTTGCTGGAAATAAGCGATGTTGATCTCCGACAGCAGTGTCGCCCCCAACGCCTCGCCGGCCTTGATCAGGTGATGCAGGTAGGCGCGCGCGTAGCCGCGCGCCGGCGGCCATGGGCTTTCCTCGTCCAGCGGACGCGGGTCATCGGCGTGACGGGCGTTGCGCAAATTGACCGGCCCGAAGCGCGTATAGGCGACGCCGTGGCGGCCGTTGCGGGTCGGCAGCACGCAGTCGAACATGTCGACGCCGCGCTTCACCGACTCCAACAGATCGTCGGGCGTTCCGACGCCCATCAGATAGCGCGGCCGGTCGGCCGGCAGCGCCGGCACGGTGGCCTCGATCATCTCCAGCATCACCGCCTGTGGCTCGCCCACCGCAAGTCCGCCGATCGCATAGCCATGGAAGCCGATGTCGACCAGCGCCTGCGCGCTCGCCTGGCGCAAAGCCGGGAGATCGCCGCCCTGGACGATGCCAAACAGCATGTAGCCGGGAGGCGCACTCTCGAAGGCGCGGCGGCAGCGCTCGGCCCAGCGCAGCGACAGCCGCATTGCCCGCTCGATGTCGGCGGGCTCCGCCGGCAGCCGCACGCATTCGTCGAGCTGCATCGCAATGTCGGAGTTGAGCAGGCGCTGCACCTCGATGGCCCGCTCCGGCGACAGCTCGATCTTGGCGCCGTCGATATGCGAGCGGAACGTCACGGCCTGCTCGGTGACCTTGCGCAGGGCCGACAGTGACATCACCTGGAAGCCGCCGGAATCGGTCAGCATCGGCCCGCCCCAGCCGGTGAAGCGCTGCAGGCCGCCCAGCGCCGCGATCCGCTCCGCCGTAGGACGCAGCATCAGATGATAGGTGTTGCCGAGCACGATATCGGCACCGGCCTCGCGCACGTCGCGCCAGTGAATGCCCTTCATCGCGCCGGCCGTGCCCACCGGCATGAAGGCGGGGGTGCGGACCACGCCATGCGGCGTCGTCAGCCGGCCGGTGCGAGCCGCGCCGTCCGTGCCGAGCAGTTCGAAATGGTTGGGGAGTGGATCGCCGGGGGAGCTCATGGCCGGCTTATTGCGTCAGGACGGCCCCCGATTCAACCGCCATCGGCGGCGTTCGGCCGATAACGGCGTTGACGGCGGTTCCGACCGCCCCTATGGTCCCTGATCATGTCGACCTCGACCAAACGCACGACGAAAATCACCAAGCCCTTGCGGGCCTCGGGAGGCGTGCGCGCGTAATCGACCTCGATCGCGATCATCTTCGAACCGAAGCCCCGCCTGATGAAGGTCCGGGGCTTTTTTTATGCCCAAATTTCAACCGGAGACTCCCCACGTGCCTCACGATCCCACCATTGCCATCGTCGGCGTCACCGGCGCCGTCGGCGCCGAGTTCATTGCCACCCTGGACCGCCGCAATGTCCGTGTCGGCAAGCTGAAGGCGCTGGCGAGCGCCCGCTCGGCCGGCCAGACCCTCAGCTTTCGCGGCCAGACGATTGTGATCGAGGAGCTCAACGAGCGCTCGTTCGAGGGCGTCGACATCGCGCTGTTCTCGGCCGGCAGCGGCATCTCCAAGAAGTTCGCGCCGATCGCGGTCCGCTCCGGCGCCGTCGTGGTCGACAATTCCTCGGCGTTCCGCATGGACCCGAACGTGCCGCTGGTGATCCCCGAGATCAACGCCCGCCGCATCCGCGACCACAAGGGCATCATCGCAAATCCGAATTGCGCCGCCATCACCGCCCTGGTGCCGCTGTGGCCGATCCACCAGCAGAACCGCATCAAGCGCGTGATCATCTCGACCTACCAGGCCGCCAGCGGCGCCGGTGCGGCCGCGATGGACGAGCTGGTGCAGTCGACCCGCGCCAACCTCAAAGGCCAGGTCTACGCGCCCAAGGTGATGCCTCACCCGTTCGCCTTCAACCTGTTCAGCCACAACACCGCCATCGATCCCGACACCGGCTACAACGACGAAGAGACCAAGGTCATCAACGAGACCCGCAAGATCTTCGAGGACGAGGGCATCGCCATCGGCGTGACTTGTGTCCGCGTGCCGGTGCTGCGCGCCCATTGCGAAGCCATCACCTTCGAGTGCGAAAAGCCGATCACGGAAGATGAAGTCCGCCGCATCCTCGCCACCGCACCAGGCGTGCGCATCGTCGACGACCGCGCCAAGAACTACTTCCCGATGCCGGTCGACGCCTCAGGCCAGGACGACGTGCTGGTCGGCCGCATCAGAAAGGACCTGTCGGATCCTTCCGGCCACTCCATCGCGATGTTCGTCGCCGCCGACCAGCTCCTGAAGGGCGCCGCGCTCAACGCCGTGCAGATCGCCGAGTTGTTGCCCGAGCGGGCGATGGCGTGAGTTAGCCCGGCCGCATCTCCACCCTCGCTGTCATCACCCGCGAAAGCGGGTGATCCAGTACTCACCGGCACCTGTGATCATCTGATCCGCCACGGCGTACTGGATTCCCCGTCTTCGCGGGGAATGACAGCGGAGGTTGCCGTGACAGGTCGCCTCTCACGAGCATCAATGCGCCTCTTCCCTCGCGTCATTCCGGGGCGCGCGCAGCGCGAGCCCGGAATCCATAGCCACAGGCGGTCATGGGACGGGAGATCGATGTGGCGCTTGTCTTGGCGACAACGCCTGCTCGTGGTTATGGATTCCGGGCTCATCGCTGCGCGATGCCCCGGAATGACGCTGATAGATTTTACGGCTCGACGATGCGTTCGTCCGGCTGCCGGAACAACAAGCACGCATCGCCATACGAATAGAAGCGGTAGCCGCTCTCGATCGCATGTTTGTACGCCGCCTGCATCGTCTCCAGGCCGGCGAAGGCCGAGACCAGCATGAACAGGGTCGAGCGCGGCAGGTGGAAGTTGGTCATCAGGATATCGACGGCGCGGAATCGGTAGCCGGGCGTGATGAAGATCGAGGTCTCCGCCTCGAACGGCGCGAGAGTGCCGTCCGGCAGCGCCGCGCTCTCCAGCAGACGCATCGATGTGGTGCCGACGGCGACGATGCGGCCGCCCTTGGCGCGGGCCTCGTTCAACGCGTGAGCCGTCTCGGCGGTGAGGCTGCCCCACTCCGCATGCATGCGGTGGCCCTCGGTGTCCTCGACCTTCACCGGCAGAAACGTGCCGGCGCCGACATGCAGGGTCACGCGCTGCAGCCCGACGCCGCGGTCGCGCAGGCGCTGTTCCAGAGCCGGCGTGAAATGCAGGCCGGCGGTGGGCGCCGCGACCGCGCCGTCCTTGGCCGCGAACATGGTCTGGTAGTCGGCCGCGTCCTGCTCGTCCGCGGGCCGTTTGCCGGCGATGTAGGGCGGCAACGGCGGCCGGCCGAGATCGGCGATCGCCTGGTCGAGCGCCGGGCCGTGGAAGACGAAGGCCAGCGTCACCTCGCCCTCCTCGCCCTTGGCCTCGACGGTGGCGTCGAGATGGCCGAGCAGGCAGACCTTGCCCTCATTGCCGAAGCGGATCGTATCGCCGGGCGCGAGCTTCTTGGCGGGCCGCACCAGCGCCTGCCAGTGCGAGCCGTCGAGCCGCTTGATCAGGGTGGCCTCGATCTTGGCCTCGGTCTCGCGGCTGATGCGGCGGCCGGAGAGCTGGGCTGCGATCACCTTGGTGTCGTTGACGACGAGCTGGTCGCCCGGCTCGAGCCAATCGGGCAGATCACCAACGGTGCGGTCACGCAGCACGCCGTCGCCCTGCACCACCAGCATGCGCGCGGATTCGCGCGGGCTCGCCGGGCGCAGCGCGATGTTCTCGGGGGGGAGATGGAAATCGAAGAGGTCGGTGCGCATCGTCGTTCTGGGACGACCATCGGCCCTTATCCTGAGGAGCGTGCGTAGCACGCGTCTCGAAGGATAAGGCCCGACTGTTGGCCTCATGGTTCGAGACGCGTGCTGCGCACGCTCCTCACCATGAGGGTCGAGCGCCGCGAGCGACGCTGCACAGAGGAGCATGAACACGCCGTGAGGCGTGTTCATGAACAGGGTCGTTCGTTACGCCGCGTCGGCGGCCATGTACGCCTTCACGATCTTGTCCGGATTCTGCACCGGCTCGCCGCGCTTGATCTTGTCGACGTTCTCCATGCCCTCGGTGACCTTGCCCCAGACGGTGTACTGCTTGTCGAGGAAGCGGGCGTCGTCGAAGCAGATGAAGAACTGGCTGTCGCCGGAATCCGGGCTGGCGGCGCGGGCCATCGAGGCGGTGCCGCGGACATGCGGCTCGGCGTTGAACTCGGCCTTCAGCTTCTTGCCCGAGCCGCCCGTGCCGGTGCCCTGCGGACAGCCGGTCTGCGCCATGAAGCCGTCGATCACGCGGTGGAACACGATGCCGTCATAGAAGCCCTCGCGGACGAGCTCCTTGATGCGCGCGACATGGCCGGGCGCGAGGTCGGGACGCATCTCGATGGTGACGGGGCCCTGGGTGGTTTCGAGGATCAAGGTATTTTCGGTCGCAGCCATTCTGGTCTCTCAGGTTCTGGTTGAATTAATGAGGGGGCAGGACAACGGACAGTCCGGTCCGGGGGTCTGAAATGTCGCGGCGCCTTCTCTTGTGCGGCCGCCACCCCTCCTGACGGCAATCCGAGCACAACGAGGCCCGGGCGATGCGGGTCCAGAATAGACCCAACGCGCTTAAAGCTGAAGCCGCCCCGGCTGTCGACCCGGTGGACGGCGCGTGGCAAAGGGTTCCTTAAGCGGCGGGAACCCGGCCGTGAGCGCCGGGTGCCCTGCTCCGCCCGCGTCTCGAGGGCGGTTACTTGATATCCGAGGCGACCTGGACCTTGACCATCTTGTCCGGATCGGTCACGGCGCCGCCCGCCGAGCCCGGAGGCGCCTTCTTGAGCTTGTCGACCACGTCCATGCCCTGCACGACCTCGCCGATCACCGTGTACTGGCCGTTCAGGAAGGACGCATCGCCGAAGCAGATGAAGAACTGCGAGTTGGCGGAATCGACGCTGTCGCCGCGGCGGGCCATGCCGACGGTGCCGCGCTTGAACGGCGTCTGCGAAAACTCCTGCTTCAGGTTCGGATATTTCGAGCCGCCGGTGCCGTCGAATTTCTGGCCGTCGCCGGTCTGCGCCATGAAGCCTTCCATCACCCGGTGGAACGGCACGTTGTTGTAGTAGCCCTCGCGCGCCAAGGTCTTCAGCCGCTCGGCGTGCTGCGGCGCCAGGTCGGTGCGCAGCTTGATGACGATGCGGCCCTTGGTGGTGTCGATGACCAGCGCATTCTGCTTGTCGAGACCGGCGGGCAGCGATTGCGCCAGCGCCGGCAGCGCGAACACGAGAGCGAAGACGAAAGCGATAGCTCGGATCATGGAAACTCCGAAAGGATGAGAGGGGAACGCGAAAGTCGACGACCCGAGATAGGCGGGCGCCGGCCGACGGATCGTCAGACGAACTTGGCTTTCAGGGGAGCCACCACCGACGGCGGCACGAAGTGCGAGATTTCGCCGCCCATCGCGGCGATCTGACGGACGAGGCTGGCGTTGATCGGGCGAACCGATACCGAGGCCGGCACGAACACCGTCTGGATCGACGGTGCCATGGTCTGGTTCATGCCCGCCAATTGCATCTCATAATCGAAATCTTTGACGTCGCGCAGGCCGCGGATCATCAGGATCGCGCCGGTCTTCTGCGCCGCCGTCACCGTGAGATTGTCGTAGGTCGAGGCCTCGAATTCGCAGCCCGCGGCGGCGGCGACCGGCCCGAACACCTCGTGCGCCATGGTCAGCCGCTCTTCGGTGGAGAACAGCGGCTTCTTGCCGTGGTGCACGCCGACCGCGACGATCAGCTTGTCACAGAGATGGACCGCCTGCCGGACCACGTCGAGATGGCCGTTGGTGACGGGATCGAACGAGCCTGGATAGAGCGCAATGCGTTGCATGCGTCCGTCCTATACCGGCCGGAACAGCCGGGCAAGCTGCGCGGGCCGCCGGCTGGCGCAGCTGTGATGGCCGCGGCAGCGTCTCGCACGGGCCAGCCGGAACTGCAGCCGCTGACCGCGATTGTTTCGTCGGAACTTGGGCCGCGAAACACAGCCGCGGTGTCATGAAATCATTTCGGGCGGCGCGCGAAAGCATCCCGAAACCCGGAATGGTTATCAAATCCTTAACGAACGACGGGCCGCGAACGGCCCGACATCGAGACCAGGACAGGGGACCGTCATGATCAAAGCGCTTTCTGCGATTGCAGCGGCCGGCTCCGTGGCTGCCGCTCTCACCCTCCTGCCGGGCTTTGCCCCGCAGGTCGAAGCGAGCGTGCCGCGTCCGCTGGCCAAGGCTGACCGTCTGGACATCCGCCCGATCGGCCGCGACTGCTCGCAGCAGGCCTGGCCGAATTTCGAGGCCGCCTGCCTGCGCACCGCCGGCACCAAGACCGCGATCCGCGAGGCCCGCGTCGTCGGCGTCGAGCGGGCGCAGTGAAGCGAATAGCGAATAGCGAATAGCGAATAGTTTGGGACTATGATTCGTCCCCTACTCGCTACGCCCTGTTCGCCACTCGCACCTCATTCGCCATTCGCCGGCTCAGCCGCCCCGTTGCCGTTCTCCGTCTCCTCCCCGATGTGCTCGACCGAGACGACGTGCTCATCGTCAGCCGTGTTGAACACGATGACGCCCTGGGTGGAGCGGCCAGCGATGCGGATGCCGTCGACCGGGCAGCGGATGAGCTGGCCCTTGTCGGTGACCAGCATGATCTGGTCGCTGTCCTCGACCGGGAACGAGGCGACCAGCTTGCCGTTGCGGTTGTTGACGGACATCGCGACGATGCCTTTGCCGCCACGACCGGTCGTCCGGTACTCGTAGGACGAAGTGCGCTTGCCATAGCCATTGACCGACACGGTGAGCACCACCTGCTCCTGTGCCGACATCTCGACATAGCGCTCCTGCGACAGCTGGATCGCACCCGCGGCCGCCTCCTCGCTTTCGGTCTCGACCGGCTCCTCGGTCGTCGCGTCGCCCGACATCGCCCGGCGCATCTTCAAATACGCCGTGCGCTCGTCCGAGGTGGTCTCGACATGGCGCAGGATGCACAGCGAGATCACCTTGTCGCCCTCGGCGAGCGCGATGCCGCGCACGCCCATCGAGGTGCGGCCCGTGAAGACGCGCACATCGGTGACGGGGAAGCGGATGCACTGGCCGCCGGCCGCCGTCAGCAGCACGTCGTCGCGCTCGGTACAGATCTGGACGTTGACGATCTCCTCGCCCTCGTCGAGCTTCATCGCGATAATGCCGGAGCGGCGCACGTCGACGAAATCCGACAGCTTATTGCGGCGGACATTGCCGCCGGTCGTGGCGAACATCACGTCGAGATTGGCCCAGGAGGATTCATCCTCCGGCAGCGGCATGATCGTGGTGATGCGCTCGCCCTGCTCGAGCGGCAGGATGTTGATCAGCGCCTTGCCGCGGCCGTTGGGGGCTGCGATCGGCAGCCGCCAGACCTTCTCCTTGTAGACCTGGCCGCGCGACGAGAAGAACAGCACCGGCGTATGCGTGGAGGCCACGAACAGCCGGCTGACGAAATCCTCCTCGCGGGTCTGCATGCCCGTGCGGCCCTTGCCGCCGCGGCGCTGCGCACGATAGGCCGACAGCGGTACGCGCTTGGTGTAGCCGGCGTGCGACACGGTCACGACCATGTCCTCGCGCTGGATCAGGTCCTCGTCCTCCATCTCGCCTTCCTGCTCGGCGATGACGGTGCGGCGCGGGGTGGCAAACTCGGCCTTGATCGCCGACAGCTCGGTCTTGACGATGTCCTGGACGCGGGCGCGCGAGCGCAGGATGTCCAGATAGTCGGCGATCTCCAGCGCGAGCTTGTCGAGCTCGTCGGAGATCTCCTCGCGGCCGAGCGCGGTGAGGCGCTGCAGGCGCAGATCGAGAATGGCCTTGGCCTGCTCGAGCGACAGCCGCGCGGTGCCGTCCGGATTGATGCGGTGGCGCGGATCGTCGATCAGGGTGATCATTGCCGCCACGTCCTGCGCCGGCCAGTCGCGCGACATCAGGGTTTCGCGCGCGGTGTTGGGATCGGGCGAGGTTCTGATAACGCGGATGATCTCGTCGATATTGGCGACCGCAATGGCGAGGCCGACCAGGATGTGGGCGCGGTCGCGCGCCTTGTTGAGCAGGAACTTGGTCCGCCGCGTCACCACCTGTTCGCGGAACGCCACGAACACGGTCAGCAGATCCTTGAGGTTCATCGTCTGCGGACGACCACCATCGAGCGCCACCATGTTGGCGCCGAAATTGGTCTGCAGCGGCGTGAACTTGTAGAGCTGGTTCAGCACCACGTCCGGCACGGCGTCGCGCTTGAGCTCGACGACGACGCGGAAGCCGTCGCGGTCGGATTCGTCGCGCAGATCCGAGATGCCCTCGATCTTCTTCTCGCGCACCAGCTCGGCGATGCGCTCGACCATCGAGGCCTTGTTGACCTGGTACGGGATTTCCGTGATCAGGATCGCCTCGCGATCCTTGCGGATGGTGTCGATCGTCACCTTGCCGCGCATCACGATCGAGCCGCGGCCGGTGTGATAGGCGGAGCGGATGCCGGCGCGGCCGAGAATGATGCCGCCGGTCGGGAAGTCCGGTCCGGGGATGATCTGGTTGAGCTCGTCGATCGACAGCGCCGGATTGTCGGTCAGCGCGATGCAGGCGTCGATGACCTCGCCGAGATTGTGCGGCGGGATGTTGGTCGCCATGCCCACGGCGATGCCGCCGGCGCCGTTGACGAGCAGGTTCGGAAACTTCGCCGGCAGCACCGACGGCTCTCGTTCCGAATTGTCGTAGTTCGGCTGGAAGTCGACGGTGTCCTTGTCGAGATCGTCGAGCAGCGACTGCGCGATCTTGGTCAGGCGCGATTCCGTGTAGCGCATCGCCGCCGGCATGTCGCCGTCGACCGAGCCGAAATTGCCCTGGCCGTCGATCAGCGGCACGCGCATCGAGAAGTCCTGCGCCATGCGCACCAGCGCGTCATAGACCGATTGGTCGCCGTGCGGATGGTATTTACCGATGACGTCGCCGACGGTGCGCGCCGACTTGCGGTACGGCTTGTTCCACTCGAAGCCGTTCTCGTACATGCCGTAGAGGATGCGCCGGTGCACGGGCTTCAGGCCGTCGCGCGCATCGGGCAGCGCCCGCGCCACGATCACGCTCATCGCGTAATCGAGGTAGGAGCGCTTCATCTCATCGAGGATGGAGACGGGACGAATGTCGGAAGGTCCGCCCGGCTCGCCGGGCTTCTCATCTTCTTTATCGGACAAAGGGGATACCGGTCGGTTTTGACACGCGAAAATCGCTTGGAATCATATAGCGCATCGCGTCGCGGCAGGCCACCCCTCCACGTTCCCGCGCGAAGGTTTTTATAGCCGCATTTCCAGCGACTTAACGAGATCTTACGTTGCGGTCGACGGTGGCCGCGGGCGTCGCGCGCGGCCCGGCCGGAGCCGGGTTTCCCGCGCGCGTTTTCACCTCAGAACGGAATGTCGTCGTCCATGTCGCTGTTGCGGCTGGCGGCTGCCATCGGGCGGCGCGGCGCAGGCGCCGAGGACGGGCTGCTCATGCCGAAATCGCCGCCGCCCGTGTCGTCGGCGAAGTTGCCCCCGCCTCCGCCGCCACGGCCACCGAGCATCGTCAAGGTCGAGTTGAAGCCCTGCAGCACCACCTCGGTCGAGTACTTCTCGACGCCGCTCTGGTCGGTCCATTTGCGGGTCTGCAGCGCGCCCTCGATGTACACCGTGGAGCCCTTCTTGAGATACTGCTCGGCGACCTTGCAGAGACCTTCGTTGAAGATCACCACCCGGTGCCACTCGGTCTTTTCCTTGCGCTCGCCGGTGTTCTTGTCGCGCCACGTTTCCGACGTCGCGATGCTCAGATTGGCGATCGGCCGCCCATCCTGCGTCCGCCGGATCTCGGGGTCCTTGCCCAGATTTCCGACCAGAATCACCTTGTTCACACTACCCGCCATCACACTCTCCCGCGGTTTTCAGATCACCGGGCCGGCTGTGGCCCACCGGCCTCTCGGCCCACGGTGGCTCACCCCTTCCTCTCGCGGCGGACCCTATACGGTTGCCGCGCCGGCCACCTGCCTTCTCGTCGCTTATCCACATATAGCAGGCCAGCGCCGATTGTTCCAGTTTTGTTCGCCCGCCTGTGTATGCAACCATGCGTGGAGTTCCATGGAACCCGATGGAACCCGACGGCCGAGAAACGGAACCCTGAAAAGTTCCCGCGAATGGTCAAAAATTCTTTAACTTACATAAACTTAGATCGCCTCACTTCCTCCCCTCCTGTGGCTTTTGGGAGACGGTATCGAGGGTTGAATCGCGTATATTTTCGGATGGATTGAGGCCGCATCCGCGGTCGCACCCACTCACAGAATGTGCGCCTCCGGGGACCCTGTGGAGACGCCAAAAGCGGGAGACTTGGGATGAACCTTGGGATGAAACGAATTTTTCTTGGAGCAGTCAGCTTGATGGTGTTGGGGTCGCTGACCCCCGCGAGCGCCGCTGATCTCGCCGCCCGCCCCTACACGAAGGCGCCGATCGCCGCGCCCGCGCCGCTCCCGACCTGGACCGGCTTCTATCTCGGCGTGCAGGGCGGCGGCGGCTGGGGCCGCAGCGACGAGACCTACTTCGGTGGACCGAACGTCGTCGGCTTCACCCCGACGCAGCGTTACGACTTCAACGGCGGCTTCGTCGGCGGCGTGGTCGGCTACAATTGGCAGGTCGACAACATCGTGTTCGGCCTCGAAGGCGACTACCACTGGGCCGACATCAACGGCCGTTCGGCCGAGATCAACGCCGGCTTCGGCGATTCCTACTTCACGCACCTGCGCGGCTTCGGCGACATCAAGGGCCGTCTCGGCTGGGCTGCAGGCCCCGCTTTGCTCTTCGTCAGCGGCGGTGCCTCGGTCGGAGACTTCCAGCATCGCTACGACCGTGGCCTGCTCGGACCGGCGTTCGGCGGCTCCGTCAATGATTGGCGTTGGGGTTGGACCGTCGGCGCTGGCGCCGAGTACATGTTCGCGGCGAACTGGTCGGCCAAGGTCGAGTACAACTACATCGACTTCGGCCGCAGCACGCTGCAGTACAACAACCCGCCGGTCGCCGCCAACCGCTCGGAGTGGAACGACACCATCCACACCGTCAAGGCTGGCATCTCCTATCACTTCGGCGGCCCGGCCCTGTCGCGCTACTGATCGCAACCTGAACTTGAATTTGTCGAAAGGCCGGCCTCGCGCCGGCCTTTTTTTGTGTGCTGGTCCCGACACTTGCTCGCCGGCTGTGTCGTTTGGGTGACGGCTTTTTCCGGTCAGAGGGGCTATCAAGGCGTCGCGGGTGGGCGTTGGTGAGAGCGTGCGTGCGGGCGTCGGACTAGGTTTGGGGAATGCGATGAGAAGTCTGTTGCTGGGGGCGACAACTTCGCTGGCGCTGGGGCTTGCGCCGGCCATCGCTGCCGACTTGCCCGCGCGCACCTTCACCAAAGCGCCTGCGATGATCGCTGCGATCTATGATTGGAGCGGCTTCTACGTCGGCCTCAATGCCGGCGGCGGCTTCGCCCGCACCTGCTGGACCAACAACGTCACCTTCGGCGGCGTGGCCGCCACCAACGCGGAAGGTTGCCACGACGCGACCGGAGCATTGGCCGGTGGCCAGATCGGCTATCGCTGGCAGGCGGGCGGCTGGGTGTTCGGGGTCGAGGCCCAGGGCAATTGGGCCAACCTCAAGGGCAGCAATGTCAGCCAGCTCGCCCCGGCCGTGACCAACCAGACCAAGATCAACGGCATCGGCGTGTTCACCGGCCAGATCGGCTACACCTGGAATAACGTGCTCTGGTACGTGAAGGGCGGCGCCGCGGTCGCGGGTGAGAAGTACAACGGCCTGGGCACCGCCACCGGTGCGCTGATCGACCAGTCCAGCGCCACGCGCTGGGGCGCGGCCGTCGGCACCGGCGTCGAGGTCGGCTTCGCCAAGAACTGGTCGGTGGCTGCCGAATACGAGCACCTGTTCATGGGCAATCGCACCCTCGGCTTCTCGGGAGTCCCCGGCGGCGCGCCGAGCCGGACCGACCAGGTCGGCCAGGACGTCGACATGGCCACGGTGCGCGTCAACTATCGCTGGGGCGGCCCGGTCGTCTCCAAGCACTGAGCGCCTGAGTACACAGCCTATTGACAAGCCGGGAGACCCGTCTCTGGCGGGCACGGCGGTTGCCGTCGGCGCGAGGGCATGAAGACATTTTTAATCAACTTTTAAGCATCTGCGTCAGATCCGTGGCGCCAACGCCCGCAGTCACAACTTTTAGAAAACAGTCTTCCCTACAACCAGCCCAGGCCACGTCCGCGTGGATCCGGATCGGAGGGATCCGGCGCAAGGGATGATTTGGACTGGGGAGAGACACATGCAAAAGACGACCTTGATCTTGACCGCCAGCGCTGTCGCGCTTGGCGTGGCACCCGCCTCGGCTGCCGACTTCGCGGCCCGCACCTACAACAAGGCCCCGCCGCCGGCCTATGTGACGCCGCTGCCGAGCTGGGCCGGCTTCTATCTCGGCATCAATGGCGGCGCCGATTGGAGCCGCAACTGCTGGACCCTGAACAACGTCGCTGGCGTGCCGGTGGTCCCGACGCAGTCGGAAGGCTGCCACAGCGCGACCAGCGGCCTGATCGGCGGCCAGGTCGGTTACCGCTGGCAGGCGGCGAACTGGGTGTTCGGCGTGGAAGCTCAGGGCGACTGGACCGACCTCAAGAAATCCAACGCCAGCACCGCTGCACTCGCCGCCGGCGTGACCAACACCACCAAGACCGACGCCATCGGCCTGTTCACCGGCCAGGTCGGCTACGCCTGGGGCAACGTGCTCTGGTACGTAAAGGGCGGCGCCGCCGTGGCCCATAACAAATACACCGGCACGGCGAACACGGCCCTGATCGTCCCCGTGGGCACGCAGCTCGACTCCGCCAGCGAGACCCGCTGGGGCGGCACCGTGGGCACCGGCGTCGAGTTCGGCTTCGCGCCGAACTGGTCGGTCGCGGTCGAGTACGATCATCTGTTCATGGGGTCGCGCGACATCAACTTCCCCGCCACGGCGACGGTGGCGGCGCGGACCGATACGATCAAGCAGGACATCGACATGGCCACGGTGCGTGTGAACTATCGATTCGGCGGTCCGGCGAGCACCCGCTACTGAGGCAAACTCGCCGCTCGATACCGCTTCGAGAAGGCCGGCCCCAGCGCCGGCCTTTTTCGTGTCAGGAGCCCGGCGTCGGAGCGGCCATTTCGTGATAAATATATGATTTATAACGCTTTTTCGGCCTTGTGGCTGAAGCGTTACAGCCTCACCGGAGGCCCGCGTGTATGACTTCCCCATCGCTAGTCAATCCAACTCCTTGGGGGAGAATTTGATGAAGAAGTTGCTTGTGATCACGACGGCCCTCGTTGGTATCGCAACCGCCACCTCCGCTTCGGCGGCCGACATGGCGGCCCGTCCGTACACCAAGGCGCCGCCGATGATCGTCGCCATCAACGATTGGAGCGGTTTCTACCTGGGCATCAACGGTGGCTATGGCACGAGCCGCAATTGCTGGACGCTGGCGGATGGCCGTGCCGAGGGCTGCCACAACGCGACCGGCGGCACCGTGGGCGGTCAGTTCGGCTATCGCTGGCAGATGGGCCAGGTCGTGTTCGGTCTGGAGGCGCAAGGCAATTGGGCCGATCTGACCGGCAACAATGCCACGCCGCTGTTCGTTCCCGACCGCAACCGCACCAAGCTCACAGCCTTCGGCCTGTTCACCGGCCAGATCGGCTACTCCTTCGGCGACGCCCTGCTCTACGCCAAGGGCGGCGCGGCCGTGACCGACACCAAGTACGAGATCTTTTCCGGCGTGGTCAACACGGTGCTGGCCACCACGACCGTGCACAAATGGGGCGCCTCCGTCGGCGCCGGCGTCGAATACGCCTTCGCGCCGAACTGGTCGGTCGGCTTCGAATACGACCACCTCTTCATGGGCACCACGAACGTTCCGTTCCGCGGCGCGGTCTTCACCCAGAACGACAACATCAAGCAGGACGTCGACCTGTTCACGGCGCGCTTGAACTATCGCTTCGGCGGGCCAGTCGTCGCGAAGTATTGATCGGCCGTTACTCAGTTGTGTTTTTGGGAAAGGCCGGCGCTCAGCCGGCCTTTTTTGTTGCCCGCACGCCACCTCTGCAGCCCGGTCACACAGGGAACCAAGCCATTGTGTGGCAAAGGCTTTCGGGAACCCACCCGTAAAAACGCGGTTTCGTCCCGAGTGTGGCTTCAGGGTGACGGCAATCCGCTCGGAACCGGGCTATAGGACCCCCGTCAACTTGAACGGGTGAGTCTGTTTCGTGCGTAAGGTTTTCGGTGCGACGCGGACTTCAAGGACTAAACTGGAGACAAGAATGAAGAAGATCCTGCTCGCGACCGTGGCCCTGGCCGCCCTGGCCGCTCCCGCTGCCGCTGCTGATCTCGCTGCGCGCCCGACCTACACCAAGGCCCCGGTTCTCGCGCCGGTGGAGCTCTGGACCGGCTTCTACATCGGTGCCATGGGCGGTTACGCCACCACGGACAACGGCGGCCTCCTCAGCCCGAAGGGCGGATTGGTCGGCGGTACCGTTGGCTACAACTGGCAGAGCGCGAACTGGGTATTCGGCCTTGAGGCCGACGCTGCCTGGGCCGACATCAAGGACTCGGTTGGTGGTGTGGTCCCGGGCTTCGGGGCCGTCAGCGTCGCAAGCAAGATGGACGCTACCGGTACTGTCCGCGGCCGCATCGGCTACGCTTTCGGTCCGACTCTGCTGTATGCCACCGGCGGTTACGCCTGGGCCGACAACAAGATCACGCTTTCGGCGCTCGGCGTGGGCGTCTCGGACAGCCAGTTCCTGAGCGGCTGGACGGTCGGCGCGGGTGGCGAGTGGATGTTCGCTCCGAAGTGGTCGGTGAAGGCCGAGTACCTCTACAAGAGCTTCGGCAGCAAGTCCTACTTCGGCGGCGCGCTTCCGAGCGGCGACCTCAACCTGCACACCGTGCAGGTCGGTGTGAATTACCACTTCTAAGAACGACGCCTCCGGGCCAACGCACACAGCCTCCGCTCGCAAGGGCGGAGGCTTTTTCTTTGGCCTGGAAGTCGCGAGCGGAACCGCCCGCTCCTGCCAGTCGCTGCCATTCGCCAAGCGCATTGTTGATGATTCGCCTGCGGCACTGGAAATCCGCCCTCGTTCTTCCTACGTTCCGACGATACCTTTTCCCCTCTGGCGTCCGATGGCCGGCTTCCGGCGTAACGCGCCTGCAACGATGGCGCAGCCTTGCGCCGTGGGACAATCGTCATGGATGAAGTGCTCAAGGCCAAGCAGCGCGCGCAAGCCAACTCGTCGAGCCTGCGGGCGATCACCATCCGCGGCGCCCGCGAGCACAATCTGAAAAACATCGACGTCGAGATCCCGCGCGACAAGCTCGTGGTGTTCACCGGCCTCTCCGGTTCCGGCAAGTCGTCGCTCGCCTTCGACACGATCTATGCCGAGGGCCAGCGCCGCTACGTCGAATCGCTGTCGGCCTATGCGCGCCAGTTCCTCGAGATGATGCAGAAGCCGGATGTCGACCAGATCGACGGCCTGTCGCCGGCGATCTCGATCGAGCAGAAGACGACGTCGAAGAATCCGCGCTCGACCGTCGGCACCGTTACCGAGATCTACGACTACATGCGCCTGCTCTGGGCGCGCGTCGGCGTGCCCTACTCGCCCGCGACCGGCCTGCCGATCGAGAGCCAGACGGTGTCGCAGATGGTCGACCGCGTGCTGGCGCTGCCCGAGGGCACGCGCCTGTATCTGCTGGCGCCGGTCGTGCGCGGACGCAAGGGCGAGTACAAGAAGGAGCTCGCCGAATACCTCAAGAAGGGTTTTCAGCGCGTCAAGATCGACGGCACCTTCCACGAGCTCGCCGAGGCGCCTGTTCTCGACAAGAAATTCCCGCACGACATCGACGTCGTCGTCGACCGCATCGTCGTGCGCCCCGACATCGGCCAGCGCCTCGCCGAAAGTTTCGAGACCGCACTGAAGCTCGCCGAGGGCTTGGCCGTCGTCGAATTCGCCGACGCCCCCGCCTCCGCTGCGCCGGCGGAGGAGAAGGAAAAGAAGAAGACGGCAAAAATTCACGACAAGAGCGGGCCCGAGCGCATCCTGTTCTCGGAGAAGTTTGCCTGCCCGGTCTCCGGCTTCACCATCCCCGAGATCGAGCCGCGGCTGTTCTCGTTCAACAATCCCTATGGCGCCTGCCCGGAATGCGGCGGCCTGGGCGTCGAGCAGCATGTCGATGCCGACCTCGTCATTCCCGACAAGGATGTGACCCTGCGCAAGGGCGCGATCGCGCCCTGGGCCAAGTCGTCCTCGCCCTATTATTTGCAGACGCTGACCGCGCTCGGCAAGTTCTACAAGTTCACGCTCGACACCAAGTGGAAGGACCTGCCGAAGAAGACGCAGAACGCGCTGCTGCACGGCTCCGGCGATGACGAGATCAAGTTCACCTATGAGGACGGCGTCCGCTCTTACGACACCAAGAAGCCGTTCGAAGGTGTCATCACCAACATCGAGCGCCGCTTCCGCGAGACCGAGAGCGAATGGGCGCGCGAGGAGCTCGGCAAATATTTCAACGACGTGCCCTGCGCCGGCTGCAAGGGGTTCCGGCTGAAGCCCGAGGCGCTGTGCGTCAAGGTCGGCGGCAAGCATATCGGCGAGATCTCCAACCTCAGCGTCAAGGCCGCAGGCGAATGGTTCGCCGAGGTGCCGGCCCAGCTCAACGCGCAGCAGACCGAGATCGCCACGCGCATCCTCAAGGAGATCCGCGACCGCCTGACCTTCCTGCTCGATGTCGGCCTGAACTATTTGACCCTCGCCCGCTCCTCCGGCACCCTCTCCGGCGGCGAGAGCCAGCGTATCCGCCTGGCCTCGCAGATCGGCTCGGGCCTGACGGGCGTGCTCTACGTGCTCGACGAGCCCTCGATCGGCCTGCACCAACGCGACAATTCCCGGCTGCTCGACACCCTGAAGCGGCTGCGCGACCTCGGCAACACCGTGATCGTCGTCGAGCATGACGAAGACGCGATTCGTCTCGCCGACTACGTGCTCGACATCGGCCCCGGCGCCGGCACCCATGGCGGCCACATCGTCGCCGAGGGCACGCCCGCCGAGATCATGCGCAACCCGAAGTCGCTGACCGGCAAGTATCTCACCGGCGAGCTAGAGGTCGAGGTGCCCGAGCGGCGGCCGCCGAACCATCGCCGCACCATCAAGGTCGTCAACGCGCGCGGCAACAATCTCAAGAACGTCTCGGCCGAGATTCCGCTCGGCCTGTTCACGGCCATCACCGGCGTGTCCGGCGGCGGCAAGTCGACCTTGCTGATCGACACGCTGTACAAGGCGATCGCGCGCAAGCTCAACGGCGCCAATGAGGCGGCCGCGCCGCACGACCGCATCGAGGGCCTGGAGCACATCGACAAGATCATCGACATCGACCAGTCGCCGATCGGCCGCACGCCGCGCTCCAACCCCGCGACCTACACCGGCGCGTTCACCCCGATCCGCGAATGGTTCGCGGGCCTGCCGGAGGCGAAGGCGCGCGGCTACGAGCCCGGCCGCTTCTCCTTCAACGTCAAGGGCGGCCGCTGCGAGGCCTGCCAGGGCGACGGCGTCATCAAGATCGAGATGCACTTCCTGCCCGACGTCTACGTCACCTGCGACGTCTGCAAGGGCAAGCGCTACAACCGCGAGACGCTCGACGTTCTCTTCAAGGGCAAGTCGATCGCCGATGTGCTCGACATGACCGTGGAAGAAGCCGCCGAGTTCTTCAAGGCGGTGCCGCGCGTGCGCGACACGTTCGAGACCCTGCGCCGCGTCGGCCTCGACTACATCCATGTCGGACAGCAGGCCACCACGCTGTCCGGCGGCGAGGCCCAGCGGGTCAAGCTCGCCAAGGAGCTGTCCAAGCGCGCCACCGGACGCACGCTCTACATCTTGGATGAGCCAACGACGGGCCTGCACTTCCACGACGTCAAGAAGCTCCTGGAGGTGCTGCACGAGCTGGTGGCGCAGGGCAACACGGTCGTCGTCATCGAGCACAATCTCGAGGTCATCAAGACCGCCGACTGGGTGATCGACTTGGGCCCCGAAGGCGGCGACGGCGGCGGCGAGATCGTCGCCTGGGGCCCGCCGGAAGACATCGTGAAAGCGCCGCGCAGCTACACGGGACAGTTTTTGAAGCCGGTGCTGGAGAAGTCAGCCAAGCCGAAGAAGCGCAGCCGCGGCGCGGCGAGCGAGGCGGCGGAGTAATTATTGTTTGATCGTCCTTGCGAGCGAAGCGACGCGATCCAGAGCCGAAGGCGGGACTCTGGATCGCTTCGTCGCTGCGCTCCTCGCGATGACGGCTGAGTCGGCGGTGCCGTCCACCAAGAAGAAGCCCGCCGCTCAATTAAGAGCAGCGGGCTTGGTCGTCCTATCTCTCACTCAGAACTCAACTCACCAGCGGTAATACCCGCTCCGCGTGCCGTTGTTATTGCCGCCCGGGCCGACGTCGCCCTGGGTCGAGCTCGGGGTCGGGTGGTTGGTGCCGTTGTAGCCGGCGCCCCAGCCCGGGCCGTAATACGGGCCCGGCGCGACGGCGACGTAGCCTTCCTCGTAGACCGGGGCCGGTGCCCAGGCGTAGGAGTCGCGATAGGCGTAGTTGCTGGTGACCTGGCCGCCATAGCCGTAGCCGCCGGGGCCGTACTCGCCGGCCGAGGCCGCCGCGGTGCCGGCAATGACCGTGACAGCGGTCAACGCCGCCAAACTAAACATGCGCATCATGAACTTGCTCCTTCGTTCCTAATTATCGCGGAGCAAACAACGTATGTACCTCGTGGGTTCCGCGCGAGGCCGCAACAATTGCTGCGACACAGCGCATCGTTCACGTTGACGCGATCGGGTGATCCGGGCTGAGACAAGCTCGGCCTGCACAGAGGCGGACGCGACAAGCCCGCCGCTCGTGTCCGAGCGACGGGCTTCACCTCACGCGTACTCACTCACGCGCGCTGACTCACGCGATGGCGATTACCACTGGCGATAGACGCCGGTCAGCGTGCCGTTGTTGTTGCCGGACGGACCCACGTCGCCCTGGGTCGAGCCGGGGGTCGGATGGTTGGTGCCGTTGTAGCCGCGGCCCCAGGCCGCCGGACCCGGCGCGTAGACCGGCGCGGCCGCGGCGCCATAGACCGGCTCGGAATCGTAGCTCTGCGCCGGTGGCACGAAGGCCATAGAATCATTGTATCGGGCATAGCCCTGTGCCGATGCGGCGGCGGTGCCGATAACGAGGGTGGCAGCGGCCAGCGCGGCCATCTTGATCGTGCGTTGCATGTGAATCTCCTTGCTTGCGTGCGAGGTCAACGGCCGCGGTGCGGCAGACGTTCCCGCAGTGCACGCTCACAAAAGCCGTGAGGCAATCGTGATCGGACACGCGACGATCGCCTCTTGCAGATCCGAAGATTCGGGTCTGGAAGAGTCACGTCGCATGCCGGAGAATGCAGCGTCGCGCCGGCGTCGATCACGCCGCGACGGCGACCGCGCGCGGACGCGCGATGCCCGTCGTGGTCGTGCCCGGAAGGTTCGGCCCGACCGTGCCGATCACATGCTTGAAGTAGACGTTCTGCATCGAGTGCATCAGCCCGGCTTCATCGGTCCACGCCGCGGCTGACTGCAGCGGCTCGGCCCACACGTCCGGATTGCTCGCCGCGATCTGGGTGTAGCCGAGCTTGGCCACGACGGCCTCCACCGCCAGGACGGCGAGATAGATGCTGAAGTCAGTGTGCTCCAGGCTTGGGTACGGCGCCGGATAGGTGTTCTGCAGCGTCTGAAGATTGGCCCAGCCCATCGGCACGGCGTCGTTGCTGTTGACCGCGGAATAGTAGGTGAATTGCTGGGCGAAGCGCGTGGCGAACGCCGCATTCCACATCGTCGGCGCAGCGAATGTGTGCGGCCACAGCTTGAACGAGACCGGCCCGGCCTTCGGCAGTTGATCCTGCAGCCACGCGGTGGCCGCGACGGCGAGCGCGCCGCCGAGACTGTGGCCCGTCACCGTCAGGTCGAGCGGGCCGGACTTCGCAAGGCCGCGCAGATAGTCCAGCAGCGAGATGTCGGTGACCGGATCGGTCAGGCCGATCGCCAGAGCCAGCGCGCCGTTCAGCCCGGACGAGATCTGCGCCTGCGCGGCACCGGCCGCGAGCGGCTGTTGCGGATACAGGAACGGCACCGTGAAGAACGCCTCGAGATCGGCGCCGATGTTCTCGAAGGTGCCGGAGACGGAGCCATCGACATCGGTGCCGCGGAAGGCGAGCCCATAGCTGCCGTCATTGCCCTTCGCGACATAGGCGAGCACGCCGTCATTCACCGCCGGGCCCCAGCACAGCGACCACGGGCCATTGGCCGGTCCGGACGGAATGGCCTGCAGATATTGCGCGAAATCGTTGGCCTGCACCGTCGCCAGCGCGTCGTCGATATAGGCGTAGTAGGACAGGTACGCGGCTGCGTTTTTGTTGAAGGGCATCTGAAATCTCTCTGATTTGAAATAAGGGAGCGACGAGACTGAAAACAGTTTGCGACAAAGGGCGTGAGCCCCTCGGCGCACGCTCATCATACGCCAACAACCAGCGCAGACTCATCACAACACGTTCAACTCCAGGTTATCGACGATGCTCCCGGCAGCCCATGCCGCAGGCACCTGCGGCGTGGACGCGCATGCTGGCGCGCAACGGCCCTCATCGGGTACCTTCGACCCCGATCGTCCTCAGCACGGCAGTGTCTCACCCGCGATGTCCTACGCTCTCGTCATCTTCGATCTCGACGGCACGCTTGCCGACAGCTTTCCGTGGTTTCGGCTGCACGTGAACACAGTCGCGAGGCGCTACGGCTTTCGCGAGGTCAGGGACGAGGACATCGACGGCCTCCGCCACGCCTCGACCCGCGAGATCCTCGACTTCCTCGAAGTGCCCGGCTGGAAGCTGCCGTTCATCGCGCGGCACGTGCGTCAGTTGAAGACCAAGCACGCCGCGAGCATCCCGCTGTTTGCGGGCGTGGACATCATGCTCGACCGGCTGGCCGCCAACGGCACGCGCCTCGCGCTGGTCTCCTCCGACAGCGAGGCCAATGCGCGCCAGAAGCTCGGCGCGCGTGCGCGGCTGTTCGCCGATTTCGACTGCTCGGCCTCGGTGTTCGGCAAGGCGCGCAAATTCCGCCGCGTCGTGAAGCGCGCGCGCGTCGCTCCCCAGGCGGCGATCGCGATCGGCGACGAGACGCGCGACATCGAAGCCGCCCACGCCGCCGGCATCGCCTGCGGCGCGGTGACCTGGGGCTATGCCGCGGAGAAGGCGCTGCGCGATCGCAGCCCGGACTACGTGTTCACGCGGATGGAGGAGATCGCGGAGCGGCTGGTGGTGTCGCCTGCGACGCCGAACGGCTGAACGCCAGACCATCGGCTTGGCTCGCAATGACGGACATCGGCTGGAAGACCACAAGCCTACCGCCGCAGGAACGCGCCGAAGGCGCGCGGGCCGTTGCCGACCTTGATCTCGCCGGTCACCTTCAGCGTTGCGACATCGATGACGCTGAGGATGTTGCTTTCCCAATTGGCGACGATGATGCGGCGGCCGTCGGCGGTGGCTTCGATGCCTTCGGGATAGTCGCCGACAGTGATCCGCTCGAGCGGCTGGAGGCTGACGACGTCGAACACGCTCACCGTGCCGTCATACTGATCGGTGACGAAGCCCCTGCCCTGCGCCAGCGCGACCGCATAGGGCCGCAGGCCGGTCTTGACGCGCGCGACCTCGCGCCCCTCGGCGAGATCGATCACGGAGACGTCGTTGGAGCCGACATTGGCGGTGTAGGCGCGCTTGCCCAGGGCATCGATTGTGACGCCGAACGGCCGCGTGCCGACCTTGATGGTCTTGAGCTGCTGGCGCGTGGCCGTGTCGATCACCGAGAGCTGATCGTCGTCGCGGTCGGCCGACAGCAGCAGCTTGCCGTCCGCCGACACCGCGAGCCCCGATGGCGAGGCGCCGACGGCGATGCTGCCAGTGACCTTCAGCGTCGTCGCATCGATGATCCGAATCGCCGCATTGTACCAGTCGGCAACATAGACCGTAGCGCCGTCAGGCGCCACCGCGATCCCGAGCGGGCCGCCGCCGACGTCGATCCGGCCGACGACCTGACGCGCCGTCGCATCGATCACGCTGACCGTCTTGTCATCCGGACTGGCGACATAGGCAAAGCGGCCGTCGGCAGCGACCGCGACACCGGCCGGCTTACCACCGATCGAAATCGTCGCGACGGGTGTCGAGGTCGCGAGGTCGACGATGGTGAGATCGTCGCTGAGCTGATTGGTGACGAAGGCCTCCTCGGCGTGGAGCGGCAGCGCGCTGGATAAAAACACTCCGATGGCTGCTACGGCAATACTGCGCGCTCCCCGACAGGCACGAGGTGTTACGTCTCGGGCGGTGAGCTCCCTCGCCCCGCTTGCGGGGAGAGGGTCGGGGTGAGGGGGACTCTCCGCGAGTCTGGTGTTTGAATAGTCCTCTTCACCAGCCTCGCATCTTCGACGCGATCTGAACGAGGGACTACGAGGCCGATCGCGAATACTTCCCGTGCAGCTGCCCCTCACCCCAGCCCTCTCCCCGTAAGGACGGGGAGAGGGAGCGCAGCGCTTCCTGAGCGACATATCTGCTCTCTAGCTGGCAAGCTGTCAGCTTCCACTCTCCACCTTCTTCTTCAGCCCCTCGAGCCCGCCCTTGTACAGCCCGCTCACCGCATTCACGGCGGCTTCGTCGTTCAGCTCCGGCGGCGGGTCGTTGTTGGGGAAGCCGCGATAGAACGCGCCGGTCCATTCGACGACGCTGCCCTTGCCGTCGGCGCTCGGGGTCACCGCGATGGTCGACGAGTAGTTCGTCACCGGCAGGACCTTCACGTCGACCGATGTGATGCGGTACGAATAGCTCATCTTCTCGGCGTCGTATTTATAGAGCTCCTCGTCGACGGTCGCGCCGCCCTTCAGGGTCAGCTTGCGCGTCGCGCCGATCTCGTTGCCCTTGTCGCCCTCGGTCTTGTCGACCGGGCCGAGCCAGCTCATGTCCTGGAAGTTGCCGATGACGGCCCACACCTTGGCCGGCACGGCGTTGATCTCGACATGCTCCTGCACCTTGCGCCGGGTCGGGCCATGCGCGTCCGCACTGGTCAGGGCCGACATCGTCAGGGCCGTCGTTGCGATCGCGAGCGCCGCCATTGCGGCCAGCGACTTGCCGAACACCATCCTCATTGCATTTCCTCGGTCGTTCTCATTGGCCACGTCATCGGCGCGCGGCAGCCTCATCTTTGCACCGCTCCGGATTGTTGCAACAAAAAAGACCGTGTCGTGGCGGCCGGCGCCCGATCAATTCGCGCCGCAGCAGCGCTTGTATTTCCGGCCGGAACCGCACGGACAGGGATCGTTGCGGCCAGGCTTGCCGCGTGAAGCAAACGGATTGGGGATATCGACAAAGGCAGGCGTACCTGGCAATGCCGCTCCGCTATGCCGGTATTGATAAAGCGTGATCACCGCGTCGCGGATGTTTCTCGGCGCGTTGCGGCTGAGATTGCGATATTCAGCGGGGTCGGGGTTCTCGTCCAGGGTTGCACCGATCATCATCATCAGGCCCATCGCGGCGATGGCGACTTCGCCGCCCACCCGCTCATAGGCATCGAACCTTTCGCGACGCAGGTCCGTGGCCGCGGCAAAGCCGTCGATCCACAACTCCCAGACGATGTCGCCAGTCTCGGGATCGACCGGCAAACGCGGCTGGTACAGCTCCGGCGTGCGCGCCAGCGTTTGCGCGATATCGCCGTGATAGGCTCTCACGAGGTCCAGCACCGCATTGGCATGGTCGATGCTCGCGAACACCGTGCGCTGTCCCTTGCCGAACCCGAACGCGGCTGCAAACCATTCACCGGGCGGCACGTGTTCGGGTAGGATCAGAAGGCCGGCGATGAACCCATCGAGTTCCTCCAGCACCATGGCGCGATCATCGAGCGCGAGGAGCGCCTGCTCCAGCGCGTGATGAGAGTTGGTCTGCTCCGTCATCTGCACCCGACCTGATTTGCCCGACGGCCAACCGCGATGCCGTTCAGTGGTGGGTTTGACACCAAAACAGCGCTGCGCGCAAAATTTAAATTTCAACGCGCGATCAACCGCATCACCCCTGTCCAGTCGCCTGGTGAAAAATATTCCGCTTTCGCCTTTACAGAATTTCGGTTTTCATGTCGCCGTCCTGCTCTCACGAGAGGGGCGCTTCGCGGTCGTCACGGGCGTGGAGGGCGGGATGCGATGGACGTCACGGGCCCGGTGCTTTTGCGCAAGACGACGGGTTGCGGGGCGGACGGCGAAATCGTGTGGTCCTGGCCTCCCGACGCTGAGGTCAAGCCAGCGCTGATGCTCACGCATCGCGCCGGTGACGGTGGCCAGAAAGCCCGGCGCACCGAGGAGAGCGCGTATAAGCCGGTCAAAACCGTCGCGCAGGGAAGGCCGGTTGCTCGGCCAATCCTGTGGTGACTGCCGCCTGCTTTTTTTGCTGCAGGCGGGCCATGGGTGCGGCCTGCACCCGGCCTTCCCTGCGCCCTCTCACTTGAGGAGGGCGGAATGAACAGCAAAGCTCGGATGCGGATGCATCGCGAGAACGAGGATTCATGTGTCTCCGTCAGCGCGAGGAGCAACGCGACGAAGCGATCCAGAGCCACGGCGCAGCCCTGGATTGCTTCGCTTCGCTCGCAATGACGGCGGAGCAAGCAATCGGATCTTCACTGTTCAGCATACGTCACTCCGCGAGCACCCCCTGCACGAACCCGTCCGGGTCGCTGCAGAACTCGCGCATCGCCTTGAAATGATCGGTGTCCTGCACCCGCACCGGCTCCAAGCCGTGTTTTGTCAGCCGCAGCAGCGTGGCGCCCGGATAGGCCATCAACACCGGCGAATGCGTCGCCATCAGCACCTGGCAATGCCCGGCCTCGTCCATCCGCCGCATCAGCTTCAGAAACTCGATCTGCCGCGCCGGCGACAGCGCCGATTCCGGCTCGTCGAAGATGTAGAGGCCCTGGCGCTGGCAGCGCTCCTCGAAGAAGCGCAGGAAGCCTTCGCCATGCGAGTGAGACAGGAAATCGGGCGGCGGCCCGCCCAGCGGATCCTCCAGCGCGGCCTCGTCAAGATAACGGGCGACCGAGAAGAAGCTCTCGGCGCGAAAGAACCAGCCCTGCGTGATCTTGGGCAGCCACGCCGCGCGAAAGGCCTTGCCCAGCGCGCCACCCATGCGCTCGACCGCGCGGGCGTGATCGACCGGCCTGTAGCCCTTGCCCCCGCCGGCCTCGTCGTAGCCGGCGAGCGCGGCGATGCCCTCCAGCAAGGTCGACTTGCCGGTGCCGTTCTCACCGACGATGATGGTGATGGCGCTGGTGAAGCTCAGCTCGAAATCGTCCTGCAGGAACGGCAGGCAAAACGGATAAGCGACCCGATCGCCAATCTTCGCCGGATCGAGCCACAGCCTCTTCAGATAGGGTGCGCGCAGCCGGATCTCACGCTGCTTTCTCGCCATGCCGTCTTCGCAACCTCAGTGACACCATCGGCAATTTCGCACATCGAGGCGCGGTCCGCTAGCACGGCCATCGAGCTAAGCCACGACCTCCAGCACCAGCTCCATGGTCATCAGCACCGGATTGTCGCCGCGGATCAAACGGCCTTGCGCCAGCGCGCCGGTGTAGTCGACCAAAGCGATGTCGAGCGTGGCTTCGAGACCGTCAGCGCCAGGCGCGATGGCGCCGGACGTGACGGTCAGCTCGGTGGCGAACGGCTCGACGATAGGCCCATCTGCGAAGCGTGCGCCGATGGTCGAACCGACGCCGCCCCGTATCCTTGCTTCACGGATCCCCTGCGAGCGACAGAACTGTTCCAGACAGCCCGCAAAATCCTGGTTGGGCCGCAGCCGCAGCGCGAAGGCGCGTCGCTCTGCTTTCGTCTCGCGCGGCGCAGCCGCCACCGGTCCGAACAGCTTGAAGCCCGTCTCGGGATCAGGCTCGGCTGCGAAGATCGCGCCATCGAGCCCGAACGCCTCGACCTCGAACGGCTCGGCGACGATCGTCTCCTCCGGCAGAATGTGCCCGCCCCCATGGCGCCCGCCCTCTTCCGTCCACAGCGCGTGGCAGTGGAAGAACGGCGCGCCGTCGCGGATGCCGAGCGTCATCGTCCCGGTCGTCAGATGCGTGGCACCGGACGGTCGATGGGTCTCGCTGTAGAACGCGGCGTAGTCCGGCGTTTTCGACAGCGCTGGCATCACATAGGCGAACGGCCCGAGCGCGCCGCGCTTGAACTCGAGCACGCCGCCGGCAAAGCCTTGGGCCGCGAAGCCGCGATGCGCAGCCTGCAGCAGGGGCCGTCCCGGCTCCATGGTGAAGGTGAAGGCGCGGCCGCGCGCCTCGACGAATTGAATTCGCTCGGCGACCGGCGCGCCCGGCTGGGTGATCGATCGCATCAATGCTCAGCCTTGCTTCGTGAGATCGAGCAGCCCGCGCGCCTCGAGCTCGTCGCGCACCAGGCGCTTGGGGATCTTGCCGTAGCCGGACTTCGGCAGCGCATCCCAGAAGAAGAATCGCTTCGGCATCTTGTAGCGCGGCAGCTTGGTCGCGAGATAGCCGGCGATATCGCTCTCGCTCGGCGCTGTCGCGCCCTCGCGGACAACGCAGACGGCGACACCGACCTCGCCCCATACAGGATCGGGCACGCCGAGCACCGCGACCTCGCCGATATCTGGATGCGTCAGGATCTTTTCCTCGACCTCTCGCGGATAGATGTTGGAGCCGCCGGAGATGTACATGTCGGACGCGCGGCCGGTGATGTAGACGAAGCCATTCGCGTCCATGTGGCCGAGATCGCCGGTGCGGAACCAGCCGTCGCGAAACGCCTTCGCGTTCGCTTCAGGATTGTCGTAATAGCCAGCGAACACCGCCGGGCCGATGACGCAGATCTCGCCGGTCTCGCCGGGCTTCCGCTCGCGGCCCTGATCGTCCTGGATCGAGACCTGCATGCCCGTACGCTCATAACCACAGGTGCCGATCCGCGCGTCCGGTCCATCCTCTTCCTCATGCGCCGCGGCCGGCAGCACGGTGATGTTGCCGGTGACCTCGCCGAGGCCGAAATATTGCACGATGACCTTGCCGAGCCGCGCCAGCGCGCGCTTCTGGTCCTCCCGATACATCGGCGCGCCGGCATAGATCACGTGGCGCAGCGAGGAATGGTCGAACTGATCGACGGCGGGATGCTCGACCATCATCTTCAGGATGGTCGGCACGGTGAACAAATTGCTGACGCGATGCGTCTCGATCAGGCGGAAGGCCTCCGTGATGTCGAACTTCTCGCTCGGCAGCAGTACTGTCTTGGCGCCGCGCGCGCTCTGCATCAGCTGATGCACGCCGGCGCCATGCGACAACGGCGCAACGACCAGCGAAGCGTCGTGCTCGGTGGTGCCGGGCGTCAGATCGGCGAGATGATTGGTGATAACGAACGCCATCTGGCCGTGGGTCAGCACGGCCGCCTTGGAGCGGCCGGTGGTGCCGGAGGTGAAGAAGAACCAGCAGGGATCGTCGTGCTCGACCGCGGCGTTGGCCATCTCGGCACCCGCATGCGCGGCCATGGCCTCGGCGACGGCGCGCGTGCCGAAATGGCCGCTCTGGCCGATGCACCAGGTGAACGACGTGGTCGTCACCGCCGCGGCGTGCTCCGGAAAATCGCCGTGGCAGAGGAACGCCTTTGCACCCGACGCCGTGGCGAGATACGCGACTTCGTCCGGCATCAGACGGAAATTGGTGGGCACCCAGACCGCGCCGAGCCGGAACGCGGCGAACATCGAGACGAACATCTCCTCGCAGTTTTTCGAGTGCACGAGGATGCGATCGCCCTTGGCGATCCCCTGCTCCGCCAGCGCCGACGCCAGCGCCGAGACCATCGCGTCGATCTCGCGCCAGGTCCAGGACCGCTCGCCCCAGACGAAGCCGGCGCGGTCGCCGAGCCGGCGGCCGTTCTGGGTGACGATATGCGCGAGGTTCATGACCCGGCGGGACATCCGCAGATGCGTCATCGACGAACCCTCGTGCTGACGGCCCGGATGAAAAGACCCGTGAACAGGCTCATATGGACGCGTCCCCTCGGTCGATTTGTTGGGCGATCTCAGCCGCCCGGTCCCTTGAAGCCTGTTTATCCCGGTCCCGCGCGCCCTCGCAAGGCCGCGCGCCCCATCGCACCCATGCGGCCGCGCCATTCGAACGAATGCGGATGCCGTGCGACAAATCCGTGCCGGCCGCGCATTCCCGATTTCACCGCGCGCCGAATCTGATTTGAGGACATCCATGATCGATCGTCGTTTCCTGCTTCTCGGCTTCGCCAGCATGCTCGCCGCGTCCCCGCTCTCCGCGCAGACGCAAGCGGCCAATGATCCCGCTGCAATCATGACCGCGATCTACACCCGCGTCGCCAAGGGCAAGGGCGAGGACGGCGGCAACTTCGTCATTGAGGACAGGAAGGCGCGGACGAAATATCTGTCGAAGGCGCTGGCCGCCGAATGGGCCAAGATGGATGCCCGCACGCCGAAGGGCGAGGTCGGCGCGGTCGATTTCGATCCGATCACCAATTCGCAGGATCCGGACGTCGCCTCGTTCAAGGTGACGCCCGAGAAACAGGAGGCGGACAAGGCGACGATCGCGGTGACGATCGCCGGTCATCGCGACGACCGCAAGGAACAGGCCGACAACGTCATCCGTTACGACTTCGTGCGCGACGCCGGGCAGTGGAAGATCGACGACATCCGCGGCGCCATCGACGGCAAGCCATGGTCGATCCGCGCGATGCTGGCCGATTTCATCAAGCTCACCGACAAACCGAAACGAAAGTAGCTCCCCATGACCGCCGTCCGCGACAACAAGGCTGAAAGCCGCTTCGAGCTCGACATCGACGGCAACATTGCCTTTGCCAATTACCGCGCGACGCCACAGGCGGTCATCATCACCCACACCGAGACGCCGCGTCCGCTGCGCGGGCGCGGCATCGGCTCCGAACTGGTCAAGGGCGCGCTGGAGCTGATCCGCGCTGACGGCCGCAAGGTCGCCGCCGGCTGCAGTTTCGTCGCCGATTACCTCCGCGACCACCCGGAGAACCAGGACATCATGGCCTGAGAGCCCCGTAGAACTACCGAACGTGGCGTTTGCACCGCGCCTTTAACTTCATGGCTACCCGGATGGATCAGCAATCCCCCGCCGAACAGACAACCAGACCAATGGGGAGAGGCTCATGTTCATCACTGCCATTTTCGACGTTGTTAAGCGCTACATGCACTATCGCGCCCAGCTCGCCTGCCTCGAGCGGCTCGACGACCGCACGCTGCGCGACATCGGCGTCAACCGCGACCAGATGTATGCCCAGGCCTGGGCACGCGCGGCCGTCGTGCACGCCTGAGGCGTTCGCACGCAACCCCGCATCATTCGATCAAAGACGACAAAGGCCCGCACGATGGCGGGCCTTTCGCTTTTTTGCAGCTGAGCCGAGCTGCTCAGTGCTTGATCTCCGGCGGCAGCTTGCCGCCATTGGCCGCGAGCTTGCTCATCACCTGCTTGTGCAGCCAGACATTCATGCTGGCGGAGTCGTTGGTGTCGCCGCTGTAGCCGAGTTCCTTGGCGAGTTCCTTGCGCGCGGCAAGGCTCGAATCGATGTCCAGCGCCTTCATCAGGTCGACGATCGAGGTCCGCCACTCCAGTTTCTCATGCTTGGCGGCCGCGGCCTTGTCGACGATCGCAGCCACGTCGATGTTTTGCGGCGCAGCGGCGGGTGCCGCTGCCGGGGCTGCAGCCGCGCCACCGGCCGCCGGCGCGCTGCCGCCTGCGGCCGGCGCACTGCCGCCGGCCGGAGCAGCCTCGGCATGATGGCCGAAAATCGCGCTCATGATCTTTCCGAAAACGCTCATCAATGGCTCCCAAAAGATAGTGATCGAATGAAGAACTCGGCCGGCGGTGTTCCGTTGCGGAGCGGTCCGACGAAGCCTCTTCGTGCCCCGATCGCCTCCCAACCCGGACAAGGCGACGATTGTGAAGCTTACCGAAGGCGGAATGACGGCGGAATGACTTTGTCCGGGGAATGCGCAGCTTCGTGGCCTTCCCGCGCCGCATCAATGCACTGCGACAGACACAGCTGTCACCGAGCCGTGAGTAGGCGCGGCCACAATCGCCATTATGCTCTTCGCTTCCGTTCGCGAATGGCCGTCACCCTGGGTTCGTCGCGTCTGGCCATCCGCGAATCCTCCAACGAGAAGCGCAGCCCGCCTGCGTGGTTGGGAAGCGCCCTGTGCAAATGAGGGAGCAAACGAGATGGCCACCACCCACAGCAATGTCGACTCTCACGTTCGGCCGGCCGGCGATGTCGCCGCCGAGATCACGATTCGCACGATCGATGTGTCGAGCTTGATGCGCGCGCTGCGGCTCGGCTGGGACGACTTCAAGGCCGTTCCGAGTCACGCCGTGATGCTGTGCGCGATCTATCCCGTGCTCGGCCTCGTGCTGGCGCGGGCCGTCTTCGGCTATGCGGTGTTGCCGCTGCTGTTTCCGCTAGCCGCCGGCTTCGCCCTGCTCGGCCCGTTTGCCGCGCTCGGCCTCTACGAACTCTCGAGCCGTCGCGATCGCGGTGAAGAACCGAGCGCCTGGGATGCGCTGGACGTGCTGCGCTCGCCGTCGTTCGGATCGATGCTCGGATTGGGCACTCTGCTCCTGGCCCTGTTCGTGACCTGGGTCGCGACAGCGCAGGCGATCTACGTCTCGGTGTTCGGCTATGGCGGCGCGGCGGGTGTCGGCGATTTCCTGCACCGCGTGCTCACGACACCGCAGGGATGGTGGCTGATCGCGGTCGGCTGTGGCGCGGGCTTCGCGTTCGCGCTGCTCGCGCTGTGCCTCAGCATCGTCTCCTTCCCGTTGATGCTCGACCGTCACGCCGGCGCACTGGACGCCATGACGACCTCGCTGCGCGTCGTGGCGCAGAACCCGGTTCCCGTCGCCATCTGGGGTCTGATCGTCGCAGTGCTGCTGGTCGTCGGCACGATCCCGTTCTTCCTGGGGCTCACCGTGGTGATCCCGGTGCTCGGCCACGCCACCTGGCATCTCTATCGCGAGGCCATTGCCGTCCACCCGGACGCGGTCACGATCGTGCCGCTACCCGCGCGTCCGTCGAAGCCGGCGGCGGATTTTCCGGCCAACCTCTTCCCGTGGCGGTCGCGTGACGGGATGTGAACTGGCCGATGCAACGATGCCTGCCGCCGGCCTCCAGGCCGGCGGTCGTGCTTAGGACGGGAGCGGCGATGCGGAATGGTGGTTCGCGGCGGGGCGAATCTCACGAAAAGCAGACGCCAACGTGATCGAGAGGCCTTGTTGCTGCCGCGGTTGCGCCTGACATGGAGCGCGCCCAAATTCATTCGAGCGATTGCCGCCCAACCATTACCGTCCAGGTGTTTCGATGATTGTCCGCGTCCTCTCCGCAGCCGCCTCCGCCTGCCTCGCCGTCCTGATCACGTCCTCCGCACCCGCGCTGGCGGCGGTTCCCTGTGGCAGCGGTAATTTCGATGCCTGGCTCGCCGAGTTCAAGACCGAGGCCGCGGGCAAGGGAATCTCGCAGAACACGATCAACGCCGCTTTGACCGGCGTCACGCCTGACCAGAGCGTGCTCAACCGCGACAAGGGCCAGAAGGTTTTCACCCAGACCTTTGAAGAGTTCTCCGGCCGCATGGTACCGCCGCGGATCACCCGCGGCTCCAACATGCTCAAGCAATACGGCTCGGTGCTGTCGCGCATCGAGCAGAGCTACGGCGTTCCCGGCGAGGTGCTGGTGGCGATCTGGGGATTGGAGACCGACTTCGGCGTCAACAGCGGCAAGTTCCAGACGATCCGGGCGCTGGCGACATTGGCCTATGATTGCCGCCGCGCCGAGCAGTTCCGCGGCGAGTTGCTGGATGCGTTGCGCATCGTCGATCGCGGCGACCTGCAGCCGGCCGAGATGCGCGGCGCCTGGGCCGGCGAAATCGGGCAGACGCAGTTCATGCCCTCGTCCTGGATCAAATACGCGGTCGATTTCGACGGTAACGGCAAGCGCGACCTGATCCGCAGCGCGCCGGACGTACTCGCCTCCACCGCGAATTATCTGAAAGGCTATGGCTGGCAGAAGGGCAAGGACTGGGAGCCGGGCAGCCCGAACTTCGCGGTCATCCAGCAGTGGAACAAGAGCGAGGTCTATGCCCGGACGATCGCGACCTTCGCCACCCAGTTGGCGCGGGCCCCGTAGCCCCAAACCGGCAACGGCCGATCGCGCGGGGACGCGACCGGCCTGACGGCAATGAAGCGGATGCAGCCGTTACTTGATCATTCCCGCCTGCATCGCCTTTGTCAGATGCACGCTGCAGGCACCCATCTTGCCGCTGAGCAACGCATCCTGCGCCGCCGCGATCTCCTTCTGCGCCGTGAAGCGGGCGTCGCCATCGGCCATGGCCTCGATGGCCGTCTCGGTCTTTTCCAGATTGGCCCCGCTGCAGCCGGCACCATGGTGCCTCGCCGCCTGAACCGGTCCAACCGCAACAACTGCCGCAGTCATGAGCGCGGCCCCCAACAGTTTGCTGATCATTGTTATTCCTCGCTGGTGCGACGGCATCAGCATCATTGCCTGATGCCGCGACAGTTTGTCGCACCTAGCGACCGTTCGCGCGAAATGAAATCCTTGCGAGCGCGGCGTGAGGAACATGCTCGTCCAAAGGCAACAGAAGAAGTTTTGAATTATAATTCATTGACACTTCGAGGGGACGCCAAGCGGAAATATATCGCATCGCACAATTCATCGAACGGGCCGAGATTCGATAGCCCCGCTTTGAACGGCCGATTAAAAATCCATATGAATACCGGGCATTTCCGGGCCGCCTCTGCGCTGGGCGATCCCTGCCCGATTCTTACCCAAGAGTTACTCAAGCTATGCGCCGACGTTTTAGCTGCATCGCAACATCAGCGCTTCCGCATCGCAACAACCTCTTCTATGTTCATTTCAACGATGAGGTTCACCCGAAGAACTGAATCGCGAACTAAAGGAGATTTTCCATGTTGCTCTCGCTCATTCGCATGGTCCAGGCGTTCCGTGAGTATCAGCGCAACGTTGCCGAGCTGTCGCAGCTCAGCGATCGCGAACTCGCCGACATCGGCCTCGACCGTTCGGACATTCCGCGCGTTGCTGCTGGTCACTACAACGGCTGATCAGCCCTCTTCCGATATCGACCGGACATCGCCCGCCTCGCTGCGGGCGTTGCCGTTTCTGGGCCTCTCCGCGGCGTCTGCCACACGTGCCCGGTTTCTCGCGCCGAGGCTCACTCGCGCATTTGCACCGCCCGGGAAAAGCGCTACCTGTCCCGCGATGACAGGGACCAAATCACCTCACCAGACCGTCCACGTGATCGGCGCGGGCCTCGCCGGATCCGAAGCCGCTTGGCAGCTCGCGGAAGCGGGCGTGCACGTCGTGCTGCACGAAATGCGGCCGGACCGCATGACCGAAGCCCACCGGACGTCCACGCCGGCCGAGCTGGTCTGCTCCAACTCCTTCCGCTCCGACGATGCCGCCAACAACGCCGTGGGGCTGCTGCATGCCGAGATGCGCCGGCTCGGCTCGCTGATCATGCGCGCGGCTGACGCCAACCAGGTCCCCGCCGGTGGTGCACTGGCCGTCGATCGCGACGGCTTCGCCGCGGCCGTCGCCCATGCGCTGGAAGCCCATCCCCGCATCGAGCTGCGCCGAGGCGAGGTCACCGGCCTGCCGCCGGTGGAATGGGAGAACGTCATCGTCGCCACCGGTCCGCTCACCTCGCAGCCGCTGGCCGAGGCGATCCGCGGGCTGACGGACGAGAGCGCCCTCGCCTTTTTCGACGCCATTGCGCCGATCGTGCACAAGGACACGATCGACATGTCGAAGGCCTGGTTCCAGTCGCGCTACGACAAGGTCGGTCCCGGCGGCACCGGCGCCGACTACATCAACTGCCCGATGACCCGGGAGCAGTATGACGCCTTCGTCGCCGCGCTGCTCGCCGGCGAGAAGACCGACTTCAAGGAGTGGGAGACCAACACGCCCTATTTCGACGGCTGCCTGCCGATCGAGGTGATGGCGGAACGCGGCCACGAGACCTTGCGCCACGGTCCGATGAAGCCGGTCGGCCTGACCAATCCGCACAACCCGACGGTCAAGCCCTACGCGATCGTGCAGCTTCGTCAGGATAACAAGCTCGGCACGCTCTACAACATGGTCGGCTTCCAGACGAAGCTGAAATACGGCCCGCAGCAGCAGATCTTCCGCACCATTCCGGGCCTGGAGAATGCAGAGTTCGCCCGGCTTGGCGGTCTGCACCGCAACACCTTCCTGAATTCGCCGAAACTGCTCGACCAGCAGCTGCGCCTGCGCGCGCAGCCGCGACTGCGTTTTGCCGGCCAGATGACGGGCTGCGAGGGCTATGTGGAGTCGGCGAGCATCGGACTGATCGCCGGCCTCTATGCCGCGGCCGAGACCCGCGGCGCCAGTCTGTCGCCGCCGCCGCCGACCACTGCGCTCGGCGCGCTGCTCGGCCACATCACGGGCGGCCATATCGAGACCATCGACGGCGCAACGCGCTCGTTCCAGCCGATGAACATCAATTTCGGCCTGTTCCCGCCGCTGGCCGTGGCGCCGACCAAGAAACCCGACGGCACGCGGTTGAAGGGCAATGAAAAGACGGTCGCCAAGAAGCAGGCGATGAGCGCACGCGCGCTGGCGGATCTCGACCGCTGGATCGCCGAGCATCTGCGCGTCGCAGCGGCCGCGTGAGAATCCGATGAGCCTGCCGAAGACCGACTCCGCTGTGTTGGCGGCGCGCTGGAGCGAAGGCGTGCTGCTCAAGCGCGACGTGTTCTCGACCGTCGAGCGCGGCCGCTTCAAGAGCGACACGGGCGAAGTCGATGCCGTGCTGCGCCGGCTCGACGAGGTGCCATGGTGGTCGTTCGTGCTGGCGCGGCATCTGTTCGCGCGGGAGCGCAAGGCGCTCGCGCGCGCGAAAGGGCTCAATGCCGGTCCCGATCTGGTGTGGGCCGGAGATCGCGCCCTGGTCCGCGGCTTCATCAACGGCGTCGCGCTGCACCTCGCCAAGCCCCACGGCAACGTCGCCTATTTCCGCTCCGCCAAGCAGATGATGCGCCGGCTGCATCGCTCCGGGATCACGCACAACGATCTCGCCAAGGAGCAGAACTGGCTGGTCGGCCATGACGGCCATTGCTACGTGACCGATTTCCAGCTCGCCGCGTGCTTCTCACGCCGCAGCCGGCTGTTCCGGATCGCGGCCTATGAGGATCTGCGCCATCTCCTGAAGCACAAGCGCAGCTATGCGCCGGAGGCGCTGACGGCGAAGGAGCGCAAGATCCTGGCGCGCAAGTCGCTGTTCGCGCGGATCTGGCTGATGACCGGCAAGAAGGTCTATCGCGCGATCACCCGCGGCATCTTCAACTTCACGGATCGCGAGGGCGGCGGCCGGCGTCTCGTCAACGATGCGCCTGTCCTGATGGACATGATCCGCAAGAACCCGGCGGTGCGCGACGCCGCGATCGTCGCTTTCGCCGATCGTCGGTCGGGCGTGGGCCTTTACGCCTTCGTCGAGGCGGAGCAGCCTGCACTCGAAGCACAGTTGCAAGGCGAACTGGCCTCGGCAAAGGGACCTAAGCCGCCCGAGCACATTCAGGTGGTTCACGCCCTGCCGCGCGACGCCAGCGGCCGGGCGCGCACGGAGCTGCTGCAACTCGTCGCCATGAACCAGATCGACCTGATCGAGCCGATGATCACGAGTGACAGCGACCGTGCCTTCCTCAAGGACATCCTGGATTCACGCAAGAACCTGCGCGACCGTTTCAATTTCGAGGCGGATTTGAAACTGCCGTCGCATTGACCACGGCTATGGCTTCCCTACCTTCTTGATGCAGGTCGAGTCGCCCTTGCCATGCGAGACGCAGTCCCACTCCGGCCCAAAGCCATTGGGAACATTCGTCCGGACCGGAATGCCGAAGGCAGCGAGCCAGCCGAACACAGCCGCGAACAGGATCGCCAACAAGACGGCAATTGCATTGCCCTCGAGGTGCCAACAGAACCATCTCCACATGCGCGTCTCCCGCGATCGGCGACGAGCAATCCTGCGGGGGATCTGGTACCCTGTCCTACCCCACCGACGGACGCCCGCAACGGGAGGATCGAACCATGGATATCGAGACGAGTACTGTGCGCGAGATCACCTCGGCGACCGACGTCGTCCCGACCGGAGGTGCCCTTGGCGCCGAAGTCCGGAATATTGATCTGAAGAGCCTCGATGACACATCATTCGCCGCCCTCCTCGAGGCCTTCCACCGCCATTCGGTACTGCTCATCCGCGAACAGCATCTGACCGACCAGGACCTGATCGCGTTCAGTCGTCGCTTCGGCGATCTCGATTTCGCGCCGATCCAGGAGAACGGCCGGCGCTTCGTCGAGGGACTGCCAGAGATCTACATCGTCTCGAATGTGAAGGTGAATGGCGAGGCGATCGGCAGCCTCGGCGCGGGCGAAGCGGTCTGGCACACGGACATGTCGTATCTCGACACGCCGCCGATCGCGAGCGCGCTCTATGCGCTGGAGATTCCGCCGGTGGGCGGCAACACCTCGTTCTGCAGCATGTACGCGGTCTACGACGCGCTCCCATCGGAGCTGAAGCGACGCATCGCCGATCTCAAGATCAAGCACGACGGCACCTACAACAGCGGCGGCTTCGTGCGCCAGGGCGTGACGCCGACCGATGATCCGCGGACATCACCCGGCGCGATCCATCCGCTGGTCTGCACGCATCCCGCGTCCGGCCGGCAGATGCTCTATCTCGGCCGGCGGCGGAATGCCTATCTGGTCGGACTCGAGCTCGCGGACTCTGAAGCGCTGCTCGATGAGCTCTGGAGCCATGTCGCGCGCCCGGAGTTCGCGTGGGAGCACGTCTGGAAGGTCGGCGATCTCGTCATCTGGGACAATCGCAGCACGATGCATCGGCGTGATCCGTTCGACGATCATGCCAGGCGAATCATGCATCGGACCCAGATCAAGGGAACTGAACGCCCGCGCTGATTCGCTGACCTGCAAGCTACGCCTGAACGCAGCAAATTGCCTGCGAATGAGTTGCAGCTTGCTCCAATTTTCCGCGCACGCCGCCTTGAAGCGTCCAATTTCCGACTCAGAGCGGCAGACTGTGCCGACAATGAGCAGATGTTGGCGCGAACGTCCTGCGAATTGCCTCCGAGCCGAAACACCCCCGACAAATTGCCGTGGTTGATTTGAAGCACTGGTGAAACGCGGGAGATGACGCACGTGAGTCTCAGAAGCAACGTGGCACGACACGCCGAAAGCAGCCTCATCCAGGTCATCCCGACGGGAAAAGCGCTCGGCGCCGAAGTGTGCAACGTCGATCTCAGATCCTTCGACGATTGGGCGTTCGCCTCCTTCATGCGCGCCCTGCTCAAGCACCAGGTTCTGCTCGTGCGCAACCAGCGTCTCGGCGATCGCGACATCGCCGCGTTCAGCCGACGTTTCGGACATGCCGACCTGATGTACACGTCGCACGGAACCATGCTCGGCGACAGGCTCGCCTTCTGCAGCCTCTATGCCGCGTATGACGCCCTCTCGCCGGCGTTGCGCAGCCGCGTTGCGCATCTGAAGGTTCGGCACACGACGACCGAAACATCGGATGACGGACGCCGCACCACGATCGCGGGGCCGGTTCATCCGCTGGTCGGCAACCACGCCGATACCGGCCGCCCGATGTTGGCGCTCGGGCAGCGCCGTCATTCCTATGTCGTCGGGCTCGAGCACGACGAATCCGATGCCCTGCTCGACGATCTCTGGCAACTCGCCGAGCGGCCCGAGTTCACCTGGGCCCACACCTGCCGCGGCGGTGATCTGGTCGTCTGGGACACCCGCTGCACTATTCACCGGCAGGAAGCGCTCGGCATTCCCAGGCTGGCGCACAGCCCGCCGCTCTGGAATGCGATACCGACGGCGTAGAGGTGGGTGGACTCAGCGGCCGCGAAAGATGGAAGTCCTGGCCGCGCGCCACAACGTCCACAGCGTGGCCAGCCGTGAGCGGGGCTGCGGCTGGAACGGATCGCCGGGGCGCCGCTTGGCCACGGCGAGGTCACGGCGCACCAAAGCAAGTGTCAGCAGAGCGGGCCGCACGGCCGGCGGCGCCTCGCGCGCAAGCTCCAGCGTATGATCGAGATGCTGGCCGGCCTGCTCGCGCAATTCGGCGACAACAACGTCGATCGCCGGCGTCGGCTTGGCGGCAAACATCTCCTCCTGCCCCACGCCGTGGCGCTCGAGGAGCTCGAGCGGGACATACAGCTGCCGGTGCGCGGCATCCCTTGGCAGCGACGAGATGACCTGCAGCAGGCCGAGCGCGACGCCGGCATGGTGCGCCAGATGATCGATACCCTCGAATCCGCCGCCGACGAGCCGCGCGGCCAGAGCAAACAGCGCCCCATTTGTGTCGCTGAGATACCCGTCCAGCGCGGCCATGGTCGGCATCGGATCGTTGTAGAGATCGAATTGATGCTCGTCGATCAGGCGCGTGAGCCGCTCGGCCGGCAGGCCGAAGCGCTGCACGGTCAGCAGCAGTTCGGCGGCGACGGGATTGCCTTCGACGCCACCATGTTCGTGCCCGGTCAGCGTATCGCGCCACCATTGCAGGCGAACCTCGCCCGGCAAGGGCTGGGTGACAAGATCACGGATGCGCGTGACCTCGACGTTGAAGGCGTACAGCGACAGCAAGGCGCGGCGGATCTCCGGCGCGACGAACAGTGTCGATGCGTAGCGGTCGAAATCATGTTCGCGGACGAGCCCCGCGCAGAACGCGGCGTCGCCGGCCTCGTCCCTCTCGCTCATGGCACCGCGATGAGCGCAGCCGCCACGCGCCTCCGCTCGCCGATCATGACGTTGTAGGTGCGAATGGCGGGCCCCGTCTGCATCGAGTCGAGCACGACGTTGACACTGCGGAGCGCCGCGCGCAGCGGCGCCGGCGCGATCCAGACTTCTGTGCCGGTGCCGATGATCAGCGTATCGATCCTGTTCGCGGCATCGAACACGCGCTGCAGAGAATAGCGGTCGATCTGCCCTGGCTGCGTGACATCCCAGGCCCAGATCGAATCCGGCAGGCACAGCAGCGAGCCGCGATGCGACATGTCGGCGAAGGCAAAGCCGCCCTTGCCATAGCCGTCGATCGGCGCCGACCGCGGGAAATGCGGGGTATCAGCTGACATGCGAAATCAACCTCTCAGCCCCGATCCGGGTCCAATGGCTGATCCCGATCAAGGCTTCTTCTTCGACTCGTCGACCTGATCACCCCGAACGGTTCCGACGCCGAGATAGATCAGGATCGGCGCGGCGATGAAGATCGAGGTATAGGTGCCGACCAGCACGACGCCGAACATCATCACGGCGGTGAAGCTGTGGATCGCCGTGCCGCCGAACAGCAACAGCGCGAGCAGCGCCAGCGTCACCGTGACGTGGGTGATGATCGAGCGCGACAGCGTCGAGTTGATCGACTCGTTCAGCAGTTGCGGCATCGGCATCTTCTTGTAGCGCCGCAGCATCTCGCGGATGCGGTCGTAGATGACGACGGTGTCGTTCAGCGAATAGCCGAGAATCGTCAGCAGCGCCGCGATGCTGGTGAGGTCGAAATCGACCTGGCTGATCGACATGAAGCCGATCGTCAGCACGATGTCGTGGACGTTGGCGATCATGGCGCCGAGCGCGAACTGCCACTCGAAGCGGAACCAGAGATAGATCAGGATCGAGACGATCGCGAGCATCAGGCCAAGCATGCCCATCGCCAGCAGTTCGCCCGACACGCGCGCGCCGAGCACCTCGACGCGGCGATAGTCCACCGTATCGCCCAGCGCGCCGCGCACCTTGTTGACGGCCTCCTGCTGCGCGCTGTCACCGCCCGGCTGCGCGGCGAAGCGGATCAGGACGTCGGCAGGGCCGCCGAACTGCTGCAGCTGGACTTCGCCGAGATTGAGCTTCGACAGCTCGTTGCGCATGCTGGCGATGTCGGCGGTGCCGGATTTCGCGCGGACTTCGAGCAGCGTGCCGCCCTTGAAGTCGATGCCGAAGTTCAGGCCGTGCGTGAAGAACAGCACGATGGCGATGATCGACAGCGTCGCCGAGATCGGGAAGCTGATGCGGCGGAACTGCGTGAAGTCGAAATGCGTGTCGTCGGGGACGATGCGCAGCGACGGCAGCAGGCCGAGCGCGCTGACCACCGTCAGCACCGCGATCAGGATGCCAAGCCCGATGAGAACCCAGTGTGTCACAGTAGCTCCTAGATTGGCACGCTTTGCGGCCGCTTCCAGCGCACCCACGCCGCGACGATCAGGCGGGTCAGCGTGAAGGCGGTGAAGACCGTGGTGAGGATGCCGACGCCCAGGGTCACGGCGAAGCCGCGGACCGGGCCGGTGCCGATGTAGAACAGCACGGCGGCGGCGATGAAGGTGGTGATGTTGGAGTCGAGAATGGTCGCGAGCGCGCGCTTGAAGCCGGCATCGATCGCCGAGATCGCGTTGCGGCCGCCGCGCAGCTCCTCGCGGATGCGCTCATAGATCAGCACGTTGGAGTCGACGGCGATGCCGACCGTCAGCACGATGCCGGCGATGCCCGGCAGCGTGAGCGTGGCATTCAGCAGCGACAGCACGCCGAAGATCATGGCGACGTTGACGATCACGGCGATGTTGGCGAACACGCCGAACAGGCGGTAGGTCACCAGCATGAACACGATGACCAGGATCGAGCCGACATAGGAGGCGAGCTCGCCCTTGGCGATCGAGTCGGCGCCGAGGCCGGGACCGACGGTGCGCTCCTCGATAACAGTCAAAGGCGCCGGCAGCGCGCCGGCACGAAGCAGGATCGCGAGCTCGTTGGCGGACTGCACGGTGAAATTGCCGGAAATCTGGCCCGAACCGCCGGTGATCGGCTCGCGGATGACGGGCGCCGAGATCACCTTGTTGTCGAGGATGATCGCAAACGGCTGGCCGACATTCTCGGTCGTGGCCTGCGCGAATTTGCGCGAGCCGGACGAATTGAAGCGGAAGCTGACGATCGGCTCGTTGGTGCGCTGGTCGAATCCGGTCTGCGCGTCCGAGAGATCACCGCCGGAGACCAGCACCTGCTTCTTCACGACATAAGGCTGGTTCGGCGGCGTGGCGCTTTGCAGCACTTCGGAATCCGGCGGCACCCGCCCCTGCAGCGCCTGCTCGGGCGACACCGTGGTGTCGACCATCCGGAACTCCATCTTCGCCGTCCGGCCGAGCAGGTTCTTCAGCTGCGTCGGATCCTGCAGACCCGGGACCTGCACCAAAATGCGGTCGGTGCCCTGGCGCTGGATCACCGGCTCGACGGTGCCGAGCTCGTTGACGCGGCGCTCGACGATCTGGATCGACTGCTCGATCGTCTGGCGGACGCGCTCGGTGATCGCGGCCTGCGGAATCGTCAGCCGGATCAGGCCGCCGCCGGCATCGCTGACCTCGAGGCTGCGCTGTCCACTGGAGCCGAGCAGGCCCCCGAGCGGCTGGGACAGATCGCGCAGCTTGGACAGCGCGGTCCCGGCATCGGTGTCCTTGGTGATGCGAACCTCGACGCTGTCGCCACGGCTGCTCAGCCCGGTATAGCCGATCTTGGCGTCGCGCAGCGTCCGGCGGACGTCATCGCGAACCGAATCGAGCCGCTCCTTCTTGACGTAATTGGAGTCGACTTCGAGCAGCAGATAGGAGCCGCCCTGCAGGTCGAGGCCGAGAACGATATGGCGCTGCGCCCAGGCGGGCCAGGTCTTGACCGTCGCTTCGGAGAAGAAGTTGGGCACCGCGCACAGGCACACCACGAGCGCCGTGAGAATGATGCCCAGCGCCTTCCACCGCGTGAAATACAACATGGAGGTTGTCCGTAGGGGCCGCGCGCAGCCCGGAAAATCACAACATCAGATCAGACGAAAGCCGGGATTGGTCCCGGCCGGACAGCGATCAGCTCGCCGCCTTCTCGTCCTTGGCGTCCGCCTTCGCCGGCTCGCCCTTGGCGCGGACGCCCGCGATCATCTGGCGCATCTGGCGCACGCGCACGCCATCGGAGATTTCGAACTCGACCTGGTCGTCGTCGACGACCTTGGTAACCTTGCCGACCAGACCGCCCTGGGTCACGATCGTGTCGCCGCGGCGGACATTCTTGACCAGATCGGCGTGCTCCTTGACCTTCTTCTGCTGCGGCCGGAGGATCAGGAAGTACATGATCACGAAGATCAGCGCGAACGGCAGCAGCGACATCAGCATGCTGTTGGTATCGCCAGCGCCGGCGGCCTGGGCATAGGCAGGGGTAATCAGCATGCGGTCGATCCTCGTGGGCCAATGCCCGGTGAGACGGGAATAGCCGGCGATCCACGCTGCTCTCGGCGCGGGCCGGCCTCTTGCGAATTTGGCGCGGAATATAGCGGCCGCGGTCCCAATAGCAAGGCGCACCGCCCCCTCATTTCGCCCGCTTGCGGCCGCCGGCAAGCCCCGATATGGCTGCCCCATCAGGAACTTGCAGCATGTCGAAAAAGCCAGCCAAAGCCCCGGCCCGCGCCGCCGCCAAGAGCGTGTTCAGACCCGTCGCCAAAAGTCCCAAGACTACGGTAAAGCCCGCAGCGCGAGAGCCGTCCAAGGTCGCGGCAAAACGTCCCGCTGGCCCGTCTGGGGACGATGACACGGCGGGCCGGATCGCCCGCGCGCTCGAAGCCATTGCGGCGCATCTGGCAGCAACCGGTGCGGGTGCAGCCCCCACGCCGGACTTCGACGCGGCCGATGCGTTCGTGTGGCATCCGAACGGGCGGCTCGCGACGGTGCCGCGCGTCAGCCGCGTCGAGATCGACCTGCTCAAGGGCATCGACCGGATGCGCGACATCCTGATCGAGAATACCGAGCGCTTCGCCAACGGGCTGCCGGCCAACAACGCGCTGCTGTGGGGCGCGCGCGGCATGGGCAAGTCGTCGCTGGTGAAGGCCGCCCACGCCAGCATCAACGTCGCGCGCAAGCCGGCCGACCGGCTGAAGCTGATCGAGATTCACCGCGAGGACATCGAGAGCCTGCCGGCGCTGATGGACATCCTGCGCGCGGCGCCCTTCCACTTCATCGTGTTCTGCGACGACCTCTCCTTCGACGGCAATGACGCGTCCTATAAGTCGCTCAAGGCCGTGCTCGAAGGCGGCATCGAGGGCCGCCCCGAGAACGTCATCCTCTACGCCACCTCGAATCGTCGTCACCTGCTCGCCCGCGACATGATTGAGAACGAACGCTCGACTGCGATCAACCCGGGTGAGGCGGTCGAGGAGAAGGTCTCTTTGTCCGACCGTTTCGGCCTGTGGCTCGGCTTCCATCGCTGCAGCCAGGACGAGTACCTCGCGATGGTCCGGGGCTATTGCAGCCATTTCGACATCGCGGTGGCAGATGACGAACTGGAGCGCGAGGCGCTCGAATGGTCCACCACGCGCGGCTCGCGCTCGGGCCGTGTCGCCTGGCAGTTCACGCAGGATCTCGCCGGCCGCCTCGGCGTGCGGCTCAGCGCGAAGTAAGGCGCGCTTCGCCAGCCCCAGTTTCCGTCATTGCGGCAAACATCGCTGCCCAAAACGAAAAAGGGCCCACCGAAAGGCGGGCCCTTGCTTGTAGGGTCAAAAGTGTCGGCGGCTCACGCCCCGTTGAGGAATTGCAGCGGGTCAACCGGCGATGATCCCTTGCGGATCTCGAAGTGGAGCTGCGGCGATCCGACTTCTCCCGATTGACCCGACTTGGCAATGACCTGGCCGCGCTTGATCGGATCTCCGCGCTTCACCATCAGCTCACTCGCATGGGCATATGCGGTGACGTAGCCGTTGGAATGCCGCACCAGAACCAGATTGCCATAACCCTTCAATTCGTTGCCCGCGTAGGCGACGACGCCATCCTCGGCGGCCTTCACCGGCGTGCCCTCGGGCACCGCGATGTTGATGCCGTCGTTGGACTTGCCGTTGGTCTTGGCGCCGTAGCTCGTGATCACCTTGCCGCGCGCCGGCCAGCGGAACGTCGGCAGCGAGCTGGTGGTCTCGGCCGGACGCGCCGGCTCCTCTTCCTTCTCGGGCGCCGGATTGGCCTGCGCGAGACGCGCGGTCTGCACGGGCCCGGCGGCCGTGGCCACGCGCGTGGTCGGCGCTGGCGCCGGCACGGTCGCAACCGCCTGGGGAACGGTTGCAACCGGAGCCACCGGCGCAGCGGCCGCCACGGCTTTGCCAGGGACGGTCAGCCTGGCACCGAGCTTCAACGGCGACGCCTGGTCGAGATTGTTGGCGCGGGCGAGTTCGGCCGGCGAGACGTGGTTCTGCCGCGCGATGCTGGCGAGCGTGTCGCCGCGGTTGACGAAATGCACCGTGGACGGCGCCGCCGCAACGGCCACCGGCTTCGGCGCGACCATCGGGGCCGCGGCGACCGGAGCCGCCGCCGGCTGCACCGCAGGCGCGGCAGCGACGGCTCCCGGATGCGGGATGATCAGTTGCTGGCCGGGAGACAGCGCGCGCGGTCCCTTGTAGCCGTTGGCAGCGAGGATCTCGGCGGGCGTCACCCGATAGCGCTTGGCGAGAATGTCCAGCGTGTCGCTGGTGCCGACGATGATCTTGGTGCCTCCGGCAGGGCGCGCGGCAGCGACCGAGCGCGGCGGCACGGCGCCGGTGGTCTCGAGCTGCGGCTGCGCCGGGGGCGCATAGGCGTGAGGCGCTGGCGTGTAGGTCTGGGCCTGCGGCGCCGGCACGGCGGCCGGCGGAGCGTAGGACGCAACGCCGCGTCCGCCCCCTGAGATGCCTCCAGCGCCGCCACCCGACGGGTAGGTTTGCGGAGCGCCGACAGCCGGCGGAGGCAGCGCCGACGACGAATAGGCCGGAGCCGGCGCGGCCGGCGGCGTATAAGACTGGCTGTACTGCTGATGCTGCCGCGCCGGAGGCGCCTGCACCGAACCGGTGGAATCGGAAGCAAAGGGGTTCGAGAAAGGACTTTGCGTCTGGGACAGCCGCGTCGACATGTCGGCGCTGCAGCCGGCGACGCCGAATGACATCAGCGCCAGCGCCGCAACCTGCGGCAGGCGGCGCGAGCGAAGCAACTCGACGGTGGCGGGCATGGTTACTCACTCGTACGCAACAAACAACGAATTCGAGTAAACACAGCCGCGGTAAATAAGCGCTTAAGCCGCGAATAAAGCGTTGTCGGACTTGCTGATCCGCTGCTTTAGAGTTCGCGCGCAATGCCCGGAATTGCAGGCACAAATCGGACGTCGACGAGCTCTTTTCGCTCGAAATGATCGCCCGCCCTGACGACCTTGACCAGTGTCTGCACGCCATGCGGCGGCCCGACCGGCGCGATCAGGATACCGTCGTCCTCCAGGCGATCGAGCAGGCTCTGGGGAATCTCGTCCATCGCCGCCGTCACGATGATGCGGTCGAACTGGCCGCCGCCCGCGGGCAAGGCGTAGCCATCCCCCAGCATCACCTCGACATTAAAGCAATTGAGCTTCTCGAGGCGGTCGCGCGCCTTGTCGGCGAGGGTCCGGAATCGCTCCACCGTCAGGACGCTGGCGCACAGCTTGGAGAGGACAGCGGCCTGGTACCCCGATCCGGTCCCGATTTCGAGCACGCGGTGGGTCTTCTGCAGCTTCAGCTGCTCCGTCATATAGGCCACCACGAAGGGTTGGCTGATGGTCTGCCCGCAGGCAATGGCCATGGCGCTGTCGCGGTAGGCATCGGGCCGATCGGCCGGCAACACGAACTCCTCGCGCGGCACCTCCTCCATCGCGCGCAGCACCGCCTGGTCGCTGATCCCGCGGCGACGCAGGGTCAGCTGAAACATCATCTTCTCGGGCGGAGGGATCGGGGGCATCACGCCATTCGGGTTTGTTCGGCTGCGATCAATCTAGAGCATCATCCGCAGCTTGCGCAGCGGATTTCGGAAGGGCTCGGAGGGATACGGGGTGGTCGCGCCGCCAGAAGGGCTCAACTTCGTTCCACGTGCGGAACCAACCGGCGTCAGGTTCGTTCAGCTTCGGGGCAGTTCTGCCCGCGCCGCGGCGGCACCGCAGCCGGACGACGTTGACGTTGCGCCGCGCGCCGTTATTTGCGAGCGTCATATCAGAGTATGGGCAAGGACCGACAACATGACTGCACCGCGGCCGCCGCGCGGATCTGTGTTTCTCGTTGAAGACGAAGTCATGATCAGGATGATGGTCGCCGACATGCTCGAAGAGCTCGGCTACACCGTCGCCGCCGAAGCCGGCGAAATCAGCGAGGCGATGCGGCTCGCGGACAGCACCTATTTCGATGTCGCGATCCTCGACGTCAACGTCAACGGCAAGGTCATCTCGCCGGTGGCCGATCTCATCAAGGCGCGCAACCGCCCCTTCATCTTTGCAACCGGCTATGGGTCGTCGGGCTTGCCCGAGGAGTATCGCGACCGCCCGGCGCTGCAGAAGCCCTTTCAGCTCGAAACGCTCAGCAAGGCGATCGAGCACGCGTTGCGCAGCGCGGAGCCTCAGAGCTAGCGCCCTGCTTCAGCCGAGAATCTCGCCAAGCTTGCCCGAAAACGCCTCGTCGGTGCGATCGAGGCGCAGCGGCGTGACCGAGACGTAATGCGCAGCCAGTGCGGCGAGGTCCGTGCCCTCATCGGGCACGTCGAGCGACGCCGCGCGGTCGAATCCGATCCAGAAGTAGGGATTGCCGCGTCCGTCGCGACGCTCGTCGACCTTGAGGAAGCCGAGGTTGCGCTTGCCTTGCCGGGTCACCACGATGCCCCTGACCGCGTCGGGCGCGCAAGACGGGAAGTTGACGTTGATGACGGTGTTCTTCGGCACGCCGGCATCGAGCACCTTGCGCACGATCTGCGGTCCGAATTTCAGCGCGGTGTCCCATGACGGCTTGTCGCGGGTGGCGATACTGAACTCCTGAGACAGCGCAAACGAAGGAATGCCGAGAATCGTGCCTTCGAGCGCGCCCGCGATCGTGCCGGAATAGACCACGTCCTCGGCAACGTTGCGGCCCTTGTTCACGCCGGACAGCACGACGTCCGGCAGCTTGCTCCCGAGAATGTGGCGAGCGCCCATGATGACGCAGTCGGTCGGCGTGCCGCGCACGGCGAAGTGGCGCGGGCCAACCTCGCGCAGCCGCAGCGGATCGTTGAGCGAGAGCGAATGCGAGACGCCGCTCTGGTCCAGTTCGGGCGCCACGATCCAGACGTCGTCGGACAACGCGCGCGCGATTTCCTCGATCACCTTCAGACCCGGTGCGTGGATTCCGTCGTCATTGGTGCAGAGAATCCGCATCGTCACTCATCCATCCCGTTCGAGCCATTGCCGGGGGTGTCTTATCCGCTACGCCCCATCGAGGCAAACCTCGGGAGATCCGGTCCCGGCCGGTGTCAGGACCGGATCCGCCACTGCGGCACGAAGCGGGCCAAGCGTCCGTTTGAGCTGACCTGAAGCGGCTCGCTCGGCGCGCCGGATGCGGCAGGCGGTGGCGGACAGGCCGGCGCGGACGATTCGGGCTCACCCCGCGGCGGTCGCGCGAAGCGGGTCCGCGCGATGCTCAGCGCCTTCTCGAAGTCGGCCGGGTTGAACCAGGATTGCGCGCGGAGCGCATCGGGCAGCCCCTCGTTCCAGACCGTGCCTCGATCGATGTCGAATGCGCCCTTCAGGCGCTGATCGATCGCCTGAATGCCGGCGGCGGTGACTGCCCATTGCCGTCCAATCCAGAAGATGTCCCGATGCAGGGCCATGGTGCCGGTGTCCGACGAGCGATTGCTGAACGGACCCCGAGGATACGACCCGGCAGCCGCCACGCAAGGTGGCGACCGCCCCGGATGCAATTTGCCGCGGCCTTATGGCTCGGCGGCCACGACCTTGAGGCCGCCCATATAGGGCTGCAGCACGTCGGGCACGGCGATCGAGCCGTCCGCCTGCTGATAGGTCTCCATGACCGCGATCAGCGCACGGCCGACGGCGGTGCCGGAGCCGTTCAGTGTGTGCACGAAGCGCGGCTTGCCGTCGCTGCCGCGGGAACGCGCATCCATGCGCCGCGCCTGGAAGTCGCCGCAGACCGAACAGCTCGAGATCTCGCGGAAGGCGCCGCCGTCGCCCTGCCCGGGCATCCAGACCTCGATGTCATAGGTCTTCTGCGACGAGAATCCCATGTCGCCGGTGCACAGCGTGATGACGCGGTAGTGCAGATCGAGCCGGCGCAGCACCTCCTCGGCGCAGGCCAGCATGCGCTCGTGCTCGTCCTTGCTGGTTTCGGGTGTCGTGATCGACACCAGCTCGACTTTGGTGAACTGGTGCTGGCGGATCATGCCGCGGGTGTCGCGCCCCGCAGCGCCGGCCTCAGCGCGGAAGCACGGCGTCAGCGCGGTGAGCCGCATCGGCAGCTCCTTCTCGTCGACGATCGATTCGCGAACCAGATTGGTCAGTGCGACCTCGGCAGTGGGAATGAGACCGAGACGATCGGTCTTGAGACGCTCATCGGGCGCGATCAGCAGCTCACCCCTCACCGCCCAGAACTGATCGTCTTCGAATTTCGGCAGTTGCCCGGTGCCGAACATGACGTCGTTGCGCACCAGGAGCGGCGGATTGACTTCGGTATAGCCGTGCTCGGTCGTGTGCAGGTCGAGCATGAACTGCCCGAGCGCGCGCTCGAGCCGCGCCAGACCCTTCTTCAGCACCACGAACCGCGCCCCCGACAGCTTGGCCGCCGATTCGAAATCCATGGTGCCGAGACCGGCGCCGATCTCGTCATGCGGCTTCGGCGCGAAAGCGTAGTTGCGCTTGGCCCCGAACACATGGCGCTCGACATTGTCGTGCTCGTCCTTGCCGTCCGGGACCTCGTCGAGCGGCAGATTGGGGATGGCGGCGAGCTCGCGCGCCAGTTCCTCGTCGGCCTGCTTCGCGGCGGACTCGAGCTCCGGCATCGTGGTCTTGAGCTTGGCGACCTCCTCCATCAGCGCCGATGCCCGGGCATCGTCCTTGGCCTTCTTGGCCTCGCCGATCTCCTTGGACGCCGCGTTGCGCCGCGCCTGGGCCTGCTCGGACGCCAGGATCGCCGCGCGCCGCCGCTCGTCGATGGCGAGCAGATGCGACGACAGCGGCGACAGTCCCCGGCGCGTCAGCGCTGCATCGAAACCTTGCGGATTGTCGCGGATCGATTTGATGTCGTGCATGGTCGTTCGGTCCTGGGAACGAAGAGACAGGGGGCGAGTCGCCGCGGCTGTCGCGGGCGCGCTTGCACTACCCCGAATGGCTGCCAATGGGAACAGGCGCCCGGACGAACCCGGGCAGCCTCATGGGCCTATTCGGACGGATTGGCCGGCAGATTGCCCGAGTCCGACGACGAGCCCGAACCGGACGAGGAACCAGTCTTGGCCGCAGCCGCCTGCTTCTCGACGATGCCGACTGCGATGATCGCGCCCTCGTAGAGCGCCATCAGCGGCAGCGCCAGCGACGCCTGGCTCAGCACGTCCGGCGGCGTCAGCACCGCGGCAATGATGAAGGCGATGACGATGAAGTAACGCCGCTTTTCCTTCAGCATCTTCGACGTCACGATGCCGATCCGCCCGAGCAGGGTGAGGATGACCGGCAGTTGGAACGCGATGCCGAAGGCGAAGATCAGCGACATCATCAGCGACAGATACTCGCCGACCTTGGGCATCAGCGCGATCTGCGCCGTCTCGGGGCCGCCGAGCTGCTGCATCCCGAGCGAGAAGCGCACGATCATCGGCCACACCGCAAAATAGACCAGCATGGCGCCGAGGACGAAGAAGACGGGGGTCGCGATCAGATAGGGCAGGAATGCATTGCGCTCGTGCCTATACAGGCCCGGCGCGACGAACTTATAGATCTGGGTCGCCACGATCGGAAACGAGATGAAGCCGGCGCCGAACATCGCGAGCTTGAGCTGCGTGATGAAGTATTCGAGCAGCTGCGTGTAGATGAACTTGCTGTTCTCCGCGCCTGCGACCCACACGAACGGCAGCACCAGGATGTTGTAGATCTGCTTGGCGAAGAAGAAGCAGAAGATGAAGGCGACGCCGAAGCCGAGCAGCGCCTTGATCAGCCGCGAGCGCAGCTCGATCAGGTGGTCCATCAAGGGGGCCTTGCTGGCCTCGATGTCTTCGACGGTCATGACGCTTTGGCGTCCTTCAGACGTTCGGCCTCGGCCGACAATTCGGACAGCGGCTCGGCCTTGATCTCGCGCACGATCGCCAGCGGCTCATTCGCCGCCTGATGCGCTTCCGCCTCGACGAAGGTCTCGGGGCGCGGAGGCTCGGGTGTGGTCGGGGTGACCGGCGTCTCGGCCGCGGCAACCGGCTCCGACGGGATTGCAGCCGGCTCCGCGGGCTTGTCCACGCCCTCGATGTCCAACGCCTTGTCGACGTCGCGCTGCAGTGACGACATCATGCCGCTGGGGGAAAACCCGCTCGCCGCTTCCTTGACCTCGTCGAAGCTCTTCTTGAGGTCGGCCATCTCGGCCTCGCGCATGGCTTCCTGGAACTGGCCCTGGAACTCCGACGCCATCCGGCGGGCCTTGCCCATCCACTGCCCGACCATGCGCAAAACGCCGGGAAGCTCCTTGGGACCGATCGCAATCAGCGCGACGACCCCAATGACGAGCAATTCACTCCAGCCGATATCGAACATGAAACAATCCGCCTACGCGACGACGCCCCTGATCCCGCCCTGCCCGGTCCTGCCGGAGCAGGCCCCGTTCGTGCGGAGCGCGCGCCGCCCGCGCCTCATCAACAGCAGATCAAACGGCCTTGCTGCCGACATCCGTGCGGGTGGCCGAAGGCGTCGCGCCATGGTCGATCGACTTGACCGGCTCGGTCTTCTCCGGCGCCTTGTCGTCGTCCTGCATGCCCTTCTTGAAGGCCTTGATGCCCTGCGCGACGTCGCCCATGAGATCGGAGATCTTGCCGCGCCCGAACAGGAGCAGGACGACCGCGATCACCACGATCCAGTGCCAAATGCTAAGCGAACCCATCCTGCAACCCTCCAAACACCGGCGCAGCCTTCACCCGACTGCCCGTCGACGCTACCGCCGAAACCGCGCCAAATCCATGGACTTGCCCGCGACACTTCGCTTCTAGCATTCGATTGCGAAACGGCAATACGAACACATCTCGGCGGAGCCAAAAACGGGGCGCGGGCCGCCCGATCTGGGCGGAAGGTAGGCGTCGGCGCTCGCAAAAACAAGCACTTCGGCTCCGCCAAATCGCGGGCGGAGCTACGTAATAACGCGAGTGTTAACAGCCGCGCAGGCCGTCACCCTTCCCGGTGCTCGGAGCCGTCCTCGTCGGTATCGCGGTCGGACTCGTCAGACTCGGCCGCGTCGGATTCGGCAGCATCATCGGCGTCAGCCACCGCCTCATCCTCAGCCGCAACATCGGCCAGCTCCGCGACGGTCTCCTCTTCCGACTCGCCCGCGAGCTCCTGCTCCTCGACCTCCTCGACGTCGAGTTCCTCGTCCTCGAGCTCCTCGACCTCGAGGTCAGCTTCGTCGGTTGCGGCGTCCGGCTCGGTCGTCGAGATCGTCAGATCGCCGACGGCGAGCTGCGACGACGTCTCGTCATCGACAACGTCAGCCTCAGCTTCCGCGGCTCCCAGCTCTGCGGTCTCGGCGAGCGTTTCGACCGCACCGGTTTCGACAAGGCCGGTTTCGGCCGTGGCCGTCTCGGCCTCGGATGCCTCCGCCTCGGAGGCTTCCGCTTCGCCAGGCTCGGCCTCGACTGCCGGCGCCAGCGCCAGATCGAGATCGCCCGGATCCAACGGCTCCTCATCCTCGCGCAGCGTCGGATCGTCCGACGGCGTCGGCACGGTAAAGCCGGTGGGCAGCCGCGAATCCAGCAGGCCGGTGCCCTTCAGCTCTTCGAGGCCAGGCAGATCGCCCAGCGTCTCCAGGGTGAACTGGGTGAGAAATGCGTCGGTGGTGCCGAAGGTCAGCGGCCGGCCCGGCGTCTTGCGACGTCCGCGCGGCTTGATCCAGCCGGTCTCCAGCAGAACGTCGAGCGTGCCCTTGGACGTCACCACGCCGCGAATCTCTTCGATCTCGGCGCGCGTCACCGGCTGATGATAGGCCACGATCGCGAGCACCTCGATGGCGGCGCGCGAAAGCTTGCGGGTCTCGGTGCTCTCGCGCGTCATCAGCCAAGCGAGATCGCCTGCGGTGCGGAAGGTCCATTTGCTGGCGACGCGAACGAGATTCACGCCGCGATTGGCGTAATCCGCCTGCAGTTGCGCCAGCGCGGCCTTGATGTCGACACCTTCAGGCATACGCTTGGCAAGCGTGGCCTGCTCCAACGGCTCGGCCGAGGCAAACAGCAGCGCCTCGAGGATGCGCAACGCTTCGGGGCGCACCTCGGGTTCGCTCGTCGCGATCTCGTCGGGCTCTTCCATGCGCAGTTCCGCCAAGCTAGCCATGGCAGGGTCTCCTTCTTCGTTACTCAACCGTCAAGTCCGGCGCAGCCATGGCGCCAGGCTGGTTCGGTGGACGCTTACGAAAATACAGCGGCGCGAACGCCTGCTTCTGGTTCAGTTCGAGCTTGCCTTCGCGGACCAGTTCCAGCACGGCGGCAAAACTCGAGGCGAAGACGGTGGCCTTCTGCGTCGGCTCGGGGACGTAGGTCAGCAGGTAGTCATCGAGACATCCCCAATCGTCCGAGACCTCGGTCATGCCGACCAGCCGCTCCAGCGTGGCGCGCGCCTCGGCGAGCGACCAGACATTGCGCTTGGCCATGTGCACCGAGGTCACCACCCGCGCCTGACGCTGGATGGCGTAGGCCGACAGCAGGTCGAACAGCGTTGCCGTGAACTTCGGCTTACGCACCTCGGCGATCGCCTCCGGATTGCCGCGTGGGAACACGTCGCGCTGGAACTGCGGCCGGTTCATCAGGCGGTTGGCGGCCTCGCGGATCGCCTCCAGCCGGCGCAACCGGTTGGCCAGCGCGGTCGCCATCTCCTCGGCGCTCGGGCCCTCCTGCGCCGGCGGCTCGGGCAGCAGCAGGCGCGACTTCAGGAAGGCGAGCCACGCTGCCATCACCAGATAGTCCGCAGCGAGCTCCAGCCGGATCTTTCGGGCGGCCTCGATGAATTGGAGGTACTGATCGGCCAGCGCCAGGATCGAGATCTTGGCGAGGTCGACCTTCTGCTGCCGCGCCAGGGCCAGCAGCAGGTCGAGCGGGCCCTCATAGCCCTCGACGTCGACGACCAACGCCGGTTCGGCCTCGGCCAGCTCCGTCGTGGGACGGCCGGTTTCAAACGACAGAATTTCAGCGGTCATGCGCTCGCGGGTCCCAGCCGGTTGATCAGGGCATCGAGCTCGGCGCGCGCGGCGATCCGATCGAAGCCCGTGGGTGCTTTGCGCGCCGCCAGCGCGCGATCGGCACGGGTCAGAGCCTCGCCTGCAAGCTCCGGCGTCTCGGCCGCGACGGCCTGCATCTCGTCGAGCTTGCCGTTGCAATGCAGAACCATGTCGCAGCCGGCGGCGACGATCGCGCGGGTGCGCTCGGCGATCGATCCGGCCAAGGCGTTCATGGAAACGTCATCACTCATCAACAAACCCTGGAACCCGATCCGTTCGCGAATCACCCGCTGGATCATTGTCGCAGAAGTCGTGGCCGGATGGGCGGCGTCGATCGCGCTAAACACAACATGTGCAGTCATAGCCATCGGCAGGTCGGCGAGCGGCCGGAAGGCGGCGAAATCGGTCGCGTCGAGATCCGCCTCCGGCGTGTCGACCGTCGGCAGCAGGTGGTGGCTGTCGGCGGTGGCGCGGCCGTGCCCCGGGATGTGCTTGAGCACCGGCAGCACACCGCCCTCTTCCAGCCCCTTCGTCACGGCGCGAGCGATCGCCGCCACCTTGGCCGGCGTTGTGCCATAGGCACGGTCCCCGATCACGGCGTCGGCGCCGGCGATGGGGACATCGGCGAGCGGCAGGCAGTCGACGGTGATTCCGAGCTGAATCAGATCGTCGGCGATCAGGCGGGCGCTGAGCCAGGCGGCGCGGAGGCCGAGGGCCGAATCAAGGTCGTAGAGGCGGTCGAACACGATGCCGGCGGGATAGGCCGGCCAGTGCGGCGGACCGAGCCGCTGCACCCGCCCGCCCTCCTGGTCGATCAGGACGGGGGCGTCGGCGCGGCCGGCGCAATTCCGTAATTCCTGAACCAATGCAGTCACTTGGGATGGTGACTGGACATTGCGTTTGAACAGGATGAAGCCCCAGGGCTTCGCATCGCGGATGAACGCGCGCTCGGCGTCGGTGAGGTCCAGCCCGGCGACGCCGGTAATGAAAGCCCGCATGGTCATGCGGGCCGCATAGACCCCGCTTCGGGGGCGGTCAAGCAAGCCTTAATTGTTGCTAAACGGGAAACACTGTCCACCGGCAGTTTTCAACGATCCGCACATCTTGTTGGCCTCTTCCTTCGTCGCGAAGGGGCCGACAGCCGCGCGGTACTTGACACCACCCTTGTCACCCAGATCCATCCGCTTGATGATCGGCTCGTACTTGCCGAGCACCGCCGGGTACTTGTCCTGCACGGCCTTGTACGACGTGGTCGCCTCGGCCTCGCTGGCCTGCGACGAGATCGACACCAGGTAGCCGCCGGTGCGCTCGGTCTGGGTCTGCTCGGTCACCGGCACGGCCGCCGCGATCCGGGCGGGCGCCGTAGCTGGCGCCGCCGGCTGCGGCGTCAGCGGCATCGGGCTCTCCGTCGCCGAGGCATTGGCGTTGGCCGGAGACTTCTTCGCCTTGGCTGCCTGCTTGGCCGCCGGCGCGGCCGGCATTGGCGCACCGCCTGCATCGGCCGGAGGCTGGTTGCCGCCAGTCACCGACAGCGTCTTGATCGGACGAGGATCGCTGTTCGGCAAGGTGCCGTTGGCATTGGCCATCTGCGACAGCGGCGCGGCGCCGGCGCTCACCGGCGGCGGAGCCCCGTTCTGGCTCATCTGCGGAAACACCACGCGCGGATTGCCGCCGCCACGGGTGTTGAGATCCATCGGCGCCTCCTCGCGGGACACCAGCTTTTCGCCACCGTCATTGCCGAGCAGGCGATCCGGCACCTTCGGTGTCGTATCCTGCTGCGCCATGATCTTGGTCGGGCTGTTGTCGGCGCGAATGATCGGCGGTTCGCCGGTCCGCCCGGATGAAATGTAGGTCTTGTAGCCGTAGGCGCCGCCGGTCCCGACAACGGCGAGAGTCAGCACGGCAAGCACCGTGCTCATGCCGCCACGTCGCCGCGGCCGCTCCTCTTCCTCGCCCTCGTCGTAGCCGTCCTGATAGCCGTACTGGCTGTCCTGGAAGTCGTTGTCGCCCTGGAATCCCTGCTGACCGCCCATCTGGCCGAACAGCGCATCGTCGTAGCGCGACGAGTCGGGCTCGTTGTCGTCGAAACCATTGCCGCGATCGAAGTCGCGGTCGTTCTCGGCAAAGCCATGGCGCGACTCGCCGACGCTGTAGTCGAGCTTGGAGAGCTGATCGGCAAATTCGGCGTTCGGGAAACCCGGCTGAGGACGGGGCTGCGCCGGAGCAAAGTCCTGCTCCGGGAAACTCGGCTGAGCGCGCGGATCCTGATAGCCGGCCGGGAAGGACGGCGCAGGCTGCTGCGGCTCACGTCCCATGTCGGCAAACGGATTGGCCGCGGCCTGCGGCTGGGCACGCTGCATCCAGGCAGGGGCGCCGGCCGGCGGCATGCCGGCGGCGGGCTGCTCCGGAGCCGGTGCGGCGGGGCGCGCCATCGGACGCTGTTGAGCTTGCGGGGTCGCACGGCCCGGGGCCGCGAAAGGATCGTTCTGCCCGATCAGGCGCGCGAGTTCGGCGAGCGGATCGGCATCGGCCTGCTGGTTTCCACCGCGACCGAAACCATCGGCGGGAAAGGGTCTGTCCTGGTAACGATCAGCCATCGTTTTGAAGCGTCCCTGCGGGTGAGCCGCACATGCGTCCTAAGGCGGACCCTGCCAGATTGAGGCCCCCAACTGAAGTCGTGTGTTTCCCCCAATCAGCGCATTGCATCAGGAGCATTAACGCCCAAGATCGCAAGTCCCGACGCCAGAACCGAGACGACGCCCTGAACCATGGCCAAACGTGCCTTGGTCAATTCTGCATCATCATCGATAATGAAGCGTAAATAGGGCAAATCCCGCCCCCGCGTCCAGTGGGCGTGAAATTCGCTTGCAAGTTCATAGAGGTAGAAGGCGACCCGGTGCGGCTCATGCGCCAGCGCCGCGCTCTCGACCGTACGTGGGTACAGCGCGAGCTGTTTCAAGAGGCCGTGTTCGGTCGGATCCGACAGTTTTTCGAGGTTCGCGCTGCTCAGGAACGCGATTCGAGCTCCCTCCTCTTCCGGCAGGTCCGGGAACATCTCCCGGGCATTGCGGAAAACCGAGTAGCCCCGAGCGTGGCCGTACTGGACGTAGAACACCGGGTTGTCGCGCGACTGCTCGATCACCTTGGCGAGGTCGAAATCGAGCACGGCGTCGTTCTTGCGATAAAGCATCATGAAACGGACCGCATCGCGCCCCACTTCATCAACAACTTCCCGCAAGGTGACGAAGTCGCCGGAGCGCTTCGACATCTTCACCGGCTCGCCATTGCGCAACAGCTTGACCAGCTGCACGACCTTGACGTCGAGGGTTGCCTGCGCCGCGGTCACCGCCTTCACCGCGGCCTGCATGCGCTTGATGTAGCCGCCATGATCGGCGCCGAACACGTCGATGAGATCGGCGAAGCCGCGCTCGAACTTGTGACGATGATTGGCGATGTCGGAGGCGAAATAGGTGTAGCTGCCGTCCGACTTGATCAGCGGCCGGTCCACGTCATCACCGAACGCGGTGGCGCGGAACAGGAGCTGCTCGCGATCCTCCCAATCCTCGACCGGAGCGCCCTTCGGCGGCGGCAGACGGCCTTCATAGACATCGCCGCGCTCGCGCAGGAAATCGATGGTCTCGGCAACCTTGTTGTTGCCGCGGGTGATTAGCGAGCGCTCCGAGAAGAACACGTCGTGACGGATGTTGAGCGCGGCGAGATCATCCTTGATCTCGTCCATCATCATCGCGATCGCCTTGTCGCGCACGACCGGCAGCCATTCGGCTTCCGACATTGCCTTCAGCTTGTCGCCATGCTCCGCGACGAGCGCCTGCCCGACGGGCTTCAGGTAGTCGCCAGGATAGAGCCCGTCCGGAATCGCGCCAATGTCCTCGCCGAGCGCCTCGCGATAACGGAGGAACGCAGAGCGCGCGAGCACGTCGACCTGCGCGCCGGCATCGTTGATGTAGTACTCGCGGGTGACGTCACGGCCGGCGAACTGCAGCAGGCTGCACAGCGCATCGCCGAACACGGCGCCGCGGCAGTGGCCGACATGCATCGGGCCAGTTGGATTGGCGGAGACATATTCGACGTTCACCTTCGGCGCACCTGGCACCGGCGCGACACGGCCGTAGGTGGCGCCTTCGCGCAGGATGGTCGCGAGCGCCCTCGCCCACACCCCCGGCTGCAAAGTGAGGTTGATGAAGCCCGGACCGGCGACGTCGACCTTGGCGACGAACTCATCGGCGCGTAGCCGTTCGGCGATCTTTTCAGCGAGATCACGCGGCTTGGCCTTTGCCTCCTTGGCGAGCACCATCGCGGCGTTGGTGGCCATGTCGCCATGGCTCGGGTCGCGCGGCGGCTCGACGACCACGCGCGAAAAATCGATGCCTTCCGGCCAGCCGCCATCCGTGGCGAGCGCGGCGCAGATGGCGTGCACGCGGGCCAGCATGTCGGCAAAAAGATAGGGTGTAGACGCTTGTTCGACCATGCCGCCGCCTAACGCAAATCCGGAGTCGAGTCAAAAAGCCGGTGGTGTTCGGTTAAGGCAAAACGGTCCGTCATTCCGGCGATAAAGTGGCCGATCCGGCGCGCGCGATCGCCGTCGCCCTCGCAGCCATCCAGCCAGCCGGCTGGCAGTGATCCGGCATCGTCCTGGTAGCGGCCGAACAGGTCGGCCACGATACGCTCGGCATCACGCATCACGCGCATCACCCGCTCATGCCGATACATCCGCTTCCAGAGGAACGCCTTGACCGTCGCCTCGTGCTCGGCCACGTCGGGCGGAAAGGCCACCAGCGCGCCGGCATGGCGGCGGACGTCATGGGGCGAGACCGGCTGCGCCCGCTCGATTCGCCGCTGCGCCTCGGCGGCCACGGCGCCGATCAGATAGGAGATCAGCTCGCGGACCAGCTCGGCCCCCCGCCGGATATCGTCCAGACCGGGATAGTGCCGGTCGATCTCGGCGATCATCGCCGCGAGCAGCGGGACCTCATCGAGGTCGTCGAGCGTGAACAGGCCCGCGCGCAAACCATCGTCGATGTCATGCGCATCATAGGCGATGTCGTCGGACAGCGCCGCAACCTGGGCCTCGAGCGAAGCGTAGCTCCACAGCTCCAGGTCGAACCGGGCATTGAACTCGACGATTCCCGCCGGGATCTGCCCCTGCAACGGCCCGTTGTGCTTGACGATGCCTTCAAGCGACTCCCAGGTCAGATTTAGGCCGTCGAAATCCGGGTAGCGCTGCTCGAACGACGTCACGATGCGCAAGGTCTGGGCATTGTGGTCGAAGCCACCATGGTCGGCCATGCAGCGGTTCAGCGCCCGTTCGCCGGCATGGCCGAACGGCGGATGGCCGAGATCATGCGCCAAGGCCAGCGTCTCCGTCAGGTCCTCGTCGAGCCCGAGCTGGCGCGCCAGCGCGCGGGCGATCTGGGCAACCTCCAGAGAGTGGGTCAGACGGGTGCGGTAATGGTCGCCTTCGTGGAAGACGAACACCTGGGTCTTGTGCTTCAGCCTGCGAAAGGCGGTGGAATGGATCACCCGGTCGCAATCCCTGCGAAAGGCGCTCCGGGTGCGCGAGGGCGGCTCGGCGAACAACCGGCCCCGGCTGCGATCGGGGTCGCAGGAATAGGGAGCGCGGGAAGCAGCCATTCCGACCGACACGGGCGATTGTTCCTTTTGAGGTTTGATTCCAGGCCGGAGCCCACTTAACTATGGGGAGTGCCCGATGCCAAATGAAGTGGGCATGACGCGCCTTCCGGAGACCCTTCGCCATGACTGATGCCATGACTGATGCCACCCCCGTCACCATCAGCGAACGTGCCGCCCGCCGCATCGGCGAGATTCTCGGCAAGGAGACGGCTGGCGCGATGCTGCGCATCTCGGTCGAGGGCGGCGGCTGCTCGGGCTTCCAGTACAAGTTCGACATCGACCGCGCCAAGGCCGATGACGACCTCGTCATCGAACGCGACCGCGCCGTGGTGCTGGTCGATCCGGCCTCGGTGCCGTTCCTGGCCGGCTCGGAGGTCGACTTCGTCGACGACCTGATGGGCGCCTCGTTCCGGATCAACAATCCCAACGCCACCGCCTCCTGCGGCTGCGGCACCAGCTTCTCGGTCTGATCCCTCCCCGGCCCGCCTCTAGGCCTCCGCGGTCACGGCCGGATCTTCCGACGGCGCGAGCGCGGGCGCGTCCACGCTTGGGGTAGCCGTTCCCAACGCCTTCAGCATGGCCGCCACCATCGCGGGCTTTCGCAGCGGCTTCGCCAGGAAGTCACTCATGCCCGCCTCGCGGCATTGCTTGATGTCATCCGGGAAGGCATTGGCCGTCAGCGCGATGATCGGCAGCTCGGCCAGCCGGCCGCCCTTGGCGCGAATGGTGCGCGTCGCCGTGATGCCGTCCATCTCGGGCATGCGCACGTCCATCAGCACCAGGTCGAACGCCTGCTCGGAGGCGGCGTTCACCGCCTGCAGGCCATCCGGCACGATGCATTTGTCGACCGCGAACTCCTGCAGCATCTTCGACACGACCATGCGGTTGGTGGCATCGTCCTCCGCGATCAGCACGCGCAGCGGACGGCCGAGCGCCTCGATGCGCGTCTTCAGATCGCCGGCACCGACGCGGTCGCCGCGCTGATCGGAGATCTGCTTGTCGCTCCACGGCAAGGTCAGGCTGAAGCGGAAGGTCGAGCCCTCGCCCTGCACCGAGGACACCGCGATCGATCCGCCCATCTGCTCGATGATGCGCCGGGAGATCGCAAGCCCGAGCCCGGTGCCGCCGAACCGGCGGTTGATCGAGGCGTCGGCCTGCGCGAATTCGCTGAACAGCCTGCCGACGCGATCGGCGGGAATGCCGATGCCGGTGTCGGAGACGCGCCACTCGATCGTGGCCTTGTGATCGTCGCGCGTGCGGCAGGCCACCGCGATGGTGACGCCGCCCTGCTCGGTGAACTTCACCGCGTTGGACGCGAGGTTGATCAGCACCTGGCGGATGCGCGCGACATCGCCCTTGAGTGACGGCGGCAATTGCGGATCGATGTCGGCATTGACCAGCAGGCTCTTCGATTTGGCGTTGACGCCGATGATCGAGGTGACCGCCTCGACCAGCGCCGCCGGCGAGAAGTCGACCGTCTCGAATTCGAGCTTGCCGGCGTTGAGCTTCGATAGATCGAGAATGTCGTTGAGGATGCGTTGCAGATTGTCGCCGGATTCGCGGATCGTCATCACGGCGTGACGCTGATCCTCGTCGAGCTTGGTCTCCAGCAAGGTCGAGGCGAGGCCGAGCACGCCGTTCATGGGCGTGCGGATCTCGTGGCTCATCATCGCCAGGAAATCCGACTTGGCCCTGCTCTCGGCCTCCGCCTGCTCGGCGCGCCAGCGCTCTGTGACGTCGCGGCCGAAGCCGCGATACCCCGCGAACTTGCCGTCATAGTCGCGCGCGGGACGTGCGGTGATCGCCCAACGGCGGCGTTCGCCGCCAGCGACCACGACATGGATCAGGCTCTCCGGGATCGACAGCCGCTGCGCCATCCGGTCGGCGAGCGTCTTCAGGGTCGCCGTGTCGGTCGGACAAAGATATTTCAGCGTGTCGATCAGCCGTTCACCCTTGAGCTGATCGAGCGGCAGTTGCGCGACGTCGGCAAAGCGCTGCGGCGCGTCGATCAGCCGGCCCTCGGCATCGGTCTGCCACAGCCAGCTCGAGGCGTTCTCCTGGAATTCCTTCAGGAGCAGCGAGATCGTCTCGTTCTGCCGCTCATGCCGGATCTGCGCCTTCAGGTTCTCCAGGAACACGTTGCCGTGCGACACCAGGTGCCGCACCATAAACGACGTGTAGAGCAGCAGGAAGACGACGAGCACGAGATAGGTCGCCCCGCCGCACAGGAACAGCGACGCGACCGAGCACAGCATCAGGCTCCAGGTGTAGGCCAGACCCGCCCGCGGCACGCTCGACATCGCAAACGCGCCGCCGGAGATCATGCCCGTCATCAGCGAGCCGACGATGATCTGCAGATGCGGCTCGACCTGAGGCATCACGATGAGCGGCAACGAACCCCACACGACAGATAGGAAGAACGCCTGCAGCGTCATGCGGTTGATGGCGCGCTCCGAAGCCTCCTGCGGCCGCGCCTTGCGCGCGCGCCACCAGCCCCGCAGCGCCAGGCCGCCGGCAATGGCGATGGCCGCGCCCCAGGCGACGAGGAAAGCGTTCGAGACGATGTTCCAGAAGACGCCGAGGACGATCGCCGCGTTCGCGAAATTGATGCCGATCGTCACAGGCACGAGGCGCGCCACGGCATCGACCTGCCGGGCCCGAATGCGCCGGCGATCACGCTCCATCAGCGCTTCGTCGTCGAGCGTCTCGATCGCCCCGAAACCGCTGATCCAAAGGAAGAAGGCACTGAGCGGGCTTTGGCCGTCCGCTTGCTTCGCGCGCGAGGGATCCCCAGACCAGATCATGTGGGCGTCGAACCTTCCTGATGATCCCCAGCCATGCCTGATCGGCTGCTTCAGCCGCGTTAATTGCCCCGCCCGTAGAATTACGGATCGCTCTTCCCTGGCCGCACGCATCGCGCGTCGGGCCGTTGGCCGGCAGGGTCGGATGGGTACGATCAGGCGTTCTCGCGGCATCTTCTGCCCGAGTCATGATGATCAGTTTCACCCTCGTTGAGGTCGAGGGCGCAGGGAATGCCGGGTGCTGGCCGCAACCCATGGCCCGCCTGCAGAAAAAGTAGCAGGCGGCAGTCACCACAGGTCCAGCCGGTCAACCGGCATTCCCTGCGCGATGGCGTTACGCCTTATACGTCCTCTCCCCGGGGACCGGCTGTCTTGCCCCCGTCACCAGCGGATCATCGTCACCACCGGCTTGACCTCAGCATCGGGAGGTCAGGACCCTACGATTTCGGCGTGCGCCGGAGCCGTTCGTCCGCACGGCACGAGGCCATGCTGCGGCTCACGACGCCCATCGCATCCCACCCCGCGTGTCGTGACGATCGCGATACGCCCCTCGTGCCGGGACGGGACAGCTCATAGAAACATGATTTCCGAAATTTCGAAACAACGAAATTTCTCGTTTCAGGACTGGACAGGCCAAATCAGCTTGATGCGGCTCGTGAAATCCGTTTTGCGCGCAGGCGGTTGCGATGCCGCCGGCGCGCCCCCGCGCGAACAAACAAGCGCGATGGTGCAGACCGATTTGCCCGACGGCCATCGGGACATGCGGTCGAGCGCCTTCGCTCTCCTTGGCTCTCCTTGGCTCGCGTGCGCGTGTCAGATCACGGCGCCGGAGGCGTAGGCGCCCGCCCAGTGCGGAAAGCCGGTCTCGACGGCGCGCGCGGCGGCGTGGTCCCAGTCATAGGTCAGCGCCAGCAGCTCGGCCTGCCAGTGTCCACGCCGCTCGGTCAGCACAGCGTAACGGGCGTGCGGCGAGCGATGTTCGAGCTGAGCCGCGATCGGAATGTCGGCGAACACCGGACAGCCGACGCTGCCGGGATTGACCACCATGGGACCGCGCGGCACCTGCACCACCGCCTGCCGATGGCTGTGACCGCACAGCACGAGCGTCGCGCCGCCGAGATCAACGAGACGCGAAGCCAGCACGTCGCGGCGCGCCGGGACATAGCGGCCGTCGTCCGTCATCTCTTCCAGCAACATCGCGCAGTCGTCGTTCGGCGTGCCGTGAACGGCGAGGATGCCCTGCTCCAGCGCAATCCGCGGCGGCAGCGCATGCAACGCGCGGCGCTGCTCGGCGCTCAGCGCAGCGCGCGCAAACCGGCCGGCCGGCGAAAGCTTCTCCTCCGGAAACTCCTCGATCCACCGGTCATGATTGCCGCGCACCGTGGGCAGCGCCAGGGATTGCAGCAGCTCGAGGGTTTCCAACGGCCACAACGGGCTGGTCACGCAGTCGCCGAGATTCACAGTCGCATCGACGCCGCGCGCCTTGATGTCGTCGAGCACCGCCTCCAGTGCCGGCAGATTGCCATGCACATCGGAAATCACAGCCAGCCTCATCGGTCGTTCCCTCGCAGTCCTGTCTCAGCGAACATTCACTTGTGGCAGACTGTACCATCCTCGTCATTGCGAGCGAAGCGACGTGTCCGCCTTAGCCCGCAGAGCGACGGCGGAAGCAATCCAGGGTCGCGCGCTGCCCAATACAGCGCCCTCGCCCCTTGTGGGAGAGGGCATGTAGGACAGCGCCTCGAACTCGGTTGGGTGAGGGGTTCTCTCCACGAGCAACGTCTGTCGAAAGGGCCCCCTCACCCAACCGAGTGCGCCGATAGGCCGTACATGCCCTCTCCCACAAGGGGCGAGGGCGCAGTCATGCACACCGATAGTGCTGCGCGTCTTCTCCTTGTTGCTACGGATCATCACTGCGGCGCACCGATCGCAAACACATCAGCGCGCTCGATGATGAGGTCGCGGAACAGGCGGGCGCGGTGGGACATCCATTGCGGGTCGGGATAGACGACGTGGAGCGGCAGCGAGGGGACGTCGTAGTCGGGCAGCAGGTGGACGAGCTTGCGGGATGCGATATGAGCCACCGCGCACCAGTCCGGCAGCACGGCGGCGCCCAGCCCCTCCAGCGCGGCCAGCGTCATGATGTCGGCGTCGTCACAGGTCAGCGACGGCGTGATGCCGACGACGTGGCGGCCGGTCTCGGATTCGAAGCTCCATTCGTTCTTCGGCGACAGCCGCGAATAGGTCACGCAGGGCAGCTGGCGCAGATCGTTGGGCAGGCGCGGCGCACGGTGCCTGGTCAGCAGCGCCGGCGATGCGACCAGCAGCCGCTTCACGGTACCGACGCGGCGCGCGACCAGCGAGCTCGACGAGAGCACGCCGATGCGGATGGCGAGCTCGGTGCCGGTCTCGACGAGGTCGACGAACTGCTCGGTGAAGCGGATGTCGAGCCGCACCTCGGGATAGCGGCGGCCATACTCCGCAAAAATGTCGGCGAAGAAGAAGCGGCCGAACGAGGTCGGCACCGTCATCCGCAACGTGCCTGAGGGCGCGCCGACGCGGCGCGGCGACGGCACGCCGGCGCTCTCGAACAAGGTCACGATGTCCTTGGCGAGCTTGAGCACCCGGTCGGCATCGGGCGTGGGACGCAGCTTGCGCGTGGTGCGGACGAACAGCCGGCAGCCGAACTGTTCCTCCAGGAGCGCGATGCGCTTGGTGATCGCCGGCTGGCCCAGGCCGAGATCGGCCGCCGCCTGGGTGAAGCTGCCGGCCTCCATGACCCGGATGAAGGTCTGCAACGCGTCGATCCGGTCCATCCATTCCTCCCCGGAATGAGTTTTATTCTTGCCATTCCGTATACGTGATCGGGAGGACTGGTCTAGCCTCTCAAAAAAATCACGAGGGAGGGAGACCCATGGACAAGTCGATTGGCATCGTCGGCGCCGGCATCGGCGGACTGCATCTCGCGCTCTATCTGCAGAAGCACGGCATCCAGGCCACCGTCCTGACCGACCGCGAGCCCGAGCAGTATGCTGCAACGCGGCTGATGAATACCGTGGCGCACCACGGCATCACGGTGGCGCGCGAGAACGAGCTCGGCGTCAACCATTGGGACGATCCCGAATTCGTCTATCACCACCATGATCACTTCTTCAATTTCCCTGGCAGTCCCCTGCTCTTCCGCGGCGCGTTCAAGCAGCCGAGCCGCGCGGTCGACTACCGGATCTATCTGCCGGCGCTGATGAAGGACTTTGAGGATCGCGGCGGGACCATCGAATACGCCAGCATCCAGGACGACGACATCCCGGCGCTGGTGGCGCGGTTCGATCTGCTGGTGGTGTCGACCGGCAAGGGCGCGCTGGGGCGGATGTTCAACCACCGGCCGGAGCTGTCGCCCTACAGCCAGCCGCAGCGCCTGCTCTGTGTCGGGCTGTATGACGGCGTCGATCACGGCAGCCCTGGCGGCGACGATCCGCGCGGCGTGACGCTGTCGGTGTCGCCCGGGCATGGCGAGATGATCGTGATCCCGACGCTCACCTTCGGCGGCATGAAGACGGCGCTGCTGATGGAGAACATCCCGGGCGGCGACATGGCCGATCTCGTCTCGCTCAACTACGACGCGGACCCGGCGGGCTTCCGCCAGACCATGCTCGACAAGCTCGAGAAACATCATCCGCACACCTACAACAAGATCGATACGCACCGCTTCGACCTGCAGCCGCTGGACCTGCTGCAGGGCGCGGTCGTGCCGACGGTGCGGCGCTCCTCGGTCAGCTTCGACGACGGCAAGATCGCCATCGCACTCGGCGACGTGCATTCGGTGGTCGATCCGATGATGGGCCAGGGCGCCAACATGGCCTCCTATGCCGCGTTCGAGCTCGGCAAGGCGATCGTCGAGGCCGTGGCGTTCGACGACCGCTTTGTCGAGACGGTGGATCGCGCGCGAGAGAACCGCGTGATCGCGGCGGCGCGCTGGACCAACCTGATGCTGCAGCCGCCGTCGGAGGCGATGGGCCGGCTGATCTTCACGATGGCGCAGAACCGCGCGCTATGCGACGAGTTCACCGACAATTTCAACTATCCGGAACGGCAGTGGGACCGGCTCGCCAGCGACCGGCGAATCCATGCCTGGATCGACGAGCGGACGCCGCTGGCGGCCTGAGGCGGAGGAAGCTGAGGAGATCATGAGCCATCATGCCGATCCCGCGAGTTTTCGCGCAGCCGCCTCGCGGTTCTCAACCGGCGTGACGGTCGTCACCAGCAGCGATGCCGGCGGAGCGGCCGTCGGCATGACCGCCAACAGCTTCACCACGGTGTCGATGCAGCCGCCGACGGTGCTGGTCTCGCTGAAGCGCGGCCGCACGTGGCAGGCGGTGAGCGAGACACGGCGCTACGCGGTGAACGTGCTCGCGGCCGATGACGTCGCGATCGGCCGGCACTTTGCGGGGACGCCGCTGGCGCAAGGCGCGCCGATGCTGGATGCGCGTGACGGCTTCTTCCTGCTGCCGCAGGCGATCGCGCAATTCGGCTGCGATGTGGTGAGTTCGGTCGAGATTGCCGACCACACGCTGTTCATCGGCGAGGTCCGCTGGTGCCGCCACCGCGACGGCCTGCCGCTGGCGTTCTATGCGAGCCGGTTTCGGAACGGATTGGGAACGGAGATCCTGCCGGGCGATGCGCTGGCGTATCCGGCGGAGGGGTGGAGTATTTGATCGCGCGGCGCGGCACCAATTCGCCAGTCGCTGCTGCGGCTGCTCACCCTCATGGTGAGGAGGCGCGTAGCGCCGTCTCGAACCATGAGGCCCGATTAGCGGGCCTCGCCCTTCGAGACGCCCGCCTCCGGCGGGCTCCTCAGGGTGAGGGGCGAGAGTTCTCTCTTGAACAAAAACCCGATGCGGTTAGCCGGAACAAAAACCCGATGCGGTTCGCCGGGACGACTTAGTGAGCCAAACATCGTCACATTGAAGACTGCGGGTCCGGCACAGTCGTGAGGCTCAACCGCCGATCGGTCCGGGGTCGACGCCCCCCGTTGTGGCGGCTCCAGAATGACCGAAGCGCGGCCACGTGACGATCGAAGCCGGATGTTACTGCCCAGCCGCCTCCGCCGTCAAATGCATCAGCGCCGCAGGCGCGCGGCCAGCGGCTGAAGATCCACAGCCGTTCCGCCGGAGCGAGATCAGCGCCGCTCGTTCAGCATCGGGAAGCCGCGCTGGTGCCAGACCGGATAGGCCGCCGGAATGTCGCTCGCGGCATCGAGCGTGGCCACCTGCTCGGCCGTCAGGTTCCAGCCGACCGCGCCGATGTTCTCGACCAGCTGGTTCTCGTCGCGGGCGCCGACGATGATCGTCGACACGGTCGGGCGCTGCAGCAGCCAGTTCAACGCCACCTGCGGAATGGTCTTGCCGGTCTCCTTGGCGACGCCGTCGAGCGCGTCGACGACGCGATACAGCCGCTCCTCCTCGAAATGCGGACCCGTACCGGCGATGTCGTGGGCGCGCGTGCCGGGCTTGGCCGGCTGTCCGCGGCGGATCTTGCCGGTCAGCTTGCCCCAGCCGAGCGGGCTCCAGATCACGGCGCCGACCCCCTGGTCGATGCCGAGCGGCATCAGCTCCCACTCATAATCGCGGTTGAGCAGCGAGTAATAGGCCTGGTGCGCGACGTAACGCGGATAACCGTAACGGTCAGCGGCCGACAGCGACTTCATCAGGTGCCAGCCCGAGAAGTTCGAGCCGCCGATGTAGCGGATCTTGCCGTCGCGCACGAGCTGGCCGAGCGTCGCAAGCGTCTCCTCGACCGGCGTGTTGTAGTCCTGGCCGTGCAGTTGATAGAGGTCGATGTGATCGACGCCGAGCCGCTTGAGCGAGCCGTCGACCGCTTCGATCAAATGCTGGCGCGACGAGCCATAATCGTTGGGACCGTCGCCCTTCGGGAACGTGCCCTTGGTCGAGATCAGGAGCCGGTTGCGCTTGCCCTTGATGGCCTGGCCGAGAATGGTCTCGGCGAGGCCGCTCGAATAGACGTCGGCGCTGTCGAACATCGACACGCCATGATCGAGGCAGACGTCGATCAGCCGGCTCGCGCCATCGGCGTCGGTCGCGCCCCAGGCCTTGAAGAAGTCGTTGCCGCCGCCGAAGGTAGCGGTGCCGAAGCTGAGCGCGGGCACCCGCAGGCCGGAATGGCCGAGACGTCGATGATCCATGATGGTCTCCCTGTTGAAAGCATGAATACGCGGACACGCGGCCGGCCGCCATGGGGCACCTCTGCATGGCCCGGCTGCGCCGGCCTGTGAGTCTGCCGGCCAATCGCCTTGACCCGGGGCCCTGCCGCTTGGTCTAACCGGGACCGATCGTTTGAGCCTGCTGGGAACCCGCCGATGCGCATCGCCACCTGGAACGTCAATTCCGTCCGGCAACGGATCGAGCACCTCGTGACCTGGCTCAAGGAGTGCTCGCCGGATATCGTCTGCCTGCAGGAGATCAAGTGCACCGACGATGCCTTCCCCAGGCTGGAGATCGAGGCGCTCGGCTACAACGTCGTCACCCACGGCCAGAAGACCTTCAATGGCGTCGCTCTGCTGTCGAAGCTGCCGTTCGACGAGACCAAGTCCGGGCTCGACGGCGATGCCGAGGACGTGCATGCGCGGTTCCTGGAAGGCGTGGTCAGCTTGAAGACCGGCGTGGTCCGCATCGCATGCCTCTATCTGCCCAATGGCAATCCCGCGAACACGGATAAATATCCCTACAAGCTCAAATGGATGTCGCGGCTTCGTGACTATGCGCGTGAACGGCTGAAGACCGAGGAGCCGCTGATCCTCGCAGGCGACTTCAACGTGATCCCGGCCGCCGCTGATGTCTCCAATCCCGAAGCCTGGGTCGACGATGCGCTGTTCCGGCCTGAAACGCGCGAGAGCTTTCAGTCGCTGCTCGGCCTCGGCCTGACCGATGCGCTGCGCGCCGTCAACGACGCGCCGGGACAGTACACGTTCTGGGACTACCAGGCCGGCGCCTGGCAGAAGAACATGGGGATCCGGATCGACCATCTGCTGCTGTCGCCGCAGGCCAGCGACCGGCTGGTCGAGGTCGGCATCGACAGCTACGTCCGCGCCTGGGAGAAGCCGTCGGATCACGTGCCGGTGTGGGCGGATTTCGATCTGGAAACGGCGTAGGCCGGGTTCAAGCGGCGCCGGCGACGGGGCCGCTCCGCAACGTCGCTCGCGCGTTGATCTCGATTTCGCGATAGACCCCGGCGATGGCGTCGAAGCCGGCGCGCAGCGCGCGCATCTCGCGTCCGGCCAGCCGCACGCCGATGCCGACGCGCCCGGGCAGCACGCTCGCGGCCGCGTAGAGGCCCTCAACCGGCGCGATCGCATGCGACAGCAGCTGGCCGATCGCCCCGGGATCGTGCGACGGCAGCAGCAGCGTGGCCGAGCCGAAGGCGCGGTGCCCGTTGAAGCGGGCGATATCCGGCTCGCGCAGATGAATGTGGTCGATCAGCACGGGCTCCGCACCCGGCCGCCGGACGACCAGCGTGGAGTCGAGTTCGCGGAACAGCCGGCCGTGCCCGTCCGGATCGTGCATCGTGAACGCGTCGGTGACGAGTGCAGACGCATCGCCGGCGCAGTCGAGCTCGAGCACTTGGCGCAGTGCGGCGTCGGGAAACAGGATGCGGGGCTCCGGCCGGTAGTCGAGCGACGCGCCCGCCGCGACGCGCAGCAGCACGTGTTCCACGGCGCGCGTGCCTGGCTCGGCCCGATGCACCGCGGTCGCGCCCTGCGTGGTGATGCAGACTGCCGCCGCTTCCGCCAGCGTGAAGCGCTGCGTCAGCCGGTCCTCGCCATGCACGGCGCCGCTGCCGGTCTGGAGGATCACGCTGAGCTGGTCCGGCCGCGCCGCGTCGGTGTGGAAGCTGCGGGTCAGCACGAACGGCCAAGCGAACAGCCGGCGGTCGATGACGGTGCGGCCGCCGCGGCGGACGAACGACAGATCGAGCCGCGGCTTCTCTGGGCCAAGATCGCTCACGAGCGGAACAGCACCTCGCGCTCCAGCAGATCGACGATCGCGTCGATCCCCTCGCCACGCCGGCAGTTGGTCAGCAGCACCGGACGGCCGCCGCGCACCTCCGTGGCCTCACGCTGCATGCGCACGAGATCGACGCCGACATGTGGCGCGAGATCGACCTTGTTGATGACCAGCAGATCGGCGCGGATCACGCCGGGGCCGCGCTTGCGCGGGATGTCGTCGCCGCCGGCGACGTCGATCACGAACATCCAGAAATCGGTGAGGTCGCGCGAGAAGGTCGAGGCGAGATTGTCGCCGCCGCTCTCCAGCAGGATCAGCTCGACGCCGGGAAAGCGCCGCTCCAACTCATCGGCGGCCTCGATGTTCAGCGTCGGGTCCTCGCGGATCACAGTGTGCGGACAGGCGCCCGCCTCCACCGCCGACACGCGTTCGGGATCGATCAGGCCGGAGCGGCGCACACGCTCGGCGTCTTCAGCGGTGACGAGATCGTTGGTGATGACCGCGATGTCGATGCCGCGCGCCTGCAGCGCGGGGATCAATTGCTCGACCAGAGCGGTCTTGCCGGAGCCGACAGGGCCGCCGATGCCGACGCGCGCGGCGGTCATCGGAGCATCGGTGCGCGTGAGAGCGAGACGGCTCATCGCAGCATGAACCTCCTGGCGAGCGGCACGGTCGTGGCCGGCGGACACATCAACAGCTTGCCGTCGGCGCGGACCTCGAAAGTCTGCGGATCGACCTCGACATGCGGCATCGCGGCGTTGCGGACCATATCGGTCTTGCGCAGGCGGCGGACATTCTTGATCTGCACGGTCTCGCGTCCCAACCCCAGCCTGTCGCGGACGCCGGCGTCGACCGCAAGCTTGGACATGAAGTTGACGCCGAGCCGCTGCGGCGCTGCGCCGAGCGCGCCCCACATCCGCTTCTGGATCATCGGCTCGGACAGCCCGAGGCTGCCATTGCCGTCGCCCATCGCGGCCCAGACCGGAAAGCCGTTCTTGATCACCATGTAGGGCTTGAGCCCGAACGAGGCGCGCGGCCACAGCACGAGATCGGCCATCTTGCCGACCTCGATCGAGCCGACGACATGGTCGATGCCGACCGCGATGGCTGGGTTGATCGTGAGCTTGGCGACGTAGCGCTTGATGCGTTCATTGTCGGCACGCGCCGTCGTCTCCTCCGGCAGCCGGCCGATACGGTCCTTCATCACGCTGGCGAGCTGCCAGCATTTGGCGACGTTCTCGGCGAGCCGGCCCATGCCCTGGGTGTCCGTGCCGAAGATCGAGATCGCGCCCATGTCGTGGAGAAAGTCCTCCGCCGCCATCGACTGCGCGCGCACCCTGGACTCGCCAAACATGACATCCTCGGGCGAATTGTAGTTGAGCTGATGACAGATCATCGTCATCGGCACGCCCTCCTCCATGCCATAGGAGGTGTAGGGATTGGTCGGATTGGTCGAGGACGGAATGACGTTGGGCCAGGACACGACCTTGAGCAGGTCCGGCGCATGGCCGCCGCCGGCGCCCTCGACGTGGTACATGTGGATGGTGCGGCCATCGACCGCTGCCATCGTGTCCTCGCAGAAGCCGTATTCGTTGATCGAGTCGGTGTGGAGATGAACCGCGAAGTCGTTGCGGTCGGCCGCAATCAGCGTCTTGTCGATGACGTCGGGCGACGCGCCAAAGTCCTCGTGGATCTTGACCGACATACCGCCCGCGGCGACCGCCTCCTCGACGGCTGCCGGATCGGAGCCGCCGCGGCCGAACAGGGCGTAGTTCAGTGGCGAGAACTCGATCGACTTCAGGAAGTGGCCGAAGTTCGGGCCTGCGCCGGAGCCCACATCGAACACCGGCCCCGAGCCGTTGCCGACCATCGTGGTGGTGCCGCCGGCGAGCGCATGATCCGACTGCTCGGGCGAGATCAGATGCGCGTGGCTTTCGATCGCACCGGCGGTGACGATGAACGGGCCGCCGGCGATCGGCGCGGTGGTATGGCCGACCACCATGTCCGGATGCACGTCAGGCATGATGTCGGGATTGCCGGCCTTGCCGATGCCGACGATGCGGCCGTCGCGGATGCCGATATCGGCCTTCACGATGCCGATGACGGCATCGACGATGGTCGCGTTCTTGATGACGACGTCGAGGGCCTTGTGAGTGGACGTCCGGTGCGCGGCAACGGCCTCGCCGTCGCGGATGTTCTTGCCGGCGCCGACCAGCAGCTCATGGCCATAAGTCGTGTAGTCGTGCTCGATCTCGGCCAGCAGGCTGGTGTCGGCGAGCCGGACGAGGTCCCCTTTCGTGGGACCGTATAGCTCGGCATACGCTTGCCGTGTCAGTGTTGCCATGGCTCAGGCTCCGAGATAGCCGCGCGACTGGGCGAGCTTCAGCGCGGCATCGCGCGCGCCGGGCGCGTCGAGCGGGCCGTTGACCAGCCCGGCCTGGCCGCGCACGATCCGGTCGCCCGTGATCGGCACGAGGCGAACTGATTTGAAGACACCGGGCTCGAAGCGCAGGCCTAAGCCCGCGGGCCGGTCGATCTTCATGCCCCAGGCGGCGGCGCGGTCGAAGCGCAGCGCGCGGTTGACCTCGAAGAAGTGGGTGTGGCTGCGCACCTGGATGTCGCGGTCTCCGGTGTTGACGACGTCGATCGTGACCGCCGGCAGATCCGTGAACATCGCGATGTCGTCGCCGCCGGCGATGATCTCGCCAGGGACGATGTCGTCAGTTGCAGCGCCCTCGGCGGGCTGGATCGGCTCGAACAGCGCCATCACCTTGGTGCCCTCGGCGAACATCAGCTCGACATAGAGCATCGGAATCATCTGGGCGACGCCGGGCTCGACGTCATCGGTGGTGAGCAGCCGTCCCGCCATGTCGCGGATCTCGGCGTAAGGCAGATTGCGGCGCGCGGCGGTCATTACCTCATCGGTGATGTAGGCGACGGCCTCGGGATGGCTGAGCTTGATGCCCAGCTGGCGATTGCGCCGCGCCATCTGCGCGGCGTTGAAGATGACGAGACGATCGAGCTCCGTCGGCGACAGGTTCATCATGGCCAGGGCACCTCAGGTCGTGAACATCCGCACGTGCCGCAACGGCCCGCGCGACACGGCGATATCGATGAAGGGCGTGAAGCTCGACGGCATCGCGTCGTCGTCGGGCGCATCAGTGAGCAGATCAGCAAGCAGCGCGCGGGCGCGTACCAAGCTTTGCTGCGACTCGATATGGCCGATCAGGCCGAGCCGGACGGCGGCGCCGACGAGGCCAGTGATCAAGGTCCAGCCCGAGACCAGCTCGGCGGCATCAAGGCTCAGGCGGGCGTCACGGCCGGCGATCGCCTGCACGACGGCAAGATGGCCAAGCCGCGCATCCGCCGAGACACGCGCGCGATAGGACACCGACAGCGGACCCGCGAGCTTGACCCAGACGCCGAGCAGCGCCCTGCCCGCGCGCCGCGATCCCTCGCGCATCTCGGCCGACGGCGTGGTGGCCTCCGCGAGGCGGTCGACGGAAGCAATCGCGTCGCTGTCGCTCGCGTACCACGCGCGGCGCAGCAGAATGCGATCCATGCTGGCCCAGCGCTGCGCGAGATGGTCTGCGATGACGCCGTCGAGATCGCTGCGATCGGACAGCAGCCCATCGGCCGCAAGGCCCTCGATGCCCCAGGAAAACGCGAAGCCGCCGGCGGGAAAGGCGCTGTCGCCAAGCTGCAGCAGCGCGAGCGCCTCGCCGCGGTCAAACATGCGCGCGCTCCACCACCTCGCCGGAGTCGAGCAGCGGCTGGATGCGGGCGCGATAGGTGGCGAGCGGTGCATCGAGCAGCACGACGAGGTGATCGCCCTCGAACCTGACGCGCCAGTGCAGATTGCCGGCGTGCCAGCCGAGCTTGAGCGCGCTCGCATCGTCGCGGGCCTTCAGGCGCAGCACCTGCTGCTCGCCGAAGCGGGCGATGATGGCGCGGTCGGAATCGAGATGCAGCAGCGCGCCGTCGATCAGCTCCTCGTCGCGGTCGAGGCTGACCGCGCAGTCAGTGCCGCGATCGGTGGTCAGGCGGAAGCGCTTGCGGCCGGCGTCCTCCGGCGGCACGAACAACAGCTCGATGCCGCCACGATGCTCCAACGTATGCAGTTGCCGCGCATAGATCTTGTCGTCGGCGCGTCCCATGATGCCGTGCAGACGGAGCATCGGCGGTGGTCCTCTTTGTTGTTCAGCGCTCGTGGTTCGATTGGGGCCTCGTGGTTCGAGACGCCCGCCAAGCGGCGGGCTCCTCACCATGAGGGTTGAGATCGTGTGCGGGACTTCCATGCGATGTGGCTGCAAGCTCATAGGAGTTCTTGCGGAGCTCGCTCTTGCAAATTCTTGCAGAGCAAGCCCTGGCAACAGACGCTCATCTCGCCACACCCACCGCCCTCGTCCTGAGGAGCCCGCCGCTTGGCGGGCGTCTCGAAGGACGATTGGCGAACTCGCCTCTCTCGCCCCCCCTACCGCATCGTCGCCGACACCTCCTGCGAGGTCACCAGAATGACCTCGCCATCCAGGATCGGCTTGGCGATGCCGAAGAAGGTCGCCACCGCGGCGGAGCCGTTGTGGCGGTCCATCGCGGCCTTGTCGGCGAAGCGCTCGTAGGTGGTGAACAGACCGGGCTCGGTCTCGCTCTGCGAGATGAAGAACCCGATCGTCTCCGGCTCGTTGGCCGCGACATGGGCCGCGACGGCGACGAGGGCGTCGCGCATCGTGGCCTCGTGTCCCGCCTTGGCCCTGATGACCGCGGTGATGGTGATCATCAGAAGGTCTTCCAGTTGCCGTCGGCCTCGAACGCCGCCGCCGCCTGGTAGATGGTGGACTCGGCGTAGTCCTTGCCGATCAGCATCAGGCCGACCGGCAGGCCATCAGAGAGGCCGCACGGCACGGTCATCGCGGGATGACCGGTGACGTCGAACGGGCTCGTCGTCGCGGTCATCTCGAAGGCGCGCTGCACGACTTCGGCGAGCGGCGCATCCTTGGCCGGGATCGGCGTTGCGACGCAGGGCAAGGTCGGCATCAGCAAGAGGTCGTAGGAGCCGAACATCGCGTCATAGGCCGCCTTGGCCTGGATCGCGATGTTGCGCGACTTGGCGTAATAGCGACCGCGATAGTGCTCGAGACCCCACTGGCCGACCAGCATGGTCAGCTTCAAGGTCACCGACAGATCGTCGGCGCGGTTGCGCCAGCCGGAATGCGCGTCGAGCAGGCCAACGTCATAGAGCCCCTTCCAGTTGAAGCCCATGCCGTTGCCGAGCATCATCTGCACCAGGAAGCCTTCCAGCGTGATCGGATTCCACGCCGCCAGCGCATGCATGTGCTCGGGGATCGAGACCTCCGACACGGAGGCGCCCATCTTGGCGAAACGCTCGGCGCCGGCCTTGACCTTGCTGACCACGCCCTCCTGCATGTTCGGCGCGCTGAAGCCTTCCTTGAGCACGCCGATCTTGAGGCCCTTGACGCCCTTGCCGAGCGCCTCGGTGTAGGCCGAGACCTTCGGCGCGTATTGCCGCGGATCGAGGCCGTCGGCGCCGGCCAGCACTTCGAGCAGCAGCGCGTTGTCTTTGACGTTGGCCGTCATCGGTCCGGTGTGGTCGATCGTCGACTCGATCGGCATCACGCCGGTGTAGGGCACGAGGCCGTGGGTCGCCTTCATGCCGTAGATGCCGCAATAGGATGCGGGGATACGGATCGAGCCGCCCTGGTCGCCGCCAATGGACATATCGACCTCGCCGGCCGCCACCAGCGCGGCGCTGCCCGACGACGAGCCGCCGGCCGAATAACCCATCTTCCAGGGGTTGTGCACCGGCGCCGGATCGGAGGTGTGGCTGCCGCCGGACAGGCAGAAGTGCTCGCACACGGCCTTGCCGACGATGGTGCCGCCGGCATCGAGGATGCGCGAGACGATGGTGGCGTCCGCGGCGGGAATGAAGCCTTCGAGCGTGGTCGAGCCGTTCATCATGGGAACGCCGGCGAGCGCGACGTTGTCCTTCAGCACGACGGTACGGCCGGCGAGCTTGCCGGAGCCAGCGCCCTTCACCTCGGTCTTGATCGCCCAGGCGTTATACTTGTTCTCCTTCGCCGGCGGCTTGGCGCCCGGCGTGCGCGGATATTTCACCGGCGGCAGCGGGTTCGGCAGCTCATCGATGATGTCGTACTGATCGAACATGCCGCCCATCAGCGCGAGATATTCGGCGGCCTCCTCGACCGTCATGTTCATGTGCAGGCTGGCGGCGAGATCGGCGACTTCCTCGGCATTCGGGCGTTTGATTGACATGAGTCATCCTTTCTTGTGAGGACAAGCTGGAGCAGAGACTAAGAGTGTACAGTTCAGTTGCGCCGGCGCAGCCGCGCCGGAATTCGCTAGCTCGGGATCATCTGACCTTCCCGGGCCAACAAAGTCTCACGGTCGAGTTCCTCGGTGATGCGTCCCTTCTGGATGTGCAGGATGCGGTCCGATAACGACGTGATGAATTCGAGGTTCTGCTCGACGACGATCAGCGACATCTTCCAGCGCGTCTTCAGCGCCAGCAAGGTCTCGATGATCTCCTCGATGATCGAGGGCTGGATGCCTTCGGTCGGCTCGTCCAGCAGGATCAGCTTCGGCTTGGTGCACAGGCAGCGCGCCAGCGCCAGCAATTGCTGCTCGCCGCCGGACAGCGCGCCGCCGCGGCGGTCGAGCAGCCGCACCAGGCGCGGGAAATCCTGCAGCACGGCGTCGATGACGCCGCGGTCCTCTTTCGGAGCCGCGGCGAGGCCCATGCGGAGGTTCTCCATCACCGAGAGATCGGGGAAGATCTCGCGGCCCTGCGGCACCAGGCCGATTCCGAGCCGCGAGCGCTCGTGCGGCTTGAGATGGGTGATGGTCTTGCCGGCGAACACGACGGAGCCGTCGGTGGTCGGCAAATGCCCCATCAGGGTGCGCAGCGCGGTGGTCTTGCCCATGCCGTTATGGCCGAGGATGCCGAGATACTCGCCGTCGGCCACCGTGAGGTCCACGCCGAACAGAATCGGGATTCGGCCATAGCCGGACTTGAGGCCCTTGACCTCGAGAAGCGCGCTCATGCCGCCACCTTCTTGCCGAGATAGACGTCGCGCACGCGCTGATCGGCGAGCACCTTGTCGACGGTGTCCTCGACCAGCACGCGGCCCTGGTGGAACACGGTGACGCGCTTGGCGATCTGCTTGATGAACTCCATGTCGTGCTCGACGACGACGATGGCGCGGGTCTGGTTGATCTCGCGAATGATCGCGGCCGTATGGAAGGTTTCCTCGTCGGTCATCCCCGCGGCGGGCTCGTCGAGCAGGATCAGTTCAGGTTCGGCGGCGAGCACCATGCCGATCTCGACCCACTGCCGCTGGCCGTGCGAGAGCGTCGCGACGATGCTTTCGGCATAGTCGGTCAACCGGATCATCTCCAGCACCGCGTCGACGGCAGGTCCCTGCTGCCGCGGCGTCGCCTTGCGGCGCACGGCCATCCAGATGTTCTCGCGCACCGAGAGACCGTTGAACACGTTCGGCACCTGGGTCTTGATGCCGATGCCCATGCGCGCGATCTCGTGCGAAGCCTTGCCCGCAATCGGCATGCCGCGGAACGCGATGGAGCCGGAGGTCGGCACCAGCTGTCCCGTGAGGGTCTTGAAGAACGTGCTCTTGCCGGCACCGTTCGGGCCGATCAGGCAGCGCAGCTCCATCTCCTGCAGCGTGAAGGTGATGTCGTCATTGGCGACCACGCCGCCGAAGCGCATCGTCAGGTGCTCGGCCTTGAGCAGAGGGACGAGTTCCGCCATGTCATTCGGCTCCTGCGGGATGCGGCGCTGCCGCTGACGGCACGGGGCCATTGGTCTTCGGCTTCTTATCCGGGATCAGCCGCATCACCAGATCACGCGCGGTCGGGAAGATGCCTTTCGGCAGCAGCAGCACGAACACGACCAGCACGCCGCCGAGCACGAGGTTGGAGTTCAGAAGCTGCTGCGAGCCGATATAGGCGACGATGTATTCGATCACGACGCAGCCGATGATCGGTCCGAGCAAGGTGCCGAGGCCGCCGACCGTGATCCAGATGATGATCTCCGCCGAGAGCGACAGGCTGAAGATGGTCGGGCTGACGAAGGCGCCCCAGTTGACGTAGAGCGCGCCGGCAAGGCCGGCGATGGCGCCGCCGAGAATGAAGGTCAGGCACTTCACCAGGCGCGGATCATAGCCGAGCAGCGACGCCCGCACTTCGTTCTCGCGCACGGCGACGATGATGCGACCGGCCGGCAGCGCCAGCAACAGCCGCAGCAGCAGGAACACGCCGAGCAGCACATAGGCGGTCGTCCACCATGACTGCTCCGGCGACAGCACCGTCGACGGATCGAACGGCATGTTGAAGGTCGGCACCGCCGGCATGCCGTTGAAGCCGCCGAGCAGCGCCTTGCCGATCTTGTAGGCGTCGCCCGAGGTCGAGTTGACCGAGTTGAACAGGATCAGGGTGACGGTCAGCGTGATGACGCCGAGATAGACGTCGGAGATGCGGCCGAAGAAGATGAAGTAGCCGAGGATCGCCGCGAACAGCGCGGGCACCACGATCGCCAGCAGGATTGCCGGGGTGGAGTCCTGGAAGTTCACGGCCGCGATTGCATAGGCGTAGCCGCCGAGGCCGAAGAAGGCGGTCTGGCCGAACGACAGGATGCCGCCATAGCCCCAGATGAAGGCGAGGCTCAGCGCCAGCACCGACATCGCGGCAAACAACGTCAGCTGCATCAGGCCGAACAGCTCGATCACGCTCGGCACGATCGCGATCACGCCGATGGCGACAACAGTGCCCGCGGCCTGGAGAGCGAAGCGAAGGCGCTTGTCCATCACAGGTTCCCCTTGAAGAAGCGCCCGGAGATACCCTGCGGCAGCAGTCGGATGAGCACGATCGCGGTGGTGAAGACGATGACCTCGCCATAGACCGGCGTGGTGAAGTAGGCGCCGACCTGGTTGACCGAGCCGAACAGGCTGGCTGCCGAGAGCGTGCCGGAGAGGATCGCGGCGCCGCCGCCGACCACGGTCATGAACGCCTTGGCGACGTACGCTCCGCCCATCACCGGCGTGATGCCGGAGACCGGCGCGAGCAGGCCGCCGGCAAGGCCGGTGACGGCCGCACCAAGCGCGAAGGTGCTCATATAGACCCGGGCCGGGTTGACGCCGAGCGTGGCGGCCATGGCGGGGTTCTGCATCGTGGCGCGCGCGACCAGGCCGAAGCGGGTGTAGCGCATCACGCCGTAGATGATCGCCATCATCACCGCCGCCATAAGTGCGAGGAACAGCGTGTAGTAGCTCGACTGGTAGGAGCCGATCGAGAAGCCGCCGAGCGGCGTCGGCACGCCCTGCTGGGTGTTGCCGTAGATGGTGGTGATGATGCCGATGATGAGAAGACTGAGGCCCCAGGTCGCGAGCATCGAATCCACCAGCCGCCCGTACAGGAAGCGGATCAGGCAGCGTTCGATGACCAGGCCGACCAGGCCGACAAAGACGGGCGCGACGACCAGCATCGCAATCCAGATGTTCACCCCGGCATTGGCCGAGATCACGGTCGCATAGGCTCCCAGCATGATGAACTCGCCATGGGCGAGATTGATGATCTTCATCATGCCGAAGATGATCGCCAGCCCCAGGCACAGCAGGAACAGCGAGGAGATTCCGTTGAGAACGTCGAGCGCGAGGATGACGTAGATCGCCATGCGGGGTCTTTCCGGGCAGTCCAGGGAAACCGGGCCCCGCCGGACGGCGGGACCCGGAAGCGCGTCAGAGATTGATGATGTACTGCTTGACGTCGTTCGGGTTCTTGACGAGGTCGCAGACGCTCGCGGTGTCCGCCGGCTTGGCGTCGGTGTAGGTCTCCAGCACCGACCATTTGCGATCCTTCACCTCGGCGAGGAACGCGTTGCGGACGGTGTGGTGGGTCTGCTTGTCGAGCGAGACCTTGCCGCTCGGACCATCGAACACGAGACCGCTCTCGAGCGCCTCGATCACCTTCATGCGGTCGATGCTGCCGGCCTTCTTGACGCCGGCGGCCCACAACATCACGCCTTCATAGGTGCACGAGGCGAGCTCGCTGATGTAGGGCGAGTCCGGATGCGCCTTCTTGATCTTCTCGACGAAGCTCTTGGAGGCCGGCGTGGTCAGCTCCTCGAAATAGCCGTAGGCGCCGATGACCCCATCGCTCTCCGCCGCGTCCAGGGTCGAAGGCTCATTGACGAGACCGAAGGTGGTGGAGGCGATCGGGATCTTCCCCTTCATGCCGGCCGCGGTCCACTGCCGGTAGAACGCGGTGTGGTTGCCGCCGACCAGCGCCGACAGGATCAGGTCGGGCTTGGCCGCCTGGATCTTCGAGATGGTGGAGCCGAAATTGGTGACGTCGAGCGGGAAGAAGTCGGTCGAGAGGATCTCGCCGCCATTGTCCTTGCAGTATTTGGTCATCCACTTCGCGGTGATCTGACCGTAATTATAGTCGGCGGCGATGATGTAGGCCTTCTTGCCGGCCTTCTTCATCGCGCTCGGCACCAGCTTCTCGACCGTCTGGGCCGGCGTGGTGCCGGTGCAGAAGGTGTTGCGGTCGCAGACGCCGCCTTCGTACAGCGTATTGTAGAAGTACAGCACCTTGAAGCGGTCGAAGGTCGGGCGGATCGCCTCGCGCGAGGCCGAAGTGATGCCGCCATGGACGACGTCGACCTTGTCCTTCACCGCCAGCTGCTGGGCGTATTGCGAGTACAGCTGGATGTTGGACTGGGTGTCGTAGTGCATGACCTTCAGCGGCCGCCCGAGCAGGCCGCCGGCGGCGTTGATCTCATCGACGGCCAGCTGCAGCGCGTAGACCATCGGCGTGCCGGAGGTGCCGATCGGACCGGACTGGTCGTGCAGGCTGCCGACCGTGATCGGGTTCTCCGCCGCGAGCGCTCCCGAACGGAACACCGCAGGTGCTGCGATCAAGGTCGACGTCGCAATGGCCGAGCGTTGCAGGAAACGACGGCGAGAAAGAGTCATCAGAGGTCCCCATGGGTTGGTGATGCGGTTTCACGAGTTGGCCAAAGTTTAAAATTACAATATTTGAAATGGCAAGTTATTTTTTGCCGCGCCGTGTTGCTTTGGCGCGATCCTATCGCGACGCGACGACGGCAAAGTCGTAACCGTCCAGCTCGGCGAGGTGGATCGGATGGCGGCCACCAACCACGGGCTGCGCCTCGTTGCCGCGGGCCGTTCGCCGCTGCAGGGTGCGACCGAAGACGCGCCGCAGATCGCGCGCATCGAAGCTCTCGGCGCGCTCGATCAGCGCGGCGAGCGCATGGATGCCTTCGTAGCAGGACTCGCCATAGCCGTTGGCCGGCGGCGGATTGTCGCCATAGGCCGTGTAGTAGCGCTCCAGGAATGCTCCGTTGTTGCGCGAGCGCAGCGAGGCGAAATAGCTCGAGGCGACGAAGACGTTTTCGGTCTCGCTGCTGTCGAGACCGTAGATGATGGTCTCGTCGAAGGCGGAGGAGAAGCGCAGCACGTGGCGGCTGAGTCCGGCTTCGCAGAACGCGCGGTTGAAGGCGATGCAGTCGAAGCCGAGGAAGACCGGCAGCACGACGTCGCTACGCGTCGCCTTGATGCGGTCGAGCATCGCGTCGAAATCGTGCACGCCGACCGGCACGTAGTGCTCGCCGGTGACGATGCCGCCGTAGCGCGCGATCAGCCGCTTGGCGATGGCGAGCGAGGAGCGCGGCCAGATGTAGTCGTTGCCGCACAGGAAGAAGCGGCGCGCATGTTTGCTTTCGGAGAGCCATTGGATGGCCGGGGCGAGCAGTTCGCCGGCGGTCTCGCCCGTGGTCATGACGTCGCTGTCCGGGGCGAGCCCCTCGAACTGCGGGGTGTAGAGGAACGGCACGCGGCCGCGGGCCGCCTCGGCGACCGGATCGCGGGCGTAGCTCGGCAGCATGCCGACCAGGCCGTCGACCGCGAGCTCCTCCACCGCCTCGGCCGCCGCCCGTCCCGCGCTGACGCCGTTGGTCCCGGCGTCGATCACGACCAGTTCCACCGGCCGGCGGCGGATTCCGGCCGCCTGGTTCAGCTCGTTCACGGCCAGCCGACCGCAGGCTTCGGCGGAGGGTGCCCACAACCCTGCCGAGCCGCATTGAGGAATGATCAGGCCGATCCGAACGCTGCGCAAACGTGCCGCCTCTGCTGTCGCAGAGCATTTGCACTCACAAATCGTGCCAAGCGCGATTCGCGGTCTTCAGGGTCGTTTATGGAGCAGAGATCGACTATTTTGATCAGGGATCGCAGCGCTGATCAAAAGACCGGCGATACGCCGCTCAATCCATAGGCAGTCGCCGCGGAGGGCCTGTGGGTCCGACTCAGGGCCCACGGACCAGCGTCTTGCGCATCGAGTAGGACGCCGCGGTGCCGAACTTGCCGACGGGCACGCCGACATCGACATAGCCGCGGGCGAGATAGAATCTGTGCGCGGTCTCGGTGCTGAGCAGCGCGATGTCATGCGCTCCATGCGCGATCGCCCGCCGCTCGAGCTCAGCCACCAGCGCCGAGCTCACGCCGCGGAAGCGCGCCTGCGGCGAGACGTAGTTCAGCGTGATCTCGTTGGGATGAGCGAGCCCGCCCGCGCCGAGAATCGTCCCCTCCCCGACGGCGACCAGCAGCGACCGGCCCTGCCCGTCGGCCCAGCCAGCAACGGTCTCGGGCGTCTTGTTGGCGAGCCAGCGAGCGAGGATGTCCGGATTGCCGCGGTGATCGGCGGCGCATAGATCGATGATCGAGGCGCGCAGCACGGCGCAGATCGCCGCGGCGTCATCAGGGGTGGCATCGCGGATCATCATCCTTCGTCCCTCCGTCACGCGGAGGGAACGCGATGCATTCCGCTGCCGCCTACTCGCGCTTGCCCTGCACCCAGCTCTCGAGCATCTGCAGCGCCGTGGCGCGGTCGTCGTCCGAGGCCTTGGCGAAGGCGCGGTTGTAGCTCTCCTTGATCCAGGCTTCGTCCGGACCGGCGCTGTCACGCGCCAGAGTGAGCCACATCAGGCCGCGCGCCGGCTGGCGCGGCAGCCGGTCGCCGTTGAACAGCATCTGGCCAAGCAAGGCCTGGGCCTGATGCTGGCCCTTCTGCGCCGCGAGGCCGAGCCAGCGGGCACCATAGCGGAAGTCCTCGCGCGAGGCGTCGGCGGTCTTCAGATACAGCCGCGCCAGATCGTACTGGGCGTCGGCATTGCCGAAATAAGACGCCGCATACGAGAACATCTCGCGGGCGCGGTCCGGATCGGCCTTCACCTTCGAGTTCGGAATACCGCTCAGATAGTACCGCCCCAGCGCCACGAAGGCATTGGCGACAATCTGCGCCTGCGGCGCCGACGGGCTGTCCTCCGCATGCGCATTGGCGATGCGGCTGAAATAGTCGAACGCGCGCATGTCGTCACGCGCCACGCCGTCGCCGGCGGCATACATCCGCCCGAGCTTGAACTGCGCGACCGGGTGACCTTCTTCCGCGGCATATTGCAACGCAGTCAGGGACTGCGTCGGATTGGTCGTGGCGGTGGTCGCGGGCATCGACTTGCGCAGCGCACCGGTGCCGGCCTGCGGCCCTGCCACGGGAATCGCCGGCTCCTGGTTGACCGGAGCGCCGTCGAACGCGAGCGACGGCGTCGGCAACGCGAGCGGGGCAATCCCCAGCATCAATGCAAAGATGATCCGATCAGATGTCCGCATAGCAATACTTCTCTTGCGCACCACCTGGGTGGGTGACGGCACCCGCCACGGCCGGCCCGACCTGCTGGGCATATTTCCAAAGTGCGCCCGACGTGTGATGTGTCTCACGCGGCGTCCACTTGGTTCTGCGTGACGCGAGTTCGGCATCGCTCAACTTGACGTTAAGGATGCCAGCCTCGGCGTCGATCTCGATGATGTCGCCATCCTGGACCAGGGCGATCGGCCCGCCGATGGCCGCCTCCGGTCCGATATGGCCGATACAGAAGCCACGGGTCGCGCCCGAGAACCGGCCGTCGGTGATGAGCGCGATCTTGCCGCCCATGCCCTGCCCGGTCAGCGCCGCCGTGGTCTGCAGCATTTCCCGCATGCCCGGACCGCCACGCGGCCCCTCATAGCGAATGACGATGACCTCGCCTTCGCGATAGGTCCGCTTCTGGACGGCCTCAAAGGCATCCTCTTCCCGATCGAAGCAGCGGGCCGGCCCGGTAAATTTCAAGTTCGACATGCCCGCGACTTTCACGATCGCGCCCTCTGGCGCGAGATTGCCTTTCAGACCGACCACACCTCCGGTTGCGGTGATCGGCTTGTCAGCCGGCATCACCACGTCCTGGTGCGGGTTCCACTTCACGCCTTTGAGGTTTTCGGCGATCGTCCGGCCGGTGACTGTGAGGCAGTCGCCGTTCAAATAGCCATGGTCGAGCAACGTCTTCATCAACAGCGGAATGCCACCAGCCTCGAACATGTCTTTGGCGACATAGCGGCCACCTGGCTTCAAATCCGCGATATAAGGTGTCTTTTTGAAGATTTCGGCGACGTCGAACAGGTCGAACTTGATACCTGCTTCGTGTGCAATCGCAGGTAGATGCAGGGCCGCGTTGGTCGAGCCGCCGGAGGCCGCCACCACCGCAGCGGCATTCTCCAGCGCAGCGCGCGTCACGATGTCACGCGGCCGGATGTTGGCTTCGATCAGCTCCATGACCTTCTCGCCGGCGGTCATGCAGAACGAGTCGCGGATCTCGTAAGGCGCCGGCGCGCCCGCCGAGTACGGCAGCGCCAGCCCGATCGCTTCCGAGACCGTCGCCATCGTGTTCGCCGTAAACTGCGCGCCGCAGGCACCGGCCGACGGACAGGCGACGCGCTCAAGCTCGTCGAGGTCCTCGTCGGACATCGCGCCCACCGAGTGCTTGCCGACCGCCTCGAACATGTCCTGCACGGTGACCTGCTGGCCGCGGAAATTGCCCGGCAGAATCGAGCCGCCATAGATGAAAATCGAGGGCACGTTGAGCCGCACCATCGCCATCATCATGCCCGGCAGCGATTTGTCGCAGCCCGCCAGGCCCACCAGCGCGTCGTAGGAATGGCCGCGGATCGTCAGTTCGACGGTATCGGCGATCGCTTCGCGCGACGGCAGCGACGAGCGCATGCCGTCATGGCCCATGGCGATGCCGTCGGTGACGGTGATGGTGCAGAACTCGCGCGGCGTGCCCCCGGCATGCGCGACGCCCTTCTTCACCGCCTGGGCCTGCCGCATCAGCGCGATGTTGCAAGGCGCGGCCTCGTTCCAGCACGAGGCGACGCCGACGAAGGGCTGATGGATCTGGGCCGTGGTGAGGCCCATCGCGTAGAGATAGGACCGATGCGGCGCACGCTCAGGCCCTTCCGTCACGTGACGGCTGGGCAGCCTGCGCTTGATGTCGGTCTTCGCGTCCATCGCTGTTCTGGCCTCCCGGTGCTGAGGAGAACGCTCAAAATCCTAAAGGTGGATTTCCCGCAGCCTCACACGCACTGGTTATGTTCTCATCAAAGTATTTCACGACCAGGTGTGGCCAAAAAGCGGCGCGTTTGCGGAGCGCCAGAGATCGTTACCAAAACTTGGTAAACTGTGGCGAGGCCGCAACATTCGTGGCCGCGGCGCCACCATTTCTTACGGAATTCAATACCGTCCGCTTACTCGGGCACCACCCCAGCCGACCTGATCATCGGCCACCACTTCTCGATTTCGGCGTGCTGCACGGTTCCGAGCGCCTGGGGCGTGCGCTGATCCGCCGCTGGCATCTGCAACCCCAGGTTCTTCATCTGATTCTGTACGTCGGGCTCCTCCAGCGCCGCGACGGCGGCGGCGTTCAGCGTCTCGACGATTGCCCTGGCGGTGCCCTTGGGCAGCCAGAGACCGGACCACAACGTCATGTGGAAACCGGGCAGCCCCGCTTCGTCAGCGGTCGGAATCTCCGGCGCCGATTCGAGACGCTTGCTGTCGGTGACGGCGTAGGCCCGGATCGTGCCCGCGCGAACCTGGGTGATGGCATTCGACGTCTGGTCGACGATGAGATCGATCTGGCCGGCGACCAGATCATTCATCGCAGGGCCCGTGCCGCGATAAGGCACGTATTGCAGCTTGATGCCGGTGACCTGCTGGAAATACAGCCCGGCGATGTGGCTGCCGGAGCCGTTGCCCGCGGTGCCGGCGGAGGCCGGGTTCGGCTGCGCCTTCAGCCAGGCGAGAAACTCCGGCAGCGACTTCGCCGGAATGTTGTTGCGGCTGACGATGATCATCGGATTGCTCGGCAGCAGCACGACCGGCTCGAGATCGGCTTCGAGGTCGTAGCCGAGCCGGTACACCGCGCCATTCGCGACATGCGTGCCGAGATGGCCGAAACTGACCGTGTAGCCGTCGGCCTTCGAGCGCACGGCACGTCCGACGCCGATCGAGCCGCCCGCGCCGGTGACGTTCTCGATCAGGATGGGCTGCCCCAGCGTCCGCCGCATGTGCTCGGCGAGGATGCGCATCATCGCATCCGACGGACCGCCGGCGGCGAACGGCACGATCACGGTGATCGCACGCGAGGGATAGGTCTCCGCGCATGCCGGCACAGCCAGCATGACGCACGCAAACAGCACGGCGAAAACAGCTCGTCGCATCACGTCCTCCCTGGTGTCGCACGCGCCGTCCGCAGACGCTGATGCGCCTGCGCCGGAACGTGCCCGAGGCCGCGGTGCTGCTTGTTAGTTAGAACTGCCCGAAGTCGATCGGCTGGTGGCGATCGAGCGTCCGGGTGACCGGCGGCAGCGGATATTTAAGTCCTGTCGCGCAATTGAACAGCATGACGCGATCGTTTTTCGTCACGCGGCCGTCGGCGAGGCTCTGTTTGTAGGCGGCGTAGGTCGCAGCGCCCTCGGGACACAGCAGGAAGCCCTCCTCGCGCGCGACCTCGTTGAGTGCAGATGAAATCTTCTCGTCGTCGACAGCGATCGCGAAACCTTTGCTTTCACGGACCGCGCGCAGAATGAGGAAGTCGCCAACCGCCTGCGGCACGCGGATGCCGGAAGCGATCGTATGCGCATCCTCCCAGCGCGTCGCATGCTCAACGCCTGCTTCATAAGCACGCACCATCGGCGCACAGCCGGAGGCCTGCACCGCGACCATGCGCGGGCGCTTGGCGCCGATGAAGCCGATCTTTTCCAGCTCGTCGAATGCCTTCCACATCCCGATCAGGCCGGTGCCGCCGCCGGTCGGATAGAAGATCACGTCGGGCACGTCCCAGCCGAGCTGCTCGGCAAGCTCCAAGCCCATCGTCTTCTTGCCCTCGATCCGGTACGGCTCCTTCAGGGTCGAGGTGTCGAACCAGTCGACCTTGGCCTTGCCCTCGCCGACGATCTTGCCGCAATCGTCGATCAGCCCGTTGACGCGGTAGACGGTCGCGCCCTGCAGCTCGATTTCGCTGACGTTCACCTCCGGCGTGTCGGCCGGGCAGAAGATCGTGGTCTTGATGCCGCAGGAGGTCGCATAGGCGGCGAGCGCAGCACCCGCGTTGCCGTTGGTCGGCATCGCCATGTGTTTGATGCCGAGCGCCTTGCCCATCGACACGGCCATGACCAGGCCGCGCGCCTTGAACGAGCCGGTCGGCAGCCGCCCCTCGTCCTTGACGATGATCTCGCCGCCCCCAAGCTTCTTCGACAGCTTCGGCAGATTGATCAGCGGCGTCATGACCTCGCCGAGGCTGACGATGTCCTGGCACTTGCGCACCGGCAGCAGCTCGCGATACCGCCACATGTCGGCGGGCCGCTGCGCCAGCGCGTCCTTGGTCAGCGCCTGCTTCACCCCGGCCAGATCGTAGCGCACCAGCAGCGGCTTGCCGGCCTTGGAGAGGTTGTGGACCTGGTCCGCCGGATAGTGATCGCCTTCCATCGCGCATTCGAGATGGGTGACGAAGGTCGGGCGCTCGGTGGTGAGGTTGTCGCTGGATTTCATGTTGTTGTTCTTTCCTGCAGCGATCGGAGTTTGTTGTTCGTCATTGCGAGGAGCGAAGCGACGAAGCAATCCAGAGTCTCACCCTGGGCCCTGGATTGCTTCGCTTCGCTCGCAATGACGGCGACTCACATGTTCAACACACGCCCGTAGGCGTCGAGCACGGCTTCCTTCATCATCTCCGACAGGGTCGGATGCGGGAAGATAGTGTGCATCAGCTCTTCCTCGGTCGTCTCGAGGTTCATCGCGACGACATAGCCCTGGATCAGCTCGGTCACCTCGGCGCCGACCATGTGGGCGCCGATCAGCTGGCCCGTCTTCTTGTCGAAGATCACCTTCACCAGGCCCTGGTCCTCGCCGAGCGCGATCGCCTTGCCGTTGCCGACGAAGGGGAAGCGGCCGACGCGGATGTCGCGGCCCTGCTCCTTCGCCTTGGCCTCGGTGAGGCCGACGGAGGCGACCTGCGGGTGGCAATAGGTGCAGCCCGGGATCAGGCTCTTGTCCATCGGGTGCGGATGCAGGCCCTTGATCGCCTCGATGCAGACCACGCCCTCATGCTCGGCCTTGTGCGCCAGCATCGGGGGCCCGGCGACATCGCCGATCGCGTACAGGCCGGGCACGTTGGTCTTGCCGTAGCCGTCGATCACGATACAGCCGCGGTCGGTCTTCACGCCGAGCTTTTCCAGCCCGAGATTCTCGATATTGCCGACGACGCCGACCGCCGAGATGACGCGGTCGAACTCGGTCGTCTCGATCTTGCCCTTGCCGTCGTCGATCGTCGCCACCACGCTGTCGCTCTTCTTGTCGAGCTTCGTGACCTTGGCCCCGGTCATGATCTTGAGGCCTTGCTTCTCCAGCTGCTTGCGGGCGATGCCGGCGATCTCGGCGTCCTCGACGGGGAGGATCTGCGGCAGCACCTCAACCACCGTCACCTCGGAGCCCATGGTGCGGAAGAAAGAGGCGAACTCGATGCCGATCGCGCCGGAGCCGACGACGAGCAGCGACTTCGGCATCTTGTCCGGCACCATCGCCTCGAAATAGGTCCAGACCAGCTTCTTGTCCGGCTCCAGGCCCGGCAGCACGCGCGGCCGCGCGCCGGTCGCCACGATGATGTGCTTGGCCTGGTAGCTGCCCTCGCCCAGCGCTCCCTTCGGCGCGTCCACATTGGACTTGGTCACGGTGATCTTGCCGGGCGCGTCGATGTTGGCGCGGCCCCAGATCACCTGCACCTTGTTCTTCTTCATCAGGAAGCCGACGCCATCGGCGAGCCGCTTGGAGACGCCGCGCGAGCGCTGCACCACGGCCTTCGGATCGTAGGAGATGTTCTCCGCCGACAGGCCGTAGTCCTTGGCGTGCTGCATATAGTGATAGATCTCGGCCGAGCGGAGCAGCGCCTTGGTCGGGATGCAGCCCCAGTTCAGGCAGATGCCGCCGAGATGCGTCTTCTCGATGATCGCGGTCTTGAAGCCGAGCTGCGCGGCGCGGATCGCGGTGACGTAGCCGCCCGGACCGGAGCCGATGATGATGACGTCGAAGGATGTGTCGGCCATGGCTATGCAATCATTCTCATCGTTAGCCGGTTCGTCGAACTCTTTCCGTCATTGCGAGGAGCGTAAGCGACGAAGCAATCCAGGGTTCCGGCGGGACTCTGGATTGCTTCGCTGCGCTCGCAATGACGGTGGATGCGTTTGCTGCGTGCTCACACCATCATCATCACGGGGTTCTCGATCAGCTGCTTGAAGGCGCCGATCAGCTCGGCGCCGAGCGCGCCGTCGATGGCGCGGTGGTCGCACGACAGGGTCACGCTCATCATGCTGGCGATCTCGATCTTGCCGTTGCGCACGACCGGCCGCTCCTCACTGGTGCCGACCGCGAGGATCGTCGCGTGCGGCGGATTGATCACGGCGGTGAAGTGCGTGATGCCGTACATACCGAGGTTCGACACGGCCGTGGTGCCGCCCTGATATTCCTCCGGCTTCAGCTTGCGCGAGCGGGCGCGCGCAGCAAAGTCCTTCATCTCGCCTGAGATGGCCGACAGCGTCTTGGTCTCCGCCTTGCGGATGATCGGCGTGATCAGGCCGCCCGGCATCGCCACGGCAACGCCGACGTCGGAATGCTTGTGCTTGACCATGCCGCCTTCGGTCCAGCTGACGTTGCAGTTCGGAATCTTCTGCAGCGCCACCGCCATTGCCTTGATGACGAAGTCGTTCACGGAGAGCTTGTAGAGCGGCTTCTTGTCCTTGTCCTTCGGCGCTGCCGCATTGATCTCCTCGCGCGCGGCCAAGAGCTTGCCGATGTCGCAGTCGATCGTCAGGTAGAAGTGCGGCACGGTCTGCGTCGCCGCAGTCAGGCGCTGCGCGATGGTCCGGCGCATGCCGTCATGCGGGATGACTTCGTAGGAGCCCGGCTCGAACAGCGCCAGGATCTGCTTGTCGGACATCGACGGCGCCACGGCGGGAGCGCCTGCCGCCGCGGGAGCGGCCGACGGCGCGGCCTTCAGGCCCTTGCCGGACTTGGCCTCCTCGACGTCGCGGGCGACGACGCGGCCATGCGGGCCGGTGCCGGTGATGCGGCCGAGATCGATGCCGGCGTCCTTGGCGAGACGCCGTGCCAGCGGCGATGAGAAGACGCGCGCGTGGCCGTTGACCTGGGGGGCCGCTGCAGGAGCGGCCGTCGCGGGAGCAGCAGCCGGCTTCGGCGCGGGCGCAGCGCTAGGTGCCGGCGCCGCGGTGGGAGTCGCCGACGCGGTCGGCTTGGCTTCAGCCTTCGGCGCAGCAGCCGCCGGCGCGCTGCCGGCCGCCTTGACGTCCTCGCCCTCACCGGCGAGCACCGCGATCACGTCGTTGACGGGGACGTCCTGCGTGCCTTCCGGCACCAGGATCTTGGCGAGCGTGCCTTCGTCGACCGCCTCGACTTCCATCGTGGCCTTGTCGGTCTCGATCTCGGCGATGACCTCGCCCGACTTGACCTGGTCGCCTTCCTTCTTGAGCCAACGAGCGAGGTTGCCCTTCTCCATCGTCGGCGACAGCGCGGGCATCAGAATGTTGATCGGCATGATCAGTGACCTTGTTTCGACCTGGGGCTGGTGGTGCCCATATCAGTCGGCCGAGCCAGCTCGGCTTCGAACATCTCGACGATGCGCTGCAGCGCCTCGTCTTCGGAATAATCGCTCTCGCGCGCATAGGCGCGCGCAGCATGTCGGGCGACGTCGACCAGGAGCAGCCCCCACACGTCGGGCTCCTCGAACGCGCGCTGGAAGGCGATCGAGAGCCCGCCGTCGAGCACGAAGGCGCGCAACACTTCGGTGGCGTCCTCGCGGCCGACGACGTCGGGCGGCAGCGGCTGCTCCTTGGGTCCGGCCATCTGGGATGTCCCTTAGCGGTAGCAGACGGATTTTGCGGCCTGCACGACCTCCGCCGCCGACGGCAGCGCGAGCTTCTCAAGATTCGCCGCATAAGGCATCGGCACGTCCTTGCCCGAGACGCGCGTCACCGGCGCATCGAGATAGTCGAAGGCGTGCTCCATGATGCGCGCCGCGATCTCGGCGCCGACGCCGCTCTGCGCCCAGCCCTCTTCCACCGTGACCGCACGCCCGGTCTTCTTGACCGAGGCGATGATGGTGTCGGTGTCCATCGGACGCAGCGTGCGCAGGTCGATCACCTCGGCCTCGATGCCCTCCTTGGCGAGCTCATCGGCGGCCTTCAGCGCGTAGGTCATGCCGTTCGACCAGGAGATGATCGTGACGTCCTTGCCGGTGCGGGCGATGCGCGCCTTGCCGATCGGGATGATGTAGTCGTCGAGCTTCGGCACCTCGCCGGAGTGACCGTACAGCACCTCGTTCTCGAGGAAGATCACCGGGTTCGGATCACGGATCGCGGCCTTCAACAGGCCCTTGGCATCGGCGGCGGAATACGGCGCGACGACCTTGAGGCCCGGGATGTGCGAGTACCAGGACGAGTAGTCCTGGCTGTGCTGCGCGGCGACGCGGGCGGCGGCGCCGTTGGGTCCGCGGAACACGATCGAGCAGCCCATCTGGCCGCCGGACATGTACAAGGTCTTGGCCGCGGAGTTGATGATCTGGTCGATCGCCTGCATGGCGAAGTTGAAGGTCATGAACTCGACGATCGGCTTCAGCCCGGCCATCGCCGCGCCGACGCCGATGCCGGCGAAGCCGTGCTCGGTGATCGGCGTGTCCATCACGCGGCGGGCGCCGAACTCCTGCAGCAGGCCCTGGGTCACCTTGTAGGCGCCCTGATATTCGGCGACCTCTTCGCCCATGATGAAGACGTCTCCGTCGCGACGCATCTCCTCGGCCATCGCGTCGCGCAGCGCCTCGCGGATGGTCTGCGTCACCATCTCGGTGCCGGCGGGCACTTCCGGATCCGGCTCGGCGACGCTCTGCGGCGCGGCCACGCCGGTCGGCGCGGGCGAGGCCTGCACGGAGACGCCAGCGTCCGCCGGCGGCGCCGATTGCGCGGCCTTCATTTCGGCAGCCGGCGCCGAGGCCTTCCCGAGATCGGCCGCCGTCTCGCCATCGGCGAGAATGGTCGCGATCGGCGTGTTCACCGCGACGTCGGCGGTGCCTTCGGGGATCAGGATCTTGCCGAGCGTGCCCTCGTCGGTCGCTTCGACTTCCATCGTCGCCTTGTCGGTCTCGATCTCGGCGATCACGTCACCCGACTTGATCGCCTCGCCTTCCTTCTTCAGCCATTTGGCGAGGTTGCCCTTCTCCATCGTGGGCGACAGCGCAGGCATCAAAACTTGAATAGGCATATCAGCTCCAGAGAAATCAGCTTGCGCGCGCGATTAGCGATAGACGTCGGTGTAGAGCTCGGCGGCATCCGGCTCGGGATCGGCCTGCGCGAAATCGGCGGCCTCATTGACGATCTTGCGCACGTCGGCGTCGATCGCCTTGAGATCCTGCTCGCTGACCTTGGCCGCCAGCAGGCGGTTGCGCACCTGCTCGATCGGATCCTGGTCGTGGCGGACCTTCTCGACCTCCTCGCGGGTGCGATACTTCGCCGGGTCCGACATCGAGTGGCCGCGATAGCGGTAGGTCTGCATTTCCAGAATGTAGGGACCCTTGCCCTCGCGGCACCAGGCAACCGCCTTCTCGGCCGCGGCCTTCACAGCGCGGACGTCCATGCCGTCGACCTGCTCGCCCGGAATGTTGAAGGAGATGCCGCGCTTGGAGAAGTCGGTCTGCGCCGAGGCACGCGACACCGCCGTGCCCATCGCATAGCGGTTGTTCTCGATGACGTAGATTACCGGCAGCTTCCAGAGCTCCGCCATGTTGAAGCTCTCATAGACCTGGCCCTGGTTGGCGGCGCCGTCGCCGAAATAGGCCACGCTGACCGAATCATTGCCGCGATAGCGGTTGGCGAGCGCCAGCCCCGTGCCGAGCGAGACCTGGGCGCCGACGATGCCGTGGCCGCCGAAGAAGTTCTTCTCCATGCTGAACATGTGCATGGAGCCGCCCTTGCCCTTGGAGTAGCCGCCGCGGCGCCCCGTGAGCTCGGCCATGACGCCCTTGGCATCCATGCCGCAAGCCAGCATGTGGCCATGGTCGCGATAGCCGGTGATGACCTGGTCGCCGTCCTTCAGCGCCATCTGCATGCCGACCACCACGGCTTCCTGGCCGATATAGAGGTGGCAGAAGCCGCCGATCGCACCCATGCCATAAAGTTGACCCGCCTTCTCCTCAAAGCGGCGGATCAGCAGCATGTCGCGCAGCGCGGCCAATTCCTGCTCTTTGGTGAATTCCGGCGGCGGGCCGTTGTCCCTGTCCTGCCCGTGTTCCTTTGCGGCGGTCTTCTTCGGTGCGGCCATGGCAATTCCGGATTGCGAGAAAAAGTAGCCCTCTCTAGCTCAACTCCAGGGGACGTAAAAGGACCGCGTGAACCCAGGTTCATTTTGCTTTGCCGCAGTGCAAACGGCCGCGAAATTTTAGAAATCGAACCGCCGGATTTTTGAAACGATCAATGGATGGCTGCCTATCGAAGCGTCAGGCTTGAAGCCTTGGGTCGACCAAGTCCCAGCGCCGCTTCGCCCCAGCCCAAGCCAATCGCTGCAGCGCCATTGACGAGATGCCGGGGACTGGACCTTCTGGAGCACGCGGCGGATGAAGGCTGCGCCGCCTGTCCTCGCGGGACGCCAGCCAGCCGGGCATTTCGCCGCCGACTGCGTAGTCCTACTGAGACAAATTCAGCAGGCTTAAACCATCGGTCCGCACGGTGTGCCATGCAGCAATGGCGCTGCTGGCCTTCCGGAAGTGCACCATGGTCCTGACGATTCCCCGCCGCTTCGGCATCCTTGTCGCCGTCTCGATTGCAGTCTGTATCGCGGCCATCGCAAGCCAGCTATTGAGCGCCCGCTCCGCGCTTCTGGATGAACGCAAAACGGCCATCGTCGGCCAGGTGCAATCGGCCGTGTCGATCGTGAAGGCGCTGGCCGCCGAGGTCCAGAAGGGATCGCTGACGGAAGCGGAGGCGCAGAGCCGCGCCAAGGCCACGCTGCGCGGCATCCGATACGGCAAGAACGACTACATCTTCGTCTACAAGCCGGATGGAGAGAATATCGTTCTCGGCCCCCGCCCCGATTGGGAAGGAAAGAATCTCAGCAACGAAAAGGACGCCAACGGCCTGCCATTCGTGCGCGAGCTGGTGGCCGCGGGTCTGCGCGACGGCGGCGGCTTCACCGACTATATGTTTGCCCGCGCCGGCAGCACCATTCCCGTCGCCAAGCTGGGCTACACGCTGAAGGCCGACCCGTGGAATTGGATCGTCGGCACCGGCGTCTATGTCGATGATCTCGACGAGATGTTCTACGCCTCGGTGAAGACGGCGCTGGTCTGGGCCGCCGGCCTGATCGCCCTGCTCTGCGTGATCGCCTTGACCATTGCGCGAGGGCTAGTCCGCCCGCTGCAGGCCATCACCCGGGTGATGACCGAGCTCGCCACCGGCAATCTGGCCGTACAGGTCCCCGGCGCCGAACGACGCGACGAACTCGGCGAGATGGCGCGGGCGGTCGAAGTGTTCAAGGTCAATGCCGAGGCCCGCCAGCGGCTCGAAGCCGAGCAGAAGGAGCAGGAAGGCCGCCTCGCCGCACAGCGCAAGGCCGACACCGAGCGCCTCGCCAACGAGTTCGAGAGCTCGGTCGGCAGCATCATCAACACCGTCTCGTCGGCGGCCGCCGCGCTCGAGACCTCGGCCAAGTCCCTCACCTCGACCGCCGACAGGTCCCAGGGCCTTGCGACCGTGGTCGCCAACGCCTCCGGCGATGCATCGAACAACGTTCAATCCGTGGCGGCCTCGACCGAGGAAATGTCGTCCTCTGTCAACGAGATCAGCCGGCAGGTGCAGCAATCGGCGGCGATCGCCAACGAAGCCGTGGCGCAGGCGCGGCGGACCAACGAGCGGGTCGGCGAACTGTCGCAGGCCGCAGCCCGCATCGGCGATGTCGTCGAGCTGATCAACACGATCGCGGGCCAGACCAACCTGCTGGCGCTGAATGCGACGATCGAGGCGGCGCGGGCCGGTGACGCGGGCCGCGGCTTCGCGGTGGTCGCCTCCGAGGTCAAGGCGCTGGCTGAGCAGACTGCCAAGGCCACCGACGAGATCAGCCAGCAGATCGGCTCCATCCAGGCGGCAACGCAGCACTCGGTGTCTGCGATCCGCGAAATCGGCGATACGATCGGGCGCATGTCCGAGATCGCCTCGACCATCGCCGCCGCCGTGGAGGAACAGGGCGCGGCAACGCAGGAGATCTCCCGCAACATCCAACAGGCCGCGCAGGGCACGCGCCAGGTCTCGGCCAACATTGCCCAGGTCCAGCGCGAGGCCAGCGAGACCGGATCCGCCTCGTCTCAGGTGCTCAATTCCGTGCAGTGTCTGTCGCAGGACAGCCAGCGGCTCAAGCTCGAAGTCAGCCGGTTCCTGGCGTCGGTGCGCGCCGCCTAGCAGCCGCTCACGCACAGCTCCCGAACGCCGGCCAGACTGCGGGCCGGCGTTTCGGCGCCGACGGACCGGTCACTGCGGCCGGTTGATGCGGATCAGGTCACGCGGATTGGCGTAGCCGAGCTGGAAGCGCGCGCGCTCATCGAGCATGTCGGGATCGACGCGGTCGGAGCGCAGCAGCGACACCCGCTTCTCGCCTTCCGCGCGCTCCTGCTTCAGCCGCACCAGCTCCGAGGTCAGCGACACGATCTCCTGGTCGAGCTCCTGGCGGGCATTCAGGCCATAGCGGCCGGTATAGGCATTGATGCCGAAATAGCCGATGATGGCCGCCGCCATCGTGTAGAGGGCGAGCCCGGTCAGGAAGGATTTCAGGCGTGCGCGGGAGACCATGCGCCGGAGAATGCTGCGGCGCCGGTTAAGGAATCGCTAACCTTGCGCTCCCGGGCCCGCTTGCACGTCTAAGTCCGGTAGGCCGGCTCCTCGGCGTCCAGCATCCGCTTGACCGCCTCGAGATGCAGCCGCGCCGATTCCGCATCTCCGTCGCGCATCTGGCGATAGGCCGCCTCGGCAATCTCCGGCGCGACCGGCACCACCTTGCGGCCGGTCGAGAGCGCCAGGCACTGCACCTCGCAGGCGCGCTCCAGGTAGTAGAGATCGTCCCAGGCCTCGGCGATGGTCGGCGCCAGCACCATCACGCCATGATGCTTCATGAAGACGATGTCGGCGTCGCCGATCGCGCCGGCGATGCGGTCGCCCTCGCGGTTGTCGAGCGCCAGGCCGTTGTAGTTCTCGTCGACGGCGGTGCGGCCGTAGAATTTCAGCGCGGTCTGGCCGGCGAAGATCAGCGGCGGCCCCTCGGTCATCGACAGTGCGGTGGCATAGGGCATGTGGGTGTGGAAGGCGACCTTGGCGCGCGGCAGCGCCTTGTGGATGCGGGCATGGATGTAGAACGCGGTCGCTTCGGGCTGGCCCTCGCCGGAGACGACGTGGCCGTCGAAGTCGCACACCAGGAGCTTCGAAGCTGTCAGCTCGCGGAAGGCGTAGCCGTAGGGATTGACGATGAAGAGGTCGTCATAGCCGGGCACCAGCGCCGAGAAGTGGTTGCAGATGCCCTCCTCCAGACCGTGCCGCGCGGCCATCCGGAAGCAGGCGGCCAGATCGACCCGCGCCTGCCAGACCGCGTCGGTGTCGAGAACAGGCTGGTTCGGTCCCGGCTTTGACGAGCTGGCGGGCGTAAAGGAATGGGCCATGGCGTGTCCTATCGGGTTGCGCTTCGTTGCGCAGGTGACCAGCCACGCCTTGAAAACGGATCGGGCAAGGCGCGTCAACGCCCTGCCCGTTATACCCGTCATGTCCTGGCGACAATGTGCCCAGAATCTCAGCCGTTCTGCTTGGCCACGAAGGCCGCGAAGGCGTCGAGATATTGCTGCAGCACGGCCTTGAGCGACTCCTTGGTCAGCTCGCCATTGCCGTCGAAGGCGTCGCCGACGCCATTAAGGTAGATCTCCGGCGTGCCCATGACGGGGCCCGAGATGCCCGGCATGATGTTCTGCAGATGCTTCGCGGCAGCGACGCCGCCGAGCGGGCCGGGCGAGTTGGAGATCAGGCCGACCGGCTTGCCCAGGAACGAGCTCTGGCCGTAAGGGCGCGAGGCGATGTCGATCGCGTTCTTCAGGACGCCGGGAATCGAGCGATTGTATTCCGGGGTCAGGATCAGCACGCCGTTCGACGCCTTGAGCTTGTCGCGGAACGCGAGCCATTCGGCCGGCGGATTGGCCTCGACATCCTGGTTGAAGAACGACAGGCCTTCCAGCGTGACCACCTCGATCTTGAGGCTTGAGGGCGCGAGCTTGGCCATCGCCTTGGCGATCTTGAGCGTGAAGCTCTCCTTGCGGAGGCTGCCGACGAGCGCGACGATGGAATACGGGGCGGGCATGGGAAAAATCCTCTTGAGACCGGGATGGCGCGGCACTTAAGGCGCGCCGGCAGGAACATGCAAGTGCATGGAATAACGCTTCGCGAAACTCAGCGTTTCATCGCGGAGCCCGCCTGAGCGGTTCCGCCTCCGGCTCACACCCGGCGGAATCAACCTGTCCCCTTGAGACAGCGGGTGAATTCCGCGACCGCCTGGTGCGTCAGCCAGATCGCCTGGCCGTCGACCGGCTGGGCCCAGCTCGACAGCTTGGCGATCACGATTTTGTTGGCGGCGTCGACGAACAGATTCTGGCCGTGGATGCCCATCGCGAACATCAGCTGCGGCTGATCATTGATGACGTACCAGCCGCTGCGGTAGTGCATGTTGCGGCTGATCGCGGCAAAGCTGTCGCGCCACTGGCCGTCGCGCCAGGCCTGGGTATCGCCGTTGTGCCTGATGTCATCGAGCCAGCCTTCTGGGACGATCGCGTGCGAGCCGCGGCGGCCGCCCGACAGCACGAGCTGGCCGAGCCGGGCGACATCGCGCAACGTCGCGCAGAAGCCGCCGGTGCAACGCGGCGCGCCCTTGCGGTCGACCGTGATGAACGCCTCGCCGCTGGCTCCCATCGGCTGCCACAGCAAGGTGCCGACGAGGCTCGCAAAGCTGCGGCCGGTGGCGCGCTCGATGACCCAGCCCAGGAGATCGGTGTTCGACGAGACATAGCTGAAGGCGCCACCATGCGGCTTGGCCTGCGCCCGCATCGTCGCAAAGAAGTCGTGCAGGTTCGGCGTCGTACCCGGGGCGACCGGTTCCCAGCCGGCGGCGTCGGCATAGGCCTGCAGGCCGACAGCGTCGAACACGATGCCGGCGCGCATGTCGGTGAGCTGGCGAATGGTGGCGCCGCGATAGGCCGTGCCTTCGACCTCCGGCACGTAGCGCGTGATCTCGGCGTCGATGTCGATCTCGCCACGGTCCGCGAGGATGCCGAGCATCAGGCCGGTGATCGACTTGGTCGCCGACATCAGGATGTGCGGCGTGTCGCGGTCCATGCCGCCGTCGTAATGTTCGAACACGATGCGGCCGTCGTGCAGGATCAGCAGCCCGTCCGTCGCGGTCGCTTTCAGGAAGCCATCGAGGTCGAGCGTGCCGCCCTTCGGCAGTTTCAGGCTGAAACCGTCGAACGACACCGGAGCAGCCGGCAGCGGCCACGCGCTGCCCGGCGCGCTCGCGATGTCCGCGACCGGCAGGAGCGAGCGGATGTTGTGGAACGCCCAGCGGCTGTACGGAGCGGTGCGCCAGTTGGAGAGATCGGCGCTGGCGGGAGACGGATCGGTCGACATGCGGGGCCCTGCGGATGGCGGAGCGTCCGACATAGGCGGTCATGGCAGCGGCGGAAAGCCCCGATCTATCGCATATGCAAAAACGAACAGGCCGCCCGAAGGCGGCCCACTCTCTCTCCGCCGTCATTGCGAGGAGCCCCCGGGTCTCGCCTCCGGCGAGCCCGAGGACAGGCTCCGCGACGAAGCAATCCAGAGTCCCGACCGAGCCCCTGGATTGCTTCGCTTCGCTCGCAATGACGAAGAAAACTTACAGCACCGGATTCCACGGCGCCGGGATCAGCCGGTACTTGGCGCCGTCCTTCTCGACATAGCCCACCGACGGGAACGAGAAGTGGAAGCCGATCACCTTGGCCTTCTCGGCGGCGACCATGTCGTAGAACTTGTGCCGGGTCTCCTGGGCCTGCGCCGCGTCGGTGTCGAACATCACGTGCCAGTCCGGATTGCGCAGGAACAGCTCCGGCACGTTGGTGACGTCGGACTGGATGAACACCTTGGCATTGCCCGAGGCGACCGCGAACGAGGTGTGGCCCGGCGTGTGGCCGGGGGTGGCCAGCGCGGTGATGCCGGGCGCGACCTCCTTGTCCCACTCGTACTGGGTGACCTTGTTCTCCAGCCCGCCGAACACCTTCTTGAAGTTGGCGAAGTTGCCCTTCATCAGCTCGGAGGACGCCTTGGCGGCGTTCTCGTCGCTGTTCCAGAACGCCCACTCGACCGAGGGCACCTTGAGCTCGGCGTTCGGGAACGCCAGCGAGCCGTCGGCGAGCTTGAGGCCGTTGATATGGTCGCCATGCATGTGCGAGAGCACGACGATGTCGATCGCCTTGGGATCGATGCCGGCGGCGGCGAGGTTCTGCTGCAGGCGGCCGACGGCGCCCTTGCTGGCCTCAAACGCGCCCGCGCCGTTGCCGGTGTCGATCAGGATCAGCTTGGAGCCGGTATTGATCAGCTGCGGATTGAAGGGAATGGTGATCATGCCCTTCGGCATGTAGGCGCTCTCGGCCGCGGCCAGCGCCTCGTCCTTCGGCGTGTTGACGACGAACTTGTCGGGCATCGGGAAGGTGCGCGCGCCGTCGTTGATCGAGGTGCACTCGTAGTCGCCGACCTTGTAGCGGAAGAAGCCGGGCGCCTGGGCGCCGGCCGGCGCGGTGGCTGCGCGGGCTTGCGTGCCCGCGAGCGAGGGCAGCGTGCCGGCGGCGCCAGCCAGCGCGGCACCGGCCAGGAAGCGACGGCGATCCAATTGTGTCATCAGAAATCTCTCCTCAGAGGTGTCAGCGGCCAGCACCGCCCGCGAACCAAGACGGCGCGGATTGTCTTCGGCCGCAGGCCAAAGGCAAGCCCGTCCGCAACGTTCGGGACGCGGCGTTAGGTCACTTATCTTTGTTGGGGTCGATAAGGAATTTTTCGCCAGTGGCCCGTTTGGCGTACACGGCGAGGTTGGCCGGATCGAGCGCCTCGGCCAGCGACACCACCTTGGTGTAGTGGCTGGCGAAGGTGGTCTTGAGCTCGTCGACGACGCGCTGGCGCAGCCGCTCGCTGTCGGCCTTGCCGATCTTCATCAGGAAGGGAAACAGCAGCCAGCCGCCGACGCTCCAGGTCATGCCGAAGCCGCGCGTGATCTCGGTCGGGCGCAGATCGAGACCGCCGTAGATGTAGACCTGCTTGTGCACGGCCGAGCCGTAGCGGCTGTAGGGATACTTGCCCGACTTGTTGATGGCCGCTTCCATCGCATTGAGGATCTGCCCGGCGAGCTTACCGCCGCCGATCGCATCGAAAGCGATGGTCGCGCCGGTCTCGACCAGCGCCGCCGTCAGCTCCTCCATGAAGGTCGGAGACGTCGAGTCGACGACGTACTTCGCGCCGATGCCGCGCAGCAGTTCGGCCTGCGCCTGGCTGCGCACGATGTTGACCAGCGGGATGCCGTCCTTGAGGCAGATCTTGTTGAGCATTTGCCCGAGATTGGAGGCGGCCGCGGTGTGTACCAATGCGGTGTGGCCCTCGCGCTTCATCGTCTCGGTCATGCCGAGCGAGGTCAGCGGATTGACGAAGCAGGAGGCGCCCTCCTCCGGCGTCGTGCCGTCCGGCAGCGGCAGGCACTCGGAGACCTTCAGGCAGCGATACTGGCTGTACATCGCGCCGCCGATCGCCGCGACCGTGCGGCCCATCAGCGCCTTGGCGGCGTCGGACGATCCGGTCTTGACGACGACGCCGGCGCCCTCGTTGCCGATCGGCAGGGACTCGTCAAGGCGGCCGGCCATTGCGCGCATGCCGGCCTCCGGCACCTTGGCGGTGATCACGGGGCGATCCTTGCTGCCCGACGCCCTGGCGGTCGAGAGATCGGCCGCGCCGACGAGAAGGCCGAGATCGGACGGATTGATCGGGGCCGCCTCGATGCGGACCACCACCTCGTCCGGCCCCGGCTCAGGGGTCGGCACATCGACCAGCGACAGTTCGAGCTCACCGCTGCGCTTGATCAGCGTCCGCAGTTGCAGGCCGGTCTCGCCACTCATCTGTGCCTCCCTCGTCTTGTTGTCAGCGACCGATCAGGCCAGCGCCTTCAGCGCCGCGCGGCCGGCATACTTCGCCTGCGCATCCAGCTCCTGCTCGATGCGCAGCAGCTGGTTGTACTTGGCGGTGCGGTCGGCGCGCGCCAGCGAGCCGGTCTTGATCTGCCCGCAATTGGTGGCGACCGCGAGATCGGCGATGGTCGAATCCTCGGTCTCGCCGGAGCGGTGCGACATCACGGCGGTGTAGCCGGCCTTGTAGGCCATCTCGACCGCGGCGAGCGTCTCGGTCAGCGTGCCGATCTGGTTGACCTTGATCAGGATCGAGTTGGCGCGGCCGTTGCGGATGCCGTCCTCGAGCCGGTTCACATTGGTGACGAACAGATCGTCGCCGACCAGCTGGCACTTCGATCCGATCAGGTCGGTGAGCTCCTTCCAGCCGTCCATGTCGTCCTCGGACATGCCGTCCTCGATCGAGACGATCGGATAGCGCGCGACGAGATCGGCGAGATACTTGGCCTGCTCCGAGCGCGAGCGGCTCTTGTTCTCGCCTTCATAGACGTATTTGCCATCCTTGAAGAACTCGGTCGCGGCGCAGTCGAGCGCCAGCATCACGTCCTCGCCGGCGGTGTAGCCGGCCTTGCCGATCGCGGCCATGACGAAGTCGAGCGCCGCGTCCGCCGACGGGATGTTCGGCGCGAAGCCGCCCTCATCGCCGACATTGGTGTTGTGGCCGGCCTTCTTCAGCTCGGCCTTGAGCGTGTGGAAGATCTCCGAGCCACAGCGCAGCGCCTCCGCGAAGCTCGGCGCGCCCACCGGCATGATCATGAATTCCTGGAAGTCGATCGGATTGTCGGCATGCACGCCGCCGTTGAGGATGTTCATCATCGGCACCGGCAAGGTGCGCGCCGAGGTGCCGCCGACATAGCGATACAGCGGCATGTCGTAGGAGATCGCGGCCGCCTTGGCGCAGGCCAGCGACACGCCGAGGATGGCGTTGGCGCCGATCCGGCTCTTGTTCTCGGTGCCGTCGAGCTCGATCAGGATCTGGTCGATCTGGACCTGGTCGTGCGCCGACATGTCGCTGAGCGCCTCATAGACCTCGTCATTGATGGCCTCGACGGCCTTGAGCACGCCCTTGCCGAGATAGCGGCGCTTGTCGCCATCGCGCAGCTCGACCGCCTCATGGGCGCCGGTCGAGGCGCCGGAGGGAACCGCGGCGCGGCCGACCGAGCCGTCCTCCAGCACGACGTCGACCTCGACCGTGGGATTGCCGCGGCTGTCCAGGATTTCGCGGCCGATGATGTCGACGATGGCGGTCATGGGGGTCCTCGTGAGACGTTTCTGGGTGGGCTTTGCTGCGCCGCTTCTACCGCATGGTCACGGGGGCGAAAAGGCCAAGTCGAGCGGAAGTCGGGCAGAACTGGCGTCGAAATCACGAACCAGATGACGCCCGCCCGGCGATTGGCTAAAGCGGCGCCAATTCCGACGGATGACACAAAACATGGCGAAGAAATCCACCCCACCCCTGACATCGGCCGGCCTTCAGCTCGGCCGCGAGGTGGCGGCCCCGGACAGTCCGGAGGCGGCCAAGCTCGACCGCGTCCCCAACCCGCAGAAGGACACCGATTACCTGGCCCGCTTCACGGTCCCGGAGTTCACCTCGCTGTGCCCGGTGACGGGACAGCCGGACTTCGCCCACCTGGTGATCGACTACGCCCCCGGCCCCTGGCTGGTGGAATCCAAGTCACTCAAGCTCTACCTCGCGAGCTTCCGCAACCACGGCGCCTTCCACGAGGACTGCACGGTCGCCATCGGCAAGCGCCTGGCATCAGAGATCAAGCCGAAATGGCTCCGCATCGGCGGCTACTGGTACCCCCGCGGCGGCATCCCGATCGACGTGTTCTGGCAGACGGGCAAGCTGCCGAAGGGCCTGTGGGTGCCGGAGCAAGGCGTGGCGCCGTATCGCGGGCGGGGGTGAAGGGATTGATAGCTCGTCCACAGCGTGATCGTCGCAGTCATTCCGGGGCAAGGCCGCAGGCCTTGAACCCGGAATCTCGAGATTGTTTGCGTCCGGTGACCGGTCTTTCAACGCAAAATGACAGTCAACCCAATTTTCGCTTCCGACAAGCCAACTATTTCAGAGGCGATCTTGTTCGCTCCAGATCGGATTCCGTGATCACTCGCTGCCACTCGCTATACTTGGCGGCGCTGATAGGAAGGCCGATCAGATGATAGCCGGAGGAGTCTTCGTACATCGCTACGAAATAGTCCTGCTCGAGCTGATACGGGGTGCTGGGACCTAGCGCGTAGCTCAGATCGCTTCCGAACTTAACGTTTATGCGCTCTAGCTCCGGTCGCTTGCCACGAATAACGTCAAGCACTTGCAGCCAAGCTGACCAGGGCTCTCGGGGAACTATGCGCGCGGGCTGTCCAGATTGGTCGGGGCCGACCAGATATGTAGGCCGGTTCAACACCCGCACTTTGGCCAACACGACTTGATCCTCTGACGACGGGGCCTTGGGTTTTGGTATCTCTTGAGGGATCTCTTCCAAGAAGTAGGTGAGGAAATCATCGGCTGCCGCCTTCACGATCGTGGTCCAAACCAGGACAACACAGACCAAATAACTTGCGAACGATCTCATCACTTTCGACCTCGACCGGGAGTTACGGTGAACTTAACCTGTAACCCACCCTCTAGCCCCTATATATCGAGTGTGCTTTCACCGTCATTCCTTTTCAGCCGAGCAGATCGTCCTCGGTCTCAGTCGTGCACCGCACTAGACGACCGCTTCCGAGGTCCTGGCACATTGATCATGCAACGTCGGCTGTCATCGTCCGCGAAAGCGGACGATCCAGTACACCGTGACGTTTCGGGTTGATCTCTTCTGCCGCGGAGTACTGGATGCCCCGCTTTCGCGGAGCATGACAGCGGTGGAGATGGCGAGAACTCGCCCCGGAAAACAATTGTTTCCACGGAAATGCTCGATCTTCCGGCCGCCGCTCGCTGGCACCTGAGTCGCCCGCCGGGCACGCGCCCCGCCCGATAGTCTCATTCCGGACGATCAGCAAACCGTTGCTCCCGGAAGTTGATTTCTGCCGCGCTTTCAAACCGATCACCGCGATCATATCTTGCGCGAAAAATTCTTCTTTCGCTTTATCGGAATTCATGATTGACTGTCGCCGTCCCGTCTCGATCTGAGGGGCGCTTCGCGGTCGTCACGGACGTTGAGGCGGGATGCGGTGGGCGTGTCGGGTTCGCAGCGTGATCAGTCATGCGGACGAACGGGCCTGATGCGCCGGCGAAGTCGTATGGTCCTGGCCTCCCGACGCTGAGGTCACGCTGGTGGTGATGATCCGCCGGTCACGGAGGCAAGACAGCCCGGTCCCCGGGGAGAGTACGTATAAGCCGCCCAACCATCGCGCGGGGAATGCCGGGATGTCTCGGCTGAACCTGTGGTTCTCGCCGCCTGCATTTTTTTCCGCAGGCGGGCCATGGGGGCGGCCAGCTCCCGGCATTCCCCGTGCCCTCTTCGAAGGAAAAGGGCATGTCCAAAGCCAAAGCTCGGACGCAGATGCGCCGCGAGGCAGCGGCGGTATGTCCTGTGACGAATGACGAGACGAACCCAAATGTCTCAGCCGCGCATGTTCAGCATCGAGAGTGAGATAGCACCTACAGGCTCTTGCTTGGTACTACCGAGGCCGACGGCGCGCATTTTTGCGCTCCCCTCTCTCCGCGTCGTCATGGCCGGGCTTGTCCCGGCCATCCACGTCGTTCGGCATGCTGAGAAGGACGTGGATGCCCGGGACAAGCCGGGGCATGACGGAGAAACAAATGAGCAGCCCTTCCTGCGGCCCTGGCCCTACGTCGGCGAATGCGGCCATGCGCTCGCCCTGGAGACGACCTTCACGTCGCCGCCGCATCCGCCGGCGGCCGCTGCCGCAGCAGGGCGGCGCAGGCAAGGCCGAGGGCGACCATCAGGGCGCCGGCGATGAACAGCGTCGGCTGCTTGCCGCCATGCACGACGCCGAAGCCGTAGGCGATCGGGCCGACGGTCTGGCCGAGGAAGAAGAAGAACGAGTGCAGCGACATCGCGGTGGCGCGCGCGCCGATCGACAGCTCGCTGGCGAACACCTGGAGGCAGCCATGGATCATGTAGAAGCCCCAGCCCATCATCAGCATGCAGGCGAATTGCAGCTTCCAGGATGGGCCGAACGACAGTGCGGCGAGCTGCACGCCGACCAGCGCGGCGCCGACGATCATCATACCCTTGACGCCGAGCCGCGGCAGGAAGTTCGACACGGTCGCCGTGTAGAACAGGCCGCCGACGGCAAAGCCCGCGATCACGATGCCGGCGATCGACAGCGAGGTCTCGCCGAGGTCGAACAGGAACGAGGCGATGAACGGAAACAGCCCGAACACGCAGCAGCCTTCGACGAACACCGCCGAGTAGCAGAACCGCGTGTTCGGATTCCTGAAGATGATGCCGTAGCCCTTCTTCAAGGTGGCGAGATCGGTGGTGGCGGCGTGCGTCACCTTGGCGCCGCGGAAGCCGGCGGCGACCGCGAAGGAGGCGATCAGCCCGAGCGCGCCGAGGATCGCGAGCACGCCGCGCCAGCCGATGAAATCGCCGATGATGCCGGACGCGGTGGCGCCGAGCAGATTGCCGGCCATCGAGCCCGCGAGCGTGCGGCCGATCGCGACCTGGCGCTTGTCGGGCGCGACGAGGTCGGCGGTCAGTCCCAGCGCCACCGGAAACACGCCGCCGGAGGCGATGCCGGCGAGGATACGGGTGGCGAACAGCAGCGGAAACGAGGTCGCGAGCGCGCCGAGCACGCTGGCGACGCCGAGCAGCGCGAGGCACAAGGTCATCAGCCGCGCCTTGCCGAACAGGTCGGCGGCGGCGCCGATCGCCGGCTGGATCAGCGCGTAGATCAGCGCATAGCCGGCGGCGATGCCGGCCGCGGTGGCGATGCTGATCGAAAAATCCTCGGCGACATGCGGCAGCACCGGATCGAGCGCGCGCGTCGACAGCGCCGCGGAGAAGCCCGCCAAGGCGATGATGTTGACGGCCGGCGGAAACTTGTTGTCTGGCTTGTTATCAGACGGCTTGGCGACGGGCTGGTGCATCAACTGATGGCGTCCGCCGCCTGCCCCTTCGCGAGCTGGTCGAACGCCATCAACGTCCGCAGCAATCCCTCGAACTGCGCGAGCGGCACCATGTTGGGTCCGTCGGAGGGCGCATGATCGGGATCGGGATGAGTCTCGATGAACACGCCGGCGACGCCGACGGCGACCGCGGCCCGCGCCAGCACCGGCACGAATTCGCGCTGGCCGCCCGACGAGGTGCCCTGCCCGCCCGGCTGCTGCACCGAATGCGTCGCATCGAAGATCACCGGCGCGCCGGTCATCTTGGCCATGATCGGCAGCGCGCGCATGTCGGAGACCAGCGTGTTGTAGCCGAACGAGGCGCCGCGCTCGGTCGCGAGCACGTTGGGATTGCCGGCACCGGTGATCTTGGCCACCACATTCGCCATGTCCCAGGGCGCCAGGAACTGGCCCTTTTTGACGTTCACGACCTTGCCGGTCGCGGCCGCCGCGAGCAGCAGGTCGGTCTGCCGGCAAAGGAAGGCCGGGATCTGCAGGATGTCGACGGCTTGCGCCACCTCGGCGCATTGGCTGGCGTCATGCACGTCGGTCAGCACGGGAAGGCCGAGCGAGGACCGGATCTCGGCGAAGATCGGCAGCGACTGTGCGAGGCCGAGTCCACGCGCGGCAGAGCCGCTGGTGCGGTTGGCCTTGTCGAACGAGGTCTTGTAGACGAGGCCGATGTTCAGCCGCGTCGCGATCTCCTTCAGCGCCGAGGCGACCTCCAGCGCATGCCCGCGGCTCTCCAGCTGGCAGGGACCTGCGATCACCGCGAGCGGCAGCTGATTGCCAAACTTGACGGCGCCGACGGTGACGACCGGCGCGGCAGAGATCGAAGCGTTCAAGACATCATTCCTCTCGTGGGCGCGCGACCATGACCCGGCGCAGGCCGCCCAATCAACCCGGCGCATGGGCGCGAATAGCAGGGTTGCGGGGACCGGTCATCCCCGCCCCTGCCCGGCCTCTATTTCAGCGCCGAGAACGCCGTCGGCACCAGGAACTGGCTGGTGATGTTGGCGACGATCTGGCCGTCCTCCTCGCTCTTGGCGCGCGCCGCGATCCACTCCGGATTGGTCATGAACGCGGTCCATTTGGTCTCGCGCTCAGCCAGGGATTCCCAGACGAGGAAATAGGTCAGGTCCTGGTTGGATTCGCCGATCAGGGTGGTGAAGAAGCCGACCGGTCGGATACCGTGCTTCTCCCACAGCTTCAGCGTGGTGTTTTCGAAGCGCTTCAGCAACGCCGGCAGCCGGCCGGGAATGCAGCGATAGATGCGGCTCTCGTAGATCATTGGCGATCCCTCCCTGATTTCGTTTCACATCGAATGATCAGGCGGGTTGTCGCAACAATCCCGGTCCGCGTCAAAGCCGGCCGCTTAGGGCATCTTTCAGGGCATTTTGGGCGGCGGAATTCGGCCGGCGTTCTGCGCGATGTTCGGATCGACGAGATCGATCTTGTCGCCGGGATCGATGCCGAACACGGCCTTGAAATCCGCCGGGCCGAGCACGCGCGCCGCTTCATCGAGCATGTGCTGGTTGCGCGCATTCAGCGCATCGGCACTCGGCTGTCCGGTTCCCGGCCAGGCCCGCGCGGCGAACTGGTGCACGTCGGATCGCAGCCGCAGCAATTCGAGCAGCTTGGGATTGCCGGGCCCGAGAACGCGCTGGGCGTGGGCTTCGAACTCGTCCGCGCCACCCGGGCCAGGGGATGCCGAAACCGTCATGGAGCCTCCTGCCGTCGCCGGCGGCGCAAGCCTCATGCTGCTGCACGCAGCAATCCTGGCGGCCCACGCCGCGTGTTGCAGCCCGTATGTCCCATAGATGAACGTACTCGCTGCATAGCCTCGGGCCAAGTTCACGGTCAGCGGCGAGCCCCCGCCAAGTCCGGTCGCATACAGGACCTGGTTGGCAAGCTGGTGGCAGACGCCGTCGACGCCGTAGACGTAGACGGTCCCGCGCGCCGCAGGCGTCGTCGCCGAATCCGCATTCGCCTGCACCAGGCACTGCGCCAGAGCCAGATCGCCCGCCTGGCTGCCGAGAAAACCGCTTGGATTGATCGGCGTTCCTCCCGTGGGATGAAACGATCCCCAGCAATACCAGTAGAACTCGCCGGCAGCGGCGACCGCCGCGTCGTTTGGATAGACCGTCCGGCGATTGTCGTACGTTGTGACCCAGGTGTGATCGACCGGCGAGCCCGTCGTGAAGGCTGGCACGGCCCAAGCAAACAACGTCGCCGTCGCTGCCGCCATCGTTTCCGCCCCATCGCATGGAGGCGGCAGCATCGCCGCCTCGGGAGCACAACCTTAGCGTTTATTGAGTTCGGAGGCCAGCCTGCGATCTGGCCGTCACACCAGCCGCGACTGCACCACCGCCGCCTGGATGAACGAGGCGAACAGCGGGTGCGGCTCGAACGGGCGCGACTTCAGCTCGGGGTGGAACTGGACGCCGATGAACCAGGGATGGTCCTCGTACTCCACGATCTCGGGCAGCACGCCGTCCGGCGACAGGCCGGAGAACTTCAGGCCGTGCTGCTCGAGCCGGTCCTTGTAGGCGGTGTTGACCTCGTAGCGATGGCGGTGCCGCTCCGAGATCTCGGTCGCGCCGCCATACACCTCGGACACACGGCTGCCGCGCTTGAGCGCTGCAGGGTACGCGCCGAGTCGCATCGTGCCGCCGAGATCGCCGGTCTGCGAGCGCTTCTCCAGCTCATTGCCGCGCAGCCACTCGGTCATCAGGCCGACCAGCGGCTCCCTGGTCGGCCCGAACTCGGTCGAGTTGGCTTCGGTGATGCCGACCAGATTGCGCGCGGCTTCGATCACCGCCATCTGCATGCCGAAGCAGATGCCGAAATACGGCACGTCACGCTCCCGCGCGAACTGCGCCGCGCGGATCTTTCCTTCCGCGCCGCGCTGGCCGAAGCCGCCGGGCACCAGGATGCCATTGACGTGCTCGAGGAACGGCGCGGGGTCCTCGTTCTCGAACACCTCGCTCTCGATCCAGTCAAGCTTGACGCGGACCTTGTTGGCGATGCCGCCATGCGACAGCGCCTCGATCAGCGACTTGTAGGCATCCTTCATGCCCGTGTACTTGCCGACGATCGCAATCGTCACGTCGCCTTCCGGATTGCGGACACGCTCGTTGATCGTGTGCCAGCTGGCGAGCGCCGGCGGAATGCGCGGCTCGATGCCGAACGCCGCCAGCACCTCGTCGTCGAGACCGGCGGCGTGATACGCCTCGGGCACCGCGTAGATGTTGTCGACGTCGCGCGCCTCGATCACAGCGCTCTCACGCACGTTGCAGAACAGGCCGAGCTTGCGCCGCTCCTCCTTCGGGATCTCGCGATCGGTGCGGCACAGCAGGATATCCGGCTGGATGCCGATCGAGCGCAGCTCCTTCACCGAGTGCTGCGTCGGCTTGGTCTTCAGCTCGCCCGCGCTCGGGATGTAGGGCAGCAAGGTGAGATGGATGTAGATCGCGTGATCGCGCGGCAGCTCGTTCTTGAGCTGGCGGATGGCCTCGAAGAACGGCAGGCCCTCGATGTCGCCGACGGTGCCGCCGATCTCGACCAGCACGAAATCGTACTCGTCGTTGCCCGACAGCACGAAATCCTTGATCGCGTTGGTGACGTGCGGGACGACCTGGATGGTCGCGCCGAGATAATCGCCGCGGCGCTCCTTGGTCAGGATGTCCTGATAGATGCGGCCGGTGGTGATGTTGTCGGCCTTGGTCGCGGGCCGCCCGGTGAAGCGTTCGTAATGGCCGAGATCGAGATCGGTCTCGGCGCCGTCGTCCGTCACGAACACTTCGCCATGCTGATACGGCGACATCGTGCCTGGATCGAGGTTGAGATAGGGGTCGAGCTTGCGAAGCCGGACCTTGTAGCCGCGGGCCTGCAGCAGCGCGCCTAACGCGGCTGAAGCCAGACCCTTTCCGAGCGAGGAAACCACGCCGCCGGTGATGAAGATGTACCGCGCCATGGGACCCTACCTTTAATGCCGCGCGCTCGATTCGCCAAAACGAATCGTGGTTGGCCCGCAACGCTGTCGCGGGCCTGTGGGTTACGTCGAAATATGAATGGTCTCAGGAACTTGAGACCGCCTCCTGATGCAGGACGCCAATTGCGTTCCTGCATGGCATCCCCGCGTTATTGCGACTGCGGGGCGGACGGCGCGCTCGGTGCCGCAGGCGCCTGCTGCTCGTCGGCCTTCTTCAACTGGTCGAGCACGCCGCCGCTGCCCGGCGCCACCGGCGTTCCGCCGGACTGCGTCTGGCCGGGCACGGTGCCGAGAATCGAAGTCGGCTTGCGCTCGAGGCCCGCGAGCCAGGTCAGCAACAGGCTGGTGATGAAGAAGCCGACCGCCAGCACCGCCGTCGTGCGCGTCAGCAGGTTCGCGGTGCCGCGGCTCGACATGAAGCCGGCACCGCCGCCCATGCCGAGGCCGCCGCCTTCGGACTTCTGCAACAGCACCGCGCCGATCAGGACGGCGACGATCATGAGGTGGATGACGATCAAGACAGTCTGCATGGTGACCTTCCGTCACAAGCCCTCGCTGGCCCCGACCGGAGGCCGGGATCGCGAGAGCTTCGCGGGCTATTCGGAAATTTGCGCGGTGTTACACGATCAAATCGGGCAACGCCACCCCGCAGATAATCGCAGCCGCGCTTCTCACAAGCGCAGTCACGAGCGGCGTCGCTTCCTCTTGAAAGCTGAACTTCATTCCATTATTAGAGACAAATGGATCAAATAATAGACGACTTCAGCCAACGGCTCGCCCGGCGCCTTCAACTGGAGCGCGACGGCCGAGGCTGGTCGCTGGCCGACCTCGCCGAGCGCTCAGGCGTCTCGAAGGCCACCATCAGCAAGATCGAGCGCGCCGAAGTGAGCCCGACGGCTGTGGTGCTCGTCAAGCTGGCGAGCGCCTTCGAGCTCAGCCTGGCAGGACTGATGCTGCGCGCCGAGGCCCAGCCGGAGCGCGTGTCCAGGGCCGATGAGCAGCCGGTCTGGCGCGACCCGGACACCGGCTACCTCAGGCGGCAGGTGTTCCTGCGTCCAGACCATCCGGTCGAGCTGGTGTCCGTCGAGATGCCCGCTCGCCGCAGCGTGACCCTGCCGGCCTCGTCCTACATCCATATCCGCCAACTGCTCTGGGTGCAGAGCGGACGCCTGACCATCATCGAAGGCGCCGAGCGCCATGAGCTTAGCCCCGGCGACTGCCTCGGCTTCGGCCCGCCGATCGATACCACCTTCGCCAATGAGACCGACGCGCCCTGCACCTATGTCGTGGCGCTTGCCCGGAGTTGAGAATGTCCACGATTCGAATTGCGCCCCTGTCCGATACACCTGCCGTTCGCGCCGGGCTGAACGCGATGCTGATCGAGACCGTGGCGAACGGTGGCTCCGTCAGCTTCATGCACCCGCTCAGCACTAACGACGCCGACGCGTTCTGGCGCGATTCGCTGTCGAGCGCCGCGCGCGGCGAGCGCATCGTGCTGGGCGCCATCGACGGAGATGCGGTGGTGGGGACCGTGACCTTGCAGCTCAAGCTGCCGCCAAACCAGCCGCATCGCGCGGAGATCGCGAAGATGATGACGCGTGTCAGTCACCGCAAACGTGGAATCGCCACCGCGCTGCTGCGCGCCGCCGAAGGCCTTGCCCGTCAGCACGGACGGACGATGCTCGTGCTCGATACCGCCGAAGACGGCGGCGCGTCGGAGCTGTACGAGGGTCTCGGCTTTCAGCTCAGCGGCATCATTCCGGACTACGCCGTGAAGCCGCATGGCGGCCTCACCGGGACGAAGATCTATTGGAAGCGCCTCGGAGAAGCGGCGTGACGCGTGAGTGTTGGCGCGCTGTCTTCAGACGGCCCTTCAACATCCCTTCGCAATTGCGAGAAAATCCGCCGCCTTCAGGCTAGCGCCGCCAACCAGCGCGCCGTTCACATTCGCGACCGCCATCAGCTCGGCGGCATTGGAGGGCTTCACCGAACCGCCGTAGAGGATTCGCATCTTCGCGCCCTCCCCCTTGAAGCGATTGGTCAGCAACTCCCGGATAAAGGCATGAATCTGCTCGACATCCTTTGCTGTCGGCGTCAGCCCGGTGCCGATCGCCCAGACCGGCTCATAGGCCACGACGAGGTTATCGGCCCGCGATCCCTCGGGAAGGCTCAGGTTGAGCTGCCCGCGCAGGATATCCAAGGTCTGGCCGGCATCGCGCTGCTGCTGGGTTTCGCCGACGCAGACGATCGCTACCAGCCCGGCCCGCCAGACCGCCTCGGTCTTCTGGTGCACGACAACATCGCTCTCGCCGTGGTCGGCGCGCCGCTCGGAATGACCGACGATGATGGCGCTCGCGCCGGCATCGGCCAGCATCTCCGCCGACAGATCGCCGGTATGGGCGCCCGACGCCTTGGCGTGGCAATCCTGCGCCCCGACCGCGATCGCCTTGTTGCCATGCGCCTTCTCGGCGAAGGCCGACACCAGGGTCGCCGGCGGACAGACCAGAAGATCGGCCTTCGCGGTCACCTCGGCGGCACCCGCGATCATCGCCTCGAACTCCGTCATCGAGGCCTTCAGGCCGTTCATTTTCCAGTTGCCGGCAATCAGGGGGCGGATGCGGTCGGTCATGGCAGGATTCCAGCAAGCGTTGTGACAGGAGATCGGCTAGCAGAGCCCCTGCAGGAGTACCAGAGCGGGAACGGTGTTCCCACCGCTTCAATCCGCCTCAGGCGCGAGGTTGCGACCGGGCGGCTGCCTCTTTATAAGCCGTTCCAACTCGGTGACGCCCTTCCGCGAACTTCGCTCCAAGGCGCGGCCCCTTCATCCTTTTTCCTGCAGACAGACTGGACCCATGCTTCGAGGATTACGCAAGGCCTCATCAAACTGGCTCGGCAAGACCATCATGGCGGTGGTCATGGGCGTTTTGATCGTCAGCTTCGGCATCTGGGGCATCGCCGACATCTTCAAGGGCTTCGGGCAGTCGACGGCTGCAACCGTGGGACGCACCGAGATCTCGATCAACGAGTTCCGGCAGATCTATACCGACCGCCTGCAGCAGATCGGCCGCCAGATCGGCCGTCCGCTGAGCCAGGAGCAGGCCCGCATGTTCGGGCTCGATCGTTCGGTGCTGCAGCAGACCATCGCGGAGGCCGCGCTCGACGAGCAGGCCCGCCGGCTCGGTCTTGGCCAGTCCGACGCGGAGACGATGCGCGTGATCCTGAGCGACCCCAACTTCAAGGGTCCGAACGGCGCCTTCGACCCGCAGCGCTTCCAGGCGATCATCCGCAATTTCGGCTTCACCGAGCAACGTTATCTGGCCGACCAGCGCCGGCAGTCGCTGCGGCGGCAGATCACCGGCACCATCGCGGCCGGCCTCGAGCCGACCACCACGATGCTCGATGCACTGAGCCGCTTTCAGAACGAGCAGCGCTCGATCGACTATATCAAGCTCGACGCGGCGCAGGCCGGCACCATCGAGACCCCCGCGCCCGAAGTTCTCGCGGCCTATTTCGATGCGCACAAGGCGCAGTTCAAGGCGCCCGAGTATCGCAAACTCTCTTTCGTCGTGGTGACCCCCGAGGAGATCGGCAAGTGGACCACCGTCTCTGACGAAGACGCGCGGAAGCTGTTCGATCAGCGCAAGGGCCTGATGGGCACGCCGGAAAAGCGCCAGGTCCTGCAGATGACCTTCCCGAGCATGGAAGAGGCGCAGGGGGCACGGGCGCGGATTGCGTCGGGCGAAGTCACGTTCGACGAGCTCGCCAAGGAGCGTAACCTGAACCCCGCCGATCTCGATCTCGGATTGGTGACGAAGTCGGCCATCCTCGACCCCGCGGTCGCCGATACCGCGTTCTCGCTGCCGACCGGCGAGGTCAGCCAACCGGTCAAGGGCGCCTTCAACGTGGCGCTGGTGAAGGTGAGTGCGATCCAGCCCGGCCAGGAGCCGGCCTATGAGAGCGTGGCCGCCGACATCAAGAAGGAGATCGCCGCCGACCGCGCCAAGTCGGAGGTCGCCAATCTCCGCGACAAGATGGAGGACGAGCGCGGCGGCGGCGCGAGCGTGGCCGAGGCCGCCAAGAAGATCGGCCTCAATGCCGTGACCGTCGAGGCGGTGGACCGCTCCGGCAAGCAGCCCAACGGCCAGCCCGTCCCGAACATTCCGCTCGGCCTCGATGTCGTCTCGCAGGCCTTCAACAGCGATGTCGGCGTCGACAATGAGCCGATCTCGTTCCGCGGCGGTTATGTCTGGTTCGAGGTGCTCGGCATCACCCCGCCGCGCGATCGCACCCTCGACGAGGTCAAGGATCAGGTCGCCGCGCGTTGGCGCGACGACGAGGTCGCGGCCAAGCTGCGCGCCAAGGCGGCCGAGCTGGTCAAGAAGCTGAACGAGGGCGGCAAGCTCGCGGATGAGGCGACCACGCTCGGCGTGAAGCTGGAGAACGCGACCGCGTTCAAGCGCGATGCGAGCCTGCCCGGCGTCCCCCCTGGGGCGATCACCGCTGCGTTCCGCACGGCGAAGGACGGCGTCGGCCAGACCGAGGCCGATGGCGGAAAGCAATGGATCGTCTTCCGCGTCACCGACATTGTCGATCCCAAGGTCGATCTGGCGTCCGAGGACGTCAAGAAGCTCAAGGATCAGCTGCAGCGCGCGCTCGCCGACGAGCAGGGCACGGCCTATGTCCTCAAGCTCGAGAAGGACATCGGGACCACGATCAACGAGGCGGCCGTGGCCCAGGTGGTCGGCGGCGGCAGCAACCAATAATCGCTCGCCAGGGGTAAGCGCGTGATGGACGATCTCAAGTCGATCATTGGCAAGGTGGCGACAGGCGCTGCTCTGTCCCGCGACGAAGCCGCGTCCGCCTTCGACCGCATGATGTCGGGCGAGGCGACGCCGTCGCAGATGGGCGCGCTGCTGATGGGCTTGCGCGTGCGCGGCGAGACCGTCGACGAGATCACCGGCGCCGTGAGCGTGATGCGGGCGAAGATGCTGCGCGTCGACGCGCCGGCCGGAGCGGTGGACATCGTCGGCACCGGCGGTGACGGCTCCGGTTCGGTCAACGTCTCGACCTGCGCCTCCTTCATCGTCGCCGGCGCCGGCGTGCCGGTCGCCAAGCACGGCAACCGCGCGCTGTCGTCGCGCTCGGGCGCCGCCGACGTGCTCGCCGCGCTCGGCGTCAAGATCGATCTCAAGCCCGACCAGGTCGGGCGTTGCGTCCGCGAGGCCGGCATCGGTTTCATGTTCGCCCCCGCCCATCATCCGGCGATGAAGAATGTCGGCCCGACCCGCGTCGAGCTCGCCACCCGCACGATCTTCAACCTGCTCGGGCCGCTGTCGAACCCCGCCGGCGTCAAGCGCCAGATGGTCGGCGTGTTCTCGCGGCAATGGGTCGAGCCGCTGGCGCAGGTGCTCAAGAATCTCGGCTCGGAAGCCGCCTGGGTCGTGCACGGTTCCGACGGGCTCGACGAGATCACGCTGACCGGTCCGACCTTCGTCGCCGCTCTGGAGAACGGCCAGATCAGAACCTTCGAGATTTCGCCGGAGGAAGCCGGCCTCGGCCTGTGCGGCAGCGACGGTCTGAAGGGCGGCGATGCCGCGGCCAACGCCGTGGCGCTGCAGAGCGTGCTGGATGGCCTGCCGAGCCCCTATCGCGACGTCGCGCTCCTGAATGCTGCCGCTGCCCTGGTGGTCTCGGGCCGCGCCAAGACGCTGAAGGAAGGCGTCGCGATCGGCCGCGATTCGCTCGACAGCGGCGCGGCGGCCGCGCGTCTGAAGCAGCTGATCGACGTTTCCAACGGCTGACCTCTGGAGTCCGGCATGTCCGACATTCTGGCCAAGATCGAAGCCTACAAGCGCGAAGAGATCGCGGCCGCGAAGCGGGCATGCCCGTTGCCGGAACTCGAGGCGCGTGCGCGCAATGCCTCGCCGCCGCGCGGCTTCGTCAACGCGATCCGTGCCAAGCATTCGCACGGCAATTATGCGCTGATCGCCGAGATCAAGAAGGCGTCGCCCTCGAAGGGCCTGATCCGCGCCGATTTCGATCCGCCGGTTCTTGCCAAAGCCTACGAGGCCGGCGGCGCGGCCTGCCTGTCGGTGCTGACCGATACGCCGTCGTTCCAGGGCCATCTCGACTTCATGGTCGCCGCGCGCGCCGCAACCGCCCTGCCCGTGCTGCGCAAGGACTTCATGTTCGACACCTATCAGGTGGTCGAGGCGCGCGCGCATGGCGCCGACTGCATCCTGATCATCATGGCCGCGCTCGATGACGCGGCGGCCGCCGATATCGAGGCGGCGGCGCTGGCCTGCGGCATGGACGTGCTGATCGAGATTCACGACCGCGCCGAGCTCGACCGCGCGCTCAGGCTGCGCTCGCCGATGATCGGCATCAACAACCGCAACCTGCGCACCTTCGAGACCACGCTGGCGACCTCGGAAGCGCTGGCGCCGCTGGTGCCGAAGGAGCGCCTGCTGGTCGGCGAGAGCGGCATCTTCACATGCGCGGATCTTGCGCGTCTGGCACGGGTCGACATCCAGACCTTCCTGGTCGGCGAAAGCCTGATGCGGCAGGCTGACGTGACAGCGGCGACACGTACCCTGCTCGCCCGTGATTCCGCCTCTGCCAGCGCGGCCGAGTAGCCGGCGATGACCGAGAAGCCGTCCCTCACCCATATCGACGCCCGCGGCGAAGCCCGCATGGTCGACGTGTCCGACAAGGCCGCGACGGAACGGACCGCAACGGCCGAGGGGCGCGTCGTGATGAGCCCGGCGACGCTGGAGCTGATCGTCTCGAGCAATGCGAAGAAAGGCGACGTGCTCGGCACGGCCCGCATCGCCGGGATCATGGCGGCGAAGCGGACGTCGGACCTCATTCCGCTGTGCCATCCGCTGGCGCTGTCCAAGGTCACCGTCGACATCACGCCGGATGTTGCCCTGCCCGGCTGCATCGTCACCGCCACCGTGAAGGTGACCGGACCGACCGGCGTGGAGATGGAAGCGCTCACGGCGGTCTCGGTCGCCTGCCTCACGATCTACGACATGATCAAGGCGGCCGAGCGCGGCGTGCGCATCGAAGGCATCCATCTGACCGAGAAGATCGGCGGCAAGTCCGGGCATTATCGCGCCTGACGGTATTTTCAATCTCAATACAACTTCAAATTAATCGTTCGCTAACTCAACTTCCTAACCTCACTTCCATCGCGGGCATGTAGCCATGGTTGTGGGAGGGGCGTCATGCGTTCCATCCCGAAGCGCCGATCGCAAGCGTATTCAGGACGATGACGACCAAGATCGACCCACGGGATGCCCTCGGAACTTCGAACGACCGCGGCGGTCCGATCCGCTGGCTGGTCGGCGGAGGACTTGTGCTCATCGCTGCCATCGCGATCGGCGCGACCATCATGGCCGACAGTTTTCGCGAACGCGCGCTGAACAGCGCGACGCGGGAACTCGAGAACACGGTGCTGCTGCTGGCGCGCCATTTCGACCAGCAGATGGAGGATTTCGCCGCCATCCAGCGCGACCTCGCCAACTACGTCCGGCAGAGCCGCATCGACACCGGCGCCCGCTTCCACGACCAGATGGGAACGGCCGCCGTCAATTCCATGCTGAAGGGCAAGCTGAGCGCGATGTCCTATGTCGGCGGCCTCAACATCTTCGATGCCGACGGCAACCTGATCAATTCGGCAACGGTGTGGCCGGTGCCCGCGATCAACATTTCCGATCGTTCGTTCTTCAAGCGCCTCAAGTCCGACCCGACCGCGCCGCAACTGCTGATCGAACCGATCGTTGGCCGGATCAGCGGGACCTATGTCGCGGTCCTCGCGCTGAAGCTGACCAGCCCGTCCGGCGAATTCCTCGGCATCATCAGCCGCAGTCTCGAACCCATCAATGTCGAGCGCTTCTTCGCCTCCGTCGCGCTCGGACCCGAAGCTGCGATCTCCATGATGCACTTCGACGGCACGCTGCTGGCGCGATACCCGCGGCATGACGGCATGGTCGGCCAGAACTACAAGGATGCCCCCATCTTCCGGCAGATCCTTGCCGGCGAGGGCAACACGACGGGTATCTTCAACAGTCCCGTCGACGGCGAGCACCGCATCGGCGCCTCGCACCGGCTGACGAGCTATCCGCTGATCGTGACCGCGACGACCACCGTGTCCGCCGCGCTGGCCGATTGGCGCGAGCAGATGCGCTTCCTGATCAGCGTCGGCGTCACCTCGGTCCTGCTGATCGCCGGCATGCTCACCGTCGTTGTGCGCCGCCTGATCAGCGATCACGAGGCGTCGAACCGCCGCTTGACGCTGGAAAAGGAGCGGCTGGACAAGGCGGTCAACAACATGACCCAGGGACTGCTGCTGTTCGACGCCTCGGAACGCCTGGTCATCAGCAATCAACGCTACATCGAGATGTACGGCCTGTCCGCCGAGATCGTGAAGCCCGGCTGCACCTTCCGCGAGCTGATCGCGCACCGCAAGGCGTCCGGCTCGCTCGCTGGTGACGAGAGTGAATATGCCGAGGCCGTGCTGCGCGACGTCGGTCGGAACAGCTCTCAGATCATCGAGACCACCGACGGCCGCTGGATCCAGATCGTCAACGAGCCGATCGCCGGCGGCGGCTGGCTCGCCACCCACGAGGACATCACCGAGCGCAAGCGCGCCGAGCAGCAGATCACCCATCTGGCGCATTACGACGCGCTGACGGACCTGCCCAACCGCACGCTGTTCCACGAACGGTTGAAGCAGCACTTGGCCGATCTTGCGAGCGGCCAGCGGCTTGCGCTGCACTACATCGACATCGACGAATTCAAGGGGGTCAACGATTCGCTCGGCCACCTGATCGGCGATGAACTGCTGAAATCGGTCGCGGCGAGTCTCCGGACCTGCGTCGGCGACGCCGGCTTCGTCGCGCGCCTCGGCGGTGACGAGTTCGCCGTCGTCCAGACATCGATGCGCGACCAGCAGGACGTCGAGCGGCTGATCGAGGCCATCCTGGCCGCGATCCGCGTGCCACGCGACTGCCTCGGTCACCAGCTCACCGCAGATGCCTCGATCGGCGTGGCGCTGATCCCGGAGCACGGCACCGATCTCGACCAGATAATGAAGAACGCCGATCTGGCAATGTATGCCGCGAAGGCCGCGGGACGTCATACCTGGCGCTTCTTCGCCCCCGAGATGGACGCCCAGGTCAAGGCGCGCCGCCAGCTCGAGGTCGACCTGCGCCAGGCGATCGCCGACGGCCAGCTCGAAGTCTACTACCAGCCCTGCCTGAGCCTGCAGGACGACCGCATCGTCGGCTGCGAGGCGCTGGTGCGCTGGAAGCATCCGATGCGCGGCAACGTATCGCCCGCCGAATTCATTCCGATCGCCGAGGACACCGGGCTGATCAACGATCTCGGCGAACACGTTCTCCAGGTCGCCTGCAGCGAGGCTGCGAGCTGGCCGGACGACATCCGCCTCGCCGTCAACGTCTCGCCGGTGCAGTTCAAGAGCGGCACGCTGGCGCTGAAGGTCGCCAAGGCGCTCGCCGACTCCGGGCTGTCGCCGCACCGTCTGGAACTGGAGATCACCGAGGCGGTGCTGATCCGTGACGACGACGCGCTCGACACGTTGCATCAACTCCGTGCGCTCGGCGTGCGCATCGCGCTCGACGATTTCGGCACCGGCTATTCGAGCCTGAGCTATCTGCAGCGCATCCCGTTCGACAAGATCAAGATCGACCGCTGCTTCGTCAAGGACATCACCGAGAGCGAGGGCTCGGCGAGCATCGTGCAGGCCGTCGTCAACATCGCCGCCATCCGCAAGATGACGACGACTGCCGAAGGCGTCGAGACCGAGGCGCAGCGCCAGGTGCTGAAACGGCTCGGCTGCTCGGAGATGCAGGGCTATCTGTTCAGCCCTCCGAAGCCCGCGGCCGACGTTCGCCAACTCTTCGCGACGCACCGCGCCGACCCCGATGCTCGTCGGCGATCCCGGTCCGACGCGGCCTGACCGCAGTTCCAAACCGATAAATACCGCTGCAATTTGAGCCTTTTCCGCAAGCCGAATTCAAACCCTATCCGCCGAATCGTACCACCTGCCGCTTGCGGTTCACCTCAGCGCCATGATCTATCGGACACAGGCGGACATACTCCGTGTTCGTCTGTACACGCTGGTCGAAAACCACGACGGGACGGCCGTAACGGCCGCCCCGTCGGGTGTGAAGCATCCGGCGCCACCTGGCCGCGCCGTCCTGATCAGTTCGGCACCGCCGCCTTGGCACGCACATCCGCATTGACGGTCACGCCGCGCAGCACGTTGAAGGCCGCGTGCAGCGCCTTGTCGTCCTTCTCGTCCGGCGGAACGTAGGATTGCGACCCGGTCTGCTCGGTGCCGTCGGCGGCCGAGAGATGGCCGCGCATGCCGGCCTCGCCCTTGAGATCGGTCCTGTCCTTCAGATCATCCGGCACGTCCTGCTTGACCTCGATGTCCGGCGCGATGCCCTGCGCCTGGATCGAGCGGCCCGACGGCGTGTAGTAGCGCGCGGTGGTCAGCGCCAGCGCGCCGTTGCCGGCGCCGAGCGGAATGATGGTCTGCACCGAGCCCTTGCCGAACGAGCGTGTGCCGACCAGCGTCGCGCGCTTATGATCATGCAGCGCGCCGGCCACGATCTCGGACGCCGAAGCCGATCCGCCGTTGATCAGCACCACGAGCGGCTTGCCCTTGGTAAGATCGCCGCCGCGCGCCGTGAAGCGCTGCGTCTCCTCGGGATTGCGGCCGCGCGTGGAGACCACCTCGCCGCGCGGGATGAAGGTGCTGGACACCGACACCGCCTGATCGAGCAGTCCGCCGGGATTGTTGCGGAGATCGACGACGTAGCCCGCGAGCTTCTCCTGCGGGATGTCCTTGGAGATGCTGGCGATGGCCTTGCGAAGACCTTCGGTGGTCTGCTCGTTGAACGAAGTGATGCGGATGTAGCCGATGTCGCCGCCCTCGGTGTGATAGCGCACCGGCCGCACCTTGATGATCTCGCGGTTCAGCACGACGTCGAGCGGAGCATCCTTGCCCTTGCGCATGATGGTGAGCTTGGTCTTGGTGTTGACGCCGCCCTTCATCTTGGCGACCGCCTGTTCGAGCGTCAGCCCCTGCACGTTCTCGCCGTCGATCTTGGCGATGAGATCGCCCGAAAGGATTCCGGCCTTGGAAGCGGGCGTGTCGTCGATCGGAGCGACGACCTTCACGAGGCCATCCTCCATGGTCACCTCGAGACCAAGCCCGCCGAATTCGCCGGAGGTGGTCTCCTGCATGTCGCGCCAGGATTTGTCATTCATGTAGCGCGAATGCGGATCGAGCGACGACACCATGCCGTTGATCGCGCCTTCGATCAGCGCGGGATCGCTCGGCTTCTCGACGTAGTCGGCGCGCACCCGCTCGAACACGGCGCCGAACAAATTGAGCTGCGAATAGGTGTCGCCCATGCCGGCCGCCGCCTTGGCCTTTGCGACGAGCTGCGCGCCATCGGGCCCGGTGACCATCAGGGTCAGACCGATGCCGGTCATCGTGCCCGCCAAGAACAGCCAGTTTTTCCGCATTGTTTGCTTCCCGAGCGTTTGTTGGATGGCCGGCCGATTCACTGGTCCGCACGCATCGCCGGCGCGATTGGTGTTGCGAACTCACACCACATTTTCGGTTTCTTCAAGGCCGATATTGCGCCGCCAACCCGCGACCGCGCCCGCTTGAGCGGAAATGGACGTTTCAGGCCTGAAATCAAGATCGAAACGCAGCCTTCGCCGGATCCGATCAGACCTCTCCGGTCTTCCACGGTGACGGGCCGATCACAGCTCACCAAGTCGTGTTGAGCTGCTGCACCCTGCCCGGCCCGCGGCGAAGCGATCACTCGCCAGTTCGGAATGGCTTGCACTGGGGCTCGCCGATGGGCAATGCTCGCGAAAAGATAACGCAAGATAACAGGTGCTGGGAGGCAGGCATGAATCAACAGACCCCGATCGAGGGTGGATGGCGCAACGTCGAGCTCGGCGCCAGCGACGAGAAGTTCCAGAACCTGCATGAGTTCATCCGCAAGGCGCGCGCGCAGCTCAATCAGAACGCCTGGGACTACATCATCGGCGGCGCCGAGACCGAGACCACGCTGCGCCGGAACCGGATGGCGCTGGACGAGATCGCGTTCCGGCCGCGTGTGCTGCGCGACGTCTCGCGGGTCGACGGCTCGGTCGAGGCGTTCGGACGCAGGCTGCGCCTGCCCGTCGTGATGGCCCCGGTCGGCGCGCTCGAGATCTTCGATCCCGCGGGCGCGGCGAGCGTGGCTCGCGGCGCGGGCCGATTCGGAGCCGCGCACATGCTGAGCTCGGTGTCGGAGCCGGGATTGGAGAAGACGGCCGAGGCCGCGCCCGGCGCGCTGCGCATTTTCCAGCTCTATGTCCGCGGCGACGACGCCTTCGTCGAAGATTACGTGAGCCGCGCCGTCGCCAACCGCTACGCCGCGTTCTGCCTCACCGTGGATACCGCGCATTACAGCCGGCGCGAGCGCGACATTGCCAAGCGCTATGTGCGCGAGAGCCGGCTGCGCGCAACCGGCGGCGATCACCAGAAGGCGCTGAGCTGGCACACGGTCAAGCTGATCAAGGACAAGTTCAAGCTGCCGCTGATCATCAAGGGCATCGCCACCGCCGAGGACGCGCAAATCGCGGTCGATCACGGCGTCGACTGGATCTACGTCTCCAACCATGGCGGCCGCCAGCTCGATCACGGCCGCGGCGCCATGCATGTGCTGCCTGAGGTGGTCGCGGCGGTGAAGGGCCGTGCCAAGATCATGGTCGATGGCGGCTTTTGCCGCGGCACGGATATCGTCAAGGCAATCGCCTCCGGCGCAGATCTCGTTGGAATCGGCCGACTGCAATGCTGGGCGCTCGCCGCTGCCGGCGAGGACGGCATCCTTCGGATGCTCGAATTGCTGGAGGACGAGGTCATCCGCGCGCTCGGCCTGCTCGGCGTCACCTCCTTCGCCGAGTTGAACGGCTCCTATCTGCATCCGGCGACCGCGACCAACATGCCGAGCGTCGTCAGCGCGTTTCCGCTGGTGGACATCGAGCCCTATCGGTATTGAGGAGGCGATCCTTCGCTTCAACCTCAAGCCCGACCGCAGCTTCCCATGCCCTCCTCCGCTCTCCGTCCCGGCGCGGCCGATGCGCTGCTGTTCGATCTCGGCCGCGTCGTCATCGACATCGATTTTTTCGAGGTCACCTCGCGCTGGGCCGCGCATGCCGGCTGTCCCGCCGAGCAGATCGCCGTGCGCTTCGTGCGCGACGAGATCTATCACGGCCATGAGCGCGGCACCGTCTCGGATGCCGCGTTCTTCGCCAATCTGCGCAGCCAGCTCGGCATCGACATCACCGACGAGCAGTTTCTCGACGGCTGGAACGCGATCTTCGTCGGCCCGATGCCGGGCATCGCGCCGCTGCTGGCCCGCGCCGCCGAGAAGCTGGCGCTGTACGCGTTCTCCAACACCAACCAGCCGCACGTCGAACACTTCTCGCCTGTTTATGCCGACCTGCTCGGTCATTTCCGCGAGGTCTTCCTGTCGTCGACGATCGGCCTGCGCAAACCGGACCTTGAGGCCTTCGCGCATGTGGTCGCTGCGATCGGCGTGCCGGCGGAACGCATCGTGTTCTTCGACGATCTCGCGGAGAACGTCGACGGCGCGCGTGCCAGCGGGCTGCAGGCGGTGCTGGTCCGTTCGACGGATGATGTGGCGGCGGCCATGCAGGCGCTGGGGATCTGAGTGCGTTTGACTTGCAGGTTGCCATTGCCTCCCAAGTCTCTCCTCCCAAGTCTCTCCTCCCAAGTCTCTCCGCACGAAACAATCAATAGGTCCTTCGTCATTGCGAGCCACCCGGTCCGCGCGAAGCGCGGCCGGATGACAGGCTCCGCGAAGCAATCCAGAGTCCCGCCCGCCACCCTGGATTGCTTCGCTGCGCTCGCAATGACGGTTTTCAACCAAGCAAATTTGTTCTCGCGGCATGAGATGCCCGAGCTTTGCTGAACTCATCACCCTCCTCCCTCGGAGGGCGCAGGGAATGCCGGGCTGCAGGCCGCAACCCATGGCCCGCCTGCAACAAGAAAAGCAGGCGGCAGTCACCACAGGTTCAGCCGACATCCGGCATTCCCTGCGCGATGGTCTTCACGCTTATACGCGATCTCCCCGGTGCCCGGCTTGTTGGCCACCGTCGCCAGCTGGGATCATCAGGACCCACCGGCTTGGCATCAGCATCGGGATGCCAGGACCACGCGATTTCACGTCCACGTCATGCCGTTCGTCCGCGCGCCATCAAAGCACGCTGCGACACGTCGCGGCCACCGCATCCCGCGCTCCACGTCTCGTGACGATCGCGAAGCGCCCCTCCTGTCGAGCACGGGACCAAATCAGCATAGCAGAGTATTCGGAAATATAGAAGACATTTCTTTGCTCGGCATTTGGGAGCCGGTGCGGCGCACACAGCAGGCCGAGCCAAGCTCCGAATATCCCGGTCGGCAAGGAGCCGTAGCTTGATTGCAATGCAATCAGCGCTTAGTCTCAGACGGAGGTATAAGAGGCGATCATGGCGAGTATCACCATCAGCGATGTGGACGATAGGCTGAGGCTCCGCCTCGAGGTCCGCGCAGCTCGGCACGGCCGATCACTCGAGGAGGAGGCACGCGAAATACTGCAGCAGGCGATCGGCGACGGGGTGCCGGTAGCAAACCTCGGCCAGCGGATTCACGAACGCTTTGCTGCGCTCGGTGGCGTCGAGCTTGAGCTTCCAGAGCGCAAGCCGATGCGCGACCCGTCGGGGCCGACGTGAGGCATTTTTGATCATCATCGATACCAACGTGATTTCCGAAGTTATGAGGCCTGTGCCGGCGTCGGCAGTGTTGGGCTGGTTCGCCGCTCAAGATGCAAGCGAGCTTTATTTGAGCGCGGTAAGTGAGGCTGAGCTGCGGGTCGGAGTAGCCGTCATGCCGAGCGGCAAGCGTCGCGAGGCCCTAATGGCAACAATTGATGCTATGATTGATCAGGACTTCGCCGGTCGAATCTTGCCATTCGACAGTTCCGCGGCAAAGGCTTATGCGGCCATCGCTGCAGTCCGTCGCGCTCTCGGTCGTCCGATCATGGATGCCGATTGCCAGATTGCAGCCATCGCGCAGGTCGCAGGTGCTGCCCTGGCAACGCGAAATGTTGCTGACTTCAACGGATGCGGACTCCGCATCATCAATCCATGGCAGAGTTCAGCAACGAGCGGCTGACTGATTTTGCTCGACCTGACGCGGAACGTAAATTGAACTCAGTCTTGCCAAGGTATAGCGAGCTTGCCAGCGTTTGCGGCAGCGGTCGCCACGGTGGATGAGCCTAGCCTGCGCCGATCGACGTCCGTGAAGGTTTGGTCCAGGCGCGCTCGACGGGAGGTTCAATGAACATCGACATCATCTCCTTGCGCGACCGCCCGGACTTGATCCCCTGCGTGTTCTCGCCCGAGCTCGACGCCGTCTGGCCCGAGTTCATGCGGCAGGATCGGACGGCGATGCTGTATTATGATGAGCCCGCGTTCGCTCATTACGCCGACTGCGCTTTCGCAGCTCTCGCCGGCGACGAGGTTGTCGGGCGCGCCTTCGCGGTGCCCTTCGCCTTCGGCATCGAGGGCCGCGACGAACTGCCCAATGCCGGCTGGGACGAGGTGATCCGATGGGGTCACGAGGACCGCATGCTGGGACGGCAGCAGACGACCATGAGCGCATTGGAGATCGCCCTGCTGCCGAAGGCGCGCGTGCCGGGCAGCTCGCGCGCCATGCTCGATGCGTTCAAGCAATGCGCGCGAGCGAAGGGCTTCTCCGAGCTCTACGCGCCGGTGCGGCCGAACCAGAAGCATTTGCAACCGAAGACGCCGATGCGTGACTATCTCGAACAGCGACGCGCCGATGGCCAGCTCGCCGATTCCTGGCTGCGCACGCACCTCGCCATCGGCGGCGAGATCGTCAAGATTGCGCCTTGCTCGATGACCATTGTCGGCACGCTTGCAGAGTGGTCACAATGGACGGGCGTGCCATTCGATCATTCAGGCGAGGTCGAGATCCCCGGCGCGCTGGTGCCCGTGCTCACATCGGTCGAGCAAGATTACGCCGTCTACGTCGAACCCAACGTGTGGATCAGGCATCCGGTGTGATATGAACTCACTTCGTCGAATTATTTCCGGCCGTGCAAAACTCGCGACGTTGGTTGCCGGCCGAGGCGAGCCCGTCGTCTTCCTGCATGCAGCGGTGTTCGACCACACCATGTGGCTTGCGCAGATCGACGACATCGCAGCCACCCACACGGCGATCTCCTACGATCGCCGCGGCTTCGGAGAGACGGTGGCAGAGATCGAAGACCATTCACCGGTTGCCGACTTGCTCGCGGTGATCGATGCGCTCGCGCCGGGCCGGCAGGCGACGCTTGTCGCCTGTTCGCAAGGCGGAAAGATCGCGCTCGACTTCGCGCTGGCGCAGCCGTCGCGGACACGTGCCCTCGTTCTGATCGCGCCATCGATCAGCGGAGCGCCAGAGCCGGTCTACCCACCGGCCATCACGGCGCTGCTGCGCGATGTCGCCGCAGCAGAGGCGGCACGCGATTGGGACCGCGTCAGCATGCTCAAGGCGCATCTCTGGCTCGACGGTCCGCTCGCACCTGATGGGCGCGTATCGGGCGAGTTGCGCGACATGTTTCTGCAGAAGAACGCCGCCGCGCTGCGCGCAGCGCCGGTGGGCGCAAGTCTCGACGTGACACCTGCCTTCCCGCGCCTCGGCGAGATCACCGCGCCGGCGCTCGTGATCTGGGGCGACCTCGACTTTCCTCATATCCAGGAGCGAAGCCGATTGCTTGCTGCGACGATGCCGAACGCGGCCGGTCACGGGATCACCGGTGTTGCGCATCTGCCGAGCCTCGAACAGCCCGCGGAGGTCACCGGACTGATCACGAGGTTTCTCGCCACATTGTAAGAGCGCCCCGCGCGAGGCTGCTCCCCAAGGCACCGGTCGGATTGGCCCCTTGGCCCCGCCCTGCGCGTTCGGTTAGAACGCGACTCCCTCGACTCGTCCGCTTCCTTCCAAAGGAACTCTGATGGCCTTGATGCCGGTGTCCGATGCGTTGTCCGCGGTGCTTGCCGGCGCCGAGCCGCTGCCTGAGGAGATGGTCGGGCTGGACGAGGCATTCCACCGCATCCTGGCGCGCGACCTGGCAGCACTGCGGACGCAGCCGCCGGAGGCGATGTCGGCGATGGACGGTTACGCGCTGCGGGCGGCCGATGCCGACAGGCCGGGCGCCAAGCTCAAGGTGATCGGCGAGGTCGCGGCCGGGCGGCCGTTCGATCGCGTGGTCGGCGCTGGCGAGGCGGCGCGCATCTTCACCGGCGGCGTCGTGCCGGAGGGCGCCGATGCGGTCGTCATCCAGGAGGATACGACCGCGGAGGGCGGCCATGTGGTCGTCAATGAGGCCGCCATCAAGGGCCGGCACATCCGCCCCGCTGGCGTCGACTTCCACCAGGGCATGGTGCTGCTGAAGGCCGGACGCCGGCTCAGCGACCGCGACCTGTCGCTGGCGGCCAGCATGAATCATCCGGCGCTGCCGGTGCGGCGGCGGCCCAAGGTGGCGCTGCTCGCGACCGGCGACGAACTGGTGATGCCGGGCTCCGAGCCCGGTCCCGGCCAGATCGTCTACTCCAACGGCTATGCGCTGCGGGCGCTGGTGCGTAGCGAGGGTGCCGAGCCGATTGATCTCGGCATCGCCGTCGACACGATGGAGGCCACCGTGGCCGGCATCCGCCGGGCACGCGAGTCCGGCGCAGATATCTTGATCACCACCGGCGGCGCCTCGGTCGGCGACCATGATCTGGTCAAGCAAGCCCTCGAGGCCGAAGGCGTCGAGATGGCGTTCTGGAAGATCGCGATGCGGCCGGGCAAGCCGATGATGCACGGCCGGCTCGGCGGCATGAGGGTGATCGGCCTGCCGGGCAACCCGGTGTCGTCCTATGTCTGCGCCATCCTGTTCCTGGTGCCGCTGATTCGTGCCCTGCTCGGGCGCGAGGAGGTCGCGCCGCCGCGCGAGACCGCCCTGCTCGGCCGCGAACTCGGGCCGAACGACTCACGCGAGGACTATCTGCGCGCGCAGTTGGAAGAGCGCCCCGACGGCACGCTGATCGCCACGCCGGTGAACCAGCAGGATTCGTCTCTGCTCGGGAATCTCGCGCTTTCGCAGGCGCTGGTGATCCGTCCGGCCTTCGCGCCGAAGGCTCCCGCAGGCAGCCCTTGCGAGATCCTGCGCCTGCCCAGGTGAGGCGTCGGTGGGTGGGCTTCCTCCGGTAAAGCTCGGTCCATTCATCATATTTTTAGGATTGCAGAACACACATCGAACAGATAGTGTCCGTTCATGATTTGTTTTTAGTATGTTGCGGGTGACGTGAATGACGGTCGTCCAGTCTGGCTCTGGGACGCAAGAGCTCTTGAGAACTTCGGACGACAACCAACCGGGGACCAGGTCGAGATGCTGACGCGCAAACAGTACGAACTTCTGCGGTTCATCAACGAACGGCTCAAGGAAGCCGGCGTGCCGCCGTCCTTCGACGAGATGAAGGATGCGCTCGACCTGCGCTCCAAGTCCGGCATCCATCGGCTGATTACAGCTCTCGAAGAGCGCGGCTTCATCCGCCGGCTGCCCAATCGCGCCCGCGCGATCGAGGTGATCAAGCTGCCCGAGCTCTCGCAGGCCGCCAACAACCGGCGCGGCGGCTTCACGCCGTCGGTGATCGAGGGCAATCTCGGCAAGGTTCGCACATCGACACCGGCGCTCGACGATGGTGAGCGTCCCGTCGCGGTGCCGGTGATGGGCCGGATTGCCGCGGGTACGCCGATCGAGGCGCTGCAGACGCGCAGCCACACCATCAGCGTGCCGGCCGACATGCTTGGCAATGGCGAACACTACGCGCTCGAAGTCCGCGGCGATTCGATGGTCGACGCCGGCATCCTCGACGGCGACATGGCGCTGATCCAGCGCAACGAGTCCGCCGACACCGGCGACATCGTCGTGGCGCTGATCGACGACGAGGAAGCGACGTTGAAGCGCTTCCGCCGCCGCGGCGCGTCGATCGCCCTGGAGCCGGCCAACACGGCGTATGAGGTGCGCATCCTGCCGCCCAACCGGGTGAAGATCCAGGGCAAGCTGGTCGGGCTGTACCGGAAGTACTGAGTCCCGGCGTCTGCGAGGCCGCCGGATCTGCCCAGCAGATCGGCGGTGTGAGCCGCCCGGACTCGCGGCCGCCTATTTATGAGTCAGTTGAGAATGCACATCATGATGTGCAGCGCGGCACACTCAAACGCTTGTGATCGGCAGCGCCCGCGCGCACTGCAGATCAGCGCAGAATTGCCGCGAAGCGCGCGCTAACATCGCTCCCGATGTCCACTCTGATAGAGGCCTGCGCCTGTCCGGGGGGAGCGTGGGTCAGCTATCTCTGAACGAGGAGCGATCCGATGTGTGACTACAGCCTCCATGCCGTTGCCTCCCGTCCCGCCAAAGTCGGCGAGACGCTGATCTCGACGACGTTCCGCGGCACCGCGACCCGCGGCTTCGCCTTGGAAAGCGAGCCGACCGTCGCGGTCTGCATGCTGCCCGGCACCGAGCTCGCCTTTGCCGAGGACGTTCGCTACGACAGCCGCTGGCTGTGGACCCGCACGATCCGCGAGCGCGTCGCCAAGTTCAACACCATCGAGAAGCACATTCCCGACCGCCATCACGACGCGATCGAGTTCGCGGATGGACGCCATGTGCTGGTGACTCAGCTCTGCGAGGGCCAGCGCGTCACCGTGCTGCAATTGCCGGTCAGCAAGCAGCCGGGCGAACGACGCGAGATCGCGGAGGAGGCGCCGGCGCAGCAGCCGACGCCAATCCGCCGCATCAGCATCACCTGAGCCACGCGCAACATTCGATGGGCTGAGCGTCAGCTCATTGTCATGCGGATCGCACGCTGACGCCGCAATCGTCGACCGGCTCTACTCCGGAGCCGACCGTTGCGGCGCCGGTGTCGTGTGCTGCATTCGACCCAAGGACTAATCCTCTCCAGCCTGCTCCGTGTCAGGCGGTGTCGCGTCCTGCGCGCGCGACGGTGGCGCGCGCGGCGTCAGCGTCGCCTCGAACTCGCTGGGCTCGGCGGGTGCCGGCCACCACGGCCGGCCCGTGCCGTCGGCGCGCACCGGCGTGACGGCAAGGCCCTTGCCGTTCTGCACGAGCATCAAGGCCCCCTGCTGCTGCAGGCGCGGACGGTCGATCACGGCAGCCTCGCACGACTGTGGGGCCGAGCGCGCCGTCACCACCAGCGCGGCGCGGGTGCAATCGTCGGCAAGTGCATCGACCCGCAGCGCCAGCGCGACGATGCGGCCGTCTGCCATCGCGACCACGCAGCCCTGCTCGTCACAGGACACGCCGTCACCAAGCGACGAATCGGCGGGCAGCCGCGCGTCGGCGTCGGCCGCGAGCCATTCCTTGGTGACGAACACGTCCTTGCCGCTGCGCATCACATGCAGGCGTCCGTCGCGGCCGCGGACGGCCACCGCGCGGCCATCGCCGGAGACGAGAATATCGGGACGGGGCGTCATCGCGGCCCAGGCCGTGGCCGCCGCCAGCAGCACGGCGCCCGACCAGCGCAGCGGCGTGCGCAACAGGCCGATCAGGATGAGGCCCAGGCTGGCCGCGATCAGCGGGCCGATGCCGAACGCCGGGATACGGCCGACGGCACCGGGCAGCGCCGCCACCCAGCGCGTCACGGCGATCATCCAGTCGATGCCCCAGCCCATCAGCGTCCACCAGGGGCCATCGAGGCCGAACGGCGCTGCGAGCAGGCCCAGCAGGCCCGCCGGCATCACCAGCACCGAGACCACCGGCATCGCCGCGAGATTGGCGAGCACGCCATAGGGCGTGATGCGGTGGAAATGGAAGGCGGCATAGGGCGTCGTCGCGAGCCCCGCGATCAGCGAGGCCAGCAGCAGCATGGACAGTTCCCGGCCGCCCCACAGCGCGATGCGCTGCGTGGTCGAACTGTCGGGGGTCGCGAACAGTCTCGGCAGGCCGAACTGCACCAGCGCGACGAGGCCGAGCGTGGCCGCGAACGACATCTGGAAGCTCGGATGCACCAGCGCTTCGGGGGCCGCGATCAGGACGATCATGGCGGCCACCGCGAGCGTGCGGAAGGTGACGGCGCGGCGATCGACCATCACGGCGATCAGCACCACGGCCGTCATGAAGAACGATCGCTGCGTGGCGACCTCGGCACCCGACAGCAGCAGATAGAACGCGGCCGCGACCAGTGCCGCGGCGGCGGCCCATTTCTTGATCGGATGGCTGATGGTCAGGCCGGGGATCAGCGCGAGCAGCGCGCGCACGGCGAAGAACACGACGCCGGCCACGACCGCCATGTGATAGCCCGAGATCGACAGCACGTGGCCGAGGCCGGAGACGAACATCGCGTCGTTGACATCCGGCGTGATGGCGTCGCGCCGTCCGGTCAGCAGCGCAGTAGCAATGGCGCGCTCGTCACCACTGAGACGGGAGCGGATGCGCGCATCGATCGCATCGCGCAGGCCCTGCATGGTCGCGGCGTAGCGCAGGGCGTAGCTGCTCTCCTGTGGCGGTGGCTGGGCCGTGATCGTGCCCATCACGAAACCGGAGGCGCCGATGCCCTGGAAAAACATGTCGCGCGCGAAGTCGTAACTGCCGGGACGCACCGGCGCGAGCGGCGGCAGCAGCCGCGCCTTGAGCTGCACGAAGCTGCCAACCTCCGGCGCCGTGCCCTTGCGCACCGCGAGCCGCACGCGCACCAGCGCGACGCTGCTGCGCGGGCTCTCCATCGATGCCACCCGCAGCACGATGCGGTCGCTGCGCTCGCGGATGTCGCGCGCTTCGACGAAGCCTGTGAGCGAGACCGAATACAGCGGCCGCGCCAGCACGGGGTGGGCGACGCGGGCGGTCCGGGCGGTCGCGGCGGCAAAGCCGGCCGCCGCCGCTGCGATCATCACGACCGCCGGAAACAGCCGATGCCGGCGCATCAGCCCGGCCGCGACGCAGAGCAGCACCGCGGTGACCGCGGTGACCCACAGCACGGGCTCGTGGTCGGCGGAAAAATACAGCGCGATGCCCGCGCCGAACGCGACGGGCACCCACGGCAGCAGCCGCCCTGCGCCGGCCTCCTCCCGGGCCCAGCTCTTGAGCTTGCCGGCAAGCGACGGCCATGCGCCGGCGCCGATCGCGGGCCAGCCGGCGGCAAGCGCGCCGCGCGGCGGCCAGACATCGGCCATCACGCCCGCGAACCCGCGCCGCCCTCCTGGCGGCCGCACCGGCCCCGCCATGCCCACACCACCCGCTACCGGACTGGCGTCAGGCTACCGGAAGCTGTGCGAGCGCGCCTAGCAGAACGGAACGGGAATACCGGTCGATGCATCCCGCAATGCACGGGAACTTTCGTGCACCCCCGGACTTATACGGTCATGGACGACCACGCGATCGACGACCCCTTCGCCGACCTCGAACTCGAGAAGGCGATCCACCTGCGCTGGACCCTGCGCGACATCAAGGCCAACCGGCTCACCCTCTCTCCCGTCAGCGACGAGGACCTGTCCCTGCTCGCCGAGCGCGGCCTCGTCGAGCTCGGCGAGGGCGTGCCGACACTGACCGATGCCGGCCAGGACGCGATCGGCTGAGCGGCGCGCGCCTCAGCCCTTCGCGACCTCCTTGGCGAACGTGTCGCGCAGGCCGATGGTGCGGTTGAACACCAGCCTGTCGGGCGTCGAGTCGGGATCGCGCACGAAGTAGCCCTGACGCTCGAACTGCATCGGGTCGGCCGAATTGCTTTCGGCGATCGCCGGCTCGATGCGCGCGTCGGTCAGCACCTCCAGCGAGTCCGGATTGAGGTCGGCGGTGAAGTCCGCCGCGTTCGGGCTCGGATTGGCGAACAGCTGGTTGTAGAGGCGGATCTCGGCTGTCAACGACTGCGCGGCCGGCAGCCAATGCATCGTCGCCTTGACCTTGCGTCCGTCGGGCGCGTTGCCGCCCTTGGTCGCCGGATCATAGGTGCAGCGCAGCTCGACGATCTCGCCGGCGTCGTTCTTGATGACCTCGCGGCACTTGATGAAATAGGCGTAGCGCAGCCGCACCTCGTTGCCTGGCGACAGGCGGAAGAACTTCTTCGGCGGGTTCTCCATGAAGTCGTCCTGCTCGATATAGAGCTCGCGGCCGAACGCGATTCTGCGCGTGCCGGCCGAGGGATCGTCGGGATGATTGATCGCCTCGAGCTCCTCGACCTGGCCTTCCGGATAGTTCTCGATCACCACCTTCAAGGGACGCAGCACCGCCATGCGGCGCTGCGCCGTGCGGTTGAGCTCCTCGCGGATGCAGAATTCGAGCATGCCGACATCGACGATGCTGTTGGCCTTGGCGATGCCGATGCGCTTGGTGAATTCGCGCACCGCCGCCGGCGGCACGCCGCGTCGCTTCAATCCGGCGATGGTCGGCATACGCGGATCGTTCCAGCCGGAGACATGGCCGTCCTGCACCAGCCGCGTCAGCACGCGCTTGGACAGCAGCGTGTAGGTGAGGTTGAGGCGCGCGAACTCGTACTGCCGTGGATGCGACGGCACCGGCAGCTTGTCGAGCAGCCATTCGTAGAGCGGCCGGTGATCCTCGAATTCGAGCGTGCAGATCGAATGCGTCACGCCCTCGATCGCGTCCGACTGGCCGTGGGCGTAGTCGTAGCTCGGATAGATCTTCCAGGTATCGCCGGTGCGCGGGTGGTGGGCGTGCAGGATCCGGTACAGCACGGGGTCGCGCAGATTGATGTTGCCGGCGGCCATGTCGATCTTGGCGCGCAGCACGCGCGCGCCGTTCGGGAATTCACCGGCCTTCATGCGCCGGAACAGGTCGAGATTCTCCTCGACGGTGCGGTCGCGGAACGGGCTGTTCTTGCCGGGCTCGGTCAAGGTGCCGCGGGCCAGCCGGATCTCCTCCTGGGTCTGGTCGTCGACATAGGCGAGGCCGGCCTTGATGAGGCCTTCGGCCCACTCGTAAAGCCGCTCGAAATAATCCGAGGCATAGAACAGGTTGTCGTCCCAGTCGTAGCCGAGCCAGCGCACGTCGGCCTGGATGGAATCGATGTATTCCTGCTCTTCCTTGGTCGGATTGGTGTCGTCGAAGCGCAGATTGCAGCGGCCGCCGAATTCCTTGGCGATGCCGAAATTGAGACCGATCGACTTGGCATGGCCGATATGCAGGTAGCCGTTCGGCTCCGGTGGGAACCGGGTGACGACCGTCTTGTGCTTGCCGCTGTCGAGATCGGCCTGGACGATGTCGCGGATGAAGTCGCGCCCTGCCTCTGCCGTCGCTGCCGTGTCGTTCGTGGTCATCAAGAAATATCCTGCTCCGGAATTTGGCAGTCTATGTGCCAAATCCGCCTCCCCCAAGGAAGGCTTTAGTTATGCGATAGGCCTGCTATACACCCCCCGCCCGCTTGAGCCCCTGCCTGGATTTCGTGCTGCCGCCCATGACCACCCCGATCGTCACGCGCTTTGCCCCCTCCCCGACCGGCTTTCTCCATATCGGAGGCGCCCGGACGGCCCTGTTCAACTGGCTGTATGCGCGCGGCCGCGGCGGCAAGATGCTGCTCAGAATCGAGGACACCGACCGCGAGCGCTCGACCGACGCGGCCATCACGGCCATCCTCGACGGGCTGAAATGGCTCGAGCTCGATTGGGACGGCGAGGTCATCTACCAATATAGCCGCGCGGCGCGGCATCGCGAGGTCGCCGAGCAGCTGCTCGCCAGCGGCATGGCGTATCGCTGCTATGCCACCGCCGACGAGCTGGCAGCCATGCGCGAGAAGGCGCGCGCGGAAGGCCGCACTCGGCTCTACGACGGCATGTGGCGCGACCGCGATCAGAAGGAGGCGCCGGAGGGCGTCAAGCCGACCATCCGGCTGCGCGCGCCGCTGACCGGCGAGACCGTGATCGAGGACCAGGTGCAGGGCCGCGTGGTCTGGCAGAACGAGAACCTCGACGACCTCGTGCTGCTGCGAGGCGATGGCAATCCGACCTACATGCTGGCCGTGGTGGTCGACGATCACGACATGGGCGTCACCCACGTTATCCGCGGTGACGATCATTTGATCAATGCCGCGCGCCAGAAGCAGATCTACGATGCGCTGGGCTGGACGGTGCCGTCGATGTCCCACATCCCGTTGATTCACGGGCCCGACGGCTCGAAGCTGTCGAAGCGCCATGGCGCGCTCGGCGTCGATGCCTACCGCGCGATGGGATATCTGCCGTCCGCGCTGCGCAATTACCTGGTGCGGCTCGGCTGGAGCCATGGCGACCAGGAGATCTTCTCGACCGACGAGATGATCAAGGCGTTCGATTTGCCGGCGATCGGCCGCTCGGCCGCGCGGTTCGATTTCGCCAAGCTCGAAAACCTCAACGGCCACTATATCCGCCACAGCGACGACGCCGCCCTGGTGCGGCAGTTCGAGGACGTCTTGAACTACGAGCCGAACGGCGCGGCGCTGAAAGCCAAGCTCAACGATACGACGCGCGCACAGCTCACCCAGGCGATGCCGAGCCTCAAGGAGCGCGCCAAGACGCTGCTGGAGCTGATCGACGGCGCCGCCTTCATCTTCGCCGACCGGCCGCTCGCCATCGACGCCAAGGCTGCCGCGCTACTGACACCGGACAGCCGCGCCTTGATCGGCCGGCTGCACGAGGCGCTGTCCGCGGTCGAGCCGTGGAGCGGACAAGCCACGGAGGCCGCGCTGCGTGCGTTTGCGGAAGCCAACAATCTCAAGCTGGGCGCGGTGGCCCAGCCGCTGCGGGCCGCGCTGACGGGGCGGACCACGTCGCCCGGCATCTTCGACGTCCTGGCGATCCTGGGACGTGATGAATCCTTGGGCCGTCTGCAGGACCAGGCCACCTCATAAGGTCTGAGGGACCCCATCTTGCAGCGCACAGGGCAATACGGTACGCATTTGCGCGGCACCATCTGGTGTCCCCGACTTTGACATTCACGACACGTTGCGGCGGGCTCGTTGACGGATGTGAGGGCCGAAGGACACTAGTAAGTATAAGATTCCAGTGTGGTTTCGGATTTGACCTTCGCTTAAGCACTTCGCGCAAGACTCGCCGCGACCTGAAGCGAATGCCAGAACCACCGCACTGGATAAAGTCCACCCGCCCTGCCATCTCTCACAAAGAACAAGGGCCAAGACTAACGATCAGCCTAACGATCTCATCGGGGACAAACGATGGACGCAAAATCCGCTAGCAAGACCGCGACCCTCACCGTCGGCAACAAGAATTTCGATCTTCCGATCCTGAGCGGCACGGTGGGCCCCGACGTCATCGACATCGGCAAGCTCTACGCCCAGACCGGGATGTTCACCTATGACCCCGGCTTCACCTCCACCGGCAGCTGCCAGTCGAAGATCACCTATATCGACGGCGACGCCGGCGTGCTGGAATACCGCGGCTACCCGATCGAGCAGCTCGCCGAGAAAGGCGACTTCCTCGAGACCTGCTATCTCCTGCTCTACGGGGAGCTCCCGACCGCCGCGCAGAAGAAGGACTTCGACTATCGCGTGACCCATCACACGATGGTGCACGAGCAGATGTCGCGCTTCTTCCACGGCTTCCGCCGCGACGCGCATCCGATGGCCGTCATGGTCGCCTCGGTGGGCGCGCTCGCCGCGTTCTACCACGACTCGACCGACATCAACGATCCGAAGCAGCGCATGATCGCGTCGATGCGGATGATCGCGAAGATCCCGACGCTGGCGGCGATGGCCTACAAATACACGATCGGCCAGCCTTTCGTGTATCCGAAGAACTCGCTGTCCTTCGCCGAGAACTTCCTGCACATGTGCTTCGCGGTGCCGTGCGAGGAGTACAAGCCGAACCCGGTCCTCGCCGACGCGCTCGACAAGATCTTCATCCTGCACGCCGACCACGAGCAGAACGCCTCGACCTCGACGGTGCGCATCGCCGGCTCCTCGGGCGCCAACCCGTTCGCCTGCATCGCCGCCGGCATCGCCTGCCTGTGGGGTCCGGCGCATGGCGGCGCCAACGAGGCGGCGCTGAACATGCTGGCCGAGATCGGCACCGTCGACAAGATTCCGGACTTCATCGCCAAGGTGAAGGACAAGAACAGCGACGTGCGCCTGATGGGCTTCGGCCATCGCGTCTACAAGAACTACGACCCGCGCGCCAAGATCATGCAGAAGATGTGTCACGCGGTGCTCAAGGAGACGGGCCACGCCGACGACCAGATGCTGAAGGTCGCGATGGAGCTCGAGAAGATCGCGCTCAGCGATCAGTACTTCATCGACCGCAAGCTGTACCCGAACGTCGACTTCTATTCGGGCATCACGCTGAAGGCGATGGGCTTCCCGGTGTCGATGTTCACCGTGCTGTTCGCCGTCGCCCGCACTGTCGGCTGGATCAGCCAGTGGAGCGAGATGATCGAGGACCCGCAGCAGAAGATCGGCCGCCCGCGCCAGCTCTACACCGGCGTCACGACGCGCAACTACGTCGACATGGACAAGCGCAGCTGATCGTAGCCAGCAACAGATGAACGATGAGAGGCCCGTCCGGTACGCTGGATGGGCCTTTTCTATTGCGGCTGAAGCCCGCGTAGCATTGCGATCGCAGCGAAGCATTGCAGAGTCTTGTCGCGGAAAAATTTCTGGATTGCTTCGCTACGCTCGCAATGACGGGGGCGAGAGAGGCGCAAGACAACAATGAAACGGGGTGAGCGACGGCCCCAGACGCTACGATTCAGTGGTTCCGCGACAACGGCATGAGTTGGACGCGCATTCTGCATCCGCGTCATTGCGAGCGCAGCGAAGCAATCCAGGGCCGCGCAAGGACACTGATTAGTCACCGCTGCCCGCGGACACCCGGATGTCGCTTCGCTCACCCGGGCTACGAAATGTCAGGTACGCATGCGCGACAACTTATGAGGAGCCGTAGGGTGGGGAAAGCAGCCGCCGCGAGGCGGCAGCGTGCCCACCGTCGTGCAGCGGATTTTGCCGCAAGACGGTGGGCACGGCGCCACCGAGATCTCACATGTCGAGAGAGCACGGCGGCGCCTTTGCCCACCCTACGCTTTCATTACTAATTAGGACGTCACCTGCCGTCCCCCGCGCATCGTCGCCAGCACGATGTCCGCCGCGCGTTCGCTCGGCGAGGCCGCGCCTGTCGCCATGATGCCGTCGAGGCGATTGAAGGCCTCGACCTGGCGCGTGCGGATCGGCCCGCCGTTCAAAAGATCCACCAGCACCGGCGCGAGGTTGTCGGCCGTGCAGGCCTCCTGCAGATATTCCGGGATCACATTCTCGCCGATCACCAGGTTGGCAAGGATCACGGACTGCACGTTGACGACTCGTCTGAGAATGAAGGCTTCGACCTCGCCCACGCGATAGGCCGTGACCATCGGAACACCTGACAGCGCGAGCTCCAGCGTCACCGTTCCCGACTTCGCGAGCGCCGCATGGGCGCTTCTGAAGGCGGCGCGTTTCTCGGCTTCGCCAGTCACGATGGTCGGCGTCACCGGCCAGCTTGCAACCCCTGCCCTGACGGCGGCCTCCAGATGCTGCGTCGTCGGCAGCACTGCTTCGAACGCAATGCCTTGCGCCTGCAGGCGCGACAGCGTCTCGCCGAACACCGCCATGTGGCGCGCGACCTCGCTGCGACGGCTGCCGGGCAGCACCAGCAGCAGCGGCGGCTTGCCATCGCGCCGCGCCTGCTCCTCGGCGTTCGGACGCAAGCTCGACAATTGCTCGATCAAGGGATGGCCGACATAGCTGCAGGGCGGACCGCCCAACCTCTGAAACGCCTCGGGCTCGAACGGCAGCAGGCCGAGCACGTGGTCGATATAGCCGTGCATGGCGCGCGCACGGCCGGGACGCCAGGCCCACACGGTCGGCGCCACGTAGTTCACGATCGGAATGGCGGGATCGCGGGCGTGGACGCGCTTCGCCACGCGTTGGGTGAAATCCGGGCTGTCGATGATGACAAGGACATCGGGCTGGCTCGCCACGACGGCGTCCACCGTCTGCCGGAGCAGGCGCAGGATCTTCGGCAGCTGCTTGATGACGGCCGTGAAGCCGACGATCGAGAGCTCCTCGATCGGAAACAGCGAGGACAGCCCCTCGCCGATCATGCCGCGGCCGCCGACGCCGGAGAATTCGACGCTGTCGCCGAGCCGCTGGCGCAGCACCTTCATCAGGCTGGTGCCGAGCCGGTCACCGGACTCTTCGGTCGCGACCAGGCAGATCCTGCGGACGGCCCGGCCTGCCGACGGCGGCGTCACGCGGTGACGCCCGTGATGAACACACCGGCGCGGTCGGCGGCTTCCACGGTCTCCTGCGGATCGGCCAATAGCGTGTAGGCCGCTGCGACGGCGACACCGGCAAGGCCGGCGGCGGACAGTCCTTCCACCGTGCGCGGACCAATGGTCGGCAGATCGTAACGCAGGTCCTGGCCGGCTTTGGGCGCCTTCACCAGCACGCCGCGCCCGGCGGCGGCGCGGATGCGCCTGTTGGCACGCAGCCGGGCCACGCGGGCCAGCAGCCCGTCGGTGCCCTCGATGTCCTCGAGCGCCACGACGTGGCCGTCGATCACCACCACCGCCTGCCCGACATCGAACGGCGCCATCGCCTTGAGCACGGCAAGCCCCTTGGCGATATCGTCGCGGACCAGATCGTTCGGCGCGTTGCGCGTCAGCCGGCCCTCGGGGACCAGGAGATTCGGCGCGATATCCTTGACGCCGACCATGTGGAAGCCGTGGCGCTCGAAGATGCGCCCCACCCCCGACAGCAGATGATCATCGCCGCCGCGGAAGGCCGACCAGATGTAGGGCAGCTCGCGCAAGGTGCCCCAGTCGAAGCGGATCTCCGACACCGCCGGGCGTACCAAGTTGCCGATGAACATCAGGTCGCGGACGCCTTCGGTCTTCAGGAGCTTCAGCGCGTTGCCGAGCTGGCCGAGGCCGATCCAGTGATGGCGGAAGCGCGCCAGCGGCTTGGGATCGCAGATGCCCTTCAGCGCGAACAGCACCGGCGTCTGACCGCGCGCGACGACCGCGTCGGCCACGGCGAACGGCAGCACGCCGCCCGCAGCGATCAGGCCGATCGGAGGGGCGGTGTCTGCGGCCGGCGCGCCCATGGCTCAGTGCTCGGCGGCAGGCCTGCCGCTCTCGGGCAGGCACAGCGCGCGGTGACGGCTGCCGTCGATGAAGGCCAGGATCTCGGCGATCGCAGGGTCCTCTCCGGCGAGCGGACGCACGCCCGCCAGGCGATCGGCGAACACGCCGGGGCCATGGAACAGCTTCTGATAGAAGGCGCGGACGGCGGCCAGGCGCTCGCGGGTGAACTTGCGGCGCTTCATGCCGATGACGTTCAGGCCTTCGAGCGCGGCATACTGGCCGTTGACGAGGCCATAAGGAATGATGTCGCCGCGCACGCCGCAGACGCCGCCGACCATCACGCCATGGCCGATGCGGGTGAACTGATGCACAGCCGAGAGGCCGCCGATATAGACAGCGTCACCGACCTCGACATGGCCGCCGAGCGTCGCCGACGTCGCGAAGATCACGTTGTTGCCGACCACGCAGTCATGGGCGACATGCGCGTTGTTCATGAAGAACCCGCCATTGCCGATCCTCGTCAGGCCGCCGCCCTTGGTCGTGCCGATGTTCATCGTCACGCCCTCGCGGAAGGTGCAGCCGGAGCCGATCTCGAGCCGGTGCGGCTCGCCGCGATAGCTGAGATCCTGCGGCGCACCGCCGAGCACGACGAACGGCGAAATGACGTTGTCGTCGCCGAGCGTGGTGTGGCCCATGATCTGGACGTGGCTGATCAGCTTGCAGTTCGCCCCGATCACGACGTTCGGACCGACGATGCAGTACGGGCCGATGACCGTGCCCTCGCCGATGACGGCGCCGTCCTCGACGCGCGCGGTGGGATCAATCTTGCTCATCTCGACGCAATCAACTCTCTACCTGCAACCCGCAACGTCAGTCGGTCAGCATCGCGCCGACGTCGGCTTCCGCGACGACCATGCCGTCGACCTTGGCGTCGCCATGGAACCACCACATCGTCTTGCGCCGTCCGATCGAGCGCATGTGGTACTCGATGGTCTGGCCGGGCAGCACCGGCTTGCGGAACTTGCACTTGTCGATGGTGAGGAAATACACCGCGCGCGGCTTTTCCGTGCCCTCGACCGATTTGATGCCGATCACGCCCGCGGTCTGCGCCATGCCCTCGATCATCAGCACGCCCGGATAGACCGGCCGCTCCGGGAAGTGGCCCTGGAAGCACGGCTCATTGAACGAGACGTTCTTGACGCCGATGCCGCTGTAGTCGGCGCGGATGTTCTTCACGCGGTCGATCAGGAGAAACGGGTTACGGTGCGGCAGCGTCTTCAAGATCTCGTTGATGTCGATGTCCGCAAACCTGATGGGTGACTCCTCCATCACTCCTGTCCTTCGTCCTTTTTCGTCGCGGTCTGATCACGCACCAGCCGTTCCACGGCGACGATCTCGCGGAACCACTGCTTGGTCGGCTTGGCAAAGAAGCCGCCCCACCGGCCGTTCGGCGGAATGTCGTCCTTGACGCCGCTCATCGCGGTCACCTGGGCGCCATCGCCGATCGTCAGGTGATTGTTGATGCCCACCTTTGCCCCGAGCGCGACGTTGTCGCCGATCGTGAGGCTTCCTGCCAGCCCGATCTGGGCCGCCAGCAGGCAATGCCGGCCGATCGTGACATTGTGGCCGATCTGAACCTGGTTGTCGATTTTGGTGCCCTCGCCGATCACCGTGTCGCGCAGGCTGCCGCGGTCGATGGTCGTGCCGGCGCCGACCTCGACATGATTCTGGATCAGCACCCGGCCGGTCTGCGGCACCTTGGTGTGCCCGTCCGCTCCGAAGAAGATGAAGCCGTAGCCGTCCTGGCCGATGCTGCAGCCGGGATGGATCAGCACGTCATTGCCGATCAGGGCGCATTGGATCACGGTCCGGGCGCCGACATTACAGTCGCGGCCGATCTTGACGTGCGGGCCGATCACGGCGCCGGCGCCGACGATGGTGCCGGAGCCGATCTCGACATGGGCGCCGATCACGGCGAGCGGCTCGACGATGACGTCGTCCTCCAGCCGCGCGGTGGGATCGATGATCGCCTGGGGCGAGATGCCCTCGCAACCGAACCAGGATTGCGGACGCAGCGCATCGCCGTGCATCTCGCGCGCGAGTTGCACGAAGGCGCGGAACGGCTGGTTGGCGCGGAGAACGGCGACATGCGGCGGCACGCGTGCCTCGAACCGTGGGCTGACCAGGCAGGCCCCCGCCTTCGTCGCGGCGAGCTGGTCGGCGTATTTGAGATTGTCGAAGAACGCCAGGTGCATCGGACCGGCTTCGTCGAGCGACGCCAGCCCCTTGATCACCTGCTCCCCACGCGACGGATCGACCAGGGTGGCCTTGGCCGCAGTGGCGATCGCCGCCAGGGTGGTCCGCGGCGGGGATTGGAAGAAGGTCGGCTGGCCCATTCGGTCGCACTCTCAGGACAAAAAGTCAGAGCCCGGCTCCGGCCTCCCGGAACCGAGCTCCCATCTCTTACACCGTCCGGGGTGGCTCAAGCCAACCCGGAATTGGCCGGAACGGCTGGCTTAGAAGCTCGTGCCACCACCGAAGCGGAATTCCTGCGTGCGGTCGAACTGCCCCTTGGTGAGCGGGATCGCGTAGTCGAAGCGCAGCGGACCGAACGGCGACGCCCACACCAGACCGACACCGACCGAGGTCCGAACCGTGTTCTGGTCGTTGAACTGCAGGCCAAGGCAGGTGCCGGCATTGTTCGGATTGCGCGTCGGCGCCCGGCATCCAGCGACGTTGACCTCACCCGTCTGGGCCCAGGACGTCGGGCCCTGATAGCCCCACAGGCCGCCGGCATCGGCGTAAACCGCACCCTTCAGACCAGTCTCCTTGGGCAGGAACCAGAACGGCATCTGCAGTTCGAGCGAAGCGCCCCAGTACTTGGTGCCGCCAAGGGCGTCCTGGGTACCGAAGGGATTGATGTCACGCGGACCAATACCGTTCGGAGCGAAGCCGCGAACCAGGTTCGGACCCATCTGGAAGTGATCGAGCATGCGCAGCTGCGTGTTGCCGATCTTGTTCAGAATGCCGCCCTGGAGGTGGACGATGCTGACGATGTCCGACACCAGCGGGGTGAAGTACTTCGCATCGAACGCCGTCTTCAGGTAGGACACGTCGCCGCCAACACCCGCGAAGTCCTGCTTGAAGTCGACCAGCAGGCCGTCGGTGGGGTTCTTGTTGTTGTCGAGCGTGTTGTAGTTCAGCGTGTAGCCGAGCGCCGAGGTCAGCGTCTTGCCGTTCGCCAGCTCCTGGCGGACCGGGAGCGACGCCTCGCCATTGGCGAAGCAGCCCAGACCGTTGTTGCCGGTCGGATCGACACCGCCATTGGCGTTGATGAAGGCAGGCGTCGGGTTGAACGGCACGAAGCGGTTGCCGATCATGGTGCCGGCCGCGATGTTGTTACAGTCGGACAGCGTCGTCGGCAGCGAGATCTCCTGGCGGTAGATCGAGTAGCGCAGCTGCAGCGACAGGTCTTCACGCAGCTGGAAGCCGAGGCGCGGGCTGAAGCCGAGCGTCTTGGTGCCGTAGGAGATGAAGTTGTTGGCGAGCTGCTGGCGCTGATAGAGGTCGAGACCCAGCGCGACGCGGTAGTCGAGAAGATACGGCTCGACGAAGGACAGCGAGTAGCCGCGGGCGAACTGGCCGTAGGTCACCGACGCCTTGGCGAACAGGCCGCGGCCGAGGAAGTTGCGCTCGGAGATCGAGACCTCGGCCAGCGCGCCGTCGGTGGTCGAGTAGCCGCCCGAGATCGAGAAGTCGCCGGTCGACTTTTCTTCCAGAAGGACGTTCAGGACGACGCGGTCGCTCGACGAGCCCGGCTCGGTGGTGATCTTCACGTCCTTGAAGAAGTCGAGGTTCTTCAGGCGGCGCTCGGCACGGTCGACCAGGGCGCGGTTGTAGGCATCGCCCTCGGAGATGTCGAACTCGCGGCGAATGACGTAGTCACGGGTGCGGGTGTTGCCGCGGATGTTGATGCGCTCGATGTAGGTGCGCGGGCCCTCGTCGACGGCGAACACCACCGACACGGTATGCGCCTCGAAATTACGGTCGCCGCGCGGACGGACCACCGCGAACGCGTAACCGCGCCGCGAGGCCTCGATCTGCATCTCCTCGACCGACTTCTCGACGTTCTCGACGTTGTAGAGCGAGCCGACGCCGACGCGGGAATAGCCGCGCAGGGTGTTGGCATCGAAATTCGCGATCGACGACTGGAAGTCGACCGAACCGACCCGGTACTGCTGGCCTTCCTCGATCTTGAAGGTGACCATGAAGCCCTTGCGCTCGGGATCGTACTCGCTGAGCGCGGCGACCACCTGCACGTCGGCATAGCCGTTCTTCAGATAGAAGCGGCGAATCAGGTCGCGATCGGCCTCGACGCGGTCCGGATCGTAGACGTCGCCCGAACCCAGGAAGCTGAGCAGGTTGGTTTCGCGGGTCTTGATGACGTCCTTCAGGCGGTAGGACGAGAAGGCAGTGTTGCCGACGAACTCGATCGACTTCACGCCGGTCTTCGCGCCTTCCTCGATCGTGAAGATCAGGTCGACGCGGTTGTTCGGCTGCTCGATGAATTCCGGCGTGACACGCACGTCATAACGGCCGGAGCGGCGATAGATCTCGGCGATGCGCTGCGCATCGGACTGCACCATCGGCTTCGACAGCGTGCCGCGCGGCTTCGACTGCACCTCGGCCTGCAGCTGCTCGTCCTTGACCTTCTTGTTGCCCTCGAAGGCGACGCGGCCAATGACCGGGTTCTCGACGACGCTGACGATCAGCCGCCCACCCTGGCGATTGATCCTCACATCGGAGAAAAGGCCGGTCTCGATCAGCGCCTTGAGGCCGTCGTCGACCCGGCCGGCGTCGAGGACGCCGCCAGGGCCGGGCTTGAAGTAGGAGCGGATGGTCTCCAGCTCGACGCGGCGGTTGCCCACCACTTCGATCGAGTTGACCGTCTGAGCCGCAGCTGGCGACGACCCGACCACGCTCGCCAGCGGCAAAGCCACCGGAACGGCGAACATGATAAAGGCGGCCGCCAAGCCCCCCCGCACCCGCAATCCGAACTTCATGCGCTACGCGCCCTTATATTCCGTGGCCGGTTCGGTACCCCTACCAAACCGACAGATTCCCATTTGTCGTTCGCTTGTAGCCAATTTGGACCCGACGGCAAACGCCGGATCTCTCTGAATTTTCAAATTCGTTTCAAAACGTTGCCTATCCGCCACGTCGTAAAAAAGCCGCCTTCAGGAGCCGGCGAGATGCAGGATGTCGTTATAGGTTGCGAAGACCATCAGCATGAGAACCAGCCCCAGGCCGATTCGGAACCCCATCTCCTGGGCCCGCTCCGACAGCGGCCGTCCGCGGACCGCCTCGACCCCGTAAAACAACAGGTGTCCGCCATCGAGCAGAGGAACCGGGAACAGGTTCAGGAGCCCGATGGACACCGAGAGCGTGGCGCAGAGCTGAACGACGAACTGGAAGCCGAGGCTCGCCGCCTGCCCCGAGAGCTGCGCGATTCGGATCGGGCCGCCGACATCGCCGGCACTCCCCGCTCCCGCGAACAGCGAGGCGATGAACTTGAAGGTTGTGGCGATGATGAACCAGACCTGCTCGAAGCCGATCTTGATCGATTCGAGGAACCCGACCGGGATCGAGCGCGATTCGTCCGGCTTGGCGTTGTACTGGATGCCGAGGACGCCGATTCGGTGGGCATTGCCGAACAGGTCCTTGACCTCCTTCAGCGCCGGGGTCGCCTTCAGGGTCAATTCCGAGCCGTTGCGCTTGATCAGGAAGTTGAGTTCCGTCCCGGCGCTCACCGAGACGACCCGCTGCATATCGGCGAAGGTCTCGATCGGCCGGCCGTCGATGGCCGCGATCACGTCGCCATCCTTGAAGCCGGCCTGAGCCGCAACGCTGTCCGGCTGGACCGCATCGACCCGCGGGGTCGTGTTCGGCTTGCCGAAATACAGTGCCATGCCGGCAAAGATGATCACGGCGAGAATGAAATTGGCAATCGGGCCGGCCGCGACGATGGCGGCACGCTGGCCGACCGTCTTGTGATGGAAGCTGTCGGCGCGCTCGGCGGCCGTCATCTTGGCCAGCGCCTCGGCCGAGGGGGTCGAGGCCTCGGATTCGTCGCCGAAGAACTTCACGTAACCGCCGAGCGGGATCGCGGAGATCTTCCAGCGGGTGTTGTGGCGATCGTTGAAGCCGATCAGTTCGGGACCAAATCCGAGCGAAAACGTTAAGACCTTCACGCCGGCCCAGCGGGCGATCAGGAAGTGGCCGAGCTCGTGGAAGAACACGACGATCGTCAGCACGAACAGGAAGGGGACGATGTAGCCGAGAAGGCCGTTGCTCAACGTATTGAAAATATGGTGGAAAAATTCGGACATCGATGACCTTCCCGATGGGCCGAGGGCCCGTCCAACCCTTTAAGATGCTTTTGCGGCGATTTGAGGCAAGAGGCTAGCCGCCCTTTTTCGCGCATCATGGTCAATGGCGATGGCATCATCCGCCGACGTCAGCGGTGCCAAATTACCTGAACGGGTCCAACTCTCGAGCGTCGCCTCGACCAGGCGGGCGATCGCGCCGAAGCGGATCTGGCCGGCGATGAAGGCCGCCACGGCCACCTCGTTCGCCGCATTGAACACGGTGGTCGCGCCGTGGCCGGCGCGCAGCGAGTCGTAGGCCAGCCGCAGGCCGGGGAACCGCTCGAAGTCCGGCGCCTCGAAGGTCAGGGTCCCGATCTTGGCGAGGTCGAGCCGCGCCGAGGGGCCCTTGATGCGCTCCGGCCAGCCCAGGCAATGGGCGATCGGGATCCGCATGTCGGGGGCGCCGAGCTGGGCCACGACCGAGCGGTCGGAAAACTCGACCATGCCGTGGACGATCGATTGCGGATGCACCAGCACATCGATCTCGTCCGGCGCCAGCGCGAACAGATAGGACGCCTCGATCACCTCGAGGCCCTTGTTCATCATCGAGGCCGAATCGATCGTGATCTTCTGGCCCATGCTCCAGTTCGGATGCTTGAGCGCCTGCGCCAGGGTCGCCTGCTCGATGTCGGCGGCGGCCCAGGTGCGGAACGGACCGCCGGAGGCGGTGATGATCACGCGCAGCAGCTCTTCCCGGTTTCCGGATGACAGCGCCTGGAACAGCGCGTTGTGCTCGGAATCGGCCGGCAGGATGCAGGCGCCTGCCTGGGCAGCCCGCTGCATGAAGAAATCGCCGGCGCAGACGAGGCATTCCTTGTTGGCGAGCGCAACGGTGGCGCCGCGGTCGACCGCCGCCAGCGCCGGCTTCAGGCCGGCCGCGCCGGACACGGCGGCCATGACCCAGTCGGCCGGCCGCGCGCCGGCCTCGATGATCGCGCTCTCCCCTGCCCCGCAGGCGATGCCGGTGCCGGCCAGCGCCTCGCGCAGCTCTCCGAGCCGGGCGGGATCGGCGACGGCAACGAAGCGCGGGTTGAACTCGCGGGCGAGCTTGGCGAGCCCCTCGATGTTGCTGTTGCCGGTCAGCGCCTCCACCCGATAGCGCTCCGGCGCGCCGCGCAGCAGGTCCATGGTCGAATCGCCGATCGAGCCGGTGGCGCCGAGCACGGTGATGCTGCGCACGTCAGTCGTTTCGGCCTTGTTGTTCCGCAATGGCACTGCGCTCATGATCTCACCAAACATCTTGACCGGCAGCGATGCTGCCCGTCACCAAACCAAAACACCGCGGCCGACCCCGTCGAGGCCGCCGCGCAGCAAACCGAGCAGCGCCGCAAAGACGATCGCCGCGACATAGCCATCCAGGCGGTCCAGTAGGCCGCCATGGCCGGGAATGATGTGACTGGAGTCCTTGACGCCGAAGTGCCGCTTGACCGCGGACTCGGCGAGGTCGCCGAGTTGCGACACCACCGACAGCACCGCGGCCATCGCCAGCATCGCGAGCAGGCTGCCACCCGCCAGGGACCAGCCCGCAGCGGCGACGAGACTGGCGCCGAAGCCGCCGATCGCGCCCGCCCAGGTCTTGTTGGGGCTGATGCGCGGCGCAAGCTTGGGTCCGCCGATGCCGCGTCCGGCGACATAGCCGCCGATGTCGCTGGCCCAGACGACGAGAAACACCAGCACCAGCGCGTGCCAGCCCTGCTGCTGATCGAACCGCACCAGCACGGAGGCGAGTTCGGCGCCGGCGGCATAGACGAAGCCGGCCGCTGCCCAGAGCCGGCGGCCGGCGGCGAGAACGGCCACCGCAACGAGGCCAAGCGCCAGCACGGCCACGGCAAAGTCGATCAGCCCGAATGCACAGCAAAGTCCTGCGATGGCGATCGCCAGCGCGCCCAAGGTGCCGACGCTGGCGGTGCGGACCTCGCCGACCACCATCAGCCATTCGAGATACAGCCCGACCGCGACGACCGTGACCAAGGCGGTCCAGAACATCCCGCCGGCATAGGCCGCGCCGAGCGCGAGAGGCACCAGCACCAGGGCGGCGGCGATGCGCAGCATAAGGTTGCTCGGCGCAGCCTTCTTCGGCGGCGCGGCGGCATCACCCACGGCTGCGGTGTCGGGTTTGCTCACGAGGCGGTTTTCGCCACGAGGCCGCCGAAGCGGCGTTCACGCCGGCCGAACTCGGCAATCGCGCCTTCGAGCGCGGCCTTGTCGAAATCCGGCCAATGGATGGGCACGAACACCAGCTCGCTATAGGCCGCCTGCCACATCAGGAAGTTGGACAGCCGCTGCTCGCCGCTGGTGCGGATGATCAGGTCGGGATCGGGAATGTCGGGGGCGTCGAGATGGGCGCCGATCGCATCGGCATCGATCGAGGCCGGATCGCGCCGGCCCTCGGCCACCTCGCGCGCCAGCCGTTGGGCGGCGCGCGCGATTTCCTGGCGGGAGCCGTAGTTGAACGCCACCACCAGCGTGAGCTTGGTATTGGCGCGCGTCAGCTCCTCGGCCTCGCCGAGCAGCGCGCAGATGTCCGGCTCGAGACCGCCGCGCTCGCCGATCACCCGCACGCGCACGCCGTCGCGATGCAGGGTGGCGAGATCGTTGCGGATGAAGCGGCGCAGCAGGCCGAACAGGTCGCCGATCTCGCTCGCGGGCCGCGACCAGTTCTCGGAGGAGAACGAGAAAATCGTGAGATAGCGGATGCCGAGCTCATCGCAGGCGCGCACGACGCGGCGCAACGCCTCGACGCCGCGGCGATGCCCTTCGGCGCGCGGCAGGCCGCGTGCCGCAGCCCAGCGGCCGTTGCCATCCATGATGATGGCAACATGGGCCGGACCGTCGGAGCGATCCGGCGTCTCCGTCACCGGGGCCGCGGCATTGGACATCGAACGTTTCCTTAGACGGTGAGGATTTCCTTTTCCTTCGCCGCCAGCAGCTGGTCGATCTCCGAGATCACGCTATCGGTCGCCTTCTGAATGTCGTTGGCGATGCGCTCCTGGTCATCCTCGGAGATCTCGTGATTCTTCTCGAGCTTCTTCACCGTGTCGAGCCCGTCGCGGCGGACATGGCGGACGGCGACGCGCGCAGCTTCCGCATATTTGTGCGCGACCTTGACCAGTTCCTTGCGGCGCTCCTGGTTGAGCTCGGGAATGCGCAGCCTGATCACCTGGCCTTCGGTGGCCGGCGACAGGCCGAGGTTGGAGTCGACGATGGCTTTCTCGACCGCCTTGACCATGCTGCGGTCCCAGACCTGCACCGACAGCAGGCGCGGCTCGGGCACCGAGACGGTGGCGAGCTGGTTGAGCGGCATATGCGAGCCATAAGCCTCGACCTGGACCGGCTCGACCATCGATGCCGACGCGCGGCCGGTGCGCAGGCCGCCGAGCTCGTGCTTCAGCGCCTGGGTTGCGCCCTGCATGCGGCGCTTCAGGTCGTTGAGATCGAAATTGCCCGTGGTCATCACGCTTTCCTTTCCTGCAACCCCGGGCCCTTCAGCCGGTTCGGCCGCGCCTTGAAAGGCCATCGGCTGGACTCGACTGCTCCCGGACGAATTCCTGTGTCGCTTACGCTTCTACCGCAGGCACGGAGCCGGTCCAACACCGGCCGCCGACGGTGCCGCGGATCACCCCGCGACGATGGTACCGCGCCCTTTGCCCTGCAGCATCGCGCCGATCGCGCCGGGTTCGGCAATCGAGAACACAATGATAGGCAGCGACGTTTCGCGGGCAAGCGCGAATGCCGTCGCATCCATGACCTTGTAGCCGCCTTCGATGGCCTGGGAATGGGTCAGCCGGTCGAAGCGCTTGGCGGCCGGATCCTTCTTCGGATCGGCGCTATAGACGCCATCGACATTGGTGGCCTTGAGGACGGCCTGAGCCCCGATCTCGGCGGCCCGCAGCACGGCGGTGGTGTCGGTGGTGAAATAGGGGTTGCCGGTGCCGCCGCCGAGCACGACGATGCGCCCGTCGGCCAGCGCCTTGTGCGCCGCAGCGCGGGTGAACAGCTCGCAGACCTCCGGCATCACGAAGGCGGACAGTGCCAGCGCCGGGCTGCCCTTGCGCTGGATCGCCGCCTCCAAGGCGAGGCAGTTCATCACAGTGGCGAGCATGCCCATGGTGTCGCCGGTCGCGCGCGACACGCCCTGCGACGACACTTCGACGCCGCGCACCATGTTGCCGCCGCCGACGACGACGGCGATCTCGATTCCGAGTTTCTGGGCGGCGATGAGGTCGTCGGCGATGCGATCGACGGTCGGCTGGTCGATGCCGAATGAATGCGGGCCGGCGAGATATTCGCCCGACAGCTTGACCACGACGCGACGATAGACCGGCTCAGCCATGTGCCAACATGTCCCTATCCCGCGCGTTGAGATCCGGCGCGAAGACCGCGCCGGATCGTAACTGTCTTCGTCGTTACTTCTTGCCGCTGGCGGCGGCGACTTCGGCGGCGAAGTCGGTCTCTTCCTTCTCGATGCCCTCACCGAGAGCATAGCGGACGAAACCGGCCACCTTGATCGGACCGCCGACCTTGCCTTCGGCTTCCTTCAGCGCCTGCGCGACCGACTTGCCGCTGTCGTGAATGAAGGCCTGCTCGAGCAGGGTGACTTCCTTGTAGTAGGTCTTCAGGCCAGACTCGACGATCTTCTCGATCACGTTTTCCGGCTTGCCCTGCTGACGATACTTGTCGGCGAGCACGTCCTTCTCGCGCTTGACGAGTTCCGGATCGAGACCGGCGGCATCGATCGCCTGCGGGTTGGCAGCGGCCACATGCATCGCGAGCTGACGGCCGAGCACCGCAAGCTCGTCGGTCTTGCCCGGCGACTCCAGCGCCACGATCACGCCGAGCTTGCCCGCGCCCTCGACGACGGCGCCATGCACGTAGCTCGACACCACGCCTTCGCTCACTTCGAGCGCGGCTGCGCGGCGCAGCGTCTGGTTCTCACCGATGGTCGCGATCGAATCGGCGATCGCGGCCTCGACCGTGATGCTGCCGACCTTGGCGGCCTTGATCTTCTCCACGTCTGCACCGACGTCGAGCGCGACCTGGGCGATCATCTTGACCAGGCCCTGGAAGTGCTCGTTGCGCGCGACGAAGTCGGTCTCCGAGTTGACCTCGACGACCACGCCCTTCTTGCCCGAGGTCAGCGCGCCGATCAGGCCCTCAGCCGCGACGCGGCCGGCCTTCTTGGCGGCCTTCGACAGGCCCTTCTTGCGCAGCCAATCCTGCGCCGCCTGCATGTCGCCGCCGTTCTCGGTGAGCGCGGCCTTGCAATCCATCATGCCCGCGCCGGTCGACTCGCGCAGGTCCTTCACCATCGCTGCGGTGATATTCGCCATTGTTGAACGTCCTTTTGCCTGTCCAAAGCGCGACGCAGCGGATGGCTCATCGCCGTCCGCTGCCAGGAAAGATACCTATCTCAGTCGCGATGGCCGGCGTGCGACGCCGGCCAGATTCGTGTCGTGTCGTCTTAGGCGTCGGCGAGCGACTTGGCCTGGGCGACCCAGGCATCGGCCCGGCTCGGCAGACCGACTTCTTCGCCGATCTGATGCGCCGTGTCGTGGTTGAGCTCGGCAAGCTGCCAGAAATGGAAGATACCGAGGTCGTTCAGCTTCTTCTCGATCGCACCCGACACGCCGGTGAGCTTCTTGAGGTCGTCGGCCGTGCCGCGCGGACCGGGCAGACCCTGGAAGGTCGACGCGGACGCAGCCGGAAGATCCTCTTCGAGCGGCGCCGCGGAGGCGCCGACGTCGATGCCGAGCTCGCCCTGGGCGCGCGAGATGCCGTCGATGGCGGCGCGGGCGATCAGGTCGCAATACAGCGAGATGGCGCGGCCGGCGTCGTCATTGCCCGGGACCACGTAGGTGATGCCCTTGGGATCGCAGTTGGTGTCGACGATCGCGGCGACCGGAATGTTGAGGCGCTGGGCCTCCTGGATCGCGATGTCTTCCTTGTTGGTGTCGATCACGAAGATCATGTCGGGCAGGCCGCCCATGTCCTTGATGCCGCCGAGCGAGCGGTCGAGCTTGTCGCGCTCGCGCTGCAGGGTCAGGCGCTCTTTCTTGGTGTAGGAGTTCGCCTCGCCCGAGGACAGCACCTCGTCGAGGTGACGGAGGCGCTTGATCGACGCCGAGATCGTCTTCCAGTTGGTCAGCGTGCCGCCGAGCCAGCGCGAATTGACGAAATACTGCGCGCAGCGCTTGGCCGCATCGGCAACGTTGTCCTGCGCCTGGCGCTTGGTGCCGACGAACAGGATACGGCCGCCCTTGGCGACGGTGTCGCTGACGGCCTGCAGCGCCGTGTGCATGAGCGGCACGGTCTGGGCCAGGTCGATGATGTGGATGTTGTTACGGGTCCCGAAAATGAAATCGGCCATTTTCGGATTCCAGCGGTGAGACTGGTGACCAAAGTGAACGCCAGCTTCGAGCAGCTGGCGCATCGTGAAGTCGGGCAGAGCCATTTGGATATTCTCCGGTTGATTCCTCCGGAAACGCGTGAGCAAAAACGGGCCGTTTGGCCCGGCTTGCCACCGGACGCCCTCTAGGAGAGCCAAGTTTCCGTGTGAGATGGCGCGCTATATAGCCGGATTTTGGCGCAACGCAAGGAAAATGGGCCTATTCGGCCTGAAGAAGCTCCGCCAACGCCGCCTTGGCCTGCCCCTCCTGCAACGGAACGAAGTCGACCGGCCCCTTGTTGTCGGCCCCTGACGACGCCGCGGCCATGACGCCCACCCCCAGCAGGCCGAACGCCATGCCGCCGCCCTGCATCGCCCGGGAGCGTTCACTGGGCCGGATCGAGTAGAAATAGGTCTTTCCGGGCTCGGTGCTGAAATCGAGGTAGGATTCGCCCGGAAACAGCAGCTGCGTGGCCACCACGTGGTGCGGACCCGCCGGACGGTCGACATAGGCGTACGTCCCGGGCAGCAGCCGGGGAAGCGCCACGCCATCGACCTTGGCGTCGCAATTGGTCCGGTCGAGCCAGGAGTCCTTCAGGCTCATGATGACGATGCGGGAGTGGCCCGGGCGCGGCGCCCCGATCTTCTGCGATACCACCGCGAATTCGGTGCCCTCTTTGCCCGTCAGGCACCCTGATACCAGAAGCGCCAACCCCAATCCCAGAAATGCCCGCCTGCTCATTGCAAACCCCCGTAGTTCCCCGGGAGCCAAGGCTATGACGGGAACTCGGCCGTTTTCAACCTCCGGAAGCGAAGAGAGTCCAGCTGTGCTCAGCGCTCCACACCGGCCGGCTTCAGCTCGGCCCGGTCGGCGTCCAGCCTCGCCTTCAGTCGGGCGATATCAGCGAAGAAGGCCTGATCGTCGCGAACGGGTGCCAGGCGCAGGGCCGGCGGCATCAGCACCTGGCTGACGTCGGCACGACCGGAATTGGCGAAGGCCTCCGAGCGCTGCACCGTCTGGACCGCGATCGCGACGATGAGCAGCAGGCCGACGACCGCCCCCTTGATGAGTTGATGCGTGCGTCCGACCTCGCGCACATGCAGGAAGACGATCGCCGCCAGCACAATCCAGGCGATGACGTAGCCATAGGTCGAGATGGCTGACCAGGTCAGCGCGAAGGACGCGAATTGTCCGGCCTCGCTGTAGATCCAGAACGCGAAAAGGCCCGCCTCCGCGATGAGGAGATGACGCAGGAAGTGCGAGCGCCCCGCGAACAGGCGCGACAGCAGCGCCCAGACGCCGACCCAGGCCACCACGGCCCCGACCAGGACGAGGCTCGGCACGAGATAATCGGACAGGTGCGACTCGGATGTCTGGCCAAGCCAGATCTTGACCGCGTCGATCACCAGCAAAGCGAGGCCGAGCACGATCGCGGCAGCGATCGGCAGCACGCCGCGCTCGCGACCCGCCAGCCGCTCCGGCTCCACGTCATGACCGGCGTCGCGGACCCGCAGCCAGGTCTGTCCGATCCGGATCGGCTGGCTGCCATCGAGGATAAGCTGCGGCTTCCGGCTCTTGCTGCGGTCGAGATAGAGCCCGTTGGCGCTGCCGAGATCCTCGGCGACGAGGCGTCCCTCATCGTCACGGAAAATGCGCAGGTGGCGCGCGGCGACATAGGGATCGTCGAGGATGACATGGTTGTCGTAGCCGCGACCGATCCTGACATCGGCGGCGTCGACGCGGAAGCGGCCGGCCACCTCGCGGTGCTTGGAGAGAATCTCGACCCAGATCATCGGACCACCTGCAGCCGGTCGAGAAAGCTCTTGCCGAGCCGCAAGGCATCGTCATAGGCGATGGCCTGCAGGTTCAGCCGCGACACCAGCGCCTCGTCGGCATGGTCCTGGGTGACGGCAACCAGGACGACGTCATAGAGCCCGTCGAATTCGCGGTAGCCTTGCGCGCACCACAGCACACGCAGCGGCGGATGCGCCGCCGCCGGCGCGACGCCGACGAAATCCTGATGGCAATGCTGCGGCGTGTACCATTTGCGGAAGCCGCCCCCGAGCGTGAGCCGCGGCTGCGCCAGGCTGGTCAGCACGGTTGCGAATTGAAACGAATTGAGATCGATCGATTTCGCGTAGGAATGGGTGACCTCGACCGTGCCGGTGTTGAGATCGGAGGCGACATAGACGCTCGCGTCAGCCTTGCAACTGGTGGAATTGATGCTGGCGCGCGGCTTCGGCGACGCGCTGGCATTGGTGCTGGCCCAGCAGTCGAACCACGCCGCTCGCGTTTCCGGCGCCTGATAAGAGCCGAGCACGCGGTCGCGAAAGCCCTCCTCGCTCAGCGATTTGTAGAGCGCGCCACGCCAGCTAGCGAGTTGCGCGATCACGTCCTTGCGCAGGTCGGCCGGTGCCGGCTTGGCATCCTGCCCGCGCGCCAGCAGCGCTGCCGCGAAGCGCGCCGGCACCAGGAAGCTGATCAGCTGGCCGCCGCGGCGGGTCGCGACGTTGATGCCGACCACCTGCCCTTGTGAATTGACGGCCGGCCCGCCGCTCATGCCCGGATTGAGCGCGCCGGTGAAGTGGATGTGATCATTGTAGCTGTGCTCGACCAGGCCGTTGTAGGTGCCCTCGATGATGGTGAAGCCGAGATCGAGCGGGTTGCCGAGCGAATAGAGCCGCTCGCCCTTCGGCAGCGTGCCGTCGAGGGCGGCCTTGTCGAAGGAGAAGAACGGCGCATTCTGCTTGTCGACGCGCACCAGCGCGAGATCATTCGGCAGATCGACGGCGAGCAGCGACACCGCGCCCTGGCTGCCATCGGCGCCCGTATATTCGAGCCGGTAGGTCTTCGGCTCGAGCGCGGCGTCGGAGACGACGTGATAGTTGGTGATGGCAAGGCCGTCGGCGGAGACGAGAAAGCCCGAGCCGGTCGAGGTCTGGCGGCCGGCATCGGCCAGCAAGGTGCGAATTTGCAGCAGTCGCGGCGGCGCCGACGCGTACACGGTTTCGGCGCCGGGCAGTGCCTGCGCATCAGCTTGCGAGCAGAAGGCCGCGGCGAGAGCGATGCAGAAAGCAGCGAGGATCGCGCTCCGCCGGAGCAGCCCGCGCACGGGTCCAACATACGCTGAAATCACTGATGCCCCCGCAACAGGTCGTCGGCCGACGCCCTGCGCCCATGATCGATGTGTCCGGCGGACCGGCCAATATCGAAAACAGGCCTGCGTTGCAACCGCGACTCCACCGCGCCGATGCGCGGCGGTCGCTCAGCAATGCGGCACGTTCGGCGGACACCGCTTGCCTGCCTGCGGCGGCGGCGCCGCGGGCCTAGCCATCTGCGGGGGCGGTGCCGGCCGCGCCATCGCCATCGGCGGCGGGCTCGGACGCGCCATCTGCGGCGGAGGCGGAGGCGGCGCCGGCCGCGCCATCTGTGGCGGCGGCGCAGGGCGGGCCATTTGCGGCGGAGGCGGTGCGGGCCGGGCCATCTGCGGCGGCGGCGCAGGACGCGCCATTTGCGGAGGTGGCGCCGGGCGGGCCATCGGCGGCGGAGCCGACGGACGCATCGCTTGCGGCGGCGGCATCGGCCGCGGCGGGGCCGCATGGACCATCGGCGCAGGCTGCGGCCGTCCCGTCGCCGGCGGCGGGCTCAGGCGCGCGGTGGCCGGCGGCGGCGCACGGCGTTCGCTCGGCGGCGGCGCGGCCTGCTGAATGCGCGAACGCGGGTCGGGGCCGCGCGCAGCGGTCGACGGCACGACCTGGCCGGGCGGCGGACCACCCGGCCGTGCGGGCGGCGCAACCTGCGCACCCGGCGGCGTCCGATTTGCGCGCAGGTCAGGCCGCTCTGGCAAAGGCTGCGCCGGAGACGGCGACACCGGTTGAGGAGCAGATGCAGATCCAGGTGCAGGCAAACGCGGATTGGGCGCCTGAACCGATGGCGGCGCCGGAGGACCGCCGCGCCCAGGAATCGGAAGCGCGTTGGGTGAAACGGCTGCTGGACGGGGCGCGTCCGGGCCGGCTCGGCCCGGGACCGCAGCGGGCGTCGTCCCCATCACTCCCATGGCAGGCACGACTCCCATGGCAGGCACGTTGCCCGGTCCGCGCGCACCCGGCCCCATCGGCGCGCCGGGAATTGGTGCCTTGCCCTGCTGGATCAGCGAAGCGCGCTGCATCGCCGCAGCCGGCAGGGCGGGCGCGACAACCGGGGTCGCAGCCTGCTGCGCTCCTCCCGGTCCACCACCCGGACCGGCCGGCACCGTCGGCGCCACCACGGGACGATTGATGACCGTGTTGATGACCGTGGTGTTGTGGATGTTCTGATAGATGATGTTGTTCGGCGGCGGCGCGACGATCGCCGGCGGCCGGACGTAGACCGGGATCGGCACGAACACCGGTCGCGGCAGGATGAACACGCCGACCGGCGCGTAAGGCGGAGGGAGATCAACGAACTCCGGCGGCGGCGGCGGCAGGATGTAGACCGGCGGCGGCGGCGGCGGTGCGAAGCCGAATTCCGGATCCGAGAACAGCAGCACCGGCTGATCGACATAGACCACCTCGTCCGGCGGCGGCGGCGGCACGTCGTAGTCGATCATGGCGAAGGTCGCCGGCGGCTCCGGCGGCGACGACAAGATCGCCAGGCGCCGGCGTGCATCCGCGGCGTGCGCGCCATTCGGATAGCGGCGCAGATACGACCAATAGGCCTCGGGGCTGTCGGCGCGGTAGGTCCGCCGCCAGGTGATGGCCTCGCGGCGCGCCGCGACGATGGCGCGCACGCGCCGTGCGAGCGGATCGTCCGGATAGGCGGCGATGAAGTCCTCATAGCCCTGCAGGGTGTCGCGCTCGAGTGCGGCCGTGTAGGCCTCCTGCACCGGGAAATCGCGGATCGGCCGCGCGCGCAGCGCGGCGGTCTGCTCGGCGGAGGCCTGCGGCGCCGGCGCGTCCGGCGCGCGGTCGAAGAAGGTGAAGGGGGCCTGGATCTTCTGCGCATTCCACGGCACCTGGGCGCCCTTGGTCGCCTCGTTGACCCGCAGCCGCAGACGATCGAACACCTCCGGCAGCGACAACCCGCCGGTGCGGATCATCTCCGCCAGCGATTGCGCATAGAGGCCGTAGGAGCCGGTCTCGTTCGGCGCGATCGTGCCCGGCGCCGCATTGAACGCGATCAGCATGTTGTTGTCGGGCTCGACCAGCGCCAGACCACCGGCGATCGTCCCACCGCTGGTGATGAACGGCTGCTGCCGCGCGGCGTCGAGCACGACGATGCTGGCCTTGACCGGAGTCGCCGCGAGCTGGCGGACATAGTCGCTCAGGCGCAGGCCTTCGGTCGGAATATCGACATCGCTGCCGATATTGGCATCGACCGGAATGAAGTAGTTCTCGCCCGCGAGCTGCATGCCGTAGCCGGCGAGATAGACCATCGCGACCGTGTTGCTGTCGGCCGACTGGGCCTTGTGAATGAAGTCGCGGAAGCTCTTGCGCAGCGTGTCGGCATCGAGATCGCGCGCACCGACGACGTCGAAGCCGGCCGCCTGCAAGGTCTGTGCGATCAGACCGGCATCGTTGGCCGCGGTCGCCAGCTGCCCTTTTGCATAAGCGCCGTTGCCGATCACCAGCGCGATGCGCTTTTCGGCTGCAGGCTCCTGCGCCGCAGCGGCGCCGATCCAGGCAGCGATCGCTACGAGGCACAGAGAAACAGAGTAGACGAATCGTGAGTGGATCATGGCCGCGCGCATCACTGTTCCCACCCTTTCGAGGCAACCCCGCCCCGGATTCAGCGCGTCGATGGCTGAACCGCGGTTGAACGGAGACATGTCCATACAACTCGGTACAGCCCTCATGCGGCTTTTTTGTTCCATCTCGCCGCCCGGCAGGGCCGAACGGCGAGCGATTAGAGCTGGTGGACGTCCACCACCCCGGTGACGGCCTTGATGGCACCCGCGATTTGTGGCGAAACCTTGAAGCGGCCGGGCAGCTTCATCTCCACCTCGGTCTCGAGGTCCAGGATCATCACCAGCGAGACCTCGCCCTCGCCCGCAGCGGCGCGAGGAGCGATCGGCGGCGCCGCGGCCTTGGCGGCAGCGCCATTGCCATTGGCCGCAGCCCCCTCCGGTCCCTGCAATCGCTTCACGATGGAATCGAGCGGCTTGGTGTCGCGCAGGAAGATGCGCAGGCCGCGCTGGGTCTTGGCGGCGGCATCGTCGAGCGGCTCGGCATGGAGCACGCGGGCGCGGACGTCCTCGCCCTGCAGCTCGGCGCCGAGCTGCAGCAGCACGGCGGCACCCGGCTCCAGCACGTCGCGATATTGTGCGAGGCCTTCCGAGAACAGCACCGCTTCGAAATGACCTGTCGGGTCGGACAGGCCCATGATGCCCATCTTGTTGCCGGTCTTGGTGCGGCGTTCCATGCGCGACACCACGGTCGCCGCGACCTTGCCGGCGGTGGCGCCGGTCTTCACCGCGCGGGAGAATTCCGCCCAGCTCTGCACCCGCAGCCGCTTCAACGCTGCCGCGTAGTCATCGAGCGGATGGCCGGACAGGAAGAAGCCGATCGCATCGTATTCGCGGCGCAGGCGCTCGGCCGGCAGCCAGTTCTCGATGTTCGGCAGGATGATCGCCGGCGCGTCGGCGGCGTTGCCGAACATGTCGTTCTGGCCGGAGGTCGCAGCCTCGTTGGCACGCTGGCAGGCGGCGACGATCGCGTCCGCGCCGGCGAAGACACGAGCGCGGTTCTTGTCGAGACAATCGAAGGCGCCGGCCGCGGCCAGCGTCTCGATGATACGCTTGTTGATGGCGCGCGGATTGACGCGGGATGCGAAGTCCGCAAGCGAGGTGAACGGGCCGCCCTTGTTGCGGGCCTCGACGATCATCTCGATCGCCTGCGGGCCGACGCCCTTGAGCGCGGCGAGCGCGTAGAAGATGGTGTTGCCGCTGACCTCGAAGGTCGGCCCCGAGCGGTTGATCGACGGCGGCTCAACCTTGATGCCAAGGCGCTGCGCCTCGGCGCGGAATTCGGACAGCTTGTCGGTGTTGTTGAGATCGAGCGTCATCGACGCCGCGATGAACTCGACCGGATAATGCGCCTTCATGTAGGCGGTGTGGTAGGACACTAGCGCGTAGGCGGCCGCGTGCGACTTGTTGAAGCCGTAGTCGGCGAACTTCGCCAAGAGGTCGAAGATGGTGTCGGCCTGGTCCTTCGGCACGCCGTTCTTGACGGCGCCCTCGACGAAGCGGACACGCTGCTTGTCCATCTCGGCACGGATTTTCTTGCCCATGGCGCGGCGCAGCAGGTCGGCTTCGCCGAGCGAGTAGCCCGACATCTGCTGCGCGACCTGCATCACCTGCTCCTGGTAGATGATGACGCCGAAGGTCTCCTTCAGGATCGGCTCCAGGATCGGGTGCAGATACTCCGCCTCCTCCTCGCCGTGCTTGCGAGCGCAATAGGTCGGGATGTTGGCCATCGGGCCCGGGCGATAAAGCGCGACCAGCGCGATGATGTCCTCGAACCGGTCCGGGCGCATGTCGATCAGCGCCCGCCGCATGCCCTGACTTTCAACCTGGAACACGCCGACCACGTCGCCGCGCGCCAGCATCTGATAGCTCGGCGCATCGTCGATCGGCAGCGTCGCGAGATCGACATGGATGTCGCGCTGCTTCAAGAGCTTCACCGCGACGTCGAGCACGGTCAGCGTCTTCAGGCCAAGGAAGTCGAACTTCACCAGACCGGCCGGCTCGACCCATTTCATGTTGAACTGGGTGACCGGCATGTCCGATTTCGGATCGCGATACATCGGCACGAGTTCGCTGAGCGGCCGGTCGCCGATCACGATGCCCGCGGCGTGGGTCGAGGCGTGGCGAGTCAGGCCCTCGAGGCGCATGGCGATGTCGAAGGCGCGCGCCACCACCGGATCCTCGTCGCGGAAGGCCTGCAGCTTCGGCTCGCCTTCGATGGCGGCGGCGAGCGTCACCGGCGCGGCCGGGTTCTGCGGCACCAGCTTGGTCAGCTTGTCGACCTGGCCGTAGGGCATCTGCAGCACGCGGCCGACGTCGCGCAGCACGCCGCGCGCCTGCAGCGTGCCGAAGGTGATGATCTGCGCGACCTGGTCGCGGCCGTAGCGCTGCTGGACGTAGGAGATCACCTCGCCGCGGCGGTCCTGGCAGAAGTCGATGTCGAAGTCCGGCATCGAGACGCGCTCGGGATTGAGGAAGCGCTCGAACAGCAGCGCGAACCGCATCGGATCGAGGTCGGTGATGGTCAGCACCCAGGCGACCAGCGAGCCTGCGCCCGAGCCGCGGCCCGGCCCCACGGGAATGCCGTGCGACTTGGCCCATTTGATGAAGTCCGACACGATCAGGAAGTAGCCCGCGTACTTCATGCGCATGATGACGTCGAGCTCGAAGGCGAGGCGCTTCTGATAGTCCTCCTCCGTCATGCCCGGCGCCATGCCGTGCACCTTGAGCCGTCGCGCGAGGCCCTCCTCGGCCTGGCGCTTCAGCTCGGCCGCCTCGGCGCTGGCCGCGTCCCCAGCCTCGGCACTATTGCCGGCGCCGACGGTGAAGAACGGCAGGATCGGCTTGCGGGTGCGCGGCCGGTACGAGCAGCGCTCGGCGATCTCGACCGTCGAGGCGAGCGCCTCGGGGATATCGGCGAACAGCACCGCCATCTCGGCTCGGGTCTTGAAGCGGTGGTCGGGCGTGAGCTGCACGCGCTCGGTGTCGGCGATGAGATGGCCGCCGGCGATGCAGAGCAGCGCGTCATGCGCCTCGTAGTCGTCAGCGGTCGCAAAATACGGCTCGTTGGTCGCGACCAGCGGCAGGCCCTTGCCATAGGCGATGTCGATCAACCCGCCCTCGACGCGGCGCTCGCGGTCGGTGCCGTGGCGCTGCAGTTCGATATACAGCCGGTCGCCGAACAGGCTCGCGAGCCGCTCGCAACGCTGCGTCGCCAAGGCGGCCATGTCGTGCTGGAGCGCGAGCGAGATCGGGCCGTCCGGCCCGCCCGTCAGCGCGATCAGGCCGTCGACCCCCTCGTTCAGCCAGTCGAATTTGATGTGCGGCGCCTGGTGCGTCGGGGTGTCCAGGAACGCGCGCGAGTTCAGCCGCATCAGGTGGCGGTAGCCCTCCTCCTTCGCCGCCAGCAGGACGATTCGCGAGGGCTGCGCGACCGCGCCGGCATTGCGGGCGTTGGGGTCCATGTCGCCGAAATCGATCGCGAGCTCACAGCCGGCGATCGGCTGGATGCCGTAGCCAGCCATCTTGTCGGAGAATTCGAGCGCACCGAACATGTTGTCGGTGTCGGTGAGCGCCAGCGCGGGCTGCCGGTCGGCCTTGGCCAGTTCGCCGAGCTTGGCGATCTTGATCGAGCCCTTCAGCAACGAATAGGCGGAGTGGACGTGGAGATGGACGAATCCGGCGCCGGACATGCTTGACTGCAGCTTCCCTGGAGGGGTTTCCGTGATCGCTTTCCGGGATCACGGTGCGACGTCAGCTTCGAAGGGCCTGGAGCCTCATCGACTGCGTCGATGACCCGCCTTCCAACCGACTCGCTCGCATCATACCGGACGGCCATGAGCGAGTCCGGCACGCTCGCCCTGATGTCCCCAGTCGCTGCGACCCCTGCACTAAAGCTGTGGAATGATTTGCGCCCAGAGCGCGATCATGCCCACGAACAGCGTGATGGACGCCAGTGCGGCGGCTTCTTGAACGAAAACCTTCAGCATCGGAACCTCCCTCGGTCAGAACATATGAAGAACAATGTTCCTTTTCTGTTCTCGGGTCAAGCACCTTCCTCAGCTGGCCCTCCGACACCGTCCTTGCGTGGTTAACTGGCCTCTGCGGGAGGAGCGATCGAACAAAAAAAGCCCCGGCGAGACGCCGGGGCTGGTCGATTTGATCGGGTTCGATCCGCGGATCAGTAGCGCGTCGCCACCGGGCCGCCGAAGCGATAGTTCAGGCGCGCCGTGAAGATGTCGGCATCCTGCTTGATGCTGTCGGAGCCGAGCGCGCCGAAGCTGACGGTCTGGCGATCCATGAACAGATGGTTGTATTCGACGCCCATCGACCAGTTCGGTGCGAAGCCGTATTCGAGGCCGGCACCGACCACGCCACCCCAGCGGGTGCTGTCGTTGGAGGCGAGGAACCCGCCCGTCGCAGCGTTGGTGATCGTGTAGGTGTTGCTGGTGATCGCCGCACCGCCCTTGGCGTAGAGCAGCACGTTGTTCCAGGCATAACCCACCTGGCCGGTGAACAGGCCGAACGCGTCGGTCTTGGTGCGGTTGCGGGTGCCGAAGATGGCGCTCTGGTTGTCGCCGGAGAAATCAGCCCAGTTGCCCTGCGCCTCCAGGCCGAACACGAACTGGCCCATCTGCCAGCGATAGCCGACCTGACCGCCCACGGTGCCGCCCGACGAATCGTGCGAGCCCTCGCGGCCGCCGCCGACCACATCCCAGGTGTTGTGAGTCCAGCCGCCACCGCCGTTCACACCGATGTAGAAGCCGCTCCAGTCATAGATCGCGGCCATCACCGGCGGCGGTGCCTTCGTGTAGGGACGCGCGGCGAGATCCGCGGCCAGCGCCGGCGAGGCCAGCACCACGAGCGCCGTCGTCGTCAACAGAAGTTTCTTCATCACAGGTCCAGTCTCGTCTCATTTGGCCCCCAGGCCAGCCGCACCTCTTAACGATCTCAGCCACAATTGCTGTAGCGTCACGGTCACAGCTCGCGTCCGAAAGCGCGTGGGACATGTCTGGAAATTAATGTGCAATCACAGTGTGTTGATGGAACTTTCCGCCTTGCATTCGGGGCGCCAGCAGTTACACAAAAGGCGCCGCTTCCGCGCCCTGGCTCCGCCATTTCGCGCGCGTGTTCCGGTCATCATGAAGGGGAGATCGCCGATGCGTGACGTTCTATTTGCGGCCTTGGCTGCGGCCGGCCTCGTGGTCGCAACTCATGCTCCGGCGCAGGCCGTCGGAGTGAGGCACGCATTCTGTCTGCAAGGCGACGAGTTTCCCGGCCTGAGCAACTGCACGTTCGACACCTACGCGCAGTGCCAGGCCACGGCGTCGGGACGGCTGCTGAACTGCATTGCCAATCCGTATTTCGCCGGCGTCAGCAACGACCCGCGCGCCACGCCCTATCCGTATCCGAACCGGCCGCGGCTCAAGCCGCGTCCGCCGGCGCCGAATCCCTACGCGCCCTTCCCCAACCCGTTCGTGTTCGAAGAGGACTGAGCGCGGTCTCGCGTCTCTGTTTCAGACTTGAAAGCTCGTCGAAGCCATGGCTTCGACGAGCCGTCGCGCCCCGCTTGTTCAATGCATCATGCCGAAGCCGGGACCGAACTTGTAGTTCAGCCTCACGAGGCCGATGTCGACATCCTGCTTGATGCGATGGGTCATCGCCGGCTGCCCGGCGGCCGCGACGAAGTTCAGGTTCTTGTTGCCGAGGAAGATGTGGTCGTATTCGACGCCCACGGACCAGTTCGGCGCGAAGCCGTATTCGAGACCGGCGCCGATGGTGGCGCCCCAGCGCGTCGTGTTGGCGCGGTCGAGCATCACGTTGGTGCCAGTGGTGAAGGTGTCATAGCGATCGCCGACGACGGCGGCACCGCCCTTCACGTAGCCCAGGATGTTGTCGAAGGCGTAGCCGACCTGGCCGGTGAACAGGCCAAAGCCGTTGGTGCGTGAACGGTCGCTGACATTGGGTAGAATCAGGTTGCGATTGGTGCTCTTGAAGTTCGCCCAGTCGCCCTGCGCTTCGACGCCGAACACCCAGTTGGCCGTCTGATAGCGGAACCCGACCTGGCCGCCGACCGCGGCGCCGCCGCCGCCGGAGCAGCCTTCGCGGTTCGCCGCCGGGTTCACCGCGACGCCTCCGACCGACACCAGGCTCCAGCAGTCACGGCTGGAGCCGCCACCGGCGTTGGCGCCGATGTAGAAGCCACTCCAATCGTAGACCGTGGCGACCACGGCGGGCGGCGCCTTGGTGTAGGGCCCCTTCCTCACCGGGAGGTCAGCCGCGAAAGCAGACGTCGCCGCGGCGATCGCGCCGAGCCCCACCGTTGCGCCGAAAAGCGTCTTCATCATCGAACTCCGTAGCTTCTGTCCCAAAGTCCCCAGGCCCTCTGGTTCCGCTCAAAACACGCAGCGTGACGAAGCGTTCATGCTCCAGCGCACTCGCTTCGCCCGTATCAACCGATGTGTCAGATTAGAACCGTTCTTTCCGGCAATTATGGGATTGCGCGCAAATGCCTGTTTTCAAAGGGTTTGACCGCTACATGAACAAACAACTAATAGGATGTATGGAGGAGTCGTGACCGATGTCCGCCGCTCGCCACAATGCGACGCGACGTCGAAATCGTGACCGAGAGCCCTCTCGTGACCGAACAACCCTCGACGCGTCTCAGTCGTGATCTCTTCTGGGCAGAACGGCTGAATTTGCGAATGCTTGGCATCATCAACCGCAAACCGGTCGATTGTATGGTGAGCCCGCGGTTCAACCCGCGATATGCGGCCGATGCCTACTCGCACCAATGACGACGCTCACGTGTAGTAGATCGCGAGCTTCAGCGCGGGATCGTCGTTGGCTTGAAAGGTCGCGTAGCGCAGCTTCACGCGGCCCTTCTTCGGATGATCGAGCAGCTTCTCGCCGGCCGCGAGCGCGTTGATGTCGTGGGCCGCCCACAACTCCTCGAAGTCACGGCTGCCATCTCGCAGCCGCGCGAGCAGATCCAGGAAGGCCGGATCGCCGGCCCAGAGATCGTAGGTCGCGCGAAACTGCGCGACCATGCGGCGTGCCAGCTCCTTCCATTGCGCGCCGAACAGCCGGCGGACGCGGGGCGTGCACAGCATCAGCAGCAACGTGTTACGGTCGGCGTCGGCAAGTTGCGAGAAGCCGAAGATCTCGTCCGCCGCGTCATTCCACGCCAACACGTCCCAGCGCCGTCCCGAGATGTAGGCCGGCTGATTGAGGCTTTGCACCAGTTCGCGCAATCTGTCCGGCACCTGCTCGCGTACGAACGGCTTGCGCGCCGTCTCCCGGGCCAGCGCCTTGAGATGGGCATGCTCCGCCTTGGTGAGACGCAGCGCGCGCGCCAGGGCATCGATGGTCGTCGATGACGGCTTCACCGCGCGGCCCTGCTCGAGCCGGATGTACCAGTCGACCCCGATGCCGGCGAGCTCCGCCACTTCCTCCCGGCGCAGCCCGACCGTGCGCCGCCGTCGTCCGGCCGCGAGCCCGAGCGCTTCGGGCGCGAGCTTCTCGCGCCGGGAGCGCAGGAAGTTTCCGAGCTCGGCATGGCGCGGATCCGTCATCGTGGTCTCTCCTGCGAGCCGGTCGTGCACACTGGGTGCAGACAATCCTAGGATAATACCAGGCCTTCCCGCGCGCAGCATAGAGCTGCCACCGTACATCGCCGCCACTGCCAATGGAGACGATCATGAAAGCCGCCGTGCTGAACCGTTTTGGATCACCGCTCGCGATCGAGCAGGTGGAAGACCCCGTGCTCGGCACGGGCGAAGTCATCGTCGACATCGCCGCGGCGAGCGTGCTGTCCTATGCGAACGAAGTTTTCAGTGGCGAACGGAAGTACCTGCTGGAGCTGCCCGTCATCCCTGGAACAGGCGGCATCGGACGGGTCCGCGCGCTCGGTCCCGACGCGACGCATCTGGCGATCGGCGACTGGGTGTACTGCGATCCGACCGTGCGCTCGCGCGACGACGCCGTCGCGCCCGATATCACCCTGCAGGGCCTGAGCGCGCGCGGACCGGGTGGCTTGAAGCTGCAGCAGCATTTCCGGCACGGCTCGTTCGCCGAGCGCATGCGCATCCCGACGGAAAACGCCAAGCCGATCGGCGGCATCGCCCCGGGCGACGCCGCGCGCTGGTGCGCGCTCGGCACGCTGCTAGTGCCCTATGGCGGCTTCCTCGCGGCCCATCTGCAGCCCGGCGAGACCGTGCTGGTGAGCGGCGCCACCGGACGGTTCGGCGGCGCCGCGGTCGCGGTGGCACTCGCCATGGGCGCAGCCGCCGTGGTGACGGCTGGCCGCAACGAGGCCATGCTCGCGGAGTTGCAGCGCCGGTTCGGCCCGCGCGTCCATCCGGTGAAGCTCACGGGCGACGCAAACGAGGACACCGTCCGCATGACGCGCGCCGCGCCGTGCCCGATCGACTGCGTGCTCGACATCATGCCGCCGTCGGTCACGACCGACGTCGTGCGATCTGCCATCATGGCCGTTCGGCCGTATGGACGCGTCGCCTTGATGGGCGGCGTCGGGATGCTCGGCGGTCCCGGTCTCGACCTGCCCTATCCCTGGATCATGCGCAACTGCGTCACTATCCACGGCGTCTGGATGTACCAGCCGAGCGCAACCGTGAAGATGGTGGGGCTGATCAGATCGGGCCTGCTCGACCTCGCGCAATTCGAGCCGACCTGCTTCGCGCTCGATCACGCCAACGAAGCGGTCGCCCATGCCGCCAAGCACAGCCAGCCGTTCAAGATGACGGTGATCACGCCCTGACGGCGACGAGTCTCAATCGAGCTCGACGACCTTGCCGCCGACGATGGAGACGCGCCGGTCCATGCGGCCGGCCAGCTCCATGTTGTGGGTCGCGATCAGCATCGCGACCCGCGTCGCCTTCACGAGCTGCATCAGCGCGTGAAAGACATGATCGGCGGTCTCGGGATCGAGATTGCCGGTCGGCTCGTCCGCCAGCAGCGCCCGCGGCGCGTTGGCGACGGCGCGCGCGATCGCCACGCGCTGCTGCTCGCCGCCGGACAGCTCGGCCGGACGGTGCTTGATGCGCTCGCCGAGCCCGAGATAGGCCAGGATCTCGCTGGCGCGCTTCACCGTCTCGGAACGCTTCAGGCCACGGATCATCTGCGGCAGCATGACGTTCTCCAGCGCCGTGAATTCCGGCAGCAGGCGATGCGACTGATAGACGAAGCCGATATCGGTGCGGCGCATCTGGGTGCGCTCGATGTCCGTGAGCTGCGACGTCGGCACGCCGCCGACATAGACCTCGCCTTCGTCCGGGCTTTCGAGGAGACCCGCGATGTGCAGCAATGTCGACTTGCCCGACCCCGACGGCGCCACCAGCGCCACCGACTGTCCCGCCCATAAGGCGAGCTTGGCGCCGTCCAGAATGGTCAGCTGCTGCTCGCCCTGCATGTACCGCCGTTTGATCTCGTGGAGATAAACGACCGGTACATCCTCCGCCCCCTGCTCGTCCATCAGCGCCTCACTCGTAGCGCAGCGCTTCGACCGGGTCTAATCGGGCCGCGCGCCAGCTTGGGTAGAGCGTCGCCAGAAAGGACAGGGTCAGGGCCATGATGAGAACAGCCGCGGTCTCACCCGCATCGATCTCGGCCGGCAGCTTTGAAAGGAAATAGAGTTCCTGAGGAAACAGATCGGTGCTCGTGAGCCAGGACAGGAACTGCCTGATCGACTCGATGTTGGCGGAGATCAGCAATCCGACGACGAACCCGGTGAGCGTGCCGACCACGCCGATCGCGGCGCCCGTGATCAGGAAGATGCGCATGATCGCGCCCTGCGAGGCGCCCATGGTCCGGAGGACCGCGATATCCTGGCCCTTGTCCTTCACCAGCATGATCAGCCCGGAGATGATGTTGAGAGCGGCAACCAGCACGATCAAGGTCAGGATCAGGAACATCACATTGCGCTCGACCTGGAGCGCGTTGAAGAAGGTCGAGTTGCGCTGGCGCCAGTCGACCAGGAAGATGGGCCGACCGGCCGCCTCGGTCACCGTCTTGCGGAACTGCTCGACCTTGTCCGGATTGCTGGTGAAGATCTCGATCGCGGTGACGTCGTTGTTGCGGTTGAAATAGGCCTGCGCCTCGGCCAGCGGCATGAACACGAAGCTGGAATCGTATTCGGACATACCGATCTCGAACACGGCCGCGACCTTGTAGGGCTTGATCCGCGGCGTGGTGCCCATCGGCGTCACCGCGCCTTTCGGGGCGACCAGCGTGATGCTGTCACCGGCATGCAGCGAGAGCTGGTCGGCGAGACGCCGGCCGATCGCCACCCCCTGCCCCTCGTCAAACCCTTCCAAGGAGCCCTGCTTGATGTTTTTGGCGATCGACGTCAGGTTCGTTAGGTCCTGCGAGCGGATGCCGCGGATGAACACGCCGGAGGCGTTGAACGGGGAGGAGCCGAGGCCCTGGCCGTCGACGACCGGCGCGGCAAGCCGGATGCCCTGCACCTGCGCGATGCGCTCGGAGACGTCCTTCCAGTCCGTCAGCGGCGATTCCAGCGGTTGCACCAGCAGATGGCCATTGAGGCCGAGGATCTTGTCGAGCAGCTCCTTTCGGAAGCCGTTCATGACCGCCATCACGATGATCAGCGTCGCGACGCCGAGCATGATGCCGAGGAACGAGAACCCCGCGATCACCGAAATGAACCCTTCCCGGCGCCGCGCACGCAGATAGCGTCCCGACAGCATCCACTCGAAGGGGGCGAAGGGCGCGGTCTGCACGGGTTCGGTCATGGCGTCATCCATTGCGCGATCATCCCATGATTCGGGCCGATTGTGGCCGGATTGGCCGGAAGGAAGGGGCTACCCCCGGTGGATAATCCGATGATCGAACGCCCGCCTCAGGCCGGCTGAGTTCCGCCGCCGAGACGCGCCACGACGTCGGCGGGCGACATCATCTGGCGCGCGCCGTCGCTGCGGGTCTTCACCTCGACCTTGCCCTCGGCGAGGCTCTTGGGTCCGACCATGATCTGCCAGGGGATGCCGATGAGATCGGCGGTGGCGAATTTGCCGCCGGCGCGCTGCTCCGTGTCGTCGTAGAGCACGTCCACGCCCTTGGCGAGGAGATCGCGATAGAGCTGCTCGCAGGCCGCATCGGTGTCGGAGCCACCCTGCTTCAGGTTCAGGATGACCGCGCGGAACGGCGCAACCTCTTCCGGCCATTTGATGCCGGCATCGTCATGGCAGGCCTCGATGATCGCGCCAGCCAGACGCGACACGCCGACGCCATAGGAACCGCCATGAATGGTGACCTCGGCGCCATCGGGACCGGCAACCAGGGCCTTCATCGGCTCGGAATATTTGGTGCCGAAGTAGAAGATCTGGCCAACCTCGATGCCGCGGGTGTGAACGCGGCGCTCTTCCGGCACCTCGCTCTCGAAGCGGGCGTGATCATGCACGTCCTCGGTCGCCGCGTAGAGCGAGGTCCATTCCTTGATGATCGGCGTGAGGTCGCCGTCGTAATCGACCGAGGCCGGCGGGATCGGCAGATCGAGCACGTTGCGATCGCAATAGACGCCGGACTCGCCGGTTTCCGCCAGCACGATAAACTCGTGGCTGAGATCGCCGCCGATCGGGCCGGTCTCGGCGCGCATCGGGATGCCCTTCAGGCCCATCCGCGCGAAAGTCCGCAAATACGCGACGAACATCTTGTTGTAGGCGCGCCGCGCGCCGGCCTCGTCGAGGTCGAACGAATAGGCGTCCTTCATCAGGAATTCGCGGCCACGCATCACGCCGAAGCGCGGACGCTGCTCGTCGCGGAATTTCCATTGAATATGATAGAGGTTGAGCGGAAGGTTACGGTAGGACTTCACATAGGCACGGAAGATTTCCGTGATCATTTCCTCGTTGGTCGGCCCGTACAGCAGCTCGCGCTTGTGACGGTCGCTGATACGCAGCATCTCCGGACCATAGGCGTCGTAGCGGCCGCTCTCGCGCCAGAGATCGGCGAGCTGGAGGGTCGGCATCAGCAACTCGAGCGCGCCGGCCCGGTTCTGCTCCTCGCGCACGATCTGCTCGATCTTCTTCAGCACCTTGAAGCCCAGCGGCAGCCAGGCGTAGATGCCGGCGGCCTCCTGCCGCAGCATGCCGGCGCGCAGCATCAGCCGGTGCGAGACGATCTCGGCTTCCTTCGGATTTTCTTTCAAGATTGGCAGGAAAAACCGCGACAAACGCATGGGGCGAGGCCTTCGAGATTCGGTTCGGGCTGGCGCAGTCAAACCGGATCAGGCGGCAAAACACAAGACTGGGATTGAAAAAAGGCGGCTAAGCCTCCGTATTCCCGATCATTTTACTGCCCTCGCTCACGTGGAGGATGAACCAGCACAGGCGCCTCGTTGCGAACCGGCCGCGCCCGCGCGGCCAGCCCGAGCCGCCACGCGGCGCCACCCTAGTGCGGGCGTCCCTGCTCCGACCACCATTTGTCGAGATCACTGATCTCGGCGCTGCCTTCGATCGTCGACATCGCGCCGTCGCGGGAGACCAGGATGGTGCGGGGAATCTCGCCCTGCCAGGACGGATCGATCTCGAACCTGAGACGCTCGGCATAGCCGTCGTTGAAGATGAAGTTCTCGGCTGCGGCGAGGCCCGCCTTGTCCAACATGGCCTGGGTCGCGGCATCCAGATTCGGCACGAGGTCGGCGCTCACGGTGACGACGTCGATCTCGGGATGATCCGCCATGAACTTGCCGAGCTGCGGAAGCTCGATCTTACAGGGGCCGCAGGTCACGCCCCAGAAATGGATCAAGGTCGGCCGTCCCGCATGGGACCGCAGCACCTCGCGCCAGGAGCCGCGCTCGAACGGCTTGAGCGACGGCGGCGCCGCGGTGCTCGACGCGGTCAGGGCGAGAAGTCCCGCAATGGCCAAGCCCAACATGGCGCGCTTCATGACTCGTCTCCGATCGCCTGCAGCCGATAGCCGTCCGCCTTGGTCATCCAGGACAGGAACACCTTGCCGCCTTTCGACACAAGGAGCGGATGGTCCGACGCATTGTCGGTGCTGGCGAGGGCGCGCGGTTTCGACCAGGTTTCGCCATCGTCGTGCGACTGCATCACCATGACCGTGGTCCGCTCGCCGTCGAACTCCTTCCACACCAGCGTCGTGAGCTCCGCCGTTGCCAGCAGATACGGCCGCGTCGGGTTGCGGTCGGGGCGGCCGATCGGCATCGGGTCGGAGAAGGTCCGGCCGCCGTCGCGCGAATGCGCATAGAATAGGCCCTTGCGGACCTTGCCGCTGGTGAACCAGGCGACATGGTAGGCGCCGCTGGGCGCGACCGTCAGGGTCGGCCCCTGGTGCGGGCAGGCCTTGATCTGCCAATCGTCGGTACTGACCCGGTAGACGTCGCCGGGCGTGGCGAGGTCCTTGAAGGTCACCACCGCATGATCGCGGACGCTGCCCTCGAAGATGTTGCGGAAGATCACGACCGGACGTCCGGGCCCCGCAAACGCGAGGCCCAGCCGGCAGCATTCGCAGGTGTTGTCCTGGGCCATCGTCGCCTCGGCATAAGTGGCGCCGCCATCGCGCGACGAGGCGAAGAACAACGCGGCCCCTTCGTAAGCACGCCCCGCAGCCTTCGCCGGCACGCGGTTGCGCTTGTCGAGCCAGGCCACGAAGACGGTCCCATCCTGGTCGAGCGCCAGCGCCTCGAAACGCTGGCTTTCATTGCTCGCCGTGACCGGACGGACGGCCGCGAAGCTCTGGCCGCCATCGTCAGAGCGCGTGGTGAGCACTTGGCCGTTGAAGGCCTGGTCGCGGAAGATCGAGAACGCGACCGCGATCCCGCCCTTGCCGTCGACCACCAGCTTCGGACGGGCATCCGGTCCCCAGTCGAGATTGAGCGGCTGGTCGTTGACCGGCACCGCCGTGGACAGCGTGCGGCCCTCATCACTCGAGCTTGCGACCGACACCCGCCCGCCGGCCATCCAGGCCAGCCAGAGCTTGCCGTCGCTGGCGAAGAACGGGGTCACCTTGGTGGCGCATCGCAGTTCGGTGCCTTCGCAGGCCGCGTCCGAGCCATGCTGATGCGCCATCTGGGCTTGGGCGATCGGCGCACAAAGCAGACCTATCGCTACTCCGAGCAGAGCACTCTTGAGCCGTACCGTTGCTGTCATGCTGGTCCTCATCGGAATGCCACCTTCATGCCTGCCAGGAACGCGCGGGGCGAGCCGGCGTAGATCGTCCCGGTGGTCGCCACGTCCTGTACGCCGGATTTCATCGCATTCTGCAGGTTGTTTGCTGAAGCGATGTAGGTGCGGTCGAACACGTTGCGGACTTCGAAGAAGACGTTCAGCGACTTGAACGTCTCCGAAGCCAGCTCAGTCTTGTAGTGAACGTTCAGGTTGACGAGCTCGTAGCCGGGCGCCTTCTGCAGGTTGCCGTTGTCCATATAGAAAGAGTCCTTCCATTGAACCTCGACGAAACCGCCGAGCCCGGCCAGTCTCCCGCTGTCGTGATCGTAGCCCAGCCGAGCCGTCAGCTCGTTCGGCGAGATGCCAGGGATCTTGTTGCCGGCGCGGTTGAAGCTGAAAAGCGTCGATCCGCTGGCGAGGTTCTCCGTGTAGTCGGTGTAGACTTGATCGAGGTAGGTGTAGGCGGCTGTGAACCGCCAGCCCGGCAGAAATCTCCAGTCCGCCGCCAGCTCGACGCCGCGATGCTCCGAACGCGGCGCGTTGAACGTGTAGGAGGAGTTGAGCGAACCCGTAACGGCCTGGGTGACGATCTCGTTGCGGAAGAACTCGTAGAAGCCGGTCGCACTGACTGTCACCGTCCGGTTCGGCGTCCAGTCGAAGCCGACATCGTAGCCGAGATTGGTCTGCGATTTCAGCTGGGTGTTGTTGCCGAAGGCGCCGGTCGGCAGCACGAACAGGTTCGACGCCTGCGGCGTCCCATAGCCGGTCGCGACGCGCGCGCGCAGCAGCCAGTCGCTGTTCACCTTGTAGAGCAGCGCCAGCTCTGGAGCGAGATTGTCAAACTGGCGGTCCGCGGTGGTGATTGATGTCGTCGCAATGCCCGTCGCGTCCTTGTAGTTATACGCCGTGTTCACCCCGCGCAGATGCGTGCGCTCCCAGCCGAGTCCGGCCACCGCAGTCAGGGCAGCCGTCAGCTTGAGCTCTTCGCGCGCGCGGAAGCCATAATTGGTGGTTTCGCTCCAGGTGTTGCCCGAAAGACGTCCGAGCGCCGCGTTGCCGCCGGGCACCACGAAGCGCGTATCCCCCGACGCGGTGAGCGTATTGTAGAACGCACCGAAGAAGGCGGTCGATTCCAGGCCGAAGATCTCACCGCGCCTGGTGATGTCGCTCATGTAGTTATAGGAGGGATAGTCGCCGATCGCGCTAGTGGATCCCGTGGGCTGGCTGATGTTGCGATCGTCGAACACGAATTGGTTGCGCCATGTCGTATTGTTGTCGAAGTCATGCTCCCAGCGACCGCCGACGATGGTGCGGCGGTCGTTGCGGCCGAGGCCGGCCTGCAGCGCGGTTTCCGTGTCGACGCCACCCAGCGTATTGAATCCGTTTTTGTTGAGGCCGACGGTCTGGCAGCCGGCTGCAAACGACTTCCCGTTGGTGCAGCCCTGCTGATATGGATTGAGATAGTAATTGCTCAGCGTGTATCGGACCGGCAGCCGCGTCGTGAGATCGTTGTTGATGATCTTCACCGTGAAGCGATCGTCCGGCGTCACCTTCACCGTGCCCAGGAAATTGACCGTCTGTGTGTTGAACCAGCTGTTGCCGAGATAGCCGTCGCCGCGCACGTCGCTGGTGAACAGCGATCCCTCGAAATTGCCGACCTTCTTGCCGAAGGCGAGATAGTTGCTGAGATAGCCGAAGCTGCCGCCCTCGCTGCCGATCTCCGCGCCGTCGATGCTGCCGCCGGGGCGGGTGCGGAAATTGATCGCGCCGCCGGTCGCGTAGTTGCCGTACAGCGCCGAGGACGGTCCTCTGATGACGTCGACCGCGCCATAGGCGTGCGGATCGATCAGATCGCTGCGCGACAGGCCGTCCGGCTGGGTGACCGGGAAGCCATCCTCGAACAGCACGATGTTGCGGATGCCGAAGCCGTTGCGCGCATTGGAGCCGCGGATGGAGATGCCGAGATCGCGCGGGCCGTTGCCCTGCTTGACCGACACGCCGGGGCTTTCGCGCAGGATGTCGCCGACCGAGAAGGCAGGCCGGTCGTCGAAGCGGCTGCGGTCGATGGTGGTTGCCGTCTGGCCGGACGGCGACTGGCTGAGCTGGTCACGGGCGGCGCTTGCTCCGGCGAGCCGGCCCGACGCGGCCTGCCCCTGGCCGGAGATGTTGGCGGCCGACGCCACCGGCTTCGGCGCGCGGGCGCTGACCGAAATGGGCTGCGCCGCCGGCTTGCGCGCGGCGCGAGGCGCCGCAGGACGCGGGGCATCGACGGTGACGGATGGCAATTCCCTTGCGGACTGGGCGGACGCGACGGTGGCCGGCGGCAACAGCACGAGCTGCAAGGCGACCACGCTCACGCCACCGAGGGCATGACGACGAAACATGTGAGACTTCCCCAATGCCGGCTCGACGGCCGGTCTTCCTGATCAGTTGCAGACCGGCGCAAGCGCTTGTCGCGACGGTGATGATTTGCTTGGTCAGGAGAGGACGGGAGGTCCGCGCGGCTGCGTTTGTGAGCGAGAGGGAAGATGGATGAGGGTGAGTTCGCGCCCAATCCAGGCGATCCGCGCCCATCCGCGCAGCGGGGCCATGTTGGCGGCAACAGGCGGCAGATCGAGGGCGACGGCGGCGTGGAGCACGCAGCACATGACGCAATCGAGGCCGCAGGCCGTGCGGTCGGTCTCGCGATTGGACGGGGCGGCGTCCACTTCGGCATGGCAGATCGCGGCGCCGCCCAACGGATCGAGGGTTGAGGCCGCGGCAGCCGCGATGGTCGAAGCTGCCACCGGCGCCAGCACTTGAATGATCAGCGCCAGCAAGGCGATCGGCAGCAGGCTCGCGATCCAGCCACGCCGCGCATCGCCGTCGTCACGGCCATTGCGCGTGCGAGGATAAGAAGGGATCGCGCGACCTGGACTCATCGGACGCCGAGCCTCGATCCGGCCGCGCGCGCCGCCTGCTCGGCCTGCCGGATCAGCGGGCCGCGCTGCGTCAACACGGCATTGGCCGCCTCCACACCGGCACGCTCGGGTGATCCGGCCGCAAACGGCGGCTGCGGATCATATTCGATCAGAAGCTGAATGCGCTTGGCGTTCTCCTCGCTGGTGAGTTGCGCAGCCAGCGCGAGCCCGAAATCGATGCCCGCGGTGACGCCGCCCGCCGTGATGCGGTTGCGATCCGACACGACGCGGTCGGCCACCATGGTTGCGCCCATCAAGGGCAGCAGGTCGCGGACGTACCAATGCGAGGTTGCCTTGTAGCCCTTGAGCAGGCCCGCCGCGCCCAGGAGCAGCGCCCCCGTGCAGACGCTGGTGACAAAGCGCGCGGTCTCGCCGCGCTTCGCGACGAAGTCGACGGTCCGCGGATCGTTCATGCCGTCGACGGTGCCCTTCAGCCCGCCCGGCACGAACAGAACGTCGAGATCGGCTGTCGCGGTCTCGAAGCTGTGACTCGGGCTGACGGCGATCCCGACGTCGGTCGCGACCGGCGCCATGGATGCGCCGATCAGCCTGATGTCGGCCTGCATGATGTTGAAGACGGTCAGAGGGCCTGTGAGATCGAGCAGGATCACGCCCGGATAGACCAGCAGGCCGATGACCGGCTTGCCGGGCAATCGCTGTCCCGGCTCGGCATGTGCGCCGGGCAGGAGCAGGCCGCTGAGCGATCCCGCCAGCAGCGCCTGGTTGAAGACTCGTCGGTCCATGGAAAGCCCCTGGGCCAGGCCGCTACATCTTCATCCCAGAATGATCGTGCTGCTTCATCATGCTGCCGCCGCTCTCGCCGCCCGGCCCTTTCGCGCCGACCGCCTGAACTTCGATCGTCACCGCCACCTTCCCGGCCTTCTCGAACTCCAGGGTCATCGGCAGCTTGTCGCCCTGCTTCAGCGGGCTCTTGAGATCCATCATCATGAGATGATAGCCGCCCGGCGCCAGGGCCACGGTCTTGCCCGGCTCGATCGTGAGTCCGTTCTCGAGCGGACGCATCGTCATGACGCCGTTGTTCACGGCCATTTCGTGCACCTCGATGCGGCCGGCGACCTCGCCGGACACGGCGACGAGCCGATCCGGTGCCGTGCCCTTGTTTGCGATCGTCAGATAGCCCGCGCCGGTCTTGGCCCCGCCCGGCGTGGCCCGGCTCCAGGGCTGGCTGATGACGAGGTCACCGGCCTTGACGTCCGCGGCGAAGCTGGCGGGCGAGCCGATCAGGAGAAGAGCAAATGCAAACAGGGAACGTCCAAGCAGAGTCATGACGGTGATCCTTTCGATGAAAGTTGCCGCAAATACGCTGGGACGACACATGGACCCATATCCGTACGGACCGGGGCCGGACGAACAGAGAGACAGCGTCTTTGCGATTCGGAGTGGAGAGGAATCTCTTCGGCCGCGGAGCGGCCAGGCCGTCATGCCGCAGGAGGCGCTCTTGCGCGCGCAGATGACGACGCCAGGGCGGCCCGGATATCCGCAGCCATTGACCGCCACACGACGACCCGCGCTTCACGCTGGGGAAGATCGGCGCGGATGGGCGCCGGCCCCTCGAACACGACCGGCTGCACCGTGCAGCAGAGCGCGCACGCCGAATGGCCAAGCTTGCCGGAGGATTCATCGTCGGCCGGCTGGGATCCCGCTCGGCTGTGGCAGATCTCGACACCGCGCAGCGGATCGGATGCGTTCGCGGCCGTGGCCCAGGCAAACCCGATCGGCGCCAGGATCTGCACCATCAGTGCGATCAGCACGATCGGAAAAAACGCTTGCAGCCGCTGCCGCATGGATGCCCGCCAATTGAACCGGGATCTTGTGCCCCAGCCCTGCCCCCGAGTCGAGGACAGGATGGGCACAGTCCGGGACATTCGGACGGCGGTCGTTGATTAAGAACAACGCCGCGTCCGCTTTCGGGCCGCCAGATTACGAGGTATTTTAGCACCTAGTGAGGGAAAAAACGAAAATAAAACCCGCCAATTGCAGGCACTTATCGATCATTTCATGGAATGCGCGAAATTTGAACAATCGTTGCCGAAAAGGATGACAAACGCAAAAAGATCGTCTACGAATTCGGGCCTCAGGCTAACGCTTGCGGAAGTCTGGTGGTCCAAGTCTCGGGAGGAGCCCTGGCGCGCAAAAAGCAGCGTCACCCCGCTTAACAAGATCAAATCTGAACTTGCGGGATATCAAAGGGTCGACACAATTTCCGAGCAGGGCCCGCTGCCCTGCTCTATTTTTTTGAGCGGGCAGATCATCTGTCCAGAGACTATGCCTCTCCTCATGAACGCTGCCTGAACGTGGTCCGCCGCGGCTCTGCGTCAGCTCGTCGCGAATGACGGCAAGGGCGCGCGCCAGTGCGATTTGGTTCTCCGCCATGGCAGCATGAGAGACACCGGCTCTCTGCCCCGCACCACCCAGCGCAGTTCATCGGCCTCGACCTCCAGCACGCCGAACGACTCGGCCGGCTCGCCGGAGATGAAGGTCTCGGTCAATGATTGAAGCGTGATGTGCGGCGTGCCGTCGACCGTGGTCAGCGTATTCCAGTGCACATGACCGGCGAGCGCGACGATCGGACAGGGCGCGCCGGCGATGACCTTCCGGATCTCGCAGACGTCGGCATAGGTCGCATGCCCGGGATTGGCCTCGAAGTAATAGTTGCCGGTCTGCGCGTGCCCCGACAGCGGCACGTGGCTCACGAGCAAGGTCGGCCGCTCATCCTCGCCGAGCAAGGCCTCGAGGCCGTCGAGATCGCCGTCGGACAGATGCAGCCCGCGCGCGCGGGTGAGACGGACATCGGGCTGCCAGAACACGCATCTGATGTCGCCGATGCGGAGTGAACGCGACCCGCAGGGGAGATCGAAGATCGCTTCATTGTCGGCAAGCGTGAGACATGCGACATCATGGTTGCCGCTGAGGTGATGGTGTGCCACCGCAAGGCTCGCAAAGCCCATCGCGACGTCGCTCTGGAGCAGGCGATCTCGTTCGGGATCCTCATCCGAGATTCGGTCGCCGAGATCGATCACCGCATCGACGCGCGCGTCGTTGACCTGTGCGACAAATCGCTCCAGCAGCGGCAGCGCCATCGCGCCGCGCTTCGTTGGTGTGTCCTGTCCGTGATGGATGTCGCCGATCACAGCAATGCGCGTCGTTGCCAAAACCGCGTCTCCAACAAATGCATGGCGCAAGACGATGTCATGCGCCGCGTAGCATGGACGCATCACCGTTTTCTGACAACGCGCGTGCGCCGCGACATCAGTTGGATGCAGCGCACAACATCCGGCTGTAGCGCGTTCTCTGGGGTTGTGAAACAGTGCAGCTCTTGGCGGCGCGATCAATGACGACGCCAGACAACAATGGGACAGGGAGCACGGCATGTCCGGCACTGACGAAACGTCCAAAAAGTCATTCAAGAACAGGCGCGATATTCTCCAGGCGGCCACCGCCGCGGGCTCTGCAGCGGCCCTGCTCGCCGGCTTCGGCATCAATCCGGCGCTCGCCGCCGAGATGGGCCGCTCCGAGAAGCCGCTGAAGGCGGCGTTCTCCAACGCGGGTCTGCAGGCGACGTGGTGCGCGCAAGGCAAGCAGGCCGCCGAATGGTGGGGCAAGCTGCTCAACGTCGAGGTGACCTGGTTCGACGGCCAGCTCGATGCGGTGAAGCAGCGCGCCGCGATCGACAACATGGCCTCGCAGAAGTGGGACTTCGTCGCCATCCAGGCGTTCGGCATCGGCACGCTGACGCAGCCGGTGCAGAAGATGATCGACGCCGGCATCCCCGTCATCGACATGGACACGCTGATCGCGCCGCTCGATCAGATCAACGTCCACTCCTTCCTCGCACCCGACAACGAGTTCATGGGCGCATCCGTCACCCAGGCGCTCGCGAATGCGATGGGCGGCAAGGGCAAGATCATCATGACCCAGGGCGCGCTCGGCCACACCGGTGCGCAGGGCCGCGCCAAGGGCTTCAACTCGGTGATCAAGCAGTTCCCGAACATCGAGGTGCTCGACACTCAGCCGGCCGACTGGGACGTGTCGAAAGCGGCGCGCCTGTGGGAGACCTATCTCACGAAGTATCCGCAGATCGACGCGGCGTTCTTCCACAATGACGACATGGCGCTCGCCGCCTACAACATCATGAAGGCGCGCAATCGCACCAACATCCTGATCGGCGGCGTCGACGCCATGCCGCCCGCGATCCAGGCCGTCAGCGACGGCCGCATGTTCGCAACCGTCCGCAATCCGTCCTGCCGCATCCATGGCGGCGCGATCGTGGCCGGCGTCGCGGCGGTGACCGCGGGCGAGAAGAGTGGCCAGGGCATTCCGAAACATGTGATCACCGACGGCCCGGTCGTGACCAAGGCCAATGCGCCGGGCATGCAATGGATGGAGGATCACTTCCTGATCTGAAGTCTCTTCCCATGCTGGACAGCCGCCCACCACTTCTGCAGTTGCAGGACATCACCAAGTCGTTCGGCGGCGTCACCGCGTTGCGCGGCGTCGACTTCACCCTTCGACCCGGCGAGATCCATGGTCTCGTCGGGGAGAACGGCGCCGGCAAGAGCACGCTGATGAAGATCATCGCCGGCGTGCATACCGGTTTCTCCGGCCGCTTCCTGCTCGACGGCCGCGAGGTCCATTTCAATTCCGTCCGCGACGCGCGCGCGGCCGGCATCGCCATGGTGCATCAGGAGCTCAGCGTCGCGCCTGATCTCACCGTGGCCGAGAACGTGTTTCTCGGCAATCAGCCGACCAATGCGCTCGGCATCGTGCAGTGGCGACGCATGGCGCGCGAGGCGGCCGAGCAGCTCAAGAAGCTCGGCATCGACGCCGACCCGATGAGCCGGCTCGGCGATCTCCCGATCGGCGTTCAACAGCTGATCGAGATCGCGCGCGTGCTGTTCTCAGGCGCGCGCATCATCATCCTGGACGAGCCGACCTCCGCACTGTCGCCTCCCGAGGTCGAGCGACTGTTCGCGGCCTTGAACCGGCTGCGCGAGCAAGGCACGGGCATCATCTTCATCTCTCACTTCATCGAGGACATCCTGCTGATCTCCGACGAGGTGACCGTGTTCCGCAACGGCCGCAAGATCATGGAGACGAGGTCCGCCGACACCAGCAAGGCGGCGCTGATCGAGGCCATGATCGGCAAGGGCCGCGATGCACTCGAGGACAGCTACACCCATGACATCACCCTGCCCGCGCCGCCGGCCGACAAGCCGGTGGTCGTGGAAGCCGAAGGGCTGTCGCTGGCCCGCAATCTCAAGCGCGTGTCGTTCTCGGTCCGCGCCGGCGAGGTGCTCGGCATCTATGGCTTCATGGGGTGCGGCCAGCTCGAGCTGGCCCGGATCCTGTTCGGCAAGCTCGCGCCCGACGCCGGCGCGCTGCGGGTCGGCGGCGAGCCCAATCGTTTCAAGAGCACGGCGGATGCCCGCCGCGCCGGCATCGCCTTCGTGCCGGAGAGCCGGCGCGACATGCTGTTCCTGCAGGAGCCTGTCTACAAGAACGTCTCGATCAGCATCCTCGACCGCATCAATGCGGTGCTGCTGAAGCCCTCGCGCGAACGCGAACTGGCCCAGAAGCAGGTCGAGCAGTTGCAGATCCGCCCGGCCGATGTCGAGATCGACCTCGGCCTGCTCTCGGGCGGCAACCAGCAGAAGGTCGCACTCGCGAAATGGCTGAGCCATCCGCCGCGGCTGCTGGTGCTGTGCGAGCCGACGCGCGGCATGGATGTCGGCGCCAAGAGCGACGTCATCGGCATCGTGCGCAAGCTGCGCGACCAGGGCATCGCCGTCATCGTGATGTCGACGGAGCCAGAGACCGTGCTGTCGATGGCCGACCGGGTCATCGTTCTCAAGCGCGGCGAGGTCGTGCGCGAATTCGCCGGCGAAACAATCAGCAAAGACCGTCTGCTCGAGGCGGCGTAAGGAGACTTTCATGGCGCATGGCGAGACCGTTCCGATGCCCGAGGCGCAGCCGCGACGCGCGGGCGGGGTCGCCGCGCTGCTGCGCTCTCAGATGCGCAACATCGCGCCATTCCTGACGCTGATCTTCCTGACGGCGTTCTTCGCGATCGCCAGTCCGTCCTTCGCCACGCTGGACAATGTCGGCAACATCCTGACGCAGGTCTCGGTCACCGGCATCATTGCGGTCGGCCTGACATTCGTCATCCTTTGCGCCGAGATCGACCTGTCGATCGCGGCCATCGCCAACGTCACCGGCATCGCGGTCGCCTACTTCACCTTGCAGGACTCCTACGTCAACATCGCCAATGTGCCGATGCCGGGCTTTGCCGCCATCCTGCTGGCGCTCGCGCTGTGCGCCCTGCTCGGCGCCGTCAATGCCTTCGGCCTGACCGTCATCGGCATCCCCTCCTTCATCATGACGCTCGCGATGATGCAGATCGCGGCCGGCGTCTCGGCGATGCTGGTGCGCGGCCAGATCGCCTACAAGGTCCCGCCGATCATCACGACACTCGGCTCAGGCTCCATCGCCGGCATCCCGTGGATCGTGATCGTCGCCGCCCTGATGCTGCTGCTCGGTCACCTCGTGCTGACCTACACGCGGTTCGGCCGCTACGTCTACATGGTCGGCGGCAACCGCGAGGCGGCGGAATATTCCGGCCTGAACGTCAAGCTGATCCTCGGCAGCGTGATGGTGATCTCGGCGGTCTGCTCCGGCATCGGCGGCATGCTGGGCGTGGCGCATTTCGGCAGCGCGCAGCAGAACGAGTTCGACACCTATCTGCTCGACTCCATCGCCGCCGTCGTGGTCGGCGGCACCAGCCTGTTCGGCGGCCGCGGCGGCATCGGCAACACCATCGTCGGCCTGTTCGTGCTCGGCGTGCTCAACAACGGCCTCGACCACGTCAATATCGACAGCTTTTTGAAGATCCTGATCCGCGGCCTGATCCTGCTCGCGGCGCTGGTGATCAACGTCTATGCGCAGCGGCTGCGGGCCAAGGCGGCGGACTAACTGAGATGCCGTAGGGTGGGCAAAGCCGCCGCCAAAGGCGGCAGCGTGCCCACCGCCCATCCCCGAGCGCGGTGCGCGATGGTGGGCACGGCGCGAGAGGGACGGAGGCCGAGCCGATACATCATGGCGCGCCTTTGCCCACCCACGCACTGACCAAGATCCCAGTCGTTCTGGAGCTCGATCAGCCGTCGTCATCGGCGGTGCACCCTCTCCCCTTGTGGGAGAGGGTGCCGGAGATGCGAAGCATCGGAGGCGGGTGAGGGGTCTCTCTCCGCTTGCTCATCTGCGGAGAGAGACCCCTCACCCGGCTCGAACTCGCTTCGCTCGTCCGATCCACCCTCTCCCACAAGGGGAGAGGGTACGCCGGCGCGCTCCGAGAGGGATCAGCACCTCTCAACCCAACAACAACAGCGCATCAGAATCCTGGTTGCCAATGACGCAGTTCGCGCGCGGCGTTCGTCACCGACCCGATCGACGTGAACGATCCCCCCTCCACCATCAGCGTGCGCGCCAGCCGCAGCGCCCTTGCCTCGCAAGTCGCGCGCCGCTTGGCATCTTCGATCAGCTCGAAATCGATGTTGTGCGCCAATCCGAGAATGCGGCGGATGATCTTGGCGGCCGTGAAGCCGACGGCATCCTGGAACAGCCGGGCCATGTAGGCCTGACGCTCGGCCTCCAGCCGCGCCGCGCCTGCCTCGCCGGGAAACAGCGACAGCGGATACGCATCACCGCGAGCTTCGCTGCGCCAGAGCGTCAAGAACTTCTGCGCGAACCCGCTCCAGACCTGATCGACCGTGCCGAGCACCCAACTCTCGAACGCCTGCCGCTCCCCTTGTGATCTTTCGTGACCGTCCGAGGCGAAGTAGGCCATCAGCAGGTTGGCCAGCACAGCTCCGACATCGAACCCCATCGGGCCGTAGAACGCGAACTCCGGATCGATCACCTTGGTCTCGGTGTCCGTGACCATGATCGATCCGGTATGCAGGTCGCCATGGATCAGCGCCTCGGCGCTCGACAGGAATTTCAGCTTCAGCCGGGAGATCGCGACATGCAGGTCGAGATCGGCGCGGATGTCGGCGGCGGTCGCATCCAGCCATGGCGACGTCCAGCGGTTCTGCTCAGCGATCCGATAAGGGTCGGTGAAGATCAGATCCTCGGTGATCTTGCACAGCGCGTGATTGCCGGCAAAGCTCGCGATCGCCACCTTCTTCGCGGCGGCCGTCAAGGCGAGATCGGACGAGAAGAACAACGTTTGCGCCATGAACGTCGTGACGTGATCGACGAAGGATGGATAGATCGTACCCGCGACCAGCCCCTTGCGCATGATGATGTGGGGCTCGAGCAGCTCCATCGCCGTCAGCGCCAGCGCGGCGTCATGATGGACGATGGCCGGCACGAGGCCGGGTGCGAGACGGTTCTGATGCGTGAGCGCGAGATGCTCATAGTGCGCGCGCGAGAGCGGCAGCGGCCAGCTCTCGCCGACGAGGCGGACGTAAGGCAGCGCCTGCTTGACCGCGAGCCCTCCAGAACTGCCCTTGACGATGAAGACCAGATTGAGGTTGCCGTCGCCCACTTCGGTGATCGCCCAATGGTCGGCCGGCCCGCCGAGCTGGGTTGCAACCGACGGGATGGCAGCGAGATACGCTCTCAGATCCGCCTCGTTCAGAATGCGATAGCCCGATGGGGTCCCCTGCCGGGCTTCGGCCGATATGGTCACGCGCAACCTCCCTGTCGTCTTGTTTTGCCTCCTATAGCAAAAAAGCCGACGCACGTCCGCGCGTCGGCTTCGGAAGAATGTTTTGCGATGCAAGCGATCTAGAACGGCATGCCCATCAGTTTGGACAGCCGCTCGATGTTGAGATAGCCCGCCTGATAGGCCATCAAGGACAGCGCGAAGATCGCGGCCGACAGCAGCGTCGTCCAGATCAGGCGTCGGCCCATCAGACTGATCGTCGGTGCGCCGGGGTCGGTGCCCGGCGAAGCGCCGCCCGTCTCATGCTGGCTGCGGATGCCGAACGGCAGGGTGACGAACAAGGTCACCCACCACATCACGAAGTAGATCGCAAGCCAGGTGGAGATCGTATAGGCCATGATCGCGCTGCCTCAGGCCTGCTCGATTTCGACCAGCGCGCCCGAAAAGTCCTTCGGATGCAGGAACAGCACCGGCTTGCCATGCGCGCCGATCTTGGGCTGGCCGTCGCCGAGCACGCGGGCGCCTTCCTTGATCAGGGTGTCGCGCGAGGCGATGATGTCGGCGACCTCGTAGCAGACGTGGTGGATGCCGCCATCGGCATTGCGCTCGAGGAATTTGGCGATCGGCGAGGCCTCGCCGAGCGGCTGGATGAACTCGATCTTGGTGTTCGGCAAGGTGACGAAGACGGTGATGACGCCGTGCTCCGGCAGCGGCACGGCTGAGGAAATTTCGGCGCCGAACGCGGCGCCGTAGATTTTCGCAGCCTTCTCCGCATCCTTGACCGCGATGGCGACGTGATTGAGCCGGCCCAGCATGACATCCTCCACTGTTGTATCGCGGCCGTTCGATCGGCCTTGCTTTGCTCAGACTTCCAATACGTGGACGAGGCAGATCGGTTTCTTGCCCCACTGCTCGTTGACCGCAGAACGCACGGCGCGGCGCACCGACTCGGCCGCAGCGTCCGGGTCACGCCGGCGCGCCCGCGGCAGGCCTTCAAAGGTCGAGACCACGGCATCGAACACGATGTCGTCCATCTCCTCGCCCGCCGTCGTCTTCTCGGGGATGCCCACCATGTCCACTTCGGGATCGTCGGCCAGCTCGCCCTTCTCGGTGACCGCCATGGCCACGAAGATGCAGCCCGCGAAGCTCATCTTGCGACGCTCGACGACCGCGCGCGACTTCGAATCCTCGAGGATGGTGCCGTCTTTGTACAGCCGCCCCGACGGCAACTGGTCGATGATGCCGGGATCGCCGGGGCCGAGCTTGACCAGATCGCCGTTGCGGCAGGTGATCACCTTCGGCACGCCGCAGGCACGCGCCAGCTTGGCATGCTCGTTCAGGTGCAGCGCCTCGCCATGGACGGGGATCAGGAGCTGCGGCCGCGTCCAGGCGATCATGTCGCGCAGCTCGTCGCGGCGCGGATGGCCGGAGACGTGCACCAGATGGTTGCGGTCGGTAATGATCTCAATGCCCTGCTGCACCAGGCCGTTGATGACGGCGCCGACCGCCTTCTCATTGCCGGGAATGGTGCGCGAGGAGAAGATGACGGTGTCGCCCTTGTTCAGGGTAACCAGCGGATGGTCGTCATTGGCGATGCGCGCCAGCGCCGCGCGCGGCTCGCCCTGACTGCCGGTGCACAGCGCCAGCACCTTGTCCGGCGGAAAGTGGCCGTACAAATCCATGCCGCGGAAATTCTGCACGCCGTCGAGATAGCCGGTCTCGCGCGCGACCTGCACGACGCGCTCCATGGCGCGGCCGACGATGACGACCTCGCGCTCGGCTTCTCGCGCGGCTTCAGCGACGGCACGAATGCGTGCGACGTTCGAGGCGAAGGTGGTGACCGCGACGCGGCCCTTCGCTTCCTTGACGAGAGCCGCGATGGTCTTGGCGACCTCGGCCTCGGATGGCGAGCGCCCCTCGCGCACGGCATTGGTGGAATCGCCGATGAGCGCGAGCAGCCCGGCATCGCCAAGCTCGCGCAGGCGCTTCTCGTCGGTCGGTGCGCCCAGCACCGGCGTCGGATCGATCTTCCAGTCGCCGGTGTGCAGGACTGTGCCGACCTCGGTGTGGATGGCGAGCGCATGCGACTCCGGAATCGAATGCGCGACCGGGATGAACTCGACGTTGAACGGGCCGATGTCGACGCGGCCGCCGGACGGGATCACCCTGACCGGGATTTTCGCGGGCAGCCGCTCGGCCTCGCACTTGGCCTCGAACAGCGCCGCGCTGAACTTGGTCGCGTAGATCGGGCATTTCAGCCGTGGCCAGAGATCGATGATGGCGCCGAAATGGTCCTCATGCGCATGCGTCAGCACCAGGCCGACGAGGTTCTTGCCTTCTTTCTCGAGAAAGCTCACGTCGGGCATGATCAGGTCGATGCCCGGCAGATGCTCCTCGTCGCCGAAGGACACGCCGAGATCGATCGCGAGCCAGGAGCGCTGGTGGCGATTGCCGAGGCCGTAGATCGACAGGTTCATGCCGATCTCGCCCACGCCGCCGAGCGGCGCAAATGTCAGTTCGTCGGGACGCGCCATCTAGACCGCTCCTTTGGATGCGACCGAGCCGAAATGAACATCACCGGCCGTGATCGGCTCCAATCGTCCCTCCGCGGTCCGCACCAGCATACAACCCTGTTCGTCGATCGTGTCGAAAATCCCCTCGATGATAGCATGTCCGGACCTGATGGCGACGGGCTGCCCGAGGCCGGCCGCGCGCTCCAGCCACAGCTTTCGGATGTCGCCGAAGCCGCGGCCCGCGTTCCAGATGCCGAAATATTCGACCCAATTGTCGGACAGCGCCGTGAACAGGTCCTCGGCACTCACCTCGACGCCGAGATCGCGCAGCGACACCGCCGGTGTCGGGGTATCGGTCGGCGCGGCCACCACATTGGTGCCAATGCCGGCCACGACCGCGAGGCCGCCCGCGACCTGCTCGGCTTCGAGCAGCATGCCGACGATCTTGCGGCCACCGGCGAGCACATCGTTGGGCCATTTCACGGAGAAATCGAGGTTCGAACGGCCACCCGATCGCAGCACGGCCTCCCGGCTGACCTGCCGGAGGGCGCTCGAGATCGCGAGGCAGGCGGCAAAGCCGAGGGTCGCGGCAACCGCTGGCGCAACATTCAGGACTTCAAGAACCGAGGATGCCAGATTGCCGCGCGGGGCGATCCAGGGACGCTGGCGTCGGCCGCGGCCGGCCGTCTGCTCTGTGGTGACGAACCAGCTCGCCTTGGCGCCCTGCCGCGCGGCGGAAAGGGCCTCAATATTGGTCGAGCCGGCCTGATCGAAGACGACGAGCCCGTAGCCGCTGGCAGCGGCACGGGCCCCGAGAGCAAAAATCATCTAGAACAGCGACTTCGCCGCGGCCGCGGCGGCGCTGACCAGCGGGCCGGGATAGGCGAAGAACAGGATGTTGAAGATGCCGGAGATCGCGAGCACGGTGCGCAGTTCGATCCGGACCGGATCGACGGTCGGCAACGGTTCGTCGAAGTACATGGTCTTGACGATCAGCAGGTAATAATAGGCGCCGACGACGCTGGTCAGCACGCCGATCACCGACAGCGTGAACAGGCCGCCCTTGATCGCGGCGACGAACACGTACCATTTGGCGAAGAAGCCCGCGAGCGGCGGCACGCCGGCCAGCGAGAACAGCAGCATCGCGAACATGAAGGCGAGCAGCGGATTGGTGCGCGAGAGACCCGCGAAGTCGCTGATCTTCTCGAACGACTGGCCGTTGCGCTTGATCGCCATGATCACGGCGAAGGAGCCGAGCGTCATCGCGACGTAGATCGCGATGTAGGTCAGCACGCCCTGCGCGCCCTCCACCGTGCCGGCGGCGAGGCCGACCAGCGCAAAGCCCATGTGGCCGATCGACGAATAGGCCATCAGGCGCTTGATGTTGGTCTGGCCGATCGCGGCGAACGAGCCGAGCGCCATCGAGGCGATCGAGACGAACACGATGATCTGCTGCCACTGGAAGGTGATGCCAGGGAATGCCGTCAGCGCAACGCGGGCGAACACAGCGAGCGCAGCCACCTTCGGGGCGGAGGCGAAGAACGCGGTCACCGGAGTCGGCGCGCCTTCATAGACATCCGGCGTCCACATGTGGAACGGCACCGCGGAAACCTTGAAGCACATGCCGGCGAACAGGAAGACGAGGCCGAAGATGATGCCGACGCCGCCGGTCTTGGTCGCCGCAGCAATCCCGGCAAAGCTCACCGTGCCGGTGAAGCCGTAGATCAGCGAGGCGCCATAGAGCAGCATGCCCGACGACAGCGCGCCCAGCACGAAGTACTTCAGGCCCGCTTCGGTCGACTTGACGTTGTCGCGGTGGCTGGCGGCGACGACGTAGAGCGCGAGCGACATCAGCTCGAGGCCGAGGTAGAGCGTGATCAGGTCGCCGGCCGAGATCAGCACCAGCATGCCCAAGGTCGAGAGCAGCACCAGGATCGCGTATTCGAAGATGCGGCGGTCGGGCTTGGACAGAAACTCGGCCGACATGATCAACGTCGCGATCGAGCCGATGATCGCCAGGATCTTCAGGAAGCGCGCGTAGCTGTCAGCAATGAAGCTGCCGCCGAACGCCTGTCCGGCCGGCTGCCTCAGCACGAGGATGCCGACCACGATCAGCAGCACGACCGCGAGGCCGGTGACGACCCCCGTCGTCCCCTGCCCGCGAAACGCACCCAGCATCAACAGCGCCATGGCCCCCAAGGCCAGCAGCAGCTCCGGCAGCACCACCCAAAGCTGAGGCCCAAGATTCTCGATCATCGTATCTGTCCCGACCCCTTAAGGTCTCATCATTGGAGCAGCGCGGCGGCCTTCACGGCCGTCACGGCGGTATTATAGTTGGTGACGAGCTGCTGCACCGAGGCCGCGGACATGTCCAGGATCGGCTTCGGATAGACGCCGAACAGGATGGTCAGCGCCACCAGCGGAAACAGGATCACGCCTTCACGCAGCGTGAGGTCCTTGATGCTCGCGAGCGACGGCTTGGTCAGCGCGCCGAACACCACCTTGCGGTACAGCCACAGCGCGTAGCCAGCCGACAGGATGACGCCGAAGGTGGCGAAGAACGCGGTCGGGATCGACACCTTGAAGGTGCCGAGCAGGGTCATGAACTCGCCGACGAAGCCGGAAGTGCCGGGCAGACCGACATTGGCCATGGTGAACACCATGAACACCAGCGCGTAGATCGGCATGCGGTTGACGAGGCCGCCATAGGCCGCGATCTCGCGGGTGTGCATGCGGTCGTAGACGACGCCGACGCAGAGAAACAGCGCGCCAGAGACGATGCCGTGGGAGATCATCTGGAACACGCCGCCGGCGACGCCCTGCATGGTGCCGGCGAAGATGCCCATCGTGACGAAGCCCATATGCGCCACCGACGAGTAGGCGATGAGCTTCTTGATGTCCTCCTGCATCAGCGCGACCAGCGAGGTGTAGATGATCGCGATGGCCGAGAGCGTCCAGACCAGCGGCGCGAAGTCGTGCGACGCCAGCGGGAACATCGGCAGCGAGAAGCGCAGGAAGCCGTAGCCGCCCATCTTCAGGAGGATCGCGGCCAGGATCACCGAGCCCGCCGTCGGCGCCTCGACGTGCGCATCCGGCAGCCAGGTGTGCACCGGCCACATCGGCATCTTCACCGCGAAGGAGGCGAAGAAGGCGAGCCAGGCCCAGGTCTGCAAGTTCCGCGGCACCGCGGTGTGCATCAGGGTCGGGATGTCGGTCGTGCCGGCGTTCCAGTACAGCGCCATGATGGCGAGCAGCATCAGCACCGAGCCGAGCAAGGTGTAGAGGAAGAACTTGAACGACGCGTAGACCCGGCGCGGACCGCCCCAGACCCCGATGATCAGGAACATCGGGATCAGGCCGCCCTCGAAGAACAGGTAGAACAGCACGAGGTCGAGCGCCGAGAAGGTGCCGACCATCAGCGTTTCCAGGATCAGGAACGCCATCATGTATTCGCGCAGGCGGGTCTTGACCGACTTCCAGCTCGCCACGATGCAGAACGGCATCAAGGCGGTGGTCAGGATCACGAACGGCAGCGAGATGCCGTCGACGCCCATGTGATAGCTGATCCCGGCCGCCAGCCAGTTCTTCTTCTCGACGAACTGGAAGTCGGTCTGGCCGGGGTCGAAGCGCAGCACCAGGATCACCGACACCGCGAAGGTGATCAGCGTGGTCCATAGCGCGATCCAGCGCGCATTGCGCTGGGCCGCCTCGTCGTCGCCGCGGACCAGATAGATCAGCAGCGCGCCGACGAGCGGCAGGAAGGTGACGACAGAGAGAATTGGCCAGGTGGTCATTGCTGGCCCCCCATGAACATGAACCAGGTGATCAGGCCGGCGACGCCGATCAGCATGGCAAAGGCATAGTGATAGAGATAACCGGTCTGGATCTTGACGACGTTGCGCGTGACGTCGAGCACCCGCGCCGAGACGCCATCCGGACCGAACCCGTCGATGACGAAACCGTCGCCCTTCTTCCAGAGGAAGCGGCCGAGCCACTTGGCCGGACGGACGAAGATGAAGTCATAGAGCTCGTCGAAGTACCACTTGTTGAGCAGGAACTTGTAGAGCAGCGGCTGCTGCGCGGCGAGCTCCTCCGGGATGTCCGGACGTTTGACGTAGAAGAAATAGGAGACGACGAATCCCAGCACCATCATGACGAAGGGGAGCTCGGCGAGCAGAGCCGGCATGTGCTCCATGTCTTCCAGGATGTGCGGGTTCATCTTCAGCGACTCGCCGAAGAAGTGCTCGACACCGTGGGGGTCGACGAACAAGGCCTTGAACGGGAAACCCGCGAGGATCGAGCCGGCGGCGAGCACGCCGATCGGGATCAGCATCCAGATCGGGCTCTCGTGGGCCGCGTCGTAGTGATGCTGGTCGTGCGGGGTGCCGAAGAAGGTCTTGAACACCAGGCGCCAGGAATAGAACGACGTCAGGCCGGCGGCCGCGATGGTCAGGAAGTACGCGTAGGTCGCGAACGGATTGTGCGCGGCATAGGCGGCCTCGATGATCGCGTCCTTGGAGAAGAAGCCCGCGAAGCCCGGGAAGCCGGTCAGCGCCAGGGTGCCGACCGTCATCACCGCGAAGGTGTACGGGATCTTCTTCCACAGCCCACCCATGTTGCGGATGTCCTGCTCGTGGTGCATCGCATAGATCACGGAGCCGGCACCTAGGAACAGCAGCGCCTTGAAGAAGGCGTGCGTGAACAGATGGAACATACCGACCGAATAGGCCCCTGCTCCCATCGCCACGAACATGTAGCCGAGCTGCGAGCAGGTCGAGTAGGCGACGATGCGCTTGATGTCGTTCTGTACGAGGCCGACGGTCGCCGCGAAGAACGCGGTGGTGGCGCCGAAGAACATCACGACAGCCTGCGCGTTCGGCGCGAGCTCGAACAGCGGCGACAGGCGCGCCACCATGAAGACGCCGGCGGTGACCATGGTCGCGGCGTGGATCAGCGCCGACACCGGGGTCGGACCTTCCATCGCGTCCGGCAGCCAGGTGTGCAGCAGGAACTGCGCCGACTTGCCCATCGCGCCCATGAACAGCAGCAGACAGGTGAGCGTCAGCGCATCCGCATGCCAGCCGAGGAAGTTGATCGTCGTCTTGCCGGCGATGCTCGGCGCAGCGGCGAAGATGGTCTCGAAGTCGGTCGACTTCGTCAGCAGGAAGATCGCGAAGATGCCGAGCGCGAAGCCGAAGTCGCCGACGCGGTTGACGACGAAGGCCTTGATCGCGGCGGCATTGGCCGAGGGCTTCTGGAACCAGAAGCCGATCAGAAGATAGCTGGCGAGACCCACGCCCTCCCAACCGAAGAACAGCTGCACGAGGTTGTTGGCGGTCACCAGCATCAGCATCGCGAAGGTGAACAGCGAGAGATAGGCGAAGAAGCGCGGACGGTTCGGATCCTCGTCCATGTAGCCGATCGAATAGAGATGCACGAGCGAGGACACGCTCGTCACCACCACCAGCATCACGGCCGTCAGCGTGTCGACGCGCAGCGACCAGGACACCTGCAGCTCGCCGGAATTGATCCAGGGCAGCAGCTCCTTCACGCCGGCTTCGTGGTGCATGAAGCCGACGCTGACCAAGGTCGCCCAGGACAACGCGGCGGAGACGAACAGCAGCGCGGTGGTGATCGCCTGCGCGGCCCAGGTGCCCGAGGCCGGCGGCTCGGCGACATGATGATCGTCGTGGCCGTGATCGTCGTGAGCGTGGTCGTCATGCGCATGAGCATGCGCGTCGGCCGCGCCATGCGCATGACCGTCGTCGTGATGCTCGACCTCGTCGCCGCTCGGATGGCGCCCATGGGCGCCGAGCAGCGCGATCAGGCCGGCCAGGATCGCGCCCAGCAGCGGCAGAAAGACAATGGCCTGGATCATTCGCCCGTTCCCTTACGCATGACCTTGCCGGCGAGCCGGCCCCCACATCTGCGAGTCATGCGCCTTAGCCCTTCATCAGATTGACGTCTTCGACCGCGATCGAGCCGCGGTTGCGGAAATAGACCACCAGCACGGCCAGACCGATCGCGGCCTCGGCGGCGGCGACCGTCAGCACCAAGAGCGCGAACACCTGGCCGACGATGTCGCCGAGGAAGGTCGAGAACGCCACCAGGTTGATGTTGACGGCGAGCAGGATGAGCTCGACCGACATCAGGATGACGATGATGTTCTTGCGGTTCAGGAAGATGCCGAGGATGCCGAGCGTGAACAGCATCGCGGCGACCGCGAGGTAATGTCCCAGTCCGATGGTCATTTCACCCACTCCGCCGCATCCGTATCCTGCAGCCCCTGCCCGACCGCGACCTTGCGAACGGCCATCGCCATCTCCGGCGTGCGGGCGTTCTGGACGTTGATGTCCTGGCGCTTGACGCTGGCCTTGTGTCGCAAGGTCAGCACGATCGCGCCGATCATCGCCACCAGCAGGATCATGCCCGACAGCTGGAAGTAATGGACGTACTTCGTATAGAGCACGAGGCCGAGCGCCTCGGTGTTGGTGACGTTGGTCGGAATCGCCGCCGTGATCGCCTTCGGCGTCGACGGGTTGATGACCCAGTAGGACACGGTCAGCAGCAGCTCGAACAGGAAGATGCCGCCGATCACGAGACCGATCGGCATGTACTGCAGGAAGCCCTCGCGCAGCTCGGTGAAGTCGACGTCGAGCATCATGATCACGAACAGGAACAGCACTGCGACGGCGCCGACATAGACGACGACCAGGATCATCGCCAGGAACTCGGCGCCCATCAGCACGAACAGGCCGGAGGCGTTGACGAAGGCGAGGATCAGGTAGAGCACCGAGTGAACGGGGTTCTTCGAGACGATCACCATCACGGCCGAGGCCACGCAGACCGCCGCGAACAGGTAGAAGAAGAGCGCAGGAAGGATCATCGAACGGCCTCAGCGGTACGGCGCGTCGAGCGCGATGGCTTTGGAGATTTCGCGCTCCCAGCGGTCGCCGTTCGCGAGCAGCTTGGCCTTGTCATAGTACAGCTCCTCGCGGGTCTCGGTCGCGAACTCGAAGTTCGGGCCCTCGACGATCGCATCCACCGGACAGGCTTCCTGGCACAGGCCGCAATAGATGCACTTCACCATGTCGATGTCGTAGCGCACCGTGCGGCGGGTGCCGTCGTTGCGGCGCGGACCGGCCTCGATGGTGATCGCCTGCGCCGGGCAGACGGCCTCACACAACTTGCAGGCGATGCAGCGCTCTTCGCCGTTGGGATAGCGGCGCAACGCGTGCTCGCCGCGGAAGCGCGGCGAGATCGGGCCCTTCTCGAACGGATAGTTCAGGGTCGGCTTGGGCTGGAAGAAGTAGCGCATCGCGAGGAAGAACGCGGAGACGAACTCCTGCAGCAGCAGCGACCGTGCAGTGGCGGAGATGTTCATGACAGCCTCATTTCGGCGCGATGCCGGCGAAGTGCAGCACGCCTGCGACGATCACCACCATGACCAGCGACAGCGGCAGGAACACCTTCCAACCGAGTCGCATCAACTGGTCGTAGCGGTAGCGCGGCACGATCGCTTTCGCCATCGCGATCAGGAAGAACATGAAGAACAGTTTCAGCGAGAACCAGATGACGCCCGGCACCCAGTTGAACGGCGGCAGGTCGATCGGCGGCAGCCAGCCGCCGAGGAACAGGATGGTCGCCAGCGCGCACATCGTGGTGATCGCGACGTACTCGCCGAGCATGAACAGGAGATACGGCGTCGAGCCGTACTCGACCATGAAGCCGGCGACGAGCTCCGATTCCGCTTCGACCAGGTCGAAGGGCGGGCGGTTGGTCTCGGCCAGCGCCGAGACGTAGAACACCACGAACATCGGGAACAGCGGCCAGACGTACCAGTTCAGGATCGTCAGCTGCGGCAGGCCGATCAGGCTGGCGAGGCCGCGCGCATGCTGCGCCTCGACCACGGCCGACAGGTTCAAGGTGCCGGCGCAGAGCAGAACGGTGATGATGACGAAGCCGATCGAGACCTCGTAGGACACCATCTGCGCCGCCGAGCGCAGCGCCGCCAGGAACGGATATTTCGAGTTCGACGACCAGCCGGCCATGATGATGCCGTAGATCGACAGCGACGAGATCGCGAAGATGAAGAGGATGCCGACATTGATGTCGGCGATCGCCCAGCCGAGATTGGTCGGGATGACCGCCCAGGCCGCCAGCGCGAGCACGCAGGACACCAGCGGCGCCAGCAGGAACACGCCCTTGTTGGCGCCGGCCGGAATGATCGGCTCCTTGAGCACGAACTTCAGCAGGTCGGCGAACGACTGGAACAGGCCGAACGGCCCGACCACGTTCGGGCCCCTGCGGATCTGCACCGCCGCCCAGATCTTGCGGTCGGCGAGCAGGATGTAAGCGATGGCGACCAGGAGGACGACGAGGAGCAGCACGCTCTGCGCGATCATGATGATCAGCGGCCAGAGGAAGCCAGTCCAGAACGAGCTTGCGAAGAAATCAGCCATCAGGTCACGCTCACTCCGCTGCCGTCAGCATCTGCCCGGAAGCCAGGCGGGAGCATTCCGCCATGACCGCCGAGGCACGCGCGATCGGATTGGTGAGATAGAAGTCGTCGATGACAGGCTTGAACGGCGCCTTTTCGAGGCTGCCGCCCTTGCCCGCCAGGGTCTTGATGTCGGCGATCTTGCCGGCCTCGATCTGGTCGATGCGGCCGAGATGCGGCACCGCCTTGATGATCTCGGCGCGCAGCGCCGCCAGCGAGTCATAGCCGAGCTTGCGTCCGAGCACGTCTGACAGCGCGCGGATGATCGCCCAGTCCTCGCGGGCCTCGCCCGGCGGGAACGACGCCCGCGCCGCGATCTGCACCCGGCCCTCGGTGTTGACGTAGAGGCCGGACTTTTCGGTGTAGGCGGCACCCGGCAGGATGACGTCGGCGCGATGCGCGCCGCGGTCGCCATGGGTGCCGATGTAGACGGTGAACACGCCCTCGGGCACCTCGACCTCGTCGGCACCGAGCAGGAACAACACGTCCATGGTGCCGAAGGTGGTCATCTGGGCGCCGGTCAGGCCCGTGCCGTTGAAGCCGATGTCCAGCGCGCCGACGCGCGACGCGGTGTCGTGCAGCACGGCAAAGCCGTTCCAATCGTCACGCACCGCGTTGACGTCCATCGCGATCTTGGCGGCGAGCGCCAGGATCGCGCCGCCGTCGTGACGCGCGGCCGCGCCGGCGCCGACCAGCACGATCGGGTTCTTGGCGTTGCGGAACGTAGTCGCGAAGGAGTGCTTGCCGGCGGCGACATCGCTCAGCGAGTCCGTGCCGGCGCCGATGTGCTCATAAGAATAGGTCAGATCGGCCTTGGGGCCGACCAGACCGACCTTGAGCTGGCCCGAGCGCCAGCGCTTGCGAATGCGGGCGTTGAGCACGGCCGCTTCCCTGCGCGGATTGGCGCCGATGATCAGGATCGCGTCGGCCTGCTCGATGCCGGCGATGGTCGGATTGAACAAATAGGACGAACGGCCAAGCTTGGCGTCGAAGCTGTCACCGCCCTGCACCGCCACGTTGGTCGAGCCGAGCTTCGCGAGCAGATCCTTCAGCGCATACATCTCCTCGACGGCCGCGAGATCGCCGGCGATGGCGCCGATCCGCTTGCCGTCGATGCGCGACAGTTTTGCGGCGATCGCCTTGAACGCCTCCGGCCATGTGGCCGGGCGCAGTTTGCCATCCTCTCGGACGTAAGGACGATCCAGCCGCTGCGTCCGCAGGCCGTCGACGACGTGACGGGTCTTGTCGGAGATCCACTCTTCGTTCACGGAGTCATTGATACGCGGCAGGATGCGCATCACCTCGCGACCGCGGGTGTCGACGCGGATCGCCGAGCCCACGCCATCCATGACGTCGATCGACTGCGTCTTGCCGAGCTCCCACGGACGCGCCGCGAAGGCATACGGCTTGGAGGTCAGCGCGCCGACCGGGCAGATGTCGACCAGATTGCCCTGCAGCTCCGAGCTCAGCGCCTGCTCGAGATAGGTCGTGATCTCCATGTCCTCGCCGCGGCCGGTCGCGCCCATTTCCGGCACGCCGCAGACTTCAGCGGAGAAGCGGACGCAGCGCGTGCACTGGATGCAGCGGGTCATCGAGGTCTTGACCAGCGCGCCGAGATATTTGTCCTCGACGGCGCGCTTGTTCTCGGCGTAGCGGCTGGTGTCGACACCATAGCCCATCGCCTGGTCCTGCAGGTCGCACTCGCCGCCCTGGTCGCAGATCGGGCAGTCCAGCGGATGGTTGATCAGAAGGAATTCCATCACGCCTTCGCGTGCCTTCTTGACCATCGGCGACCGCGTCGAGATCTCCGGCGGCTCGCCCTTCGGGCCCGGCCGGCAATCGCGCACGCCCCAGGCGCAGCTCGCGACCGGCTTCGGTCCGCCCTTCACTTCGACGAGGCACATCCGGCAGTTACCGGCGATCGACAGCCGCTCGTGATAGCAGAAGCGCGGAATCTCGGCGCCCGCCGCCTCGCACGCCTGCAGCAGCGTGTACTCCGGCGGCACATCGATCTCTTTGCCATCGATGATGATCTTGGTCATTGCCTCACATCTCTCTCAAACCACGGACCACCGCGCCGCGCGCCGTGAGGGCGCAAGCGCGGGGGAAAACCTCGCTGGCGGACCGGACTGCCATACCTACTCCGCCGCCACCATGTGCGCGGGATCGCGCACGCCGACGTCGTCGACATCGGCCTTGTGCGAATACTGGTCGATGCGCGCTTCGATCTCGTGACGGAAATGCGTGATCAGGCCCTGGATCGGCCAGGCCGCAGCGTCACCCAGCGCGCAGATCGTGTGTCCCTCGATCTGCTTGGTGACCTCCAGCAGCATGTCGATCTCGCGCTTGTGGGCGCGGCCCTCGGCCATGCGGGTCAGCACGCGCCACATCCAGCCGGTGCCTTCGCGGCACGGCGTGCACTGGCCGCAGCTCTCGTGCTTGTAGAAATATGAGATGCGCGCGATCGCCCGGATCAGGTCGGTCGACTTGTCCATCACGATCACGGCCGCGGTGCCGAGCCCCGAGCGCAGCTTCGACAGGCTGTCGAAATCCATCGGCGTGTCGATGATCTGCTCGGCCGGCACCATGCGCACCGACGAGCCGCCGGGAATGACCGCCTTCAGATTGTCCCAGCCGCCGCGGATGCCGCCGCAATGCTTCTCGATCAGCTCGCGGAACGGGATGCCCATCGCCTCTTCGACGTTGCAGGGCCGCTCGACGTGACCGGAGATGCAGAACAGCTTGGTGCCGACATTGTTTGGACGGCCGATGCCGGCGAACCACGACGCGCCGCGGCGCAGGATGGTCGGCGCGACCGCGATCGACTCGACGTTGTTGACGGTGGTCGGGCAGCCATAGAGGCCGACATTGGCGGGGAATGGCGGCTTCAGCCGCGGCTGTCCCTTCTTGCCCTCGAGGCTCTCGAGCAGCGCGGTCTCTTCGCCGCAGATATAGGCGCCGGCGCCGTGCGCGACATAGATGTCGAACGGCCAGCCGTGGATGTTGTCCTTGCCGACCAGCTTCGCCTCATAGGCCTGGTCGATCGCCGCCTGCAGCCGCTCGCGCTCGCGGATGAACTCGCCCCGCACATAGATGTAGCAGGCATGCGCGTTCATCGCGAAGCTGGCGAGCAGACAGCCCTCGACGAGATGATGCGGATCGTGCCGCATGATCTCGCGATCCTTGCAGGTGCCGGGCTCGGACTCGTCGGCATTCACGACGAGATAGCTCGGCCGGCCGTCGGTCGATTCCTTCGGCATGAACGACCATTTCAGGCCGGTCGGGAAGCCGGCGCCGCCGCGGCCGCGCAGGCCGGACGCCTTCATCTCGTTGATGATCCAGTCGCGGCCCTTGTCGATCAGCCCCTTGGTGCCGTCCCAGCTGCCACGACGGCGTGCGCCTTCGAGGCCCCAATCATGCAGGCCGTACAGGTTGGTGAAGATGCGGTCCTTGTCGTCGAGCATCAGACGGCTTCCTCTGACATCAGCGGTTCGACTGCATGGTGGCGATGAAGGCGGCGCAGCCGCCGAATACCAAGGCCCACAGCAGACTGGACTCCAGCGTCGCGTTGAGCGCGAACCGCTGCAGTACGAAAATGAAAGCGGCGGCTGCAAGCGTATGCAGCGCCACGTAGCGCCAGTTCTTCATCGCGGCGCCCTCTTGGCTCATGGCCGCAACGCGGGTGCGATTGCGGCTCATGTCTTCTCCTTCAGCGTGGTCGGTCCGCCCGCCGGCGCCGAGAACTGGCGGCCGTTCTGCGGACCCGGCGTTGGCAGATTGCCGGTCGCGAAGCCGTCGAGCACCTTGCCGAAGCTCTCCGGCGTCAGGTCCTCATAGGTATCCTTCCAGACCTGCACCATCGGCGCATTCACACAGGCGCCCAGACACTCGACTTCTTCCCAGCTGAAATCGCCGTCCTTGGAGAGGTGGAAGGGGTCGTGATGGATGCGGTGCTTGCAGACCTCGATCAGTTCCTCGGCGCCGCGGAGCCGGCACGGCGTGGTTCCGCAGACCTGGACGTGGGCCTTCTTGCCGACCGGCTGCAGCTGGAACATCGTGTAGAAGGTCGCGATTTCGAGCACGCGGATATAGGGCATGCCCAGCATGTCGGCGACGACCCGGATCGCGGCCTCCGAGACCCAGCCCGCATTCTGCTCCTGGGCGCGCCACAGGATCGCGATCACGGCCGAGGCCTGGCGGCCTTCCGGATATTTGGCGATCTGGGCCTTGGCGAAGGCGAGGTTTTCCTCCGTGAACGTAAAGCTCGCGGGCTGGAGGTCCTTCGGGGCAAGACGGCGGACGGACATGGCTCTCTAGTCTTTCATTGCATGCGGCGCGCGGCACTTGCATTGAGCGCTGCGACGCGATTCTGCCAGAAGGCACTTGCAGTTCCGAACACGTTGTAGCCGACGTGCGAGGACACCTTGATACGGTCGAGGATCGACAATTCGGTCACGGTCTCGAAACGACCGCTCGCGGGGTCATAGACCATCAGCTGCATCGGCGTCTGGTCGAGGATGTAGCGCGACACCGTATGGTTACGGTCCTGGCCGTGCTCCTCGCAGAGGATCATGCTGTCGGTCGCGAGCAGCCGCGCCCCACCCTTGATCGCCTCGATCTCGACGCCCTCGACGTCGAGCTTGATCAGATATCTTCCGGACGCCGCGACCTTACCGTCGTCGATAAGGTCGTCGAGCGCCATCACCGGCACCTGCTCACCGTCCGCACCCTCGCCGGCGATGCTGAAGGCCTCGTGCTTGGTGCCGCTCAGATGCGCCACGCCGCGGCGCTCGCCGATCGCGCACTTCATCACCTCGAAGCGCCCGCCATTGATATCAGCATTGTTCGCGAGCTTGGCGAAGTTCGCCGACGACGGCTCGATCGCGATCGCTTTGTGCGATCCATAGGGCGCGCTCGACACCAGCACCGACCAGTAGCCATAGTTGGCGCCGCCATCGATGAAGGTGTAGTCGACATCGACGGTGCCCAGGAAGAGCAGCTCGAGCTCATCCTCATAGTGATAGGCGCGGTTGAGCAGCTTGCTCCAATAGCCGTCGCCGTAGGGAAACTCGAACACCGCATCCGGGTTGAGCTTCACCGCGAGGTTGCGCTCGGGCAGCGCGAGGCGCAGCAGATTGGCGCAGCGATTGTAGCCGCGATGCGAGAAGTGCGAGGAGATCTTCGAGCCGGTGGACAGCGCCAAGGCAGCCGTGCGCTCCCAGAGGTTCGCTCCTTCGAGCGCCCCGGAAGCACGATCGAACTGGATCGGCGCATGGCCCATCAGCGATCCACCTCTCCGAACACGATGTCGAGCGAGCCGAGGATGGCCGAGACGTCGGCGAGCAGATGGCCACGGCACAGGAAGTCCATCGCCTGCAGATGGGCGAAGCCCGGCGCGCGGATCTTGCACTTGTACGGCTTGTTGGTGCCGTCGGCGACGAGGTAGACGCCGAACTCGCCTTTCGGCGCCTCGACGGCGGCGTAGATCTCGCCCGCCGGCACGTGCACGCCCTCGGTATAGAGCTTGAAGTGATGGATCAGCGCTTCCATCGAGCGCTTCATTTCGCCACGGCGCGGCGGCGCGATCTTGTTGTCGGTGATCAGCACGGGCCCCTGCCCGTCCGGCGCGCGCAGCTTGGCAATGCACTGCTTCATGATGCGCACGGACTGACGCATCTCTTCCATGCGGATCAGATAGCGGTCGTAGCAGTCGCCGTTCTTGCCGATCGGAATGTCGAAATCCATCTCGGCATAGACGTCGTAAGGCTGCGACTTGCGCAGGTCCCAGGCGGCGCCGGAGCCGCGCACCATCACGCCGGAGAAGCCCCACTCCCAGGCCTGCTTCAGGGTGACGACGCCAATGTCGACGTTGCGCTGCTTGAAGATGCGGTTGCCGGTCAAGAGCTGGTCGAGGTCGTCGACGACCTTGAGGAACGGATCGCAGAACGCGTCGATGTCGTCGATCAGCTTGGTCGGCAGGTCCTGGTGGACGCCACCGATACGGAAGTAGTTGGCGTGCATGCGCGAGCCGGAGGCGCGCTCATAGAACACCATCAGCTTCTCGCGCTCCTCGAAGCCCCACAGCGGCGGGGTCAGCGCGCCGACGTCCATCGCCTGCGTGGTGACGTTGAGCAGATGCGACAGCAGACGGCCGATCTCGGAGTACAGCACCCGGATCAGCTGGCCGCGGCGCGGCACCTCGATGCCGAGCAGCCGCTCGGCTGCGAGGCAGAACGCATGCTCCTGGTTCATCGGCGCGACGTAGTCGAGCCGATCGAAATAGGGCATCGCCTGCAGATAGGTCTTGGTCTCGATCAGCTTCTCGGTGCCGCGGTGGAGCAGGCCGATATGCGGATCGACGCGCTCGACGACCTCGCCATCCAGCTCAAGGACGAGACGCAAAACACCGTGGGCCGCCGGATGCTGCGGACCAAAGTTGATCGTGAAGTTGCGGAGTGCCGGGCTTTGCTCGTTCATGCTGAAGCTCCCACTCACTTGGTCGCTTTCTCATCGCCCGGCAGCGGATAGTCCGCGCCTTCCCAGGGCGAGAGAAAATCGAACTTGCGGAATTCCTGGTTGAGCCGGACCGGCTCGTAGATCACCCGCTTCTCCTGGTCGTCGTAGCGCACCTCGACGAAACCGGTGGTCGGGAAGTCCTTGCGCAGCGGGTGGCCGTCGAAGCCGTAGTCGGTCAACAGCCGGCGCATGTCGGGATGGCCGACGAAGATCACGCCATAGAGGTCGTAGGCCTCGCGCTCGAACCAGTCGGCGCCCGGGAACACGTCGATGATCGACGGCACCTGCGTCATCTCGTCGGCTTCGGCCTTGAGCCGGATGCGGGTATTCAGCGTCGGCGACAGGAAGTGGTAGACGACCTCGAAGCGCTTGGCGCGCTCGGGGTAGTCCACGGCCGTGATGTCGGTGAAGTTGATGAACCGGCAGGCCGGATCATCGCGCAGATACTTCACCACCTCCACGATCCGGGTGGCCTCGACGTTCACCGTGAGCTGATTGAAAGCGACCGAATGACCGAGAGCCGCGCCCGGAAGCGCGCTCACGATCGTCTGCCCAAGGGCGTCGAGCCTGCCGTCGTCCATGACCAAAACCTTCAGCGTTCAATGGTGCCGGTGCGACGGATCTTCTTCTGCAACAGCAGAACACCGTACAGCAGCGCTTCCGCGGTCGGCGGGCAGCCAGGCACGTAGATGTCAATGGGAACGATGCGATCGCAGCCGCGGACCACCGAATAGGAATAGTGGTAGTAGCCGCCGCCATTGGCGCAGGAGCCCATCGAGATGACGTAGCGCGGCTCCGGCATCTGGTCGTAGACCTTGCGCAGCGCCGGCGCCATCTTGTTGGTCAGGGTGCCCGCGACGATCATCACGTCGGACTGGCGCGGCGAGGCGCGCGGCGCGAAGCCGAAGCGCTCGACGTCGTAGCGCGGCATCGAGACCTGCATCATCTCGACTGCGCAGCAGGCCAGGCCGAACGTCATCCACATCAAGGAGCCGGTGCGGGCCCAGGTGATGAGATCGTCAGCGGTCGCAACGAAGAATCCCTTGTCCGACAGCTCGTGCTTGACCTCGAGGAAATAGGGGTCGTTGGCACCAACAGGCCTGCCGGTCGCGGGATCGAGAATGCCCTTGGGGGCCGGTGCGATCACCGGACCGGAGGACGGGGTCGGGCTCAATCCCATTCAAGCGCGCCTTTCTTCCATTCGTAGGCAAACCCGACCGTCAGCACGGCCAGGAACACCAGCATCGACCAGAAGCCGGCCGCGCCGAGCTTGCCGAATGCGACCGCCCAGGGAAACAGGAAGGCAACTTCGAGGTCGAAGATGATGAAAAGGATGGCAACAAGGTAGAAGCGGACGTCGAACTTCATGCGGGCGTCGTCGAACGCATTGAAGCCGCACTCGTAGGCCGAGAGCTTTTCGGGATCGGGCTGCTGATAGGCGACCACGAAGGGCGCGATCAGCAGCACCACCCCGATGATGGCTGCGACACCTATGAAAACCACGAGGGGGAGATAGTTCTGAAGGATGCCGGTCATCGGCGCCACTTTCCTCTGCGGTTTCGGTGCAAACCGCAGACTCGCTGCATTGGAATTGGTCGAAGCCTTAGCGCAGCGCACCAAGCCGCGCAAGACGAGCCGCTTCGCCGTCGTCATCCCTCCCCACATTGCGGAAACCCGGACACACAGGGAAAAGCAGCCGCGGCAGGAGACCTTCGCGCCGGGCATCGCAGACCCGCAGCTTTACGGTGTCGCAGCGATGCGGACGGAAGCTGAATTGCTCAGCGATCGCCAAACACGCACGCCGGTGTGCGCAAGCTCCGGGCTGGTCGATGTCGTGTGGCGAGGGCCGCGAATCGGGTGACCCGTCGCCGGCCGAAGGGCGATCGTCCGATAGCCTTTCGCTATCGACTAGATGGTTGCGTGGGGCCGCCCGATCAAGGTCGACGCAGTGCTCGAAGGTCTGGTCTGCAGGGCTGTCCGATCACATGATCGAAGCCTCGGATGACGCGACCGGCCTGGCCCAGCCAGGATCCTCGGACGCCTGGCTGCTTACTGCCGATTGCCCCGGCGCCTGCTGCAACCGATGAAACCATTTTGAGGAAACGAAGAAACCGGATCGAAACAAACCGCAGGTAGAAGTACGGCCAACAAAGTGGCGCTCTGAGACGCCGGGAGGCCGACATGAACCACTCGCTCCATTCCGCAGACCGTTCGACCCATCTGAAGATCATCGTGGTGGCCCTGGTGGCCGGCATTGCGGTGACCGCCTTCGGGATCGCTGCCCGCACCAATGTCGACTACAGCCAGACCGCCGCGCATGTCGTGAAGGCGGGCAAGCCGGTCGTCGTCACCAGTTCCGCGAACTCGATGGTGCGCTGACCACTCACCGCATCAGCGAACCGTGACGTCCAGGCCGCCGCTTCGGCGGCCTTTTGCGTTGCCCGCCAGAGCGAAACGGCGCAACTTATCGCTGCGCGCAACAGCGCGAGCCGGACACGAAGATGATGCTGTAAGGGGGGGGCTAAGCCATTGAAAATGGCGCGAGAGACGGGGCTCGAACCCGCGACCTCCGGCGTGACAGGCCGGCGCTCTAACCAACTGAGCTACTCCCGCGTGATCGCGAAATCCCGCGGAGGAGTGCGACTTAAAGGGGCGATGTTTCGAAGTCAAGGACAATGAAACCGATTTGTGAGAAGTCCTTGCACAGAGGTCAACGACGAGGCCGGCCCGCGGTCCGGGTTCGGCCGGCGATCTACGCAGCGAGCTGCCGCAAGATGTGACCGCACGGCGTTCAGACCGCCAAAACGGCCAAGCCGCCGCCGATCACGTCGAAGCGGCAGCCCCCAAAGCATGATCGCAAGCCTCGCCGGAGCTGCCGGAGTCGGGCAGCCCAGATGAAGACGGTCAGACGTGAGTTGCCCAACGGCGGCGGCGAACCGGTCCGCCCATCGGGAAAAGAGTCGATATCCGAATCGTTCGACCGAGCAGGCTCGACGTCTCGTCGGATCATGCGAGGCAGCCGGCTTCAATGGGACCGCCTTCGTCCCTCTATTTGGGCAGTCGCAGGCGGCAGATCGCCGGCATCCCCTGTCATCTGGTATGCCAGCCTGATATATTACTGGACCGATTGCGGTACAATATTCCTCCTTCGTCCTATCGTGGTGCCCATGTCAGACCAGTTCCGCAGCTATACTTATTCCGTCACCGAGCGCTTCCTCCGCTACGTGGTGATCGACACCCAGTCGGACCCGAGCTCGCCGACCTGCCCGTCGACGCTGAAGCAGAAGAATCTCGGGCGGCTGCTCGCCGGCGAACTGCAGGCGATGGGGCTGGCGGACGCCCATCTCGACGACCACGGCTATGTCTACGCCACGATCCCCGCGACCACCGACAAGACCGTGCCGGTGATCTGCTTCTGCTCGCACATGGACACCTCGCCGGATTGCTCGGGCGCCGACGTGAAGCCGCAGATCGTGCGCAATTACCAGGGCGGCGACATCACCCTGCCCGGTGATTCCAGCCAGATCATTCGCGCGGCCGAACACCCGGCGCTCAAGCAGCAGATCGGCAGCGACATCATCACCACGGACGGCACGACCCTGCTCGGGGCCGACAACAAGGCCGGCATCGCCGAGATCATGGACGCGGCGCAGTTCCTCATCAGCCACCCCGAGATCAAGCACGGCACGATCAAGATCCTGTTCACGCCCGACGAGGAGATCGGCCGGGGCGTCGATCGGGTCGACCTGAAGAAGCTCGGCGCCGATTTCGGCTACACCATGGATGGCGAGACCGCCGGCCACATCGAGGACGAGACCTTCTCCGCCGACGGCGCCACCATCATCATCAACGGCGTCAGCGCCCACCCCGGCTTTGCCAAGGGCAAGATGGAGCACGCCATCAAGATTGCGTCCGCCATCGTGGAGCGCCTGCCGAAGGACAGCTGCTCGCCGGAAACGACCGAGGGCAAGGAAGGCTTCCTGCATCCGGTCGGCATCTCCGGCGCGCTCGAGCAGGCCAGGCTCGACTTCATCGTCCGCGATTTCAGCGAGCAGGGCCTGCGCCAGAAGGAGGCGCTGCTCGAGGACATCGTCAAGGACGTGATGAAGGACTATCCGCGCTCGACCTACGAGATGAAGGTCAAGGCGCAGTACCGCAACATGAAGGAAGTGATCGACCGCCACCCGGAGATCGTGACCTATGCCGAGGACGCGATCCGTCGCGCGGGACTGACGCCGGTCAGGACCTCGATTCGCGGCGGCACCGACGGCTCGCGGCTGTCGTTCATGGGCCTGCCCTGCCCCAACATCTTCGCAGGCGAGCACGCCTTCCATTCGCGGCTGGAATGGGTCAGCGTGCAGGACATGGAGAAGGCCGTGCAGACCATCGTCCATCTGGCGATGATCTGGGAAGAGCGCAGCTGAGCGCTTTCGGCGCGGCGCTCAGTTCCGCGCCGTCACCAGCCAGATCGAGCCGGACAGGCTGACGCTGCCGCCCTGGAGATGCTGCGCCAGCAGGTCACGCACCGACTGCCGGGCAGCCTGCCGCGTCGTTTCATCATGTCCCTCCAGAGCACGGCTGGCCGGACCGATCTCGAAGGCGGACTGCACGGCCGCCTCGAGCCCCTGGCCGCGGGCGATGTCGAGCGACAGCGCATGCGCCTGCAGCGCGACATCGTTGAAGCCGGCCTCCCCCAGGATCCGCCGCACCCGTTCCTCCGAAGCAAAGGCGAACGGGCCCGGATCCTCCGGCGCCATCTCCGGAAGCTTGGGCACGTGGCGATACACCGCCTGCAGCGGCGCGATCATCCAGGGATTGGCTTTCGGCTCGCGCCAGCAGGCAAACACGATCCGGCCGCCGGGCTTGAGCGCGCGGCGCATGTTGGCGAACGACGTCACGGGGTCGGCAAAGAACATCACGCCGAAGCGCGAGACCAGAAGGTCGAAGCTCGCCGGCGTGAACGGATGCACGGTGGCATCGGCCAGCACGAACTCGACCGGAAGCGCGGGCGGCGCCACGGCGCGGGCGCGCTCCAGCATGGGAGTGGAAATGTCGATGCCGAGCACCTGGCCGCCGGGTACAACCTGCGCCGCGAGCGCAATCGCCAGACCGCCGCAGCCGCAGCCGACGTCGAGGATACGGTCGCCGGGTCCGGCGGCGATCCGGTCGATCAGGATCTGCGACACCGGCGCGAGCAGGACGTCCTGCGCCTCCTGGCGATCGGACCAGCGCTGGCCGCCCGGCCCGTTCCAATAGGCGATCTGATCGGCGTTGCGGTCGTCTCCAAGAGGCAATGACATGATGCGTCCCGATGACATGATGACAGGCCGGCATCGCGCATGCTGGGGCCCGGCCTGTCAAGGCACGAGGGCGCGACGGACAGATGTCACCGGGCCTTGACCACACCGTCGAGACCATCCGCGATGATTGAGGGTACCGCTCGCCACGACCGCAGATCAGCGCCCGCCCTACTCAGTGGCGCTTTGCCGAGTGCGACATCGTTTCCATATCACCGGTGGAACGGGCCTCGCGATCGGGCATTCACGTGGCGGGCCGTGAGAAAGGACCATCATGAGTGGACATCCTCGCTTGTTGCTGCTCGTGGCAGCGGCGCTGTCATTTGCAGCCGTAGCCCAAGCCGAAGCCGCCGGCGGACGCAGCGGCACGCCGGTGCCGACGCGGCAGAACCCGGTGTTCTCCGATCCGCTCAATCAGCCGATCACCCCGTCGCGGCCGCTGACCGAGCCGTACAGTCCCGGCTACCCGTCCTACCAGACGAGACCGACGCAGCCGCGTTATCCCTCACGTCAGCAGCAGCGCTGACCAGGCGCCGGCCCGCATCCGTCTTGAAAGCACCGATGGTCTCTGATTTGCATTGAGTGCATCGGAGATCTCATGCGCTGCCTCGTCGTTGCCGACCTACACTACGCGCTGCCGCAGTTCGACTGGCTGGTCGCCGCCGCCGGTCATTTCGATGCGGTGGTATTCGCGGGCGATGCGCTCGACCTGTCCTCGATCGTCGACATTCGCGCCCAGATCGTCGTGGTGAAGAAGTATCTCGCTCTGCTCGCGGCGAAGACCCGCGTGATGATCTGCTCGGGCAACCACGATCTGGAAGAGCGCAGCGCCGATGGCGAGAAGATCGCGGCGTGGATCGGGACCCTCCACGAGCTCGGAATTGCCGCCGATGGCGACGATCTCCTGATCGACGACACGCTGTTCACGATCTGCCCGTGGTGGGATGGTCCGCTGGTGAAGGCGAGGATCGAGCGCCAGCTCACCAATGCCGCGCAGCGGACGGCGGCCCGCTGGATCTGGGTCCACCACGCGCCGCCGGCGAACTCGCCGGTGAGCTGGGGCGGCAAACGTTTCTTCGGCGACGCCGAGCTCGTCGGCTGGATCGAACGTCACCAACCGTCCATGGTGATCTCGGGCCACGTCCATCAGTCGCCCTTCATCGGCAATGGCTCATGGTTCGACCGGCTCGGCGCGACCTGGGTGTTCAACACCGGCCTGCAGCCCGGACGTCCCCCGACCTACATCGTGATCGAGACCAACGCGGCGCGCGCCTACTGGCTGGCCGCCGGCCATGCCGAATGGATCGATCTCGCCGCACCGCTGCGGCGGCCGGCGCAGCCGGTCGCCGAGCCGCCGGAATGGCTCAGAGCCGTGGGTCGGATTCCAGATCCGTTCCTGGCGAGACCTGCTGCGGCGGCAGGTTGATCATGCTCTGCAGGACGTCGCCGACCATCGAAAGATGCGTGCCGTGCCCGGCATATTGCCGCTTGAGGTCGGCGAGATAGGTGTTGGCGACGTTGAGCCGCTGCGCCAGCATGCGTGCGATCCACAAGGTCGCCTCGGGATTTTCGGTCAGGAAGCGCTGCGCATCCAGGATCTCGTAGATCCGGCTGTCGATGAGCGCGCGAACGGTCGCCGTATGCGCCTGCTCCAGCAGCAGCGACATCTCGCCGAACAGCGCGCCCGGCTCCGAGACAACGGCCACCGTAGCGCCGGCCTTGATCACCTCCAGCCGCCCGTCCAGCAGGATGTAGAGATGCCCGGTGCTGTGCCCCTCCTGCAGCAGGTCGCTTCCTGCCGCGATGATGCGTTCGTGTCCGCCGGTGCAGTGACGCAGAAAGTCGGTCATGAGCCCAACCACGTGTGACGTTCGAGGATGCAGCGTAGCCGAACGGCCGACGATCGCCATGGGAATTTCAGGCGCCCTCATTCACCGGGGGGGCAGAGCGGAGGCGCGGCTCCAACGGCCTTGGGCTGTCTCAATGCCAGCAAAAAACCTCGCTTTGGCCGATCGTTTCCATCGTGACGACCAAGACCCGAGCGCTACAATGGTGCAACGCGGGGGCGCTGCATGACGGATATCTGGTACTATTCCGAGGGCAATCAACCGAATGGTCCGGTCTCGCTCGCCAAACTGATCTCGGTGCTGGAATGTCTTGCCGACCCTCGGCCGGTGCTGATCTGGCGACAGGGCTTCGACAAGTGGAAGCCGGTCCGCGAAGTCGGCGAGGTCGCAGGTCAGTTGTTTCAACGACCGCCGCTGCAGGGCTCCTCGGCGCCCTCCCCCGAAACGCGCGAGCCCGTTGTGACCGCCGAGGAGGCGATCGCGTTCAAGAACGTCAGGGCCCAACCGCACGGAATCGGAGGCTGGCTCGTGCTCGTTGCCATCGGACAGGTGCTCGGCCCCATCCGGTACCTGATCAGCCTTGCCGACTACGTTCGATCCATCCGCGATGAGGTATGGACCCGCTTTCCGGCCATGATCTGGGGCGAGATCGCGCTGAGCCTCGCGTTGCTCGCCTTCTCGGCCTACACCACGATCCTGATGTTCAAGCACGCACGGAGCTTTCCGCGCTTCTTCATTGCCGAGATGCTGTTCACTGTCGTCGTGCCGCTCCTGGACGTGCTGGCGATCGCCGCCATTCTGGCGATCTCACTTGATCGAGCGATGACGGATTTCCTCAGCCGCGAATCGATCAATGCAGGACAATTGGCGATCACCGCGATCAGCGCGGCGATCTGGATTGCCTACGTCCTGCGGTCTCGCCGCGTGGCCAACACCTTCGTCAAATGAAAGCGGGCCGCAACGCGGACGGCACTGGGCGCTGACTTGACGACGGCGTTTACGGCTCCGCTCGGCATCGAACGGAGCGCGGCCTCTTGCATGTGACGAAAGCGTTCCGCGCCGGTCGGCCCCGGCGAGACTCGATGGGAAGCTTGCCTGCGGTGAGGTGGTAGGCGGTGAGAGATTCGAACTCCCGACCCTCTCGGTGTAAACGAGATGCTCTAACCAGCTGAGCTAACCGCCCGTCCTGCAGCCGATCGGGTATCCTGTCCAGCCATGCCGTGCAGGCCCGTCGCGCTGCGCCTCTTTACCCCCTGCCCGGGACGCAATCAACGCCGGAACCGCACGTCAGGCCGGAAAGCCGCGGCAGCTTTGTCGATCAGGACAACCCATTCAACGGAACGAGCCCAAAACGAAAACGGCGCCCGATCGGGCGCCGTTTCCTTGCATCTGTTCTGGCCTCAGTGGGCGGTCAGGCCGCCGGCGGCTTCGTCGCCATCGGCCTTCACGGGCACCTTGGTGTCCTCTTCCCAGACGATCGGCACCGGCTTGCGGACCAGGGCCCGGGCAACGACCTCGTCGAGACGGGAGACCGGGATGATCTCCATGCCGCCCTTGATCGCATCGGAAATCTCCGTGAGATCCTTGGCGTTGTCCTCGGGGATCAGCACCGTCTTGATGCCGCCGCGAGCGGCAGCCAGCAGCTTCTCCTTCAGACCGCCGATCGGCAGCACGCGACCACGCAGGGTGATCTCGCCAGTCATCGCGACGTCGTGACGAACCGGGATGCCGGTCATCACCGAGATGATCGTCGTCGCCATGGCCACGCCGGCCGAGGGGCCGTCCTTCGGGGTCGCCCCCTCCGGCACGTGGACGTGGATGTCACGCCGGTCGAACAACGGCGGCTCGATGCCGTAGTTGATCGCCCTGGAGCGGACGAACGAGGCCGCCGCCGAGATCGACTCCTTCATGACGTCGCGCAGATTGCCCGTCACCGTCATCTTGCCCTTGCCGGGCATCATGACGCCTTCGATCGTCAGCAGCTCACCACCGACATCGGTCCAGGCGAGACCTGTCACGATGCCGACCTGGTCGTCGCTCTCGATCTCGCCGAAGCGGTACTTCGGAACACCCAAGAATTCCTCGACGGTCTTCTCGGTGATCTTCACCGACTTCTTCTTGGAGATCATGAGCTCCTTCACGGCCTTGCGGGCCAGTGTCGAAATCTCACGCTCCAAATTACGCACGCCCGCCTCGCGGGTGTAGCGCCGGATCACGAGCAGCAGCGCGTCGTCGTCGATCGACCACTCCTTCGAGTCCAGGCCGTGCTTGGAGATCGCGCTGGGGATCAGGTGCTTGCGGGCGATCTCGACCTTCTCGGTCTCGGTGTAGCCCGCGATGCGGATGATCTCCATGCGGTCCATCAGCGGGCCGGGAATATTGAGCGTATTCGCGGTCGTGATGAACATGACGTTCGACAGGTCGTAGTCGACTTCCAGATAGTGATCGTTGAACGTCGTGTTCTGCTCGGGGTCCAGGACCTCCAGCAGCGCCGACGACGGGTCACCCCGGAAGTCCGAGCCCATCTTGTCGATCTCGTCCAGCAGGAACAGCGGATTCGAGGTCTTGGCCTTGCGCATCGACTGGATGATCTTGCCGGGCATCGAGCCGATATAGGTCCGGCGGTGACCGCGGATCTCCGCCTCGTCGCGCACGCCGCCCAGCGACACGCGAACGAACTCGCGGCCGGTGGCCTTCGCGATCGACTTGCCGAGCGAGGTCTTGCCGACGCCGGGAGGCCCGACCAGGCACAGGATCGGGCCGGTCAGCTTGTTGGCGCGCGACTGCACCGCCAGGTACTCAACGATGCGGTCCTTGACCTTCTCCAGACCATAGTGATCCGCATCCAGAACCGCCTGCGCGGCCTCCAGATCCTTCTTCACCTTGGACTTCTTGTTCCACGGAATCGACAGCAGCCAATCCAGGTAGTTGCGCACGACGGTCGCTTCCGCGGACATCGGCGACATCTGGCGCAGCTTCTTCAACTCGTGCTGGGCCTTCTCGCGCGCTTCCTTGGAGAGCTTGGTCTTGTTGATGCGCTCTTCCAGATCGGCGAGCTCGTCGCGGCCGTCCTCGTCACCCAGCTCCTTCTGAATGGCCTTCATCTGCTCATTCAGGTAGTACTCGCGCTGGGTCTTCTCCATCTGGCGCTTGACGCGCGAGCGGATGCGCTTCTCGACCTGCAGCACCGAGATCTCGCTCTCCATCAGGCCCAGCACCTTCTCCAGGCGCGTGGTGACGGACAGCGTCTCCAGGATGCCCTGGCGATCGGCGATCTTGACGGCGAGATGCGAAGCGACGGTGTCGGCCAGCTTGCCGAAATCGGTGATCGACTGAACGACGCCGACGACCTCAGCCGAGATCTTCTTGTTCAGCTTCACATAGCTCTCGAAGTCCGACACGACCGAGCGGCCCAGCGCTTCGGCTTCGACCGACTTGGCATCGGTGTCCTCGAGCGCCACGGCAGTGGCTTCGTAGTAGTCGGCGCGATCGGTGTACTTCTCGACGCGCGCGCGCTCCAGGCCCTCGACCAGCACCTTCACGGTGCCGTCGGGCAGCTTCAGGAGTTGCAGCACGCTGGCGAGCGTCCCGGTCTCGTAGATTGCATCCGGAGCTGGATCATCGTCGGACGCGTTCTTCTGCGTCGCCAGCATCACCAGCGCGTCGTTCTTCATCACCTCTTCGAGGGCGCGGATGGATTTCTCGCGGCCGACGAACAGCGGAACGATGTTGTGCGGGAAGACGACGATGTCGCGGAGCGGAAGCACCGGATAGGCGTGGCTCTCGCCGTAAACGATGGTCGGCCGGGGTTTAGGGGTCGTCATGGCCTGTTCCTTTTGTTTAGCCCCCTTGCACGCAGTCCGCCATCGTGCGCAACCGCCACAAGGTGCGATCTGATCCGGACTTCACTGACGCGTCGATATCGCCCGCTTATTTCGGATCGTTTGGTGAGGCGAATCCCGGGATTGAGATTTGTATCGCCACGCGACATTAGGTGGCTATCGACCCGGGGGGTGTCAAGTATCGGTAAACGCCCGCCAAAAATGGCTTTACGCGGCGGGTTACGCAAACGCTGCGATGCCGCGGACACAGTGTCCGCGGCAGTCGCTGATCCGATCAATCGAGGTGTTCTGTCTCTCGTACCAGCGCGGATCACGCGCTGGCGCTGCTTTCCACCGCACGATCGGAGCGATCGGCGTAGATGTAGAGCGGGCGGGCGGTGCCTTCGACCACCTCGCGCGAGATGACCACTTCCTCGACGCCTTCGAGACCCGGCAGGTCGAACATCGTCTCGAGCAGGATGCTCTCGAGGATCGACCGCAGACCACGTGCGCCAGTCTTGCGCTCGATCGCCTTGCGCGACACCGCACCCAGCGCCTCGTCGGCGAAGGTCAGCTCGATGTTCTCCATCTCGAACAGCCGCTGATACTGCTTCACCAGCGCGTTCTTCGGCTCGGTCAGGATCTTCTTCAGCGAGTTCTCGTCGAGATCCTCGAGCGTCGCCACGACCGGCAGACGGCCGACGAACTCGGGGATCAGGCCGTACTTCAAGAGATCCTCAGGCTCGACGTGACGGAAGATCTCGCCGGTGCGGCGATCTTCCGGCGCCAGCACCTGGGCCGCGAAGCCGATCGAGGTCGACCGGCCGCGCGAGGAGATGATCTTCTCGAGACCGGAGAACGCACCACCGCAGATGAACAGGATGTTGGTGGTGTCGACCTGCAGGAACTCCTGCTGCGGATGCTTGCGGCCGCCCTGCGGCGGGACCGACGCAACCGTGCCTTCCATGATCTTGAGCAGCGCCTGCTGGACGCCCTCGCCCGACACGTCGCGGGTGATCGAGGGATTGTCCGACTTGCGACTGATCTTGTCGATTTCGTCGATGTAGACAATGCCACGCTGCGCCCGCTCGACATTGTAGTCGGCGGCTTGCAACAGCTTCAGGATGATGTTCTCGACGTCCTCACCCACATAGCCGGCCTCGGTCAGCGTCGTCGCGTCGGCCATCGTGAACGGCACGTCGAGGATGCGGGCGAGCGTCTGCGCGAGCAGCGTCTTGCCCGAACCGGTCGGACCGATCAGCAGGATGTTCGACTTCGCGAGCTCGACGTCCGAGTGCTTGGTCTGATGGTTGAGGCGCTTGTAGTGGTTGTGAACGGCGACCGACAGCACCTTCTTCGCATGGTTCTGACCGATCACGTAGTCGTCGAGAACCTTGCAGATTTCCTTCGGCGTCGGAATGCCGTCACGCGACTTGACCAGCGAGGACTTGTTCTCCTCGCGGATGATATCCATGCAGAGTTCGACGCACTCGTCGCAGATGAAGACGGTTGGACCTGCGATCAGCTTGCGGACTTCGTGCTGGCTCTTGCCGCAGAACGAGCAGTATAGCGTGTTCTTGGCGTCGCCCGTACCGACCTTAGTCATTCCTGTCTCCGTCCGCGGTTCGCTCTTGTCCGCTCGTTCTTTCCGATCCGGCGCGGGCCGGACCAGTGTGGTGAAAGAGCAAATTTCGTACCAAAATTAAGACCTTGTTCTTCACCTGCCGTGCGATCCACGACTTCTGCGAATCCCCCACGATCCATAACTGGACACTCTAGCCAATCATGCTGTCATCCGACTATCAAGAATTCGCTAATCGGAGCACAGACCCTAGACCGTGACATTACCGTGATTTTGAGGCTTGACACGGTAAGAACACGCGAAATCGGCCGAACGTTGCGTGTTTGCCACGCCTGTTTGCCCGTCGCACGGCAGGGTTGCGGCCCTTTTAGGACCCACCTCGATACCGCTGCCAGCCGAGGCCGGCAGCAGTGATGCCGTCAGTCTCCGGGGCCCGATCCAGGGGCCCCGGCTCGCTCATTCCTGGCTCACTTGCCCATCGCCGCCGGATCTTCCGGCCGCTTGTCGAGCACCTTGTCGATGAGCCCGAACTCCTGGGCGGCTTCCGCCGTGAGGAATTTGTCGCGTTCCAGCGCATCCTCGATCGCCTTGTAGGGCTGCCCGGTGTGCTTGACGTAGATCTCGTTGAGCCGCTTCTTGAGGCTCAGGATCTCCTGGGCATGCAGCATGATGTCGGTCGCCTGGCCCTGGAAGCCGCCGGACGGCTGATGCACCATGATGCGCGAGTTCGGCAGCGAGAAGCGCATGTCCTTGTGGCCGGCGCAGAGCAGCAACGAGCCCATCGAGGCCGCCTGACCCGTGCACAGCGTCGACACCGCCGGACGGATGAACTGCATCGTGTCGTAGATCGCGAGACCCGACGTCACAACGCCACCCGGCGAGTTGATGTACATCGCGATCTCCTTCTTCGGGTTCTCGGCCTCGAGGAACAGGAGCTGGGCGACGATCAGGGTCGCCATGCCGTCCTCGACCGGGCCGGTCACGAAGATGATGCGCTCCTTCAGGAGGCGCGAGAAGATGTCGTAGGCGCGTTCACCGCGGTTGGTCTGTTCGACCACCATGGGCACAAGGTTCATATAGGTTTCGACGGGATCGCGCATGAATCACCCAGAGGTTGGACCAGCAGTTGAGACGACCGGCCGCCGCAGGTGAGGCTCATTCAACGAGCAGCGACGGACGAATGTCCCGTGATGCAGAACTTCAAGACCGAGCCCACAGATATGGACCAATTTCCCGGTGACAAGACCGGGCCCCGGGCCAACCGCAAGCGAGGTCGTTGCCCTGTTGAAGCTGATTCCCGCCGCGGCGACCAGCGCCGGAACCGGGTTGACCGGCGCTTTCGCCGGTCAACCTTAATCATGCGCTGATGTCGCAAACCCGACGAACGGTGGCCCGATCAGGCCGCCTTGTCGTTCTCGTCGTCTTTGAACAGCTCGTCCTTGGACACCTTCTTCTCGGTGACGTTCGCGAGCTCGAGGATGAAGTCGACGACCTTGTCCTCGTAGATCGGCGCGCGCAGCTGAGCGAGCGCCTGCGGGTTGCTGCGGTAGAAGTCCCAAACCTCCTTCTCGCGGCCAGGCATCGAGCGCGCACGCTCGATCACGGCGCGGCTGACCTCGTCGTCGGTCACGGTGATCTTGTTCTTCTCGCCGATCTCCGACAGCACGAGGCCGAGACGGACGCGACGGTCGGCAATGGTGCGGTACTCTTCCTTCGCCTTGTCCTCGGTGGTGTTCTCGTCGGCGAAGGTCTTGCCGCTCGACTTCATCTCGGCCTGGACCGAGTTCCACATCAGGTTGAACTCCTCGTCGATCAGCGACGGCGGCGCATCGAACTTGTGGGTCTCGTCGAGGCGGTCGAGCAGCGCGCGCTTGACGCGCTGGCGGGTCGCCTGGCTGAACTCGCCGGCCAGCCGGTCGCGCATCAGCTCCTTCAGCTTGTCGAGCGATTCGAGGCCCAGCGTCTTGGCGAATTCGTCGTCGACGACCTTGTCCTCCGGCGCCTCGATGGCGGTCGCGGTGGTCTCGAACTCGGCGGCCTTACCGGCGAGCTCGTTGTTGAGATAGTTGGTCGGGAACGTGACCTTCAGCGTGCGGGTCTCGCCGACACCCACGCCGACCAGCTGATCCTCGAAGCCCGGGATGAAGGTGTTCGAGCCGATCACGACATCGATGCCCTCGCCGGTGCCGCCGTCGAAGGCGACGCCGTCGATGGTGCCCTTGAAGTTGATCTTCACGCGATCGCCGCTCTCGGCCTTCGCACCCTCGGCCTTGGCGGCGTAGCTGCGGTTGGCGTCGGCCAGGCGCTTGATGGCCTCGTCGACGTCGGCGTCTGTGATGTCGGCGACCGGCTTCTCGACGGTGAAGGTCTTGAAGTCGGCAAGCGCGATGGCGGGAACGACCTCGATCGCGACGGTGTAGGTCAGGTCGGTCTGGCCGGCGAGGATCTTCTCAACCTCGGCCTCTTCCGTCGGCATCGTCACCTTCGGCTCGGTGGCCAGGCGGAAGCCGCGCTCGGTGAAGATCTGGGTGTTGGTGTCGCGGATGGTCTGGTCGATGGTCTCGGCCATGACCGACTTGCCGTAGATCTTCTTCAGGTGCGCCACCGGCACCTTGCCGGGGCGGAAGCCGTTGATGCGGACCTTGTCCTTCAGATCGACCAGCTTGGCGTCCGCCTTGGCGTCAAGATCCGCCGCCGGAACGCTGATCTGGAACTCGTGCTTCAAGCCTTCCGACAAGGTTTCTGTGACCTGCATGGCGCCAATCTTCTTCCGCTACGGTCCGAACCCTTGCGATCCGGACACACCTGACTCAATTGTGGACGACGCGCGGCAAAACGCCTTGCGCCGGGTGGGTCGGCGGCCCGCTTTCTCTTTGCGAGACAGCGGGGTCGCCGGTAAAACTTGGGGCAAACGCCAGAGCAGCGCTTGGTGCGGGCGGAGGGACTCGAACCCCCACAACTTTCGTCACTGGAACCTAAATCCAGCGCGTCTACCAGTTCCGCCACGCCCGCGTGAACTGCATCGATAACCCGGCCGCGGTGCCGCGGGCGGCGCGGCTTATACCACGCGCGAAACCGTCCGCAGCAAAAAAATGGGCTGGCGACAGCACCACAGGCCGGCCGATCGACCGTGTCGGACGCACACATAAGGGAAAACCACATGATCCGCATCCCCCTCATCGCACGATGTTTTGCCGCATGAGGCAGCCTGTGGAGAGGATCAGCCGCAGGACGCTGCTTGAAGGCCTCGCGGCAGGGCTGACCGCATCGCTCGGCAGGCCCGCGGTGGCCGCGAGCCGGATCGGGCTGGCGCTGGAGGCCCGCGCCGAATCTCTTGCGCTCGGCCCGGGCCGCGCGCCCAGCCAGCTCTGGCGGCTGACGGCCCCCGCCCCGCTGGTCCGGCTTGCCCGTGACGCGGCACTCGACCTCGGCTTTTCGAACGGGCTGTCCGTCGCAGCGGCCCTTGCCGGCCGCGGCCTCGCTCTGCCCGCCCCGCTGCTGGGGCAGCCGGCGGTCGGGCCCGGCGGCCGGACCAGCATCGCCGCGACCGCGGCACGGGCCGGCACCGGCCTGCTCGACGTGCGGCTGCTGGCCGATCATGCGGCTCTCCCGATCCGGCCGCTACCTGTCATCGTCGATGAGGCCCAGCCCGTAACTGTCGACCGCGACGAGATTTTCCTGGTGGAGGACTTCCGGCTGAGGCCGGACGGAAACGCGCTGGCGCCGGGCACCGAGGCAAAGGACGCCGAGCTGGTCTACGCCGTCAACGGCCAGATCCAGCCGGAGATCGCGCTGCGGACCCATGCGCGGGTCAGGCTCCGCATCATCAATGGCTGCCATCGCGCTGTGATCGCGATCAAAATCGCCGACCTCGACGCGGTCCGGGTCATGGCGATCGACAGCCAGCCGGCCGAACCGTTCCTCGCCCGCAACGGCGCCGTGGTGCTGCCGCCCGGCGGCCGCACCGACGTGTTCATCGACATGCCCGCCGCCAAGGCGCCGCTCCAGGTCCTGCTTCATGACGGCACAGCCGCGCGCCCCCTCGCCCGGCTCGCGCCGTCGGGCGAGCCACCGCTGCGGGCTGCGCCGCTGCCGCCGGCGCCGCCGCTCCCCGCGAACGGCCTGCCGGACAAGCTCGATCTGGGAAAGGCCGTGCGCGTGGACCTCGCGCTCGACGGCCCCGACTGGCGCCCGGCGGTGCAGTTCAGCGCGACGAGTGCGCCTGCCTTCCAGGCCAAGGCCGGCCGCGTCGTCGTGCTCGCGTTGGCGAACAAGACCAGCGGCACCAATGTGGTCCATCTGCACGGCCAGCCATTCCGGTTGCTCGACCGGCTCGACGACGGCTGGAAGCCCTATTGGCTCGACACCTTGGCGCTCGAAGCCGGCCAGACCCAGCGCATCGCGTTTCTCGCCCAACAGTCCGGACGGTTCCTGCTGGAGAGCATGGCCGCGAACTGGGCAGCGCCGCGGCTGTTGCGGTGGTATGAGATCGCTTGAGGAAACGAACCAGGGAGAACTCCCATGACCACAGCCGCCATCACCGGCGTGACCGCGCGCGCCGTCGTGACCCCGATGAAGCGCCCGCTGCGCAACGCCTTCGGCGTCATCGACACCGGTCCGCTGGTGCTGATCGACGTCACGACCGATCAGGGGGTTACGGGGCACTCTTACCTGTTCGCCTACACCAGACTCGCACTGAAGCCGCTGGTGCACCTGGTCGAGGAGATCGGCCGGGAGCTCGCCGGCAAGCCGCTGGTGCCGTTCGACCTCATGAAGGCGATGGACGCCAAATTCCGCCTGCTCGGCTGGCAGGGCCTGGTCGGCATGGCCGTTTCGGGTCTCGACATGGCGTTCTGGGACGCACTCGGCCAGATCGCGAACAAGCCGGTCGCCGCCCTGCTCGGCGGCGCGCCCCGTCCGATCCCGGCCTATGACAGCTACGGCGTGCTCGACGCCAGGGACGACGAGCGCACCCTGCGCACCGCGCGCGACGAGCACGGCTTCCGTGCCATCAAGACCAAGGGCGGCCATGGCGACCTCGCCACCGACGAGGCCATGATCAAGGGCCTGCGCGCCCTGCTCGGCCCGGACATCGCGCTGATGCTCGACTTCAACCAATCGCTCGATCCCGCGGAAGCCACGAGCAGAATCGCGCGGCTGGCCGATTACGACCTGACCTGGATCGAGGAGCCGGTGCCGCAGGAAAATCTGTCCGGCCACGCCGCCGTCCGCGAGCGCTCCGAGATTCCGATCCAGGCCGGCGAGAACTGGTGGTTTCCGCGCGGCTTTGCGGAAGCAATCGCGGCCGGCGCCTCCGACTTCATCATGCCCGATTTGATGAAGGTCGGCGGCATCACCGGCTGGCTCAACGTCGCGGGGCAAGCCGATGCCGCCTCGATCCCGATGTCGAGCCACATCCTGCCCGAGGCGAGCGCGCATGTGCTGGCGGTGACACCGACCGCGCACCTCCTCGAGGTGCTGGATCTCGCCGGCGCCATCCTTGCGGAGCCGTTGCAGGTGGTCGACGGCAAGGTCACCGCGAAAGGCCCGGGCCTCGGGCTCGCGTGGAACGAGAGCGCGGTGGCGAAGTATCAGGTAACGTGAGCAAGCACTAGAATGCGCGCGAGACGCGCGGACGTGACTACACCCACAACCGTCATCGCCCGGCTTGACCGGGCGAGCCAGTACGCCGGGACGTCTTTGATCTAATCGACAGGCCGCGGCGTACTGGATGCCCGCCTGCGCGGGCATGACAATTGTTGCTGACGTGACGGCTCGCTGTCCTCAGTACTCAATCCCGAATCGATCATAGAGCCTTCGAAACACCGCCGGCAGCGTCTCCGTCAGGTCCTCCGCGATCAGCCCCGGCCCCGCTTCGCTGCCGGCCTCGCCATGCATCCACACGCCGATGCTGGCCGCCTCGAACGCCGGTACGCCCTGAGCCAGCAGGCCCGCGATGATGCCGGCGAGCACGTCGCCGGCGCCGGCGGTGGCCAGCCAGGGCGGCGCATTGGCGGCGATCGCGGCACGTCCGTCCGGTGCGGCGACGGTGGTATCGGCCCCCTTCAGAAGCACCACGGCGCCGCAGCGCGCGGCCGCGTCGCGCACACGCTCGAGCTTGGAACGTCCCGGATATTTGTTGCTGAGGTCCGAGAACAGCCGCGGGAATTCGCCCTCATGCGGCGTCAGCACGATCTGCGCTTCCGGCGCGGTCTTGATCTGCTCGAACAGCCGCGACGGCGCATCGGCAAAGCTCGTCAGCGCGTCCGCATCCAGCACCAGATGGCGCTGCGCCGACAGCGCCGTGAACACCAGGTCGCGCGTCCGCTCGCTGACGCCGGTGCCCGGACCAATGATGCAGGTGTTGTAGCGCTTGTCGCCGAGCAGTTCGCCGAATTCGATGGCGGTGTCGGCGGCCCGCACCATCACCGCGGTCAACGCCGTGGCATTCACCGCGAGCGCGTCCCGGGGCGAGGCCAGCGTGACCAGTCCCGCGCCGGCGCGCAGCGCGGCGCGCGCCGCCATGCGCGACGCGCCGGTCGCGGTGACGTCGCCGGACACCGCGAGCACATGGCCGCGCGCATATTTGTGGCCGTCGATGCGAGGCACGGGAAAGCGGCCGTGCCACAGCTCCGGATCGTTCTCGAACGCCTGCGGCCTGATCTCGTCGAGCACCTGGGCATCGATGCCGATATCGGCGAGCCGAACCCGTCCGCAATGCTGCCGGCCAGGCAGCAGCAGATGCGCCGGCTTCTTGCGGAAGAAGGTCACGGTCTCCGTCGCGCGGACCGCGATGCCCATCACCGCGCCGGTGGTGCCGTTGATGCCGCTCGGCAGATCGACCGCGAGCACCGGCGCGCCATTGGCGTTGATCGCCGCGATCACGTCATGTGGCTCGCCCGTGATCGGCCGGCTCAGCCCGGCGCCGAACAGCGCATCGATGATCAGCGCCGGCTTGCCGATCGCCTGCGGCGTGAACGGCAGCACCGGGAATTTCCAGCCCTTGGCCGCGGAGGCCGCGTCCCCGTGCAGCGCATCGCGCTCGCACATCAGGATCACCGAGACCTCGCGCCCCTGCGCCGCGAGCTCGGCCGCGGCCACGAAACCGTCGCCGCCATTGTTGCCCGGCCCGCACACGACGACGATCGGACCGGCCTCGACCAGGTCCATCGCCGCCTCGGCGACCGCCTGACCGGCACTCAGCATCAGCGAAAATCCCGGCGTGCCCGCCGCGATCGTCAGCCGGTCGGCCCGCTCCATTTCACTCGTGGTCAGAATGTCCATCGTTACTCATATCCCCAGCCGCGGCATCGCGCGGCTGTGTCACGTCCCAAGTCCGCGTCCAAGGCTGCTCCCAAGGCTGCTCCCAAGGCTGCCTCGCACGCCGCTTGGCGCATCCGTCCCTCGGCCTTGGCCGCCGTCGAATCCCGTTCCTCTATTGCCGCGCCTGTCGGCAACTTCCAAGCGCGCGATGGAGTCGACAGGTCACGCAAAACGGGCAACGCCGCCTGTTCCCTGGGCATTTCAGCCATCGCATGGCCGGGAGCCCCTCAACTGCACAACTTATGCCCTGTTTGCCTAATTCTCAGGCTTCGATATTCTACACCTTCTGAAGGGGAATCGTCGGGCTCGCACGAAAGTCCGGGATATCAGCGCGATTCAGGCGCGTGAACGACTTGGCATAGACCCTGCTTTTGTGGAGCCACTTCGGCACGGGGCAAGACGGGCTGTCAATCACTGGCCTCCGCTGGAGAGCGTCAGGGCCGGTCGAGGAATGATCGAACGACCTGCGCGGGGCGCGCAGCCTGACGATGACCCAACTGTGTTTTATAGCGGAATGCCCGGGAGGCGCTCAGTGAAGAAAATCGAAGCCATCATCAAGCCGTTCAAGCTGGACGAGGTGAAGGAGGCGCTTCAGGAAGTCGGGCTTCAGGGCATTACCGTCACCGAGGCCAAGGGCTTCGGCCGCCAGAAGGGCCATGCCGAGCTGTATCGCGGTGCCGAATACATTGTCGACTTTCTGCCCAAGGTGAAGATCGAGATCGTGATCGGCGACGACCTGGTCGAGCGCGCGATCGAGGCGATCCGCCGCGCGGCGCAGACCGGTCGCATCGGCGACGGCAAGATTTTCGTGTCCAACATCGAGGAAGCCATCCGCATCAGGACCGGAGAATCGGGGCTGGACGCGATCTAGCCCGGCGCGGGCGGCCTGGAACGACGGTTTCGCTCCAGGCGCCCGTTGAGGAATAGACGCTGCGCAGCAGCGGCCACGGCAGCTCAGATGTCCTCTAAGAGGCATCTGCATGCGGCCTTTTTGGCGTTTTCCGATATTGTCTTGGCCCCCCGGCGAGGCTAATGGAGCATGACCCGCGGACGCCGTCCCGCGCCGGGCCGTGACGTTTCAGCCAAGAGGGGTATTCATGAAGACCGCCAAGGACGTCTTGAAGGCAATCAAAGACAATGACGTCAAATACGTCGACCTCCGCTTCACCGATCCGCGGGGCAAGTGGCAGCACGTCACCTTCGACGTCAGCATGATCGACGAAGACATTTTCGCCGAAGGCACCATGTTCGACGGCTCCTCGATCGCCGGCTGGAAGGCGATCAACGAGTCCGACATGTGCCTGATGCCCGACCCGGTGACCGCGACGATCGATCCGTTCTTCGCCGAAACCACCATGATCATCACCTGCGACGTGCTCGAGCCGACCACCGGCGAGCCGTACAACCGCGACCCCCGCGGCATCGCCAAGAAGGCCGAGGCCATGGTGAAGTCGATGGGCGTGGGCGACACCGTGTTCGTCGGCCCCGAAGCCGAGTTCTTCGTGTTCGACGACGTGCGCTACAGCTCCTCGCCCTACAACACCGGCTTCCGCCTGGACTCCTCGGAGCTGCCGACCAACTCCGACACCGAGTATGAGGGCGGCAATCTCGGCCACCGCATCCGCACCAAGGCCGGCTACTTCCCGGTGCCGCCGCAGGATTCGGTGCAGGACATGCGCTCGGAGATGCTCGGCGCGATGGCCCGCATGGGCGTCAAGGTCGAGAAGCACCATCACGAGGTCGCTTCCGCCCAGCACGAGCTCGGCATGAAGTTCGACACGCTGACGCTGATGGCCGACCAGATGCAGATCTACAAGTACTGCATCCACCAGGTCGCGCACATCTACGGCAAGACCGCCACCTTCATGCCGAAGCCGGTCTATGGCGACAACGGCTCGGGCATGCACGTCCACCAGTCGATCTGGAAGGACGGCAAGCCGGTGTTCGCGGGCAACAAGTACTCCGACCTGTCGGAGACCTGCCTGTCCTACATCGCCGGCATCATCAAGCACGCCAAGGCCATCAACGCCTTCACCAACCCGTCGACCAACTCCTACAAGCGTCTGGTCCCGGGCTATGAGGCGCCGGTGCTGCTCGCCTACTCCGCGCGCAACCGCTCGGCCTCGTGCCGCATCCCCTACACCTCCTCGCCGAAGGCCAAGCGCGTCGAGGTCCGCTTCCCCGATCCGCTCGCCAATCCGTATCTCGGCTTCGCCGCGATGCTGATGGCCGGCCTCGACGGCGTGAAGAACAAGCTGGATCCGGGCCCGGCGATGGACAAGGACCTCTACGACCTGCCGAAGGAAGAACTGAAGCAGATCCCGACCGTCTGCGGTTCGCTCCGCGAGGCGCTCGAGAACCTCGACAAGGACCGCGCCTTCCTGAAAGCCGGCGGCGTGTTCGACGACGACTTCATCGACAGCTACATCGCGCTGAAGATGACCGAAGTCGAGCGCTTCGAAATGACCCCGCACCCGGTCGAGTTCGACATGTACTACTCGGGCTAACAGCCCGAACGATCGGCGGAGACGACACCAGGGCGTCCCTCACGGGGCGCCCTTTTGTTTGGTAGTGAGCGTTGTTTGGTGGGAACGGCCACGGGCCTCGTCCTTCGAGACGCTTGGCTGCGCCAAGCTCCTCAGGATTAGGGGATGGATCTCGTCATGTTCATGGTCAGCGATGCAGCGCCACGTCAACGCTTCATCCTCATGGTGAGGAGGCGCGCGCCCGTCAGCACCTGGGAACGACAAACAAAGAACCGCGCGCCGTCTCGAACCATGAGGCCCAAATGCAGCGGCGATCCTCTCATCGTAGCGCCAGACCGATTGCTGCGGTAGCGAACGCTGGTCCTGCGGTGGCCAGCCCTGCGGAACGGTGCTAAAAAATGCGTCACTCAATTCAGTCAGACGCAACCTGCCCCCATGCAGCTCAATCCGCTTCGCCATGCCGAGCGCGTCACCGGACGACGGCAGTCGGCGCTGATCGACCTCTGGTCGACGGCGGGCTTTGCCGCGGCGGTCAGCGAGGTCACCGGGCCGCATCTCTACGAGTATGGCGAGCTGCCGGTGCCGACGATTGCGATCACGCTGTACGACGTCCGCCGCCACGTCCTGATCGAGGATGGCACGGTCCGGCGCGATGCGCCGGTCAGCGCGGGGCGCTTCCGGATCGGCCAGCCCGGGTGCAGCGTGGTGGTCGATGCCGTGCCCGAGGTTCGCTCGGGCCGGCTGCTGTTGCTGTATCTCGGCGATGCCCTCCTGAAGGAGGTCGCGGCGTCTCGCGGCTCTGCAGCGCCCGTCACCCTGATGCACCAGGCCTGGGACACCGAAGATCCAATGCTCGAAGCCGCGGCGAAGCGGCTGGTCGAGAGCTGCGGTGACGGCGAACGGCCAAGCCGGCTGCTCGCCGAGCAGTTCGCCTACACGCTCGCGCTGCACGTCTCGGACCGCTACGCGATGCAGCGTCCGTCCGGATCGGAGCGAACGCCGCCCTTGGACGAGCGGATGCGGGCGCGCGTCACCGAATTCGTGTGCGCCGATCCCGGCGCGCCGGTCACGCTGGCTGCGATGGCGGAGGTCGCTGGGATGAGCCCATCCTCTTTCATCCGCAGCTTCAAGCAGGCGACCGGAACGACGCCGCATCGCTTCGTCGTCGAGCAGCGCGTGCTCGCCGCGCGCCGGCTGCTCGCCACCTCCGACCTGCCGATCGTGGACATCGCATTGTCGCTCGGCTTCTCCTCGCAATCGCATTTCGGCGCCGCCTTCCGGACGGTGACCGGCGAAAGCCCCGCGCGCTATCGCCGCCTACAGCGCGGCGGCCGGTGATTTCCTGACAAAGCAAGGCGCGGCAGCGCCGATCCCGGCAATTTTCTGACAGACGCCGTCGGATCTTTCAGCGAACTCTGCCGCCGATCAACCGTTCAAGAAGAGCGGCGCATGGGAGGCGAGGATGTCGACAGCTACAGACCGGGTGGTGCCGATCGAGGATACGAGCCTCACCGGCTTCTACAATGGCATGACCACGGCCGAGCGGCGCACCTTCTGGGCCTGCGCCACCGGCTGGGCGCTCGACGGCATGGACTTCATGATCTACCCGCTGGTGATCGGCACGATCATCGCACTGTGGAAGGTCGATGCCGGCACCGCGGGCCTCGCCGGAACGGTGACGCTGCTCGCCTCGGCCTTCGGCGGCTGGGCGGCGGGCTATCTCGCCGACCGCATCGGCCGCGTTCGCACGCTGCAGCTCACCATCATCTGGTTTTCGCTGTTCTCGCTGTTGTGCGCTTTTGCGCAGAACTTCGAACAATTGCTGGTGCTCCGCGCCCTGCTCGGGCTCGGCTTCGGCGGTGAATGGGCGGCCGGTGCGGTGCTGATGGGCGAGACCATCCGCGCCGAATATCGCGGCCGCGCCGTCGGCAGCGTCCAGTCCGGCTGGGCGGTCGGCTGGGGCGCCGCGGTGCTGGCGCAAGCCGCCTTGTTCTCGCTGCTGCCGGCCGATCAGGCCTGGCGCTGGATGTTCGCGATCGGAGCCTTGCCGGCGCTGCTGGTGCTGTATCTGCGCGCCTACGTCAAGGAGCCGGAGGTCGCCGCCGCCGCCCGCGCCAAGGTCGCCGCCGCGGGCGACCGCCCGTCGATCCTGGAGATCTTCCAGGGGCCGATCTTGAAGACCACCATCCTCGCCTCGCTGGTGGCGACCGGCTGCCAGGGCGGCTACTACGCGATCACCTTCTGGGTGCCGCGCTTTCTCACCACCGAGCGCAAGCTCTCGATCGTGAGCTCGACCGGCTATCTCGCAGCCCTCATCATCGGCTCGTTCGTCGGCTATCTCGTCGGCGCCTGGTATGCGGACCGCTTCGGCCGACGCAATTTGTTTCTGGTGTTCTCGCTCGGCGCCATGGTCGTCGTCGCCGCCTACACCCAGTTGCCGTTGTCGAACGAGCTGCTGTGGGTGCTCGGATTTCCGCTCGGCTTCTTCGCGTCGGGCTATTTCTCCGGCATGGGCGCCTTCCTGACCGAGCTCTACCCCACCCGCTTGCGCGGCTCCGGCCAGGGCTTCTGCTACAATTTCGGCCGCGGCATCGGCGCGCTGTTTCCGTTCCTGGTCGGCTATCTGTCGCAGATGACCTCGCTCGCCACCGCCATCTGCCTGTTCGCCCTCTTCGCCTATGCGCTGTTCTTCGTCGCCGCCTATGCGCTGCCGGAGACGCGCGGCAAGGTGCTGCACGCCGATGCGTGAGCCTGCGTCTGAACCAGAAAAGGCTCCCGCCTGCGCGGGACCAGATCCGAAGCCGCGCACGGCCACCCGGTTCGTGGTGCCGCCGGGCGCGGTCGATACCCACGCCCATGTCATCGGGCTGCCGCCGCGGCATCCTTTCGTGGCCGAGCGCAGCTACACGCCGCCCGAGGCCACCGCAGCATCCTATCTGGCGATGCTGGATGCCACCGGCATGACTTATGGCGTACTGGTCCAGGTCAGCGTCCACGGCACCGACAACAGCCTCATGGTCGAGACGCTGCGCGCCAACAGCAAACGGTTGCGCGGCATCGCGGTGATCCCGCTCGGCCTTCCGGACCGAGAGCTGGCGGCGCTGCAGCAGGCCGGCGTCGTCGGGCTGCGCCTCAACGTGCTGTACGGCGGCGGCATCGGCTTCGATCAGTTGCACGCCTACGCAGCGCTTGCCCGTGAGCTCGGCTGGCATCTCCAATTCCTGATCGACGCCGCCGATCTGCCGGCGTTGGCGCCGCGGCTGGACGGCCTTTCCGTGCCGATCGTCATCGATCACTGGGGCCACTTCCCGGTGTCGCGGGGACTCGCGGACCCCGGCTTTCAGACGCTGGTCTCCTTGGTGCGAGATGGCGCCTGGGTGAAGCTGTCCGGCGCCTACCGCAACACGGTCGACAGACCGCCCTATGCCGATACGGTGCCCTTCGTCCGCCGCCTGCACGAGGCGGCGCCCGACCGCTGCGTCTGGGGCTCCGACTGGCCGCACGTAGCGCATCGCGGCCACATGATGAACGTCGGCGACCTGCTCGACCTGCTGGCCGATTGGGTACCCGATTCCGCCGCCCGCAACCGAGTCCTCGCTGATAATGCCCACCGCCTTTACGGCTTTCCGCCGGGCGCAGGCCGTGAGTGATCGATGAGCCGTGGCAACGATCCCGCCGGTCTCGCGCTGGCGGCGACGTCGATCACCTCGCGGCGAAGTTCACGCCGATCTCCGTCACGACCGGCGCGAGCTTCAGCAGCGCCGGATTGTCGGAGGCTACCTTCACGCCATCCCCCGACAGCGCGCGCGGCGTGTCCTTGCTGGTGCCGAAGCGGATCGTGATCGAGCAGCCGCCCGGCAGCGTGCGCCCGAGTGCGCCGTTCTTGAAGTCGGTGACGTAACCGCCATAGTCCCAGCCGAAGCCCGCCACGGCAAACGGCTTGCCGTTGGCGCTCTGCACCGCCGCGACGCTCGCACCGATGCTGATGCCGGCCACGCTCCAGCGGCTGGTCTTGGCGGTGTCGCGCAGCGTCAGGCCTGAGACCGTCGCCTTCTTGTCCTCGATGAACGAGATCTCGATGCGCCGGTCCGCCGCGCGCGGAAACAGGACCAGGCCCTTATAGGTCTCGCCCTCGGCGCCGGGCAGATCCTGCACCACCGCGTCGCTGCCATAACGCTGCTGAATGCTCTTCGCCGTGTCGGTCGAAGCCACGGGCTGCGTGCAGGTGATCGGCCCTTCGCTTGGCGGGGCGGTCTGGGCAAGGACGGGAGAAGCACTCACCAAAGCGGCTGTGATCAGAACGTGGCGCATCCAGGAACCTTGTCAGGAGACATCATGGAGCAAATCAAACCTTGGTCTGCCCCAACCCAACGCGGGTTCATGCCCGACCTCAGGCCGCGAGACGCCGCTTCCGCACCGCCTCCCCGAACGCCTCGAACAGCTTGCGGTTGATCGGGTTCTTCTGCGGATCATATTCAGCGTGCCACTGCACGCCGAGCGCAAAGCTCGGGGCATCGGCGATGCGAATGGCCTCGATGGTGCCGTCCTCGGCGATGCCCTCGATGACGACGCGGTCGCCGGGCTCGAGGATGCCCTGGCCGTGCAGCGAGTTCACCTTGATGCTGTCGCAGCCGAGAATGCCGGCGAAGGCGCCGCCGGGCGTCAGCCGCACCTCGTGGCGGTCGGCGAAGATGACGGTCGGATCGGGATGGATCTCACCATTCTCAAGCCGGGGCATGCGGTGGTTCATGCGGCCGGGGATCTCGCGGATCTCCGGATGCAGCGAGCCGCCGAAGGCGACGTTCATCTCCTGGAGGCCGCGGCAGATGCCGAACAGCGGAATGCCCCGGGCGACGCACGCCTCGGTCAGTTGCAGCGCGACCTCGTCGCGATGGACGTCGTAGGGCTCGTGCTTGAGGCTCGGTTCGGTGTTGAAGCGGGTCGGATGCACGTTGGCGCGGGCGCCGGTCAGCACCACGCCATCCACCACGTCGAGCAGCGCCGCGATGTCGGTGATCTCCGGGACACCGGCAAACATCAGCGGCAGCGCGCCCGCGACCTCGGCCACGGCGCTCAGATTGCGCTCGCCCACCATCTGCACGTTGAACCTGTTCTCGACGCGATGACTGTTGCCGATCACGCCGACCACGGGACGTTTCATTGCCCTCGTTTCTCTCCCTGTGCGCCCAGGCCTTTGTCTCTGCCCGAGATGGTCTCAGCCAGATGTGGTCCCGGCCTGGAGGCACAAATCGTGCCTCTTCAAATCATGCCCGCGTCGCAAAGCCGGATCAACATATGACCGCGCGGGTCCCCAATGCCAATTCCGGGCAACCCCGCATGGCTTCCAGCCGATGAACGGCCACGCAAGCCTTTGCTTGATCCGCCAGCCGTTTTCGCCAATGTGTGGGGGCCGATCAGCACAAAGGACGCCGCATGACCGCCCCCGCCGACCCGCGCCTCCAGGACCGAACCGACCTGGCCTGGGCCATTGCCGTGGGCGGCATCGGGGTGATCCTGTTCACCGCGGCGCTGGCGTTCAGCTGGTACTACGCTGCGGCGCTGTTCCTGCTGTTTTCCGGCATGCTGCTGGGCGTCGCCCTCAACGCCATGACCACCCTGCTCGGCCGCGTGCTGCCCTGGCCGCACCCGTTGCGGCTCGCGATCGTCTGCGTGGCGCTGGCGGCCCTGCTCGTCGGCATCGTCTTCCTCGGCGGCACCACCATCGCGGACCAGGCCAAGGTGCTGAGCGACACGATCAAGTCGCAGCTCGGCAACATCAAGGGCTTCCTCGACCGCAACGGCATCGACACCAGCTTCTTCGAGTTCAACGGCACCAACACGGCCACGGCGGCGCCGGATGGCGGGACGACGACCCCGACGCAATCGGCGTCGCACGGCCTGCCGGGAGGCCTGCCCTCGCCCAGCGCGCTGGCATCATCCGGCGGCGCCATCGTCAGCCAGACCTTCAAGCTGCTGCTCGGCACCGTCAGCGCCGTCGGCAACTTCTTCATCGTGCTGTTCCTGGGGCTGGCCTTTGCGGCACAGCCGTCGGTCTACCGCAGCGGCCTGCTGTTCCTGGCGCCGGCCAAGTATCGCGACCAGGCCACGGTGATCATCGACCGCATCAGCTATACGCTCGAGCGCTGGCTGATCGCGCAGATCACCACGATGTTCGCGGTGTTCGTGGTCACCTGGATCGGACTCGCGATCATCGGCGTGCAGAGCTCGTTCATCCTCGGCATCCAGGCCGGGCTCCTGGCCTTCATCCCGACGGTCGGCGCGATCATCGCCGGCGTCATCGTGGTGCTGGCGAGCCTCGCCTCCGGATGGGTCGCGGCGGTCTCCGCCTTCGTGCTGTTCCTCGGCGTGCACGCCATGGAGAGCTACGTGCTGACGCCGCTGATCCAGCGCCAGGCGCTGGACATTCCGCCGGCCACGCTGTTCGCATTCCAGATCCTGCTCGGCATCGTGTTCGGCGTCTGGGGCCTCACCCTGGCGCTGCCGCTCATGGCGATCGCCAAGGTCATGATCGACTATTTCAAGAGCGACCGCCGCACCGAGGACGCCGCGGCCGCGATCTGAGGAACGCGCCGGTCAGCCGGCCGGCATCGCCGTTTCGACGAGCTTGGCCCAATAGCTGATGCCGTGCGGGATCACGTCGTCGTTGAAGTCGTATTCCGGGTGATGCACGCCGGCGCCATCGCCGATGCCCATGAAGACGAATGCGCCGGGCCGCGCCTGCAGCATATAGGCGAAATCCTCGCCGCCGAGCCGGGGCGGCATGTCGGTCTTGACCTGGTCCGGCCCGACGACGCTGCGCGCGACGTCGGCGGCGAACGCGGTCTGCTCGGCATGGTTGATCACGACCGGATAACCCCATTCGTAGTCGATCTCGACCTCGACGCCCATGCCGTTGGCGAGCCCCGTCACGACGCTCTTGAAGCGCTCGTCCATCAGGCGGCGGACCTCCTCGTCGAGCGTGCGCACAGTGCCGCCGATGACCGCGGTCTGCGGGATGATGTTGTCGGCCGAGGTGCCCGCATGGAAGCGCGTGATCGACAGCACCGCGCTCTCGACCGGATCGACGTTGCGCGCCACGATCGACTGCAAGGCCGTGACGATCTGCGCGCCGGCGATGATCGGATCGACGCATTTGTTCGGCCGCGCGGCATGTCCGCCAAGTCCCTTCAGGCGCACCTCGAAGGTGTCGGCCGCCGCCATCACCGCGCCGGGGCGCGTCGAGACGTGTCCAAGCGGCATTCCCGGCGCGTTGTGCAGGCCGTAGACCTCCTCGATGCCGAAGCGCTCCATCAGCCCGTCCTCGACCATGGCGCGGCCGCCGGCCCCGCCCTCCTCGGCCGGCTGGAAGATGACGACCGCCGTGCCGGCGAAGTTGCGGGTCTCGGCGAGGTAGCGCGCGGCGCCGAGCAGCATCGCGGTGTGGCCGTCATGGCCGCAGGCGTGCATCCGGCCGGGGATGGTGGATTTGTGCGGGATGTCCCGGGTTTCCTGCAGCGGCAGCGCGTCCATGTCGGCGCGCAGGCCGATCACACGCGACGAGGGCTCCCGCCCGCGGATCACGCCGACGACGCCGGTGCGGCCGATGCCGGTCACGACCTCGTCGACGCCGAATGAGGTCAGCAGCTCGGCGACGCGCGCCGCCGTGCGATGCACCTCGTACTGCAACTCGGGATGCTGGTGAAAATCACGGCGCCAGACCGTGGCGTCCTGCGCCAGCTCGGCGGCGCGATTGATGATCGGCATGAGGGAGTTCCGGAAAATGAGGCGCGCGCCAGGACGGCGCGCATGTCATCTCATTGCATGTCGCACGGCAGCAAAACGCAAGCGCTATCAGCACATGCAATCACTGCGCAGGCTGCATCCCGGCTAAGTCAGCAATTGCCTCAGCTCGCGCGCGAGGTTGGCCCGCGCCTTTCCGTCCAGCGCCGCGGCGAAGGCGGGATCGGGATAGATCACGGGCCGGCTCGCGAACCGCTCCAGCACGGCCGCGCGGCCGGCGCGATAGGCGTCGTCCGGCACATGGGCATATTCGCGCCGGATCGCGCGCGCATAAGCGTCGTAGGTCGCCTCGTCGGCGCCGAGAACCGCGAGGTCGATCGAGACCAGCAGCGCACCGCGGCGGTCGCCTGCGGGAACATCATGGGTTCGTGTCAGGCGGATCAGGCGGCCGACCTCGTCTCGCATGTCAGGCGCGACATGCTGCTCGGCGAGAACGGCGCTCTGTTCCTCATTGTCGGACCGCGTGGGATCATAGACGACGTCGTGCCACCAGATCGCCTGGGTCAGGATCTCGCGGTCGCCGACACTGAGATCGGCGACGCGATCGAGCCGGGCAAGGCAGTCCTCGATATGACCGAGATCGTGGTAGTGCCGTCCCGGGGCGGTGTAGGCCGCAACCAGCTCGTCATGCGTCATGATCGCGGCTCGCGCTGCTCAGCCCGCCGAAGTCAGCACCGTCTCGGTGTGCTCGACATCCGGGGGGCTCGCGAAATACTGCCCGACCAGGCCCCGCCATTCGGTGAAGTTCTCCGAGCCGCGGAAATCAACGGTGTGGTTCTCGAGCGTCTCCCACTTCACCATCAGCCGGTAGCGCTGCGGCTTCTCGATCGACTTGTGCAGCTCGAAACCGTGAAAGCCCTTGGAACGGCCGAAGGCGGCGCGCGCCTTGGCAACCGCGGCCTCGAAATCCTTTTCCGTGCCGGGCTTGACGTCGATCTGCGCGATTTCGGTGATCATGGTCTGGCGGCCTCCCCTGATTGCTGGACCGTTTGTCTAGCCCAGACCAGGGGAGAGAGAAAGCCGCGCGTCAGCTGGAGATGGCCGCCTGCCCGGCTTGCGGCGCAGGCGTGGCCGTCGCGGCGGCCGCGCGCTGGCGGCGGTAGCGCTCCAAGGACAGCGGCAGCTCGGCGGAGGCTTCGACACGATTGCGCCCCGAGCGCTTGGCCTTGTAGAGCGCGGTATCGGCGGCGGCGAGCAGCACGTCGAGCTCGGTGCCGGCTGGGCCGCCGGCGACGCCGATGCTGACGGTGGTGTCGACCGGCTTCTCCTCGCAGACCACGCCCGAGGCCGCGAACGCCTGGCGCACGCGCTCGGCCGCGACCATTGCCTCCTCGATCGAGCATGGCAGCAGCGCGGCGAATTCCTCGCCGCCGATCCGTCCTGAGATATCCGTCAGCCGCAGCTTGTCGACGACGACGTCGGCGAACACCTTGAGAACCTCGTCGCCCTCGGCATGGCCGAAGCGGTCGTTGATCGACTTGAAATGATCGATGTCGAAGATCAGCACGCTGACCGGCCGCTCGGCGCGCGCCTCGCGCTCGATCAGTTGCGCGCAGGCATCCGCAAAGCCGCGGCGGTTGAGCAGGCCGGTGAGCGGATCCGTCGTCGCCGCGCGCTTGTGCGCAGACACGATGCGCTCGGACACCAGCATGAAGATCACGAACACGGTGCCGACCGCATAGAGCACGAGTTCGATGGAGAAGATCGTGACCCAGGCGGCGGCGAAGGCGCCATCCGCGTCGCGCAGCATGTTGCCGAGCAGGATCGGCAGCATCAGCACGAAGCCGTGCATCGCCGGCACGATCAGCGCGGGCCAGCGCCTGTGCAGCGTGCGCCGCCGCTCCTGCCAGAGTTCGGCCGCGGTGAGCATCGCATAGATCACGACGATCGCAGCCCCGATGGTCAGCCGCAGCGCCTGCGCGGCGGGATCGAGCAGCATGCCGCTGGCGATCCAGACGGTGGCGCCGAGCGCGAGGCCTGCGACGCTCGGCGACTTGCCATGGAATACGCGCGCCGCATTCCACACCATCGCGGTGGCGATCAGGCCGATCGAGCTCAGGAGCAGCGAGATCACCTCGCCATAGCTGTCGGCGACCAGGGTCCACAGCGCGATCGCGACCGCACCGAGAATATAGGCCGCGCCCCACCAGCGCAGCGCCGGCGTGTTCTCCTGCCGTCCGAAATACAGCAACATGGCGCCAAGCAGCGCCGCGACCATTGTCGCTACGATGTCGAGCGTCATGCTGTCGAGCGCCATGCGTCACCTCGGTTGCTGCGGCCGTGCGGGGAACTCAGGGTTAGCGCGGCCTTAGTGCGATCAAGCTACCGGGTGGTCTGTTGGAAAGAGGTTTGCCTGGGATGCCAAGTTTTCTCGAAAAGCCCGACGCAACTCGCCGGCAAATTGCTGCGCAAAAATGCTGCAAACAGGATTCAAAACCGATGATGGCCCCCGTAAACGACACTCGCTGGGATTGCGCACCGTCAGCCGCCGGTCATTGTTAGTTGAGTATGAAAGCGAGACATATGAACCATTTCACACCCGATTGCGGACGCTCATCGAAACGATAAGAAACTTTCTCAAATTTGAGATCATCTCTCCCTAACACGGCCCGACAGGGGCAAAGCGGCCACACGAGGGGACGAGAATGTCTTTCGACGACGATACAAACGACAAGAAATCCGCGGCAGATCATCCGGCTGGTGGCGTCGATCGCCGCACGCTGCTGCGCAACGCCATGGGCGTGTCGGCGCTCGGCCTCGGCGCCAGCATGCTGCCGGGCCAGGCGCAAGCGCACTGGCATTGGCGCATGCATCATCACCATCATCATGTGACCACCAGCTTCGCGCTCGCCGTGCTTCCGGATACGCAGTTCTATTCGCGCTATGCGACGTCGGAGGAAGGCCAGGCCTATCAGCGCCAATATGGCAGCACGCCCTACCCGGCGCAGACGCAGTTCATCGTCGACAACGCCGCGAAGTATCACATCCCATTCACGATCCATCTCGGCGACGTCGTTGACCAGGTCAAGCATCCGCAGCAATGGGCGGTCGCCGACGCCGCGATGAAGCTGCTGGAGAACGCCGGCCGCCCCTACTCGGTGCTCGCCGGCAATCACGACGTGCTGCAGGCGCTTGAGTTCGAGACCGCGGCGAGCCAGGGCTCGGGGACCGACGCGCAGCGCGCCCCGTCCGAGCCGTATTTGTCCTGGTTCCCGGCCAGCCGCGCCGCCAAGCAGCGCACCTTCCTGGAGCGCCATCCGAGCGGCTGGCACGAGGCGCATGTCTTCCACGCCTGCGGCGTCAGCTTCATGGTGCTGTCGCTATCCTGGCGCGCCTCCGATGACGCCATCGCCTGGGCGAACAGCATGATCGCGCGCTATCCGATGCTGCCTGTGATCCTCGCCAATCACCAGCTGCTCAACATCGCCAATGACGGTGTCAGCCCGCTCGAGGTGCCGTACGGCCAGTATCTCTGGGACAGGCTGATCCGCCGCAACGACCAGATCTTCATGACGCTCAACGGCCACTATCATGGCGGCGCGCATCTGACGAAGTTCAACGACTTCCACAATCCCGTGCATGAGATGGTCGTCGACTATCAGATGGCCTATCAGGGCGGCAACGGCCTGATGCGGCTGTACGAGTTCGACTTCACGAAGAACAGAATCGACGTCGCCTCGTTCTCGCCCTGGGTCGTACAAAAGCCGAAGAACAGCCTCAAGCAGTTCGATCGCGCGTGGCTGTCCGACGACAACCACGAATTCACCATCGAGATCGACTTCCAGCGCCGCTTCTCGCGCTTCACCCGCTTCTGCCATCTCCCGGCGTTCGCCGGCACGCCGATCCTGCCGCGCGTCAAGCAGGACCTCTACGCCAACTACACCGAACAGCCCGAGCCAGCGGTGGTGCCGCCCGCGAACGAGCAGGACTACCCGCTGATCGCCGAAACCGTCGCACATTGGCGCATCGCGTCGTCGGCGATCGGCAAGGCCGTCGCCGCCGGCACCGCGCTGCCGGACCTGACCGCGGGCAATCCGATGCAACGCGCCGCGCTCGCCGGTGCCGCTCAAGCGGCCGACGTCGTCTTCACCGCCGACAAGCATCGCCTGTCGTCGGCGCCGGGCAGCGTGCAGTTCCTCAACACCACCAAGCAGGGCGGCGGCCGGTTCAGCTGGTTCACGACAGCGGCCAATGCGCCGATCAACGCGGCGACCTTCGCCAAAGGCTACACCGTCGAGGCCTTCATCAAGATCGATCCGAACTGGAAGGCCGCGGATCACGCCTGGTGCAACATCCTGACCCGCTTCGGCAACCGCGGCTGGCTGCCGAACTATGCCGGCGGCGATCCGGAATCGCCGCCGATCCTGTTCGCGATATCGAACCTGCGCGAGGTGCAGTGGGAGATCGTGCCGTCGAGCGCGACCAGCCAGCCGCAGACCGACTGGTCCGGCGAGATCATGCTCAACACCTGGTATCACCTCGCGATCGTCAACGATCCCAAAGACAATTCGACCGTGCTCTACATCGAGGGCGCGCCGGTGGTGCGCAGCGTTATCGGCGGCAATGGGCTCGCCAGCGTCGCGGCGTCCCAGCCCTGGGCGCTCGGCTGCGGCTGGTGGGATCGCGCGCCGTCGGACGGCTTCATCGGCAGCATCGGCGAGGTGCGTGTCGTCTCGAAGCCGTTGGCGCCGAACCAGTGGCTGACCGCGCGCCGCGCCAGCGCCTGATCGACACACGCACAAACAAAACGGGCGCCCGCGAGGGCGCCCGTTCGTATTCGAAGCTGACCGATCCGGCCGCAGCCGGATCGCCTGGACATCAGCGCTTCGAGAACTGGAAGGAGCGGCGGGCCTTGGCCTTGCCGTACTTCTTGCGCTCGACGACGCGCGAGTCGCGGGTCAGGAAGCCGCCCTTCTTGAGGACGCTGCGCAGCTCCGGCTCGAAGTTCGTCAGCGCCTTGGACAGGCCGTGACGGACCGCGCCGGCCTGGCCGGACAGACCGCCGCCGGCGACCGTGCAGATCACGTCGTACTGGCCCTTGCGGGCGGCGACGACCATCGGCTGCTCGATCATCATGCGCAGCACCGGACGGGCGAAGTAGACTTCGATGTCGCGGGTGTTGACGGTGACCTTGCCGGAGCCCGGCTTGATCCAGACGCGGGCGACCGCGTCCTTGCGCTTGCCGGTGGCATAGGCGCGGCCGAACTTGTCGACCTTCTTCTCATACTTCGGAGCGTCGGGAGCGGTGACGGCGCCCTTGAGCTGCGACAGCTGATCGAGAGACTGGATGCTTTCGGCCATCTTATGCGGCCCTCGTGTTCTTGCGGTTCAACTTCGCGATGTCGATCTTCTCGGGGTTCTGCGCCTCGTGCGGATGATCGGGTCCACCATAGACACGCAGATTGCCCATCTGCACGCGGCCGAGCGGGCCGCGCGGGATCATGCGCTCGACGGCCTTCTCGAGCACGCGCTCCGGGAAGCGGCCCTCGAGGATCTGGCGCGCGGTGCGCTCCTTGACGTGACCGACGAAGCCGGTGTGCTTGTAATACGTCTTCTGCTCACGCTTGCGGCCGGTGAACACGGCGTGCTTGGCGTTGACGATGATGACGTTGTCGCCGCAATCGACGTGCGGGGTGTAGATCGGGAGGTGCTTGCCGCGCAGCCGCATGGCGACCAGCGTGGCGAGACGACCGACGACCAGACCCTTGGCGTCGATCACGACCCACTTCTTCTGGACCTCGGCCGGCTTTGCCGAAAAGGTTTTCATGAGAGATATCCGTGACAGGGAGAATGCGGCGCGGATGACGCGCCGAACTGGTCGCAGCTTCTAGAGAAGCGTCCCGCTTTCGTCAACGCCACCGAAGCAAAATTCCTGCAATGAAACCAGTCACTTGCAAATATGGTGTAATAATACCCTCGAAAAGCTCACGCGTTCGGAATGGAATAGGTGGCCGTGACATGGGCGATCGGATCGGGCGATTCCCCTGACAGCAGAGTGACTTCGCCCACGGCCAGCCGCTTGCCGAGCTTGAGCAGCCGCGCTTCCGCCAGCACGTCTGCCCCGGCGGCGCCCTTGCGGAGGAAGTTGATGTTGAGATTCGTGGTCACCGCGAGCCCGACCGGGCCGATCGCCGACAGCAGCACGACATACATCGCGAAATCGGCCAAGGCCATGAGCGTCGGCCCGGACACGGTTCCGCCAGGACGCAGCATGCGCTCGTTGAAACGCTGCCGCAGCAGGCAGCTCTTGCCATCGGCGCTTTCGATCGTGATGTCGCCGCCGGTCCGGAAGGCCTGGGGAAATTCCGCGTGCAGGAACGCTTCCAGCTCCGCGATGGTCATCTTGGCCGTCATGTCTCCCCCTGCTTTGTGTCGTTGCCTTCTGATACATTAGCCGCCAACACGCGCCCATATGGAAACGCCAAAGAGAAATCGGAATGTCCGCCCCTGCCCTCGCTCATGCTGCCGACGCACCGATCCTGTTGCGCGACGAGATGGCCGGCACCGTCGCGGTGCTGACCTTGAACCGGCCAGCGCAACGCAACAGCCTGTCGGAGGCGCTCATCGCCGAATTGCATCGGGCGCTCGCCGAGATCGGTGCCGACAAGGCGGTGCGCGCCGTCGTGATCGCCGCCAATGGTCCGGCCTTCTGTGCCGGCCACGACCTGAAGGAGCTCACCGCCCGCAGGGCCGATGCCGATCGCGGCCGCGCCTTCTTCGCCGGGCTGATGAATGCCTGCAGCGCGATGATGCAGGCGATCGTGCAGCTGCCGAAGCCCGTGATCGCCTCGGTGCAGGGCATCGCCACCGCCGCCGGCTGCCAACTGGTCGCAAGCTGCGATCTCGCCGTTGCCTCCGAGCGCGCCTCCTTCGCGACGCCCGGCGTCGATATCGGCCTGTTCTGCTCGACGCCGATGGTGGCGCTGTCGCGCAACATCACGCGCAAGCAAGCCATGGAGATGCTGCTGACCGGCGAGCCGGTTCCGGCGCTGCGCGCCCGCGAGATCGGCCTGATCAACCGCGTGGTGACGCCCGGCACGGAACGCGACACCGCGATTGCGCTGGCACAACAAGTCGCGCGCAAATCCGCGCATACGATCAAGCTCGGCAAGGAGGCGTTCTACCGCCAGGCCGAGATGAACCTTGCCGACGCCTATCGTTATGCGGCAGAGGTGATGACCGAAAACATGCTCGCCCGCGACGCGGAAGAAGGCATCGGCGCCTTCATCGAAAAGCGGACTCCCACGTGGCGGGATGAGTGAGACCCGCCCCGCTCTCTCCACGTCATTGCGAGCGAAGCGCGGCAATCCAGAGTCCCGCCCGAGCCCCTGGATTGCTTCGTCGCTTCGCTCCTCGCAATGACGGTCTCAGTGACTTCGTCATTCCGGGGCGCGCGGAGCGCGAGCCCGGAATCCATACTCCCGATCGTGGCTATGGATTCCGGGCTCGCCCTTACGGGCGCCCCGGAATGACGGCAACTAACAGATTGCGTCCATCATGAATCACGACACCTATCCCGACGACTACATCCGCGGCATCCTCAACGGCGTGAAGGTGATCGCGATGGTCGGCGCCTCGCCGTCCGAGATCCGGCCGAGCTTCTTCGCCTTCAAATATCTGGTGCAGCGCGGCTACGACATGATTCCGGTGAACCCCGGCCATGTCGGCAAGAGCCTGATGGGCCGCCCGTTCGTCGCCTCGCTCGCCGACATCGGCCGCCCGCTCGACATGGTCGACATTTTCAGAAGCTCCCAGCACATCATGCCCGTGGTCGACGAGGCGCTGAAGCTTCAGCCCTTGCCGAAGGTGATCTGGATGCAGCTCGGCGCACGCGACGATGCCGCGGCGGAGAAGGCCGAGGCGGCCGGCATGAAGGTGGTCATGAACCGCTGTCCCAAGATAGAATATGGCCGTCTATCGTCGGAGATCTCCTGGATGGGCGTCAACTCCCGCACCATCAGCGCCAAGCGCGCGCCGATCCCCACGCAAGGCATGCGGCTGTCGCTGAACCGCACCAGCGTCGGCGGCGGCGCCACGACGGCGGCCGACCGCGCCGCGAAGGATAGAAGCGATCCGACCTGACGCATCTGCGAAAGGAACGTGTCGCGACCGCCGCGCGACACAGCAACGCATTCCAAATCGGAGATGACATCGCCTGCCGCCTTGACGGCATCCCGGCCGCTGGCAAATGTCCTCCGCCGGGATGACGCGGAGGCGCACGACGACGCGCTATCGACACCGTCTCCCATCATCGATCCCCGCGCCGGCCGGCGCCGCCGCGCGCGGGATCCAAGCCCACGAGGAAACACCATGACCGAACGTGCCCCCGGATTCGCCACCCTCGCCATTCATGCCGGCGCCCAGCCCGACCCGACCACCGGCGCGCGGGCGACGCCGATCTATCAGACCACGTCGTTCGTCTTCAACGACGCCGACCACGCCGCCTCGCTGTTCGGCCTGCAGGCGTTCGGCAACATCTACACCCGCATCGGCAACCCGACCAATGCCGTACTCGAGGAGCGCGTCGCCGCACTCGAGGGCGGCACCGCCGCGCTTGCCGTCGCCTCGGGCCATGCCGCGCAGGTCGTGGCGCTGCAGCAGCTGCTGTCGCCCGGCGACGAGTTCATCGCCGCGCGCAAGCTCTATGGCGGCTCGATCAACCAGTTCACGCATTCGTTCAAGAGCTTCGGCTGGAACGTGGTGTGGGCCGACACCGATGACGTCGCGAGCTTCGAGGCCGCGGTGAGCCCGCGCACCAAGGCGATCTTCATCGAGTCGATCGCCAATCCCGGCGGCACCATCACCGACATCGAGGCGATCGCGCAGGTCGCGCGCAAGGCGGGCGTGCCGCTGATCGTCGACAATACCTTGGCCTCGCCCTATCTGATCCGCCCGATCGACCACGGCGCCGACATCGTGCTGCACTCGCTGACCAAGTTCCTCGGCGGCCACGGCAACTCGATCGGCGGCATCATCGTCGATGCCGGCACCTTCGACTGGGCCGGCAGCGGCGATAAATATCCGATGCTGACGCAGCCCCGTCCCGAATATCACGGCATCCGCATCCACGAGACGTTCGGCAATTTCGCCTTCGCGATCGCCTGCCGCGTGCTCGGCCTGCGCGATTTGGGTCCGGCGCTGTCGCCGTTCAACGCGTTCCTGATCCTCACCGGCATCGAGACCTTGCCGCTGCGCGTGCAGAAGCACAGCGACAATGCCAAGGCGGTCGCCGAATATCTCAGCAAGCATCCGGCGGTCGCCTCCGTCAGCTATGCCGGCCTGCCCGAGGACAAGTACCACGCGCTCGCCCGCAAATATTCGCCGAAGGGCGCCGGTGCCGTGTTCACCTTCTCGCTCAAGGGCGGCTATGACGCCGGCGTCAAGCTGGTGTCGAATTTGAAGCTGTTCTCGCATCTCGCCAATGTCGGCGATACCCGCTCGCTGGTGATTCACCCCGCCTCGACGACGCACAGCCAGCTCGACGACGCCTCCAAGATCAAGGCCGGCGCCGGCCCGGACATCGTCCGCATCTCCGTCGGCATCGAGGACAAGGAAGACCTAATCGCCGACCTCGAGCAGGCGCTGAACGCGTAAGCAGCGAACCACGCGTTGAACTGACGTATGCGCCGCAAGCGTCTGTCACCAGCGCTTGCGGTCGTCCTTCGAGACGCCCGCCTCCGGCGGGCTCCTCAGGACGAGGTCCGAGTTTGCGGCGACGTTGCAAATCTCAGCCCTCCGACCGGGGGCCTCTCAATGAACACGCCTCTCGGCGTGTTCATGGTCGGGGGTGCAGTGCCGCCCCGCTTTCGACCCTCATGGTGAGGAGCGCCTCTTGGCGCGTCTCGAACCATGAGGCCACCGCTCCCGCAACGTCCACCATCGGGCCACACTGGCGCTAACGCGCGAGAGCTTCGCCCAAAAACAAAGAGAGCGCGGGCAGCCCCCCTGGGCTTCCGCGCTCTCCTTCGTCCCACGGTCGGGCCGTTGCCGGCTTCTCGAACCGCGCCCTCGTTAACTCATCGCCTCATGTCATCTGGTGCAGCATCCGCGCATGCATCTGCCCCGCGAGCGGCAGCGCCGTCGCCGCGATCTGCCGGCTGACCGCCAGCGCCCGCAGGCAGGCTCCGTCCTCATCGATGGCAGCATGATCGGTATGGAATGAGCCTGTCCGTGATTGCGAATGTTGGCGCGCCGACGCGCAAAACGGGATCACCGACATGCTCGAAACCTTCTGGTCTGAGACTCTGATGAAATGCAGCAGAGATTCTGTCCCGAACGCGGACCTCCGGCCCTTCGTTCCGCCAGCCTTCAAAATCGCCGGCGGCCGTAAACTTGCACCAGCAGATGTTAACAGAAGCTGAAAAAGCCCGTCCTTCTACGGGCGATTGCAGCCCGGATTCGAGCCGGGAAAGTTTTCGTTAACCATAAAAGCCCCATCCTACCGTCCATGGAATCGCGCGGCACCCGACGTCGCGGGCGCCGGCCACGGCGGCAGCGCGAGACTTGATGTGTTCAGAAGGCTGGAGAGCAGAATGCGTATGTTGGTCATCATGATGCTGCTGGCAGCCACCGCCGCGAATGGCGTCGTGCTCGCTGCCGACCTGCCTGGCATCCACGACAAGGTCGTCCACTACAAGGCCCGCCGCGCCGCCAAGGCCCCGCCGCCGGTCGTCGTCGTCAAGGACCAGGACTCGCTGATCTCCCCGATGCTGCCGTCCACCCCGCTGCTGCTCGGCCGCCAGGAACTCCCCGGCTATTACGGCCGCGCGTTCTCGTATGACTACCAGGGCCCGTATTACGGCGGCGAAGGCTACACGAACTACATGTTCCGGTTGCCTTACGCATGCGGCGTGACGGGGTATTGCTGAGCGCCAATGACGGCGTCGCCTTGACGAGCCGAACCCTGCTCAATGATATATACCATTGGTATCTATCGTTGATGGGAGTCGTCGGTGACCTCCACTGCCAAGCTCTTCATGCATGGCCGCAGCCAGGCCGTGAGGCTTCCAAAGGAGTTTCGTTTCGAAGGAACCGAGGTCCTCGTCAGCAAAGTCGGCGACAAGGTCATCCTGGAGCCGGTTGCGAAGGCGCCAGTCGATCTCGACCGGTTCTGGTCCGAACTGGACGCCCTGGGAGCGCGTGAGTTTCTTCCCGGCGGTATGCCCGATGATCCGCCACTCGAACCCGACCCGCGCAGCTTCTTCGACGATTGATCTGCCTCGACGCCAACATCGTGATCGGGATGATCAGCGGCCGCAACCCGACTTTGCGTCACAGGCTTGGCGAACAGATGCGCTCGGGGACGCCGATCGGACTATCAGTCGTAGCACTGTTCGAGCTTCGTTACGTGATAGCCAAGAGCACTCGCTCCGTTGAGAACGAGCGGCTGTTGCAGCGTTTTCTCGAACTCGGCATCGATGTGCTGTCGTTCGAGGCGGAGGACGCCGACCATGCTGGCGATATTCGTGCGGGCCTAGAAAGAGCCGGCGTTCCGATTGGACCTTTCGACTGCCTGATCGCGGCGCAGGCCCGCCGCCGCAATGCGGCACTGATCACGCAAAATACACGCGAATTCGAGCGAGTGCCGGGACTGCTCGTGGTGAACTGGGCCGCCTGAAGTCCGCTGCCGGGCCGCCCCGAAACTTCTGTTTTGCCATTGCAAACTTCGAAAAATCAGCATATGCTGCATTCATTCCTGCCCAGCCGAGGGGCGCTTCCGGATCGTCCAGTTGCGTAGGGCATGGAATGCGGTGGATGTGGCGGGCCGTGCGCGGGCGAAAGCTGGCGCGGACGAGCGGCCTGTCATGGACTGCGAAATCGCGTGGTCCTGGCGCCTCGACGCTGGCGTCAAGTCTCGTGGCGGTGCTCACGCATCACGCGAGGTGACGGGGGCAAGACAGCCGATCCCCGGGGAGATCGCGTATAAGCGTTAAAACCATCGCGCAGGGAAGGCCGGGTGTTACCAGGCCGTACCTGTGGTGACCGCCGCGTGCTTTTTTTGTTGCACGCGGGCCATGGGTGCCGGCCAGGCATCCGGCCTTCCCTGCGCCCTCGCGTGTTTCGAGGGTGAAACGATCGGCATGACTCGGCGTCATCGGCGCGCGAGATTGAGAGCGTTTGTCTTTTGAAATGTTCGTTGAGGGCGAATGACCGCGCGCCATACTCAGTCGTCATCCCCGCGAAAGCGGGGATCCTGTACGCCGCGGCCCATCGAGGACTCACGACCGTCTCTGGGATACTGGATCGCCCGGTCAAGCCGGGCGATGACACGGAGATGGTAGCACGAGCGCGAACGAGGGCGAAGGTGAAGTGCACTGGCATCTCCACGTCATTGCGAGGAGCGCAGCGACGAAGCAATCCAGAGTCGTGGGCGGGACTCTGGATTGCTTCGCTTCGCTCGCAATGACGGAGGAGAGACTTTACCCCGCCTGCCCCGCGGCTACCGCCGCCTGCGGCACTTCGACCGCAGCCACCCGCCGCGGCGACATCCGTTCGGCCTGCAGCACCGCAAACGTCAGCACGATGAGCGCCGTGCCCTGATGCAGCAGCGCCAGCGAGATCGGCACCACCATCAGGAGCGTCGCGATGCCCAGCACCGCCTGCACCAGGATCGCCGCGAGCAGCCGGTGCGCGCCGCGCACCACGGCGCGGCCGGCGCCCGCGCGCATCACGTCGAAGGCGTGCCACGCCGCCAGCGCCAGCAGCGCGTAGGCGGTCATGCGATGCATGAACTGCACCGTCAGGTGGTTCTCGAACAGGTTGAACCACCACGGCGAATGGGCCCACAGATTGGCCGCCTTGGGGATCAGGGCGCCGTCGATCTCGGGCCAAGTGTTGTAGACAAGGCCTGCGCGCAAGCCTGCGACCAGCGCGCCGAGATAGAGCTGCACGAAGGTGACGCCGACCAGCACCCAGGCCGTCAGCCGCAGCCGTGCCGGCACCTCGATCTCGTCGCGCGGCTTGAGCCGCCGCAATGTCCAGACGATCGACGCGAAGATCAGAAGCGCCAGCGACAGATGCGTCGCGAGACGGACCGGCGCCACCTCGGTGCGCTCGGTCAGGCCCGAGGCCACCATCCACCAGCCGACCGCGCCCTGCAGCGCGCCGAGGCCGAAGATCAGCCAGAGACGGCGGCCGAGCGGCCCGGACACGGCGCCGCGCCACAGGAACCACAGGAACGGCAGCAGATAGACCATGCCGATGACGCGGCCGAGCAGCCGATGGCCCCACTCCCACCAGAAGATAGTCTTGAACTCGCGCAGCGTCATGCCGGCATTCATCTGCCGGTATTGCGGGATCTGCTTGTAGGCCTCGAAGGCCTCGGTCCAGGCCTGCTCCGAGAGCGGCGGCAAGGTGCCGGTGACCGGCTTCCATTCGACGATCGAGAGCCCGGATTCGGTCAGCCGCGTCGCGCCGCCGACCAGCACCATCAGCGCGATCAGGCCGGCCACGACGGTGAGCCAGATGCGGATCGCGGCGGTGTCTCGGGTAACGGGAACCGTGGTCATGGAGGTTGAACGCTCGATTGAACCTAAGCTGTCAGGCCCTTATAATCCCAGTGAATTCGCGCGCAAGCCGCGCCGCCCCCAACGCAGGCTGACATTCCCGTCATGACGATCCGCACCCGCAAACTGATCGGCGCCCTGGCGCTGCTGCTGCTCGCCTTCGCCTGGTCGATGATGGGCATGGTGCTGGCCCAATTCCCCCTGATCGCCAATTCCGGCTGGATGCAGGCGGTGTATTACGTCGTCGTCGGCATGGGCTGGGTGCTGCCGGCGATGCCGATCGTGAGCTGGATGCTGCGTCCCGATCCGGCGCGGGAAAGCTGATCGACCGGGCTGATCAGCCGAGGTCGAGCGCAGGCCGAGGCGCGAATTTTTGTCGCGGCAGGGTCACCCCGGCCATCAGCACCTTCAACACCCGCAGCGATCGCGAGCGGCCATCCCAGGCGATCCGCGGCAGCGTATGCAGATGGGTGCGCCCTTCGCTCTGCACCACGCCGCCGACCGCCGTGGCGGCGCTGACGAAGCCCGCCTGCTCCGCCAGCACGGCGTCGCCGCGGCGGAACGACTGGGGGTCACCGAACGGGTACGCCATGTGCCGGACCGGCCGGCGCAGCGCCGTTTCCAGCACCGCCTTGCCCATCGCGATCTCGCGCTGCGCGTCGGCGTCGCGGAGATGGGCCAGCACGGGGAAATTCACGGTGGCGCTGCCGATCGTGACGTTGGGATCGGCAGCCAGCCTCGCGATGTCGGCCCAATCCATCGACGCCTCACGGCTCAGCGCGGCGAGGTCCACCGAATGGCGCGAGCAGAGATCGCGAATCGCGACCGACAGCTCCGCGGGCGGCAGCTTGCGCAGCCAGCCGAAGAGATAGGCGAACAGCTCGTATTTCTCGGCCGCCTTGAACACGGAGAAGCGCTGCTCGCGATGATCGATGACCAGATTGATGCGGGCCTCGCGCGCGATCACCGCCTCGAGCGCCAGCCACCACGCCTCGCCGAGGCCATCGGGAAAAGCCGTGGGCACATACACCGCGAACGGCACGCCGTGGCGGGCCAGCACAGGATAGGCATGCGTGATCATATCTTTCGACGCGCCGTCGAACGTCAGGCAGGCAAAGCGCCGACTTTCAGGCAGCCGGACCGAGCGATGACAGGCCTCGTCGAGCGAGACGATGTCATAGCCCCATCGCTTCAGCGCGCGGATCACCTGGTCGAGGAAGGCCGGCGTGATCTCGATCTGCTTGAGCGGTTGAAACGCGCCCTTGCGGCGCGGCCGCACGCGCTCGAACCGCAGGATGGCGCCGGCCCCACCCGTGGCACGCGAGGCGATTAGCGCGCGGCCGCTGAAATAGGCCAGTTCGAGCCGGGCGCTCCGCAGCCAGCTGTTGTCCGACGACAATTCCCGCGCCCCTTTCCAAAAACCGACTTGAAACGAAGCCGTCCGTGCCCACCTGATGCTGACAGACCATGGCGCGATCGCGTCATGATCACCGCCACATGATTTTTAAGAACATTCCCTCTTAAGATCGGGTGCCGGAAACCGGTTTGAACACATCTTTGCTGCCCGTCTTTGTTTACTGCCCGTCTTTCCCGATTTGGGACGCGACCATTGCCATTACCTTTTGTTGAGACTTCTTTGCGAGGGTCGGCCGACGCCAAGCAACAAAATTCCAAAATATCATCCGAGACAACGCGAGCTGCGCGATGACCATGGCCGCCGTGATCGAGAGCCGGACGGCGCAGGCGCATCGGCCGATGTCGGGCATTGCGCTGATCGAGGTCATCTCCGATCTCGCTCAGGCCGAGCCGGTCTGGCGCGCACTCGAAGTCTCCGACAACCTCGCAACGCCCTATCAACGCTTCGATCTGCTGGCCGCCTGGCAACGTGAGGTCGGCGTCCACGAGCGTGCAACGCCCTTCATCGTCATCGCCCGCGATGCCGAGAAGCGCCCCCTGATGCTGCTGCCGCTCGCCCTGCGCCAGGTCTTCGGGGTTCGCGTCGCCTCCTTCATGGGCGGCAAGCACAGCACCTTCAACATGCCGCTCCTGGACCGCGACTTCGCCGCGCGCGCGAGTGCCGCCGATCTCGACGTCGTGCTGGCGAGCCTGCGCAAGCACGGCGGCGCCGACGTCCTCGCCTTCACGCAGCAGCCGAAACGCTGGCGCGACCTCGCCAATCCCCTCGCGAAATGGCCGCATCAGCCCTCGGTGAACGACTGTCCCGTGCTGCTGATGCCGCCGGGAGCGGCGCCGACCGCCCTGCTGTCGAACTCGTTTCGCAAGCGCCTCAAGAGCAAGGAAAAGAAGCTGCAGGCGCTGCCCGGCTATCGCTACATGATCGCGCGCAACGACGCCGAAATCGGTGAATTGCTCGACTGGTTCTTTCGCATCAAGCCGGTCCGCATGGCCGAGCAGAAACTGCCGAACGTGTTCGCCGAGCCCGGCATCGAGGCCTTCATTCGCAACGCCTGCATGGCGCAGCTCGGCTGCGGCCACCGCGCGATCGAGATCCACGCACTGCGCTGCGACGCCGAGATCATCGCGATGTTCGCGGGCGTCGCCGACGGCGCACGCTTCTCGATGATGTTCAACACCTACACACTGTCGGAGAACGCGCGCTGGAGCCCCGGGCTGATCCTGATGCGGTCGATCATCGATCACTACGCGCAACAGGATTTCCGCGCGCTCGATCTCGGCATCGGCTCTGACGACTACAAGCGGATGTTCTGCAAGGACGACGAGCCGATCTTCGACAGCTATGTCCCGCTCACCGCGCGCGGCCGTCTGGCCGCGAGCAGCATGGCCGCGCTCGGGCGGGCCAAGCATGCCGTCAAGCACAGCCCTGCCCTGTTCCGCCTCGCGCAGCGCCTGCGCGGCGCGATGCAGGGACGCGGCGGCGCGCCTCAAAGCGAGGCCAAGACCGAGGACTAGGCGGCGACGCCGCGGCGGCCTGGCTGATTGCGGTTGGCGCTGTCGACCGGCGCGTTCAGCATGGTGACGGCCGCAAAGCCGACCTCGCGCAGCTGCTCGCTCATCTGGCTGCGCGCCTCGGCAGGCATGGCCGGATCGGGCACGACGACAGCGCGCGCGCCTGTCGTCAGCAGCTCGGCCGGCAGGTCGGAGGCATTGCCGGCGTCGAGCAGCACGTGGTCGTAGACGCGCAGCAGCGCGTCGATCGCGAGCGACAGCCGCGGCGATTGCAGCTGGTTGCGGTCGGCGCCGGGACGGCCGGCATTGACCAGGTGCAGCCGCGAGGCCTGGTCCTTGGTGATGATGGACGAGAACGACGCCTCGCCCAGCATCAGCTCGATCAGCCCCGGCGCCGCCGGGTCGACCGAGAGGCCGGCGAGCAGCTGCGGGCTGCCGGCGAGATCGACCAGCACGACGCGGGCCTGTGGGGCCATGTCGCGGGCGAGCGACAGCGCGGTGGTGGTGACACCGGTGGCGCCAGCCGTGCCGAGCACGGTGACCTTGCGGGCCGCCTCGCCCGCGGCGACGAGATCAGCAGCGAGCTGCGCGAGCTCGCCCAGGGGCGGCGGCGGAGCGGCCGGTGCCGGAATCGGCGACGCTGCGGCGGCTGCCGTCGCCTCGGACACGGGTGCAAGAGGAGGAGGAGTTTGAGTGATGGCAGGCGACGCCACCGCGACGGACTCGACCACGGTCGGCGCGGGCCTCGCCGAAACGGCTGGCGCGGCCATCACCGGCTCGACGCGGGCCATCGGCGCGGCGGTGAGGACCACGGTCGTCATCTGCGTGCTGGCCGCCGTGCGCGGCGCGGTCAGGCGCAGCAGCTCACCGGTGATCACCACACCCGAGGTCAGCATCAAGGTCGCCAGCGTCGCGATCAGCACGATCGGCAGCTTCTTCGGATAGGCCGGCGTGTTGGACACCACCGCCCGCGAAATGATCCGCCCCTCCGCCGGCGGCGTGTCGAGCGACACGCGGGTGTCGGCCTCGCGATACTTGGCGAGATACGATTCGAGGAGGTCGCGCTGCGCCTTCGCATCCCGCTCCAGCGCCCGCAGCTGGACATCCTGGCTGTTGGTGGAGGACGCCTGCTTCTTCGCCTGATCGAGGCTCTGGGTCAGCATCTGCACCCGCCCCTCGGCGATGCGGGCGTCGCTGTCGAGCGAGCGCGAAATCTTCCCCGCCTCGTCGCGAATCTGGCGATCGAGATCCGCCAGTTGGGCCTTGAGCTCCTTGATGCGCGGGTGGTTGTCGAGCAGCGTCGACGACTGCTCGGCAAGCTGGGCGCGCAGGTTCACGCGCTGCTCGGACAGCCGCCGCATCAGCTCGGAATTGAGCACCTCGGAGGCTTCGATCGGCTGACCGCTCTGCAGCATCTCCCGGATCAGCCGCGCCTTGGTCTCGGCATCGGACTTCAGCGCCCGGGCATTGTTCAGCTGGGTGTTGACCTCGCCCATCTGCTGGTTGGACAATGAGGTGTTGTTGGTGCCCATGAACGAGTTCGACTTGGACCGGAAGTCCTCGACGCGGGACTCCGCCTCCTCCACCTTCTTGCGCAGGCTCTGGATCTCTCCGGCAAGCCACTGGCTCGCCGATTTCGCCTGCGCCTGGCGGGCATTCTGCTGCAGGACGAGATATCCGTCCGCGATCGCGTTGGCCACCTGCGCGGCGAGCGCAGGATCCTGCGACTGGAATTCGACGACGAGCACGCGAGATTTATCCACCGCATAAACCGTCAAACGCTCGTAATAGGCATCCATCACGCGCTCTTCCGGCGTCATCGCGAGCGGATCCCGGACCAGCCCCATCATCGCGGCGACCGACTTCAGCGGCGACACGCCGCGCAGCACGGAATCGAACTCCGGCAGCTCGCCGAGCTTGTTCTTGCGGATGATGTCCCGAGCCAGATCGCGCGACAGCACCAGTTGCACCTGACTGGTGACCGCCTCGGGATCCAGCGCCGTCCGCTCCTCGGTGCGCTCGCCATTCGGGCGCACGAACACGTTCTCGCGGCCGTCGATCAGGATGCGCGCCTCGGACTTGTAGCGCGGCGTGATCATGTTGACGGCCGCAACCGCGAGGCCCAAGGCGAGCAGCGTCGGCAGGACAATGAAAACACGCTTCCGCGCCAATGCGCGACCGATCAGTCTGATATCCAGATCGCCCGACGCATCAGGCTCGGCCGAAGCCGGCACGCTCACGACCGGACGGGCCGACGCTTCGTCAACCTGCTGCTTCTTGCCGGCACGCCAGAACGCCAACCGCATCATCCACTCCCGCGAGACCAACGCCACGCCGCCACCCTACGTGGTAGGATTACACTCCATTAAGGTTGCTGACGGGTTAATCCCGGACTTGCAGCCAGTTGAGGATCATTACCGCCTCTCGCCCATCTTATCAGGAGACGTTTTGCGCCAGATCGTCACAATGTCGCAGCGCGCAGCCGCCACGTCAGACTTTGTTAACCATCACTCCCTTATCGAGTGAACAGCCACCAAGAGTCAGCGACGAGAGGCGCCCGTGCTTCCTCACTCCGCCAGTCGTCAGATCAGTTCGCGCAGCAGCGCCTGGCACGAGCTTGGTCAAACAGCCGATGCGGCCGAGTGCGATATGGCGCCTTCGCCGGACAAGCCTCTGAGGATTCTTCACGCGGTCAGAGCGCCGGTCGGCGGCATTTTCCGGCACATTCTCGACCTCGCCAACGGCCAGGTCGATCGCGGGCACCAAGTCGGGATCATCGCTGACAGCCTCACCGGCGGCGAACGCGCTGACGCCGCGCTCGCACAGATCGCTCCCCGTCTGGCTCTCGGCGTCCATCGCATCGCCATTCACCGGGAGCCGTGGCCGACCGACGTCGTTGCGCTCCGTCATTTTCACCGGTTGGCGCGCAGCCTCAGCCCCGACGTTCTCCACGGCCATGGCGCCAAGGCCGGCGCCTTCGTGCGCATGTTGCCGCGCCGGTCCGGGACCATCCGCATCTACACGCCGCATGGCGGCTCCCTGCACTATCCGCGCAACACGCTCAAGGGCGCGCTCTACGGCCGGCTCGAACGAGCGCTGATGAACCGGACGGACCTGTTCCTGTTCGAGAGCATCTTTGCCCGCGACACCTATGAGCGCATGATCGGCCATCCCCAGGGGCTGGTGCATTGCGTTTTCAATGGCGTCACCGCCGGCGAGTTCGATCCGGTGACGCCCGCGGACGACCAGACCGATCTCGCCTATGTCGGGGAATTCAGACACATCAAGGGAACGGATCTGCTGATCGACGCCCTTGCGCAATTGCACGCGCGTGGCCGGCCGTTGACGCTGACTCTGGGCGGGGATGGCGAAGAGACTGCGCGGTTGAAGGCCCAGGTCGAGCGGCTCGGTCTCACATCCGTGGTGCGCTTCATCGGGCACGTGAGAGCTCGCGACGGCTTTTCCAAGGGACGCCTGCTCGTGGTTCCGTCGCGCGGCGACTCGATGCCCTATGTGGTGATCGAAGCCGGAGCCGCCGGCGTTCCGATGATTGCGGCCCGGGTCGGCGGGATCCCGGAGATCTTCGGCCCGAACAACGAGTCGCTGTTCATGCCGGGCAACGCCACGGCGCTTGCGGACGCGATCGAAGCCGCCATCGCCGATGCGGCGACGGTGCAATTGCGCGCCAAGGCGTTGCGGGAGCGCGTCTTCCAGCACTTCTCGCAGAAGGCCATGGTCGAGGGCGTTCTCGACAGCTACCGCGAAGCATTTACCAAGACCTGACGTCATTTACCAACGCTAACAGTTTCTTCCGAATTGCCCTCTAATCCCGCCGGTGGGGAATTTCCTCCGGCGCCATTGGCGCTTACATGACCAAAAATACTAACAAACATAATCCGGGCTTGTACGACTGTGGAACCGATCAACGCTCGCTCGATGTTGGATGCTGCCGCGGCCACGGCCGCCTCGACGACGGCTACGGGACAGCCAGCCGTTGAACGTCGCCGCCGCCTGTCGCCCGCGGCGCTGGCCGTCGCCAACCAGAAGGTACTTCGCGCCTATTCTCCGATCGTGCTGGCCGGCATCGTCCGGATCACCGATTTCGCGTTGCTGAGCTTTGTCGGCAGCGCCGTCTATTTCGGGTATGTGGTTCCGCTCAGCGGCTTCCATTGGGAGTATCTCGCCGCGATCATCGGGCTGGCGGTGAGCGCGGTGGTCTGTTTTCAGGCCGCCGACATCTACCAAGTTCAGATCTTCCGTGCCCAGGTGCGGCAGATGACCCGGATGATCTCCTCCTACTGCTTCGTCTTCCTGCTGTTCATCGGCCTCTCGTTCTTCGCCAAGATCGGCAGCGAGGTCTCGCGCCTGTGGCTTGCGGCCTTCTTCTTCGTCGGCCTGGGCGCGCTGATCGCAAGCCGCGTAGTGCTGCGCAGCCTGATCCGCAGCTGGGCCAAACAGGGGCGGCTGGATCGCCGTACCATCATCGTCGGCGCGGACCAGAGCGGCGAAGACCTGGTTCGTGCTTTGAAGGCTCAGGACGACTCCGAGATCGAGATCCTCGGCGTGTTCGACGACCGCAACGATTCCCGCTCGCTCGAGACCTGCGCCGGCGCGCCGAAGCTCGGCAAGGTCGACGACATCGTCGAATTTGCCCGCCGTACCCGCGTCGATCTCGTGTTGTTTGCGCTGCCGATCTCGGCGGAGACTCGCATCCTGGACATGCTGAAGAAGCTGTGGGTGCTGCCGGTCGACATCCGCCTGTCGGCTCACACAAACAAACTGCGCTTTCGCCCGCGTTCCTATTCCTATCTCGGCGCGGTCCCGACGCTCGACGTCTTCGAAGCTCCCATCACCGACTGGGACCTGGTGATGAAATGGCTGTTCGACCGTCTCGTCGGCGGCCTGATCCTGCTGCTCGCACTGCCGGTGATGGCGCTGGTCGCGCTCGCGATCAAGCTCGACAGTCCCGGGCCGGTGCTGTTCCGGCAGAAGCGGTTCGGCTTCAACAATGAGCGCATCGACGTCTTCAAGTTCCGCTCGCTCTATCATCACCAGGCCGATCCCACAGCCTCCAAGGTGGTCACCAAGAACGATCCGCGCGTCACCCGCGTGGGCCGCTTCATCCGCAAGACCAGCCTCGACGAGCTGCCGCAGCTGTTCAACGTCGTGTTCAAGGGCAACCTGTCGCTCGTCGGTCCGAGGCCGCATGCCGTGCAAGGCAAGCTGCAGAACCGGATGTTCGACGAGGCCGTCGACGGCTACTTCGCCCGCCACCGCGTCAAGCCGGGGATCACCGGATGGGCGCAGATCAACGGCTGGCGCGGCGAAATCGACAACGAGGAGAAGATCCAGAAGCGCGTCGAGTTCGACCTCTATTACATCGAGAACTGGTCCGTGCTGTTCGACCTCTACATCCTCTTGAAGACGCCGCTGGCGCTGATGACCAAGAGCGAGAACGCCTATTGAGTTTGGGGATCCGGAGCGGGCGTGCGCCCGCTTCGTACATGGAGTTGGCTGGTCCCGCCGCGTACCGCGTATGAGTGTGAGTTGGTGATGGCGTACACGGCGTCCGCCGGAGAGTTCGCGTTGAGGCCGACCGCCCCTGCGGGCGTGGTGGCCCTGCAGCGCGCGCTCGTCTGGCTGATCGGAGCCTCCGGCGCGATCGTCTTCATCGAACCCAGCCCCTACGAACTCGTGACGCTCGCCTCCGCCGCGGTATTCATCGCGACCGGTATCAGGCTACGCGCTGTGTTTCTGCCCCTCCTCCTGCTCCTGTTCCTGGTCAATCTCGGTTACACGATCAGCGCGGTACCGCTGCTCGACGATTCCAAGATCGCGACCTGGATCGCGACGTCCTGGTACATGGCGGTCACGGCGATGCTGCTAGCGATGGTGACCGCCGAAGACACCGCGGCACGGCTCGACATGCTGCGCCGGGGCCTCGTGATGGGCGGGGCGATCGCGGGCCTCGCCGGCGTCGCCGGCTACTTCCATCTCGTGCCCGGCGGCTATGATCTCCTCACGCTGTATGGACGCGCGCGCGGCACGTTCAAGGACCCGAACGTGCTCGGCGCGTTCCTCATCCTGCCGGCGCTGCTCGCGCTGCAGAACGTCGTCACGGCCCGCCTCGCGGCCACCTTGCGCGCCAGCTTCACGTTCGGCGCCATCTCGCTCGCCATCCTGCTCGCCTTTTCGCGGGCCGCCTGGGGCGGCCTGGTGCTCACCGCCGCCTTCATGCTGGTGATGATGGTGCTCACCAGCCAGACGCGGAGCGAGCGGTCCCGCATCATTCTCATGACCCTTGCCGCCGCGGCGGCAGGCGTCGTCCTGGTCGGCGTTCTCCTCTCCATCGACTCCATCGCCGACATGTTCAAGCAGCGGGCGAGCTTCGACCAGAGCTACGACGAGGGCCGCTTCGGCCGTTTCGGCCGCCACATCCTCGGCGCCGACATGGCGCTCGACCTGCCGTTCGGGATCGGGCCGCTGCAGTTTCACAACTACTTCCCCGAGGACACCCACAACTCCTATCTGAACGCCTTCATGTCGGGCGGCTGGCTGTCCGGCATCTGCTATCCCGCGCTGGTGTTCACCACCGTCATTCTCGGCTTCCGCTATCTGTTCGTACGCGTGCCGTGGCAGCGTACCTACATCGCTGTGTTCTCCGCCTTCCTCGGCACCGTCGGCGAGAGCTTCATCATCGACACCGACCACTGGCGGCACTTCTTCCTGATGCTCGGCACGATGTGGGGCATGATCGCCGCCACCCGCGCCCACCAGGCCGCGAGCCGATCCGCAGGGATCGGCTCGCCTCTGCTGTCGATCAATCCTCCGCCGTGAACGTCAGGCCGGCATTGTCGACCAGCCGCTTGATCAGGCTGTCCTGCAGCGCCGCGCCCGGGGTCCAGAAGCCGCCCTTGACGCTGGTACCGTCGCGCAGCAGCCCAATGGCGCATTCGCTGATCATCTTCGAGGTCGAGCCGTAGCCGGGGTCGCGGTTGCCCTTCACCGTGGCGCGCACCTGCCGCCCGTCGGGCGCGATCGCGACGAACATCAGGTTGTAGTAGCCGTTGTCGCGCTCCTCCTTGGAGGGGCCCTCGCCCGGCTTCGGCGCGTTCGGACCTGTCTTCTCGGAATTGGCCGCCATCACCTTCTTGGCGTTGGCCTCGCCCTTCTCGCCCTGACCGGTCAACACCATCTCGTCATAGATGAAGTCCTGGCCGTAGGGGAAACCCATCAGCATGTTGGAACGGTGAACGTTGCGGGTGTTGATCAGCGCCATCATGAAAGGCGCCGCCCAGGATTGCAGATCCTCCTCATAGAGCGGCTTGTTGCCGGGCGGCTGCTTCGGACCCTTGAAGCCCGGCGTCAGCGCAAAGAAATCCTTCAGGATCGACACCAGGCTGAGATCCTGGGCCACCGCATCGAACGTCGCCTTGGCGCTGGCGGCGGTGCCGCCCGACAGGGTGCCGCTCATGCCGCGGACGCGGCCCTTGACGCGGGCGGCCGGCGCGCCGAGCACCTTCTTCGCCTGCTGCTGCACGAAGTAGACGCCGAGCTCGAACGGCACGGAATCGAAGCCGCAGGAGAACACGATGCGGGCGCCGCTCTTTTCCGCGGTCGCCTGATGCTTGTCGATCATCTGCCGCATCCACACCGGCTCGCCGCAGAGATCCACGTAGTCCGTGCCGGTCTCGGCGCAGAGAGCGACGAGTTCGTTGCCGTAGAGCTGATAGGGACCGACCGTGGTCAGCACCAGCCTGGTCTGCGCGACCATTGCCTTCAGTGACTCGAGATTGGACGCATCGGCAGCGATCAACGGCGTGTCGGCCGGCGCGCCGATCTCGTCGCGGACGGCGGCGAGCTTGTCCAGGCTGCGACCGGCCATCGCCCAGCGCAGCGAGCCATCGCCGCGATATTGCGTGGCAAGATACTCGGCCACGAGCTTGCCCGTGAAGCCGGTGGCGCCGTAGACGACGAGGTCGAATTTGGATGACGTCATTCTTGTTCCCTGGACATCAGCTTCAATTTGAACGCTCCGTCATTGCGAGGAGCCAACGGGTCCGCGCAAAGCGCGGCCCGATGACAGGCTCCGCGACGAAGCAATCCAGAGTCCCAACGCGGCCCCTGGATTGCTTCCGCCTTCGCCCTGCGGGCTTCGGCGGACACGTCGCTGCGCTCGCAATGACGGAGCATGTGGTTCTACTTCTTCCCATACGACACGCTCATGCCCGCACGCACATCGTTCTGGATTCCATACGGCGCGATCGGATAGCGCAGGCCGTTCCTGGCGAGCTGCTTCATCCCGGCAATCGCCTTGGCGAGATCGGCGGGCTTGAGCGCCATCAGCATCTCCTCGTCCGGCACGCCGCCGTAGCGGCGCTCGGCGAAGCAAGGCAGCGACAGGCTCGGCTCGCCGGTCTTCAGCGCGCGGCCCCAGGAGTCGGCACAGGCGGTCTCGCCGACGACGCCCCATTCGAACTTCTTGTAGCCGACGTATTGCAGGCCGTTGATCAGGATGATCATCTGGCCGGGGGTCGCGTAGACGAGACAGATATCCGGCGGATCGAGCCGGCCGCTCGCCAGCGGGCTCACCGCCATGGCCTGGTAGCGGCCGAACGGCACCACGTCGAGCGCCTCCTGCCGCTTGCGCGCATCCTCCGCGGTCCCGTGCCAGACGCCGACATAGCCCTCGCCCTTCAGCCATGTCTCGTCCTGCGGACCGAGTCCGATCACGGCGCGGCATTGCGCGCCGACGAGATCCTCGCCGGTGATGCCGACAGTCCAGCCAAGCCGTGCGGCCATGCTGACGATCTGATCGGTGGTATGCACCGCGTTGGGCCGGCGGATCTTCTCCACCGCCTCCATCTCCTCGACGCGGGCGAACATCTTGATGCCGATCACGGTCGTCTTCAGCCGCAGCAAGGCGTTGAGGTCGGCGACCATGGCCGCGAGGTCCAGCCTGTCGGCCGCATCAGGCTGTTGCATGGGGTGTTCCCTCCTCGACGCGCGGACTGTCGCTGCCGTGCGTGGTTCAGCTTCGGGGCGCTTGTTAGACGCTCGCCAGCCGCGATGCCAGCCCTTCCGCCTCCCCGGCTCGTCCCGCGTACCATGATCCTTCTCGATCCCCCAGGAATCACTTATGAATTTCCTCTCCTCAGACAGGACCATGCGATGAGCCGCAGCGACCGGAAGGAAGGCGCCATGGGCGCGACGGCCGGCCCGGGCGCAACGCCCGTCCTGTCGCCGGCGGCGCTTTATGAGGCCGGACTGCACCATCTCGGCGGCGGGCGGCTGCTCGACGCGCAGATGTGCTGCGAGCAGGCTTTGACGGCCGACCCGAACCATGCCGACAGCCTCGCGCTGATGGGCATCATCGCGCTGCAAAGCGGGCAGCACGACCACGCCGTGGCGTGGTTCTCGCGCGCCATCCGGCAGACGCCGAAGATCGACTATCTCACCATTCTCGGCTTCACGTTGAAACAGATGGGCCGGCTCGACGACGCGCTCGCGGTGTTCGACAAGGCGATCCAGCTCAAGCCCGATGATGCCGAATTGTGGAAGCACATGGGCGGCGTTCTGCTGGCGCAGAATCGCGGCGCCGAGGCGCTGCTGAGCTATCAGCACGCGCTCACGATCGATCCCAGCCATCGTGACGCGGCGTGGCAGAGCGGACTGCTGCTGCAACAGCAGGGGCGCCATGACGAGGCGGTGCGAGCCTTTACCGTCTGCCTGAACAAGCAGCCGGACGACCTGGCGGCGCTGCAGATGCGCGCCCGCTCGCTTCGGGAACTCAAGCGCTACGATGACTATCTGGCGGATTGCGAGCGCGCCCAAATGCTTGCACCGGCCGATCCGCTCGCCAGCAACAATCTCGGCGATGCGCTGGTCTGCCTCCGCCGCCATGACCAGGCGCTGGCCTGGTTCGATCGGGCGCTGGAGCTGCGGCCCGGCTTCGCCGACGTGCTGCTCAACAAGGGCTTCGCGCTCTCGCAAGCGCTGCGCTTCGAGGACGCCGCCGCGGTGTATCGCGAAATCCTCGCGGCCGAGCCTGACAATGCGAAGGCGGCCTGGCATCTCGCCCATGTCGAGCTGCAATGCGGTGACTACACAGCCGGCTGGGCCCGCCGCGAGGCGCGCTGGGCCATGCCGGACTTCTCGCCGGACTATCCGCGGTTCGCGCAGCCGAAATGGCTGGGGAAAGAGGATATTTCGGGCAAGACCCTCCTGATCGAGGAGGATGAAGGCTTCGGCGACAACATCCAGTTCGCGCGCTATCTGCCGATGGTCGCAGAGCGCGGCGCCAAGGTGATCCTCGTGGTGCGTGAGCCGTTGCGGCGGCTGATGAGCGGCATAGAGGGTGTCTCGCAGTGCCTCGCCTTCGCGCCGGACCTGCAGCGGCCGGCCTTCGACATGCATTGCCCGGTCATGAGCCTGCCGCTCGCCTTCGGCACCACGCTGGAGACCATTCCGCCGCCCAGCTATCTGCCGCCTCCCCCGGCCGATCGCGTGGCGGCCTGGGAGCAGCGGCTCGGGTCGCACGACCGGCTGCGCGTCGGCCTCGTCTGGTCGGGCAATCCGCACCAGGCCAACGATGCCAACCGCTCGATGCCGCTGTCGACGCTGCTGCCGCTGCTGGAGATCGAGGCTGACTTCATCAGCCTGCAGAAGGAGCTGCGGCCGGCGGACAAGGCGCTGCTCGCACAACAGGACCGCATCCGTGACGTCACCGCCGATCTCACCGACTTCGCCGAGACGGCCGCCCTGATGTCCTGTCTCGATGTCATCGTGACGGTCTGCACCAGCGCCGCGCATCTCGCCGCCACGCTCGGACGGCCGACCTGGATCATGCTGCCGCACGTCGCCGACTGGCGCTGGCTGAGGGATCGCGACGACAGCCCGTGGTATCCGAGCGCGCGGCTGTTCCGCCAGGACGCCAGCTGCCGCTTCGAGCCGGTGGTCGCGCGCGTGCGCGGCGAGCTCGCGGCGAAGGCGGCCGGCTTCAGGAGGACGACCGCTTAGGTCGGTCCGGGAAACAGCTCGTCGGTGCGGCCGCGCAGGCGGTAGGCCAACAGCCCCACCCATTCGCGCACGGCGATGTCGGCACGGCGCAGGCCAAGCAGCGAGACGCCGTCGACATCGAGCACGCGGCCGACGCGCCAGTCCACCGGATAGGGTTCGACGGCGAAGCCCGCTTTCCGGAACAGCCCGACCGAGCGCGGCATGTGATAGGCCGAGGTCACCAGCAGCCAGCGCTCGCCCGGCTTGGGCGAGATCATCGCCTTGGAGAAGATCGCATTCTCGTAGGTGTTGCGCGACTGCCGCTCCAGCAGCAGCCGCTCCTTGGGCACGCCGAGGCTCTCCAGGATCTCGGCGCCGACATCGGCCTCCTTCGCCTCGGTCGCGATCAGGTTGGCGCTGCCGCCGGTGAACAGCACGCGCGCATTCGGATAGCGCCGCGCCAGCACGGCCGCCTGGATCACCCGGTCGGCGCCCGCCACGGTCACCGGCATGCCGTAGATGACCGAGAGATCGGAATCGACCGGACCGCCGAGCACGATGATGCCGTCGGGGGCGCCCTTGGCCGGATCCCATTTCGGAAACCGGCTCTCCAGCGGATACAACATCAGGCTGCCGAGCGGCGTCAGGCCGACGATGGCCAGCAGCAGCATCGCCGAGACCACGAGCCTGCGGCCGAGCACGGCGAACCGCGTCGGCATCAGGACGATGCCGATGAGGCCGAGCGCGATCATGAAATTGGTCGGCAGCGCCAGCAGGCCGAGCGTCTTGGACAGGACGAAGAACATTCCGGGCTCCGGCGCGGGGTGAGATCGTATGGCCGCCCTCATACACGACAGCCGCCATGCGTCGCCATCTCTCCGCGAACGCGATCGGATGCGCTAAGCTCGGGCGAGATCCGGCAACAATGAGAGCATCATGGCCCATCATCATCTGCCCGCCAGCCCCGAGACCTGCCATTGGGGCTTCTTCGAATCCCGGCTGAAGCCGGTGCTCACGGTCGACAGCGGCGACGAGGTCACGATCGATTCGATCAGCGGCGGGCCCGACGTGGTGCCGGATACCAGCAAGTTTCACGTGCCGCCGGAATTGTTCGACGTCCATGCCCGGTCCGAGCGGATGGTGCCGGGCCACATCCTGACCGGCCCCGTCGCGGTTCGCGGCGCCGAGGTCGGCGACGTGCTGGAGGTCGACATCCTCGACGTGCAGCTGCGCCAGGACTGGGGCTACAATTTCATCCGCCCGCTGGCCGGCACCCTGCCCGACGATTTCCACGAGACCCGGCTGATGAACATCCCGCTCGACAAGGAGCGGATGGTCGGCAAGCTGCCCTGGGGCCTCGAGCTGCCGCTGTCGCCGTTCTTCGGCGTGATGGGCACGGCCCCGCCGCCGGCCTGGGGCCGCATCACCACGCTGATCCCGCGCGCGATGGGCGGCAATCTCGACAACAAGGAGCTCGGCGCCGGCGCCAAGCTGTATCTGCCGGTGTTCGTGCCGGGCGCGCTGTTCTCCTGCGGCGACGGTCATGGCGCGCAGGGCGACGGCGAGGTCTGCGTCACCGCGATCGAAACCGCGCTGCAGGGGCGCTTTCGTCTGACCGTGCGCAAGGACCTCAGCTTCGACTATCCGCGCGCCGAGACGCCGACGCACTACATGACGATGGCGATGGACCCCGATCTCGACCAGTGCGTGGTGAAGGCGCTGCGCGACATGATCGTGCTGCTCGGCGAGAAGCGCAATCTGTCGCGCGAGGACGCGTATACGCTGTGCAGCCTCGCGGCGGATCTGCGCGTGACGCAGACGGTCAACGGCTCCAAGGGCATTCACTGCATGATCGCGAAGTCGGTCGTGCACGGGTGAGGTCGTCGTGGGCCGCGCGCGCGCGGCTCGCTCCATTGTCGTCGCCCGGCTTGACCGGGCGACCCAGGACTCCGCGGCCATTGTGGGTCCTTCGATAGGCCGCGGCTTACTGGATCCCCGCCTGCGCGGGGATGACGACCGAATGTGACGCGCCTCGCTTATCCCAACAGACACGCGTTTTCATCCTCGCGCGCCGCTCGCGCCGAGTCATGCCGCTCATCTCACCCTCACGAAGTTCGGAGGGCGCAGGGAAGGCCAGGCGTCGGCTGACGCCTGCGGCCCGCCTGCGAGAAAAAATGCAGGCGGCAGGTACCACAGGTGCAGCCGGACAACGCCCGGCCTTCCCTGCGCGATGGTCTTCACGCTTATACGCAGTCTGCCTGGTGCGCCGGGCTTGTTGGCCACCATTCGCGACAATGCTTGCGCATTGCGCGGGACACCAGCATCGGGGTGCCAGCACGCTGCGACTTCACGTCCGCGCCGAACCGTTCGTCCACGCATCCATTGAAGGACACGCTGCGGCTCGCTCGCGGCCATCGCTCCCCGCCCCGCGTGTCGTGACGATCGCGCGCAACGCCCCTTCCGAGTGAGACGGGATGGCGACAGTAGAGCATGATTTTCGGAAAAGCGAAAGCGCTATTTTCTGAATTTTAGAAATTTCTGTTCGGGACACCCGCGCCGCAGCGCGGGCCGGGAACGCGGCGCGACGGGAACCATCACAAGCGGCGTTCTCTTGTCGTTGGACGAGCCATCGGAGGAGTCCCGCCAGTTGCAGTGCGAATCCCCTCCACCAGCTCGTGCACCGTACCATTCCGGGCCCGGACTCGCTGAAAGCGCCGAGAGTCACCAGCGCGACCTCGCCGATTCGTCATATTTCTATAAAATTCAATATCTTAACCACTTATCCCCAAGTGGCTGTACAACCTATTGGATTCCTAATAGAGTCTAAAAAGTTACTTTTCTGTACACCGGTTACGGACTAGCTTTTAGGCATGGCGACGGAAAAAGCCGAGACTGACCGCATCCCCGTAACCCTGGCCCTGGCCACCATTGGCTATCTCGAAAAGCTCGTGAAACAGGGCACCCACGGCACCAGCGTTCCGGGTGTCTGCAGAACGTTGATCGAAGAAGGCATCCGGCTCGCCATCAAGGACGGGCTGCTGTCGATTCGCGACAACGGACGGGCTTAAACAGGGACATCAGCGGCACAGTTTCGGACGACCGTCGGCCAGGACGATCCAGGACGGATCAAACTTGGAAGCGACAACAATGCCCGCCGAACGACAGACCCAACCCACCTGGACCGAGGAACGCCTCCGGGCCCTGAAGCAGCACTTTGAAGCCGGGCTGACCTGCCGCGAGATCGCCGCCGAACTCGGCGTCAGCCGCAATGCCGTGATCGGCAAGATCTCCCGCCTCGCCCTGACGCGCGACAATGGCGGCGACACCAGGCGCATGGTCCGCGACAACGCCCGCGACGGCACCCGCCGCCCCGCGCCGAAACTGCGCCGCCGCATCCTGCGCGCGGTGCCCAGCGACCCGCCGCCGATCGTGATCGAGGAGCCGCACGCCGGCCCCGTCGAGAACGGCTGCTCGCTGTTCGAACTCTCCAAGGAACGCTGCCGCTGGCCGATCTCGACGCCGGGCGCGGACGATTTCTGCTTCTGCGGATCGAAACCGATCGAGGGCCTGCCGTATTGTCCGAGCCATACACGGATGGCGTACCGGGTGGCGTCGTCGCGGTAGGTGCGACTCGACCAACTCAGTTGTCGGGTGTCCCGCCACTCAGTCGGCAAAGCACGCTGACAGATTGCGACGTGTACGCACCGACGTTTTTAGGTTTAGGCGCCTACGCTTTGCTCGGTCGCCGCGTTCTGCGGGGACGGCGCGGCGGTCTCGTCTCCCCTCCCCCTTGCGGGGAGGGGTCGGGGGTGGGGGTCCACGCGCGCTGAATTTCATGAAGCACACCGTCAATGTTTCCCAGCACATCGCTGTTCCAGAAGCGAAGAACGCGATATCCGAGCGCCTCGATTTGTCGGGTACGGGCGCTGTCCTTCTCCTGCTGCCAATCATGCTGGCCGCCGTCGACTTCGATCACTAATTTCGCTTTTCGGCTGACAAAGTCGACGATGAAGGGGCCAATCTGAGCTTGGCGACGAAAGTGGGAGCCGGCCAGATTGATGTCATGGCGAAGATGCTGCCAGAGGACTCTCTCGGCGTCAGTGGGTTCGGCGCGCATGCGTTGCGCGAATGATCGTCGGCTGTCAGCCATGGTGTTCGATCTCATCACGAGCAGCGGGACTCGGGGACCCCCACCCCCGACCCCTCCCCGCAAGGGGGAGGGGAGCTCACTGTCCGCGCCGTACGAGCGGTGTCCACAACTAACAGATAGTCCCTACCCCAGCTTCCACCCCGCCTCCTGCGCGAAACGCTGGAAGAACTCCGGCTCGTACGCCTGCTCCGGCGACTGGCGCACGCGCATGTCGAGCAGCTTGGCGTCCTCGCCCACCAGAATCCGCCATTGCTCGGCCTTGACGCCATCGAGGATGATCTTCGCCGCCTGCGCGGCGCTCGTCGGCGCATCCTCGAGGAAGCTGCGGGCGCGTTCGCGGGCGGCGTTCTGGATGTCCGTATCGCTCATCGCTGCGACGTCGATGCCCATGCCCTTCATGCGCTGGCGGGCCTGGGCGATCTCGGTGTCGCTGAGCTCGTCGGATTCGCCGCCGCTCTGCACTTTCCGCGAGTTCGATACGATCGAGGTGCCGATATGGCCGGGCATCACCACCGAGCATTTGATGTGCGGGGCGTTGAGGCGGAGGTCGTTGATCAGCGCCTCCGTAAAACCCTTCACCGCGAATTTCGCGGCGCTGTAGGCGGTGTGCGAGACGCCCATGCCGACCGAGGCCCAGAAGCCGTTGACGCTCGAGGTGTTGACGATGTGCGCCTCGTCGGCCTTCAGCAGCATCGGCAGGAAGGTGCGGACGCCGAGATAGACGCCGCCCCAGCAGATGTTGAAGGTGCGCTCCCACTGCTCCCGTGAGTTGCTGAACAGGCTGCCGCCGCCGCCGATGCCGGCATTGTTGAACAGGAGATGGATCTTGTCCGTGGCCTGCTGCTCGGCGAGCTCGTCGCGGAAGCGCTGCAGCTGTGCCTCGATCGAGACGTCGGCAACGTGCGTGGTGACGCGCAGGCCCTGCGGCACCCCATCGGCCCCGCACAGCCGCTTGGTCTCGGCCATCGCCTCGGTCGAGACGTCGCACATCGCGACGTTGCAGCCCTCGGCGACGAGCTGGCGCGCGAGCTCGCGGCCCATGCCCGTGCCGCCTCCGGTGATCACGGCGATCCTGCCGGCGAAATCCTTCATTGCACTTTCTTCCTTCCCTGCTGCGGGCCGCAACGCGCGGCCCCGCTCGTTCTCTTCGCGGAACGCCAGCCGAGCTTAGGACGTTTGACCGGCAAGACCAGAGGAGATGTCCGGGATCAGCATTGCAGCGCAGCAGCAAAAAAACTCATCCTGGAGTTGAACCGCTGCCGAACGCCCCTGACTTATTCCATGGGAAGGCAGGCTCGAGGAGGTTCGCATGGCGTACCAACAGGGGCATTGGCAGGACGAGAGCTGGCACGACACCATGGTCGATCCGGCGGGATCGGGCGACGGCGCCTATCTCACCGGATGGACGATCAGCGGCCTTGCCGTGATCGGCACCATCGTCGCGGTCTGGCTGCTCGGCATCTGACCGGCGCGACGCGCATCATGACGAAGGAAGGCTGCGCCGAGCGTGGCCTACAGCTGCGGTGCGCAGCTTTCTCCTCCGTCATTGCGAGCCACCCGGTCCGCGCGAAGCGCGGCCGGATGACAGGCTCCGCGAAGCAATCCAGAGTCCCCCCACAGCCCCTGGATTGCTTCGCTGCGCTCGCAATGACGTGGATCGAGTCGAGCGTCTCGCGGAGAGTTTGGCGCCCTGAAAAAGTTCTCACAACCGCACTTCGCGAACGTGCTCGCCTGGCTCTCCGAGGGTCTCGCCGGGCTGAACTCGTTGCATACAATTGAAGTCGATTGATTAAAACATAGGCTATCATTTGCTCACGGCATTCGTTGCCCACGCTGCAAGCAATCGCAAAGCAAAGCGCCTTCAGTGACTTAGCTCCTCCGCTCGGCCGAAAGCCCCTGGCACGAAGCTTGCGATCCCCTTGACGGCTGCGCCGTGCCGGCGAAGCCGAGAGGCGCGGGCGCGACAGCCCGCCGAGGGAGCACACCATGGACTTTGGCAGGATTTCACGACGGCATCTGTTGCAGGGTGGCGCGGCGCTGACGCTCGGCGCAGCCGCGGGCCTGCGGCCGGCCTTCGCGGCGGAGACGACGATCGGTTTCATCTATGTCGGCTCGCGCGACGACTACGGCTACAACCAGGCGCATGCGCAGGGCGCGGCGGCGCTGAAGAAGCTGCCGGGGCTGAAGGTCATCGAAGAGGAGAAGGTGCCGGAGACCGACGCGGTCGAGAAGACGATCGAGTCGATGATCAATCTCGACGGCGCGACGCTGCTGTTCCCGACCTCGTTCGGCTACTACAACCCGCACATGATCAAGATGGCCAACAAGTACCCGAAGCTCCGCTTCGAGCACTGTGGCGGCCTGTGGAGCGAGAAGGATCCGAAGAACGCCGGCTCCTATTTCGGCTACATCGACGAGGCGCAATATCTGTCGGGCATCGTCGCGGGCTATACCTCGAAGAGCGGCAAGCTCGGCTTCGTCGCGGCCAAGCCGATCCCGCAGGTGCTGCGCAACATCAACGCCTTCACACTCGGCGCCAAGCTCGCCAACCCCAAGGCGACGACGCAGGTGATCTTCACCGGCGACTGGTCGATGCCGGTCAAGGAGGCCGAGGCGACCAACAGCCTGATCGACCAGGGCGTCGACGTGCTGACCTGCCATGTCGACGGCCCGAAGACGATGGTCGAGAACGCGGCGCGCCGCGGCGCCTTCGTCACCGGCTATCACGTCAACCAGTCGCCGCTGGCGCCGAAGGCCTATCTGACCGGCGCCGAGTGGAATTGGGAGGCGCTGTATCCGAAGTTCGTCAAGATGCTGGCCGCCGGCGAGAGCATTCCGAACTTCTATCGCGGCGGTCTCAAGGAAGAGCTGGTGAAGACGTCGCCCTATGGCGAGGCCGTCTCCGAGCAGGCGCGCAAGCACGCCGACGAGATCAAGGCCAAATTCCTCGGCGAGGGCTATACGATCTTCAAGGGCCCCATCAAGGACAACAAGGGCAACGTCGTGATCACCGCGGGCACCGAGCGCGGCCAGAAGGACCCCGAGCTCGAGAAGATGGACTATCTGGTCGAGGGCGTGATCGGAGCGACGTCGTGACCACGGAGGCGGCCGATCCGGTTGATGCGGCCGCCATCGCGCCGGCCGCGGACCCAGGCTTTCTGCAGCGCTATAGCGCGAGCATTGAGTACATATTGATCCCGGGCGCGGCGCTGGTCGCCGCGCTCCTGGTGTTCGGCGGGTTCGTGGCGCTGTTCGGCAAGAACCCGATCGATCTGTATTGGTACATGTATTACGGCGCGTTCGGCACCTGGTTCTCCTGGCAGAACACGCTGAGCCGCGCCGCGCCGTTGATCCTGACGGCGCTGTGCACCGCCCTGCCCGCGCAATTGGGCATGGTGATCATCGGCGGCGAGGGCGCGCTGCTGATCGGCGCGCTGTCGGCGACATCAGCGGCGCTGGCGCTGCAAGGGATGCCGCCGCTCGTCGTGCAGATCGCGATGGTGATCGCCGGGATGACCGGCGGCGGGTTGTGGATCCTGCTGTCCGGTGGTCTCCGCCAGTATCGCGGGGTCAACGAGACCATCTCCAGCCTGCTGCTGGTCTACATCGCGCTCGCCATCCTCAACCATCTCGTCGAGGGCGTGATGCGCGATCCGGCGAGCCTCAACAAGCCGTCGACACGCGAGATCGGCGCCGCCAACATGATCGGCACCATTCCCGGCACCGACGTGCATTGGGGCCTGGTGTTCGGGCTGATCCTGGCGGTCGCGTCCTACGTGCTGATCTATCACACGACCTTCGGCTTCGCCGCGCGCGTGGCCGGCGGCAACATCCGCGCCGCCAAGATCGTCGGCCTGTCCGTCGGCAAGCTGATCCTGACCGTGTGCTTCCTCGCCGGCGCCTGCGCCGGCCTTGCAGGCATGGTCGAGGTCGCCGCGGTGCAGGGCCGCACCAATGCCAACCTCGCGGTCGGCTACGGCTTCACCGGCATTCTGGTGGCTTTCCTGGCGCGGCAGAATCCGCTGGCGATCATTCCCGTGGCGATCCTGCTCGGCGGCATCAACGCGTCCGGTGGCCTGCTGCAGCGGCGGCTCGGCCTGCCCGATGCGTCGGTGCTGGTGCTGCAAGGCATCATCTTCATCTCGGTGCTGGCGAGCGACGCGCTCTACGGGCGCATCGGGTTTCTGAAAGGAAAGTCCTGAGCCATGACTGACGGCAACATCGGACTCTGGACCGTCCCGCTCGCCGTGCTCGGCGGCGCCATCCGCGTCTCCACGCCGTTCCTCTTTGTCAGTTTGGGCGAATGCATCACCGAGCGTTCCGGCCGCATCAACCTCGGCCTCGAGGGCACGCTGGTCATGGGCGCGATGAGCGCGTATGGCATCTCCTATCTCTCCGGCTCGCCATGGCTTGGGGTGCTCGCCGCCGGTCTCACGGGCGCTCTGTTAGGTGCCCTGCATGCCGGCATCTGCTCGCTGCCGCGTGTCAACGACGTCGCGGTGGGCATTTCGTTGATGCTGTTCGGCACCGGCCTCGCCTTCTTCCTCGGCAAGCCGCTGATCGAGCCGACCGCGGCGCGGTTGCCGGCGATCGATTTCGGCTGGTGGAGCGACGTGCCGCAGGTGCGCGCGGCGCTGCGCATCAACGTGCTGTTCCTGATCGGCGTCGCGCTGGCGCCGATCCTGTTCTGGGCGTTCAAGACCACGCGCTGGGGCCTCTTGATCCGCACCGCCGGCGAGAGCGCCGATGCGGCGCGCGCAATGGGCCATTCGGTGCTGGCGATCCGGCTGCGCGCCACCATGGCCGGCGGCTTCCTCGCCGGCATCGGCGGCTCGTTCCTATCGCTGTTCTATCCCGGCAGCTGGAACGAGGGATTGTCATCGGGACAAGGCATCACCGCGGTCGCGCTTGTCATCTTCGCGCGATGGGACCCGATGCTGTGCCTGTGGGCCTCGCTCGCCTTCGGCGGCGCCGCCGCCCTCGGCCCGGCGCTGCAATCGGTCGGCGTCACCTCCGGCTATCATCTGTTCAACGCCGCGCCCTACATCCTGACGCTGCTCATCATGATCATCACCTGCTCGCCCAAGCGCACCCTCAGCGGCGCGCCGGCCGAGCTGTCCATCACGCGGTGATGTGAGTGGGCGATGCGACGAACGTCGGAGCAAACAATCTTTGCGCGGCCATCCTTCGAGACGGCCGCCTGCGGCGGCCTCCTCAGGATGAGGGGTCTTTGCGCGGCGACGCACCAACTCAACCCTCATGGTGAGGAGCGTCGCCCTTGCGACGCGTCTCGAACCATGAGGCCCCATACATGCTGACGGGAGTTTGATTCATGACCCAGCGCACCATCCGCTCCGAGCCCTACGCCTGGCCCTACAACGGCGATCTCCGGCCTGAGAACACCGCGCTGATCGTGATCGACATGCAGACCGACTTCTGCGGCGTCGGCGGCTATGTCGACAAGATGGGCTATGATCTCTCGCTGACCCGCGCTCCGATCGAGCCGATCAAGAAGCTGCTCACGGTGATGCGGGCGCAAAACTTCCTGATCATCCACACCCGCGAAGGCCATCGCACCGATCTGTCCGACCTGCCCGCCAACAAGCGCTGGCGCTCGCAGCAGATCGGCGCAGGCATCGGCGATCCCGGCCCGTGCGGCCGTATCCTGGTGCGCGGCGAGCCCGGCTGGGACATCATCCCCGATCTGGCGCCCCTGCCCGGCGAGATCATCATCGACAAGCCCGGCAAGGGCTCGTTCTGCGCCACTGATCTGGAGCTGATCCTGCGCCTCAAGGGCATCCAAAACATCGTGCTGACCGGCATCACCACAGACGTCTGCGTCCACACAACAATGCGCGAGGGCAACGACCGCGGCTTCGAATGCGTGCTGCTGTCGGACTGCTGCGGCGCGACCGACAAAGGCAATCACGACCACGCGCTGAAGATGATCAAGATGCAGGGCGGCGTGTTCGGCGCGGTCGCGACCTCCTCCGCGCTGATCGAGGCGCTGTCGTGATCGGCGACGATCCGACGCCCTCGGGCACATTCGGCGTCGAGGCCATCGCGATGACGATGCGCTTCGGCGCGTTCACCGCGCTCGACAATGTCGAGCTCAAGGTGCGCCCCGGCTCGTTCCACGCGCTGCTCGGCGAAAACGGCGCCGGCAAGTCGACCCTTGTCAAATGCATCATGGGCTACTACCGCCCGACCGAGGGCGACGTGCTGATCGCCGAGCGCGAGCGCGCGATCAGCAATCCCAAGGACGCCCACGCGCTCGGGCTCGGCATGGTCTATCAGCACTTCACCCTGGTCCCGGCGATGACGGTGGCCGAGAACCTGGTGCTGGCGCGTGACGACGTGCCGGCGGTGGTCAACTGGGCCAAGGAGAAGCAGGCGCTGGAGGCGTTCCTGGCGCGCATGCCGTTCCGTGTGCCGCTCGATGCGAAAGTCTCCGACATCTCGGCTGGCGAGCGGCAGAAATGCGAGATCCTCAAGCAGCTTTATCTCAAGCGCCGCTTCCTGATCCTGGACGAGCCGACCTCGGTGCTGACGCCGGGCGAGGCCGACGAGGTGCTGGGCATGCTGCGCAAGATGGTCGAGGCCGGCGACCTGACCATTTTGATGATCACGCACAAATTCCGCGAGGTGATGGCGTTCGCCGACGAGGTCACCATCCTCCGGCGCGGCAAGCTCGCCGGACGCGGCAAGGTCTCCGAGCTGACGCCCGATGACATGGCGCGGATGATGATCGGCGCCGAGCAGCTCACGGTGCAGCCGTCGCGCACCGGCGAGGCCGGCAAGGTCAGGCTCGAGGTCGAGAAGCTGGTGGCGCGCGACGACGCCGGCGGCCTCGCCGTGCAGGATCTCTCGCTCACCGTGCGCGCCGGCGAGATCGTCGGCATCGCCGGCGTCTCCGGCAACGGCCAGCGCCAGCTGGTCGAGGTGCTAGCCGGCCAGCGCGAGGCCGAGAGCGGCGCGGTCCGCGTGTCGGGCGCGCCCTACTCCGCCACGCGCGAGGAGATGCGGCGGCACAAGATGTCGCTGCTGCCCGAGGAGCCCTTGAAGAACGCCTGCGTCGGCGGCATGAGCGTCGCCGACAACATCGCGCTGCGCGAGTTCGACCGCGCCCCGTTCGCCAGCGGCGGCTGGTGGCTCAACAAATCAGCGTTCCGCAAGGACGCCACGACCAAGATCAACCGCTACAAGATCAAGACCCGCACGCCGGATACGCCAATCTCGGCACTGTCGGGCGGCAACGTGCAGCGCGCGGTGCTGGCGCGCGAGCTCGGCCATGACGTCGAGGTCCTGATCGCCGCCAATCCCTGCTTCGGCCTCGACTTCGCGGCGGTGGCGCAGATCCACGCCGAGATCATGGCCGCCCGCAACCGCGGCGCCGCGGTGCTGCTGGTCAGCGAGGATCTCGACGAACTGCTGGAGCTGTCGGACCGCCTCGTCGTCATGTTCCACGGCCAGCTGGTCTACGAGACCCGCGCCGGCGAGGCCGACCTGACGGAGATCGGCCGGCACATGGCGGGGCATTGAGGCGCCTCTCAACTACCCGACGGCGGATTTCCACTGCACGCGAGATAAGCATGGCACAGCGTGCTCTCTCAACGTCATTGCGAGCGAAGCGAAGCAATCCAGAGTCCCGCATGCCGCCCTGGATTGCTTCGCTGCGCTCGCAATGACGGAGGAAAGAGCGGCGCACAGCCGATGCCGGGACATTGCGCCGCACCCGGACAAACGACCTCAGCGTGTTGACGACTAATTCATCCCGCTACGATAAATTGCGCTCCGGCGGGCTTTGTTTGGCCAGTGATTTGCCGCGCCTGCCGGCATTTTTCCTATTTTCGTTCAAACCTTTAAACAGCAGGTCGACATCATGAAGGCCTATTTCATCGGCGGTGGCATCGGTTCACTCTCAGGCGCAGCATTCATGATCCGCGACGGCGGCGTGGCCGGGCGGGACATCACTTTGTTCGAGAAGCGCCTGCCCTATGGCGGCAGCCTCGACGGCGCCAGGCTTCCGGACGGCTCCTACTCGATGCGCGGCGGGCGCATGCTGACAACCGAGCAATACGAATGCACCTGGGATCTGTTGTCGACGATCCCGAGCGCGTCGCAGCCGTCCGAGAACATCCTCAGCGAAACCGAGATGTTCAACAAGCTGCACGTCACGCATGCGCAGGCGCGGCTGGTCGACCGCAACCGGCACAAGGTCGACGTCTCCACCATGGGCTTCTCGATGCAGGACCGCATCGAGATGACCAAGCTCACCGAAACCCCGGAGGACAAGCTCGGCAACTCGCTGATCTCGGACTGGCTGTCGCCGCCGTTCTTCACCACGAATTTCTGGCTGATGTGGCAGACGGCGTTCGCCTTCCAGCCGTGGCACAGCGCGGTCGAGTTCAGGCGCTACATGCGCCGCTTCATGAACGAATTCCCGACGATGAATACGCTCGGCGGCGTCAAGCGCACGGTCTACAATCAGAACGACTCGATCGTGAAACCGCTGATGCGCTGGCTGGAGGAGCACGGCGTCAACTTCGTCGGCGGCGCCGATGTCACCGACATCGCGCTCGTCACGGAGAACGGCAAGCATCGCGCCACGCGGCTCGACCTGACGCAGAACGGCGCCAGCCGCTCAATCGAACTCGCCCCCGACGATCTCGTGTTCTACACGGCGGGCTCGATGACCGATGCGACCAGCCTCGGCAGCCACGACAGCGCGCCGAAGCAATTGACCAAGGAGGACAGCCACGGCTGGGCGTTGTGGGAGAAGCTCGCCGCCGGCCGGCCCGAATTCGGCAATCCCGCGATCTTCAACTCCAACATCCCGGAATCCAGCTTCGAATCCTTCACGGTCACCTGCCGCAATCCGCGCTTTTTCGATGCGATGCAGAATTTCAGCGGCAACGTCGCCGGCACCGGCGCGCTGGTGTCCTTCTCCGACTCCAATTGGCGGATGTCGATCGTGCTGTACACGCAGCCCTATTTCCCGGACCAGCCGGCCGACATTCAGATCTTCTGGGGCTATGGGCTCTATCCCGATCGCGTCGGCAATTTCGTGCCCAAGCCGATGTCGGAATGCAGCGGCGCCGAGATCCTGAAAGAGCTGTGCGGGCATCTGCGCTTCCCGCTCACGGTGTTCGACGACGCCACCTGCGTGCCGTGCTGGATGCCCTACATCATGAGCATGTTCATGCCGCGCAGCCCGGGCGACCGGCCGCTGCCGGTGCCGGCCAATTCGCAGAACCTCGCCTTCATCGGCCAGTTCGTCGAGCTGCCGGAGGACGCCGTGTTCACCATCGAATATTCGGTGCGCGCTTCCATGCACGCGGTCTATCAGCTCATGAAGATCGATCGCGCCATTCCGCCGGTCACCCCGTGGGACAAATCGCTGAAAGTGCTGGCGCAGGCCGCCATCAAATCTTTCGCCTGAGCCCGCGCGCGAGATCGTGATCGACCGTGGCTCGCCGCGGTTGATCTGAATCAGTTCCGCCGGGACACACGGCCGCTAACCCCGGATCGGTACAGACGATCCGGGTGATCCATCATGAAGGCTTATTTCATCGGCAGTGGCATCGGCGCGCTGGCAGGCGCGGCGTTCCTGATCCGCGACGGCGGCGTCGCGGGACACGACATCACGATCTTCGAAAAGAACCTGCCGTTCGGCGGCAGCCTCGACGGCACGCAGCTGCCGGACGGCTCGTTCTCGCTGCGCGGCGGCCGCATGCTGACGACCGATCACTACGAATGCACCTGGGACCTGCTCTCGACGATTCCTGGCTCGAACGATCCCAACCGCACCGTGCGCGATGAGACCATCGCCTTCAACAAGGACCACGTCGCGCATTCGCAGGCCCGCCTTGTCGATCGCAATCGGCACAAGATCGACGTCTCCACGATGGGCTTCTCGATGCAGGACCGGCTCGAGCTCGTGAGGCTGACGGAAGCCTCGGAGGAGAAGCTCGGCAAGTCCCGCATCACCGACTGGCTGTCGCCGCCGTTCTTCACCACGAATTTCTGGTTCATGTGGCAGACGACCTTCGCCTTCCAGCCGTGGCACAGCGCCGTCGAGTTCGAGCGCTATCTGCATCGCTTCATGAACGAGTTTGCGCGCATCGAGACCCTCGCCGGCGTCAAGCGCACCGTGCTCAATCAGTACGACGCGATCGTCGTGCCGCTGATGAAGTGGCTCGAACAACACGGCGTCAATCTCGAAGGCGACGTCGACGTGACCGACATGGCGATCGGCACCGAGGCCGGCAAGCATGTCGTCAGGCAGCTGACGCTCGACCGCAACGGCCGCAGCGAGGCGCTCGCCGTGTCGCCAGATGATCTCGTGTTCTTCCAGAACGGCTCGATGACGGATGCCACCAGCCTCGGCTCGCAACATGCGCCGCCGTCGCGCCTGACCAAGCGCGAGAGCAAGGGTTGGGCACTATGGGAAAAGATCGCGCAGGGCCGTCCCGAATTCGGCAATCCCGCCGCGTTCAACGCATCGATTCCGGAATCCTGCTGGGAGTCGTTCACCGTCACCTGCCGCAACGCGCAGTTCTTCGATGCGATGGAAGCCTTCAGCGGCAACAAAGCCGGCACCGGCGGCCTCGTCACCTTCACCGACTCCAACTGGCTGATGTCGATCGTGCTCTATCACCAGCCGCATTTCGTCGGCCAGCCGAAGGACGTCCAGGTGTTCTGGGGCTATGCGCTGCATCCCAACCGCATCGGCAATTTCGTGCCGAAAGCGATGGCGGATTGCAGCGGCGCCGAGATCTTGAAGGAGCTGTGCGGCCATCTGAATTTCGAGCTGTCGGTGTTCGACAATGCGAGCTGCGTGCCGTGCCGCCTGCCCTACATCACCAGCATGTTCATGCCGCGAAGCAAGAGCGACCGGCCGCTGCCGGTGCCGGCGAATTCCAAGAACCTCGCCTTCGTCAGCCAGTTCGTCGAGATCCCCGACGACGTCGTGTTCACGGTGGAATATTCGGTGCGCGCGGCGCAGATGGCGGTCTATCAGCTGCTCGACATCAACAGAGCCATTCCGCCGATCACGCGCCACGACAAATCGTTCCGCGTGCTGATCGAGACCGTGGAGAAGGCGTTCGCCTGACGTCGCGGCGCGCGACGCCACCGCCAAAACGAGCGCGCCCGGATCTGGCTGATCCGGGCGCGTCCACAGCTCGCCACTATGTATCCTAGCGTGAATTCGTCAGTAGCCCAGCAGAGCGAGGCCGACATAGCTCACGGCAAACAACGACACGACCGATGTTGCAGCGGCGAAAACGGACAATGAGACTTTCAAAGTCTTGAGGACCATACGCGCCTCCTTCAACGATAAAAGCTGCCATCGGGATAAACCCCGAGGCCGATCCAAAATTTCCTGAAAAATCGACTCGACGGGAGCCGAACATCAGGTTGGTGCGCACGTCTGCGCGAAGGTTCAATGCCGGGGCCACAGTCCCCCGATCGCTCGCGACATCAACGTTAAAAATGATCCAGGGTTCCCGTGATGGAACTGGAACCATTCAAAACCGGAGCAAGCGTCCCACCCACTCGGAATGGGATGCCCGCCGGGTGGTGGCCTTCTGCGACGGGTCACATCGTGCCTCGGGGTCTCACTTCAGCGGCAGGAACAGGTCAGCCACGGTCTCGTGCTCGGCAACCTCGGGAAACAGATTCAACCTTTGGCAGTAGATCGGAAAATCTCGCGTCTCCTCGCCGCTGGCTGGAAGCCAGTCGCGGTAGAGGTAGAGAGCGGCCGGCTCGAGATTATGGGTGTTGCCGATGACGCGTAGCACGGCGCAGCGCCCGCCGGGAATTTCGCCGGCCTTGATGTCGAAGCCATGGGCCATGATCGGCCGGTCGGTGCCGACGCAAAGGTCCACGCTGTAGTCGGCGGGCGACGCCGTACGCCGCTCGGAGCGCCAGACCGTGAAGGTCGGATGGGTCTTTGGATGCAGGCCGGCCGCCTTGCGCCACGCGATGAACCTCTGGATGCTCGCGCCGAGTGTCGCGGGGTCGCCACGGTGTTCCACGATCGCCACCGGCGTGGTCGGCACGTCGCGAATCGTCACGTCATCAGGAGAAAAGGTCGTCGTCATCAGCTTGCTCCTCGCTTCGTCGAGAGGCCCGAAGGCCGCAAGCCACGGCTCCCAATCGGGAGACTTCCGGAACGACGACGGCGATTGCCCGAACCGTTGCCGAAAGGCGCGGGCAAAGGCGTCCGGGGCATCGTAGCCCGCATCCAGCGCGACATCCGTCACGCTGTCAGCATCGCTGTAGGCCAGCTGATAGCTCGCGCGCTTCATGCGGGCGAGCTGGATGTAGCGATGCACGGACAGGCCGAATATGGCCGTGAACTGCCGGTGAAAATGATATTTGGAATAAGCGGCGAGGCTGCTCAGCGTGTCCAGATCGAGATCATCGTCCAGATGCCGGTCGATATGATCCAGCACCCGTTGCATCCGGGCGTGGAAGTTTCGCAGCGCCGCCGTCATCGTTCCTTGCTCCGTGGCGGCACCAGCTAACAGCGCCCACGCCGGATACGCTCGACCGATCTTGCGGCTTTGCGGAAAAGCGACGGCCGCGGCGCGCGCGTCTACGGATCGACCGCCGTCACGATCCAGAATGAGGCGGGGACCATGACGCTCGGTCCCTTGGCGTAGCGCGCAAGCGCCTTGCGCACGGCAGCCGTGGCCGCCTCGACGGCTTCGGACGGCTGCCCGGCCACCGCGCGAGAGCTGGGGCCAAGCGCCAACGCGGTCTGCACCGCGCCGTCGAGGCCGCTGCCTGCCGCGAGATCGAGGCTGACATCGCAGCGTTCCAGCCGGACCCGTCGCAGGCCAGCCTCGGTCATCACCCTCTCGACCCATTCGGCGGCGCCGAAAGCAAAATCGTCTGGCGCATGCGGCCGCAATCCCGGCAGCTTGGGGACGTGATCATAGGCCGCCTGCAGCGGCTCCAGCGCCCACGGATTGTCGCGCAACTCCCCCCAGCAGGCGAATGCGACACGGCCCTCGGAGCGCAGCGCGTTGCGGATGTTCAATACGGCGCGCACGGGGTCGGCGAAGTACATCACGCCGAGCCGTGAGATCACGAGGTCGGCGCTCGCGGCCTTGAAGTGATGCACCATGGCATCGCCCTGCACGAAGCTGACCGGCGCCTCGGCCGGCGCGAGCTCGTGGGCCGATGTGAGCATGGAAGCGGAGACATCGAGGCCGAGCACGCTGCCGGTGGGGCCGACTTTCTCGGCCGCCGCGATCAGGGTCGCCCCGCAGCCGCAGCCGATGTCGAGCACCCGCTCGCCCGGCTGGATCGCGGCGCGCTCCAGCAGCGCCTCCTGCACCGGCAGGAGCATCGCATCGAGCTCCGCCCGCCGCGCCACCCAGCGCGCCCCGCCCGCACCGTTCCAGAACGCGATCTGCTCGGCGTTCTCGAAATGCCCGAAGGAAGTGTCGGCAATTGCGGCGTCCATGAGCGAGCTCGGCAGGATTTAAAAATGAAAAACGGTCTTTGGCGCCGGCAATCGGCCGTCGGCCAGACCGTGGAGTTTAGGCGGGGGTTAGCGGGTTGAAAAGTCGCCCTTGTGCGGCGCAACCGCGCTCGCGGCGCAAGGCGCACTGGGTCTTTTGACCCAAAAACACGTCGGTCTGATTCTGCTTCAGGAGTTCTAATCGATCCGCCACGGCCAGAAGGCTTGGCCGAGGTGCAGGACCGGCTGCTCTCACATCGCAGCGATCTCGAGAAATGGTCGGAGCGGCGGGATTCGAACCCACGACCCCTAGTCCCCCAGACCAAAGCGCCGGACAGACTTTTACGTTGCATTTTCATACCCTTAGATCGCCCGGACGGAGCGCTTCCGGTGGCTGCTCCGGTGGTTTTTGTTACGGCGCTTGCGACGAACCTCCGCGACCGCCTCGATTCCGGCAGCTACGTCTTCGGGCTGCACGTGTGCGTAGCGCATCGTGGTCGTGATCGAGGCGTGATCAAGTGCCTTCTGGACGATCTTGAGCCCCGCGGCAGGCGTCTCCGCCTTCACCTCGCGCAGCAGGTTGGTCGCAAAGTCATGTCGCAGATCGTGCAATCGAAACCGGTCTGGTCCAGCCGTCGGGAGACGGGCGTCTTTGCGGACACCATCCCAAACGCGGCGAAACCCGGAACTCGTAATGGGATACCTCTGTCCCTTGATAAAGGTGACCCTCCTCCCGCGGACCACCTTGTCGACGGTTCGCTGCGCGACGAAGGTGAAGACGAAGGTGGCGTGCTGTCCACGCAACGGCCACAGGATTTCACGGATCGTGTCCGTGATCGCCACCTGAACTGTTCGACCGCCCTTGCCTTCGCGTTCGATGACGCCCCGGTCCCATTTGACGTGATCCCATGTCAGGGTCATGCACTCAGCCTTCCGTTTGCCGGTCGCGCGTAGAAACTGGAGCAGCGGCTCGTAATCCTTGCGAAGCGCCTCGAGCGCATCATCGAGCCGATCGGCCTCGGAATCCGACAGATAGCGTTCGCGCTCATCAGGTTCATCGAGCCAGAGATCGACCATTTGGGTTCGTTCTTGAATTCGACGTCGCGGTGTTTGCAATATGTGAAGAGTTTTTTGAGCTGCTCGGTCGTGTCGTTCACCGTGTAGGCTGAAATAGGTCTTTGGGACTTCGTCCCCTTCCCACCCTTCCCAACGGTGTGCTTTCGGCGCCAGTTGACTAGTTTAGCCGCTTCGTCGTGGGTAATGTCTGCTAGCGATTTGTCGGGTCCAAAATACTCGATCAGGCGTTTCAGCTTGTGCTCATGGATTTGCGGCCCCTCGCCGCGATGGTGCTCGCCGACATCCCGCATCCAACGCTCAGCGATATAGTCCAGCTTCAGCGATTCCAGCTTCGACCCTTGCCGATCGAGCTGTTCCCGCAGGTCCTTCTCTATCTGCTCGGCGGCGGACCTTGCTTCGCGCTCTCGCGTGCAGCGAGTCGAGCGCGAAAACTTACGTCCATTGATCCAGATGTCGACCTGCCAGTACGGCGACTTGCGGTCCTTGTAGATGGTGGGCATGCTGTCCCCAGTTTCTTCTGGCGCTCTTCGAACAATCTCACCTCTTCAGGGTCGAAGCGCATCCGAGGGCGCTTCGGCCCCATGCCGACATTGACAAAGGACAAGCGCCCTTCGTTCGCGAGACGCCGTACGTGCTCTTTCGTAACGCCCCATTTTGCAGCCACCTGCTTCGCACTCAGGTAACCCATCACGCAGCAACCTCGTTCTGGTCGGTCGCCATTGCGGCACGAACCGCGGCGAGAATGACCGAATTCATCGAGGTCAACCGAAGCTCGGCCTGCTGCTCAAGCCAGGCTCGCACGTCGAGCGGCAGCGCAACGATTTGGCGGACCAGTGGTGTTTGCCGGCGCATCAGATGAACATCTCCCGTCTGTCGCGCAAATATAGGCCGACCCACAGAAGGCGCAAATAACTGAATTATATCAATGACTTGCACCGCATTGGTGCACGCAAGCACGCCTTACGGTTGATTTTGTAGCAACATCAAACGCTTGTAGGGTGCTAGGAGCCCAACACTGCCGCCCCCTTGGCAAGCGGCGATCACACGTCGGCTAACCCTCTGAAATTTTTTGAATAATTTCTGATACCCCCCTGAGTTTTTTTTTGCGCTAGCCCAGGTTGCACATGCCCCGAACCGGTTCACGCTGTCGCAGTCGGGACGTCGACCGGTCCACGAAATCGGAGGCAAAGACCGAACATCCCGCGAGCGAACGGTAGGTTTGAGAGGGCCCTATGGTATTGACTCGACAAGGTGCATGTATAGGAGCGGCATCCTATCTACGTGCTCACGGTCGGTGATGATCTGAGCTCGGTGTTCGCGTCGCCGCTCAGCGGCTCCTGAGCCCATGATACAAAAGCGGCTTCGCTTCCGGCCGCTCCAACGACATGCTTGTGCCGGTCTGTCAGTTCTAAATCGATTCCAATTTTCATCGCTGCACATGTCAGCGCGCCACGTCGTCGAAGCAGTATGAAGCTGTATCGCGCATCTTTACATCTCGACGTTCTTATGTAGGGTCAGCAACCGGACGTTGACGTCGCCCCCCGCCAGTGTGCAGGCGGCATCGAGGTTCGGGGGTCGTGGTTGTGACTGGCGTTTGGAATGCATTCGCAGACTGCTTGCGCGACGCAGCTTCGTTGCGCGCCCACCACGGCCACGCACGCAATTCATCGCCAGGCATTATCGAGAGTTCCAGCTGCAGCCTCGCTGCTAGCGGGCTGCGGACGCAGCTGTCCTGCGCGCCCCGAGCCAGCAGCGTGAAGCGGCTCGCAGGGCTCTCTCTCGCTCTCATTATGCTTCCCACGCTGACGCCGGATTGCGCGGCGGCCGCTGAGACATTTTCAGTACGGTGTGAGGGTGGCGTTCCCGTGCGCCCATACTTTGCGACGTTCGACGTCGACGCCAAAGCCGTCGTCTTTGAAACGCCGCCGACAAATGTCGAGACCAACTTCGGCATCAATGCTCACTCGGGAGAGATCATTTCCACGAACGATGGAGAGATCGAATTCGTGCTGCACGTCCGTCCAGGACGGTTCGACTTGATATTCAATCGCGATCGAAAGACGATGAGCTGGCCGGGGCTGGAAGATCCTACCTTCCGACCGACATTGACCCATCAGTGTAACATCCTCCCCCCGAGAAGCATTTTGAGCTTCCGGGTTCGCGACCCAATTCAGCATCCGATCTCGGTCCGCTGCGAAGACGCGGGGTACATGTATTTCACGATGGATACGGCTTAGAAACAAGCACTCTTCGAGCGCGGCACGGAGGGAAGAGGGTTTCGCGGTGAAGTCACCGATGCCGGCCAGGATGAGGTCACGCTGTCGATGAATTTCGATGTCCATCGTCGGGTCGTATGGAGCAGAAGCCGTCAGACCATCACGATGCGAAAGCATCGCGGGCGACGCAGCACGACCTCGCACCGTCATGCAATGTCAGTAAATCCCGCCTCCAACAATGATGGAATTTCACAGAAGCCCACCGCGGTGGAAGCTCTCTGGAGCGGGAATGATCCACGCCGGCTCCGCGGCGGCATGACGACCTCTCCGTATGCGCTATGCTGCGAATGACAGCCGCCGACTGGAGCGCAGCAGCGATAGTGTACGGTACTCCTTCTGATTGTCCTGGTCGCCCCCGGTCCACTCGGACGTTTTCCTACGGACTCGCCCGCGCTGACTATGCTGGGACGCGAACGAGCAGGACAGACGATCAGCCGGATCGGAAACCCGAACCTCGTCCGGCCTGGCTGTAGGCCAGAGCTGCCGCCCTTGCCATGTTTCACGGCCATTGACTCCTTCGCACGAAGATTTTTATGGGTATGTTCGGCGTCGGTCTTGCGAAAACAGATAGGGCCGCCCGGTTTCGATTTTCGGACGCAGATCTGCTTGGCTCTCTCCTATAGGTGACACAGATGGAAGCGAGACCGGATCTGCAAGATCAGGCCCGACAGGCAATCTGGGACTTCCTGCTGCAGCGTCGGTCGAGCGCCGTGCAGCAGCGGTGCTACCTCGTCTCATATCCGCGCTCGGGGAACACACTGGTGAGAGCGTATTTCGCCATCCTGCAGGGGCGCCCGCAACTCAGCGTCTACGCAGGAGATGTGGTCTCGGCGGAGAGAGGCGGGCTGGCCGCCGACCTCGACGGGGTCGATCTCATTAAAACTCATCAAATACCGGCCGGCTCCGATCCTGTGATCTACCTCGTACGCGACGGGCGCAACGCCACGCTGTCATTCTTGCAGATGAGCCTGCTGTTCGGAGGTCATGATTTCCAGCGGCTCGACCAGGTCCATGAGGCGATCCAATGGCTGGACAGGCGGGAGGGCTCCTGGAGCGATCATGTTTCGCAGGCATTGGCGGCCAGCAAGACGCGCCGGGTCATGTTCGTCAGATATGAAGATCTCATCGCGACGCCGGAACAAGCGCTTGACAGGATGATCCGATTCATCGGGCGGCATCTGCCCGCAGAGATCCTTACCGAGTGTGTGAACCGGCAGCGGCTTTCGGATCGCTATGCCGAGAACCCATATAATGGCTTTACCTATCAACCGCGGCAAGGATCCATCTTCGAACTGCTGCAGCGATACCGCAATGGCAGCTATTGGCGGCACATTTTGGATGACCGCAGCAAGCGCTACTTCCATGAGACAGGGGCCACGGCGGCGTTGCTGCAGTTCGGCTACGAGGATACGGACCAATGGTGGAAGACTTAGCGCAGCGCCCGACGGTTTTGATCCTGACGCCGATGAAGTCGGCAGCGCGCTATCTGGATGGCTACTTCGCCGGTCTGCAGGCGCTGACCTATCCGCATGAATTGCTATCGCTTGGCATCCTCGAGGGGGACAGCGATGATGACACCTATGCGCAGCTCCAAGTCTTGATGGGGTTGGCCTGCAAGCATTTTCAATCCAAGCACTTGTTCAAGCGGGACTTTGGCAAGGTCATTCCCGTTCATCTTCCCCGCCACACGGCGGTCTACCAGTCCGCGCGTCGGGCGGTGCTGGCCCGCGCCCGCAACCATCTTCTGTTCAACGCGCTGCGTACCCAGGATTGGGTGCTCTGGCTCGATGCCGACGTCATCGCCTATCCACCCGACATCATCGAGCGGCTGATTGCATTGGGACTTGACATCGTTCACCCCCACTGTGTCACAGCGTATGGCGGCGACACCTTCGACCGCAATGCCTGGGCTGATCACGGGCGGACCTATATGCAGGACCTGCGCGGGCGCGAGCGCGTGCGCCTGGACTCAGTCGGTGGCACGATGCTGCTCGTGCGAGCCGATCGGCACCGGGATGGACTCGTGTTTCCGCCGTTTTTCTATGGAGCACAGAGCCGCTGGGCCCGAATTCCCCATCCCAGCAGGGGTCATCTCGTAGGTGAGATCGAGACCGAAGGCTTTGCCCTCATGGCGAAAGACATGGGCATCGAGTGCTGGGGCCTCCCCGACCTCGAAATTCTCCATGCGCCCGACTAAGCGTTGCGCTGAGCAAGCGCTCGATCAACCCGCTCGCGGGCAGCGGACATTTCCGCCACGTAGTCGCGCGCCATAGCGAAAGCCTGGCCCTCTGCGGCGATGCGCCGGCATTCAGCCGAATGCGTCCGGCACCAGGCGATGGCGTCGTGCAAGTCGCTGAGGTCAGCCTTCACTGGGACGTAGTGAGTCCAGGGCTCCAGATCTTTGTAATACCACTGCCGATACCCATAGGGTGAGTCGACCTTCAGAACGCAGCAGCCCATCAGCAGGCGGGTGAAGAAGGCTGACCAGGTGTTACTGTTGCCGTCGATCGCGATGGCAAACTTGAAGCCGTACCATGTCATTGGATAGACGAACTCGCCGAGAATTCCCGCAGCGGCCAGCCGCTGCTGATCGAGGCGCTTGTCCTGCGACTGCGTGACGCCACTCAGCTTGACATCAGTGCCTGGAACGTTCTTCAAGGCGAGACAGAGCCGAACGCGCGGGATCAATTCGGCATCAGCGACGTCGAGGTCTGGCTTCGAAATCAGGCCGATTCCCGTCGTCGAACCGCGCCAGAGAATCTGGTCGTTGCGCGCATCCCAGGTGGTGACGCAGACCCGTGCAAGCTCGCGCTCTCTCTCGTATCCGCGGGTCTGATTGAAGAGATGATCCGGAATGAGGATTGCACCGGGATTGTAGCTGCAGAAGCTGAGGAGGCCGGCATCGCTGTCCTCGCCGTCCGATATATCCGCGGCGACAGGCAACCCGCGCTTGGCAGCGCTGCCGGCGGCGACCGATAGAACGGTGGCCGCGCGTTGAAACACCTCCTCCGGCTTCTGCGCGAGCAGGAGCGCATCGCAAACGACACCGATTCGATCTCCGGTGACCGCAATATCGACGATGTGAGGCTTCGTACTTCCCCGCTCCCTTCCCCTCACCGATACGGTCGAAACATCCAATTTCAGAACATGCCGGCAATAGCGTGTGAGCCTTCGGCCGAGACGAACCCGGCCATGGAGATTGGGGGCAATTCCGCGCAATGCCTCTGAGGCGGCGCCGCGGATGGAGCGAAGAGTGCGCATGGCGCAGTTTACCGCGGCTTCACCGTTAGCCAACAACCAAAATCTCGATTGCGACCCCAGCTCTTCGTTGTCGAATTGGTTCACGGCCACAGAGGCCGCTGAGGATGACTGCGCGGCAGACGATCAGAGCTGGCGGGCACGGAGGGACGTTCTTGACCACGCCTGCCAAACCGGCTTCTTTGGCTTTCTCAAGAACATGGCCCGACCGTCGGATGCAACAATCACTCGATGAGACGATCAGACGCAGGCGCGCTGCGCCGTTGCCTTACGCTTCCGAGAGATTCGAGGGCCGTGGCATCGTGATCTGCGCAGGCGGCGTTCGCTATTTCACGTGCGCGTGGGTTCTGATCTGGTTCTTGCGGAGGGTTCATCAGGTCGCTCTGCCGATCCAGGTCTGGCATCTCGGCCAGGGTGAAATGAGCGAAGAAATGCGGCTCCTGCTGCTCGAGGAAGGTGTCGAGGTCGTCGATGCGGAAACGATCGCGGCGCGCCATCCGGCCCGCCTTGCCGGCGGTTGGCCGCTGAAGCCGTATGCGATCGCAAACAGCCGATTCCGGGAAGTGCTGTTTCTGGACGCCGACACGGTGCCGCTCGCCGATCCGCAGCAGGCGTTCCAATGGTCCGACTATCTCGAAACCGGCCTCCTGCTTTGGCCCGACAACGTCGACATCAAGGCGACCAACCCAATATGGGCGCGCATCGGCCTCGCGCCTGCCGAGCGGGTCAGCGTCGATTCCGGCATCATGCTCGTCGACAAGGCGAGGGCGTGGGACATTCTGGATCTCGCGCTGGCGATGAACGAGCACAGCGACGAGCTCTACGCATTGATCCACGGCGACAAGGACACGTTTCTGCTCGCAGCGATGCTGCTGCAGCGGCGCTTCGGCATGATCGCGCATCGTCCCTTCGCGTTCGAATGGGACATGGTGCAGAGAGATCCGAGCGGAGATCAATTTCTTCATCACCGCTGTGGCGCGAAATGGCTGTTGCACCTTCAGAACCGGCCACTGGCAGTGCCCGCGCTGATGCCCGAATGCGAAGCGGCGCTGGCAGACCTGCGGGCGCGTTGGACCGGCCGAGTGTTTCACGCACCGCCGCGATCGACCCGCGCTCTCGCCGAAGAAGCCCGCCTGACAGCCCTGCGGCGGATCAGCATCACGACGGAAGGCCACAGGACGCGTGTCGTGGAGTTGCTGCCAGGACATGTGGTGGGCGCCGGCCGAAACCTGGAGCAACATTGGGCTGTCAGTGAGGAACGAGACACGTTGCAATTGCAATTCTATCGGGATCTGGAGCCGATTGCGACCCTTCATGCGAAGGGCAAGGGCGTCTGGTATGGCCTGGGAGACGCGCCGGGCACTGACTTCCTGGTGAAAGAGTTGGGGGACGCTGCGGCAGACGATGCGCCGCCTCCCGTGAGGCGGACCATCCCTGGCCTTGTTGGGGCCTTCCTGCAACCCGACTGGTTCGCAGCCGGCTATGACGCCAAGCTGGCGGACGCGATCCACGCCGCGCTCTACCTGCTCAACGATACGTTCGAGGATGTGCCGGAGCAGATCGAGGACCATATTGCGAAGCTGCAGCTGACAACATCGTGGCGCGGCACCTTGAGCGGAGTTGCACGCGATTTGGCTGCGCTGCGTGACCGGCGGCAGTCGCTGGTCCAACGCTGCGAGCAGGAGCGACCAGCTGCGCTCGATCCCCTGCTCTATGGGCGCGCGCCGTCTGGGGATGGAGCGTGACCAAAGCCGATCGCGGGCGGTTGCTGATGTTTTCGCCCGTCATGCCGCTCGATCGCGGCAACGGGCTGGCAATGCGTGCGGCATTTTTCCTGGATGCGTATGCGCAACGCTACGACGTGGACCTCGTGGTGGCTCCCGTGGCCGGCGGCGGAGAAATCAACGCATTTTCAAGCGACCGCGCGCGCCGGATCGAAGTCCTGGACGTCCGCGTGACCGACGGTCATTTTCGGCTTGCCAAATCCGTTCGCGACGTCCCGACGCGGCTCGAAGCGCTGCGGCAATATGGCAAGCCGTCGCTTGCAGCCTCCATTGGTCCGGCCGCCCATTCGCTCGATGCGATGCTGGCCGGTGACGATTACGTGGCCGTGCACGTCTTCCGACTCTATCTGGCTGAACTGGCCTGGCGATGGCTGAACATGGACGGTGCGACCCGTCCTCGCCTGATCTTGGATTGCGACGAGAATGACGCTGAAGTCCATCGCAGGCTCGCTGTCATGGAGCGCCGGCGCGGCGATCTGCAGCGCGCAAACGAGATGGATGTCGAGGCGGAGGGGTTCACGGGATTGATTTCAAAGTATGTCCCGCAATTCGATCTGGTCCTCGCCGCCTCGCGCCGTGAGCTGACGTCTCTGGGAGCGACGGCAGCCTCACAGGCCGTCATTCCCAATGCAGTGATACCACCCGCGGCGTCGCAGCGGCGGTCAAGCCCGAGCTTCACGATCCTGTTTGTCGGCAGCCTCGGCTATGCCCCGAATGCAGATGCCATAGCCTGGTTCGTCTCGCGGGTCTGGCGACGCCTGCAGCGTGAGATGAACTTCAAGGTGAGGCTGCTCATCGTTGGCAGTCATCCGTCATTGGCCATCCGGCGACTGGACGCATCCCGGGGCATAACGGTCACAGGTGCGGTCGCCGACGTCGCGCCGTTTTATCAAGAGGCTGATCTGGTCGTCGCTCCCATCCGGGCCGGCGGGGGGACTCGCATCAAGATCATTGAGGCCGCCGCCTATCGGCTACCGATCGTCGGCACCCGTGTTGCCAGCGAAGGGACGACTTTCAAACCCGATATTGATATGCTAGTAGCCGACAATGAGGCGAGCTTCTTGAACGCATGCCTGCGAATAGCAAATCAAAGGTCAACGGCGAAACGCGTGGCTGACCGGGCATATATGCGCTTCAAGCAGGATTACTCGTCCGAGTATTGGCGTAGGCGCATCGTCCGATGGGTCACTGATGACGGCGCGTCAGGCGGCACTTAGCCGATCAGGAAATTTGATGTCCGACTCAGTTGTTCGTGCAGACGATCTTGAGGTTCACGAAGTCCCCGACGGCTATATCGTCTACCAAGGGACGCGGGATCGGGTGCATTACCTGAACAAGACCGCAGCCATCATTTTCGAGTTTTGCGATGGTCTGCGTCCCGTTGATGAGATCGTATCGAGGGTCGCCAGGGCCTTCGAATTGGGGACCTCGGCCCATCAGGAGATTCGCGCCGGGCTCGAATCCCTGAAGAACGAAGGACTTGTCCAATCGCCGTCGACGTAATCTCCAAGGCGCTCTCCCGGCGCTTCATCCTGCGAACGACGGAACGCGACGTTTTTGAGGCGATACGTTATCTCGCATGTGATCCCCAAATCGTCGGGGAGCTATCCGTGGACACGCTGATTTCCGTGGAGGCGCACCGAGGACGCTATCGGGTCCTGGAGGATAGCCGCGCAATTGCGGAGGTCATGGACACCCGTTCGATCGTGGAATTTCTCCACGCCCGGCTTTTTTCCTATGCGTTGCGCGAGCGACCGCGATCCGGAATTGTGCATGCCGCGCTGCTGCGCCGGCAGGGTCGACGGCTTTTGATGGCCGGTAGCAGGGGCTCCGGAAAGACGACGTTGACCCTCAGGCTTGTCCAGAGCGGCTGGGAGATGGAGGGGGACGAGCATGTCTTCCTCGAGGCGGATGGCGTGATCGCTCGACCGCGCGCATGCCGGGTCAAATCGACATCATTGCCGCTGCTGCCGGATCTGGCGCCCATCATCGCTGGCGCTCCGGTGTATCAGGACGTTCACGGCCGCATGATCTTCAACGTCGAGCCGACCGCCATCGGCGCCGCGTGGCGGATCGAGTGGGGGCGCGTCGATTGCGTTGTGATCCTCAGACCGAACCACGGCGGCTATTCGTCCATTCGCGCCATACCGCCGATGATGGCCGCTCAGGCACTTCTGTCGGAGATCGGCATGCGCGATCTTGATCGTGGCGCATCCGTCGGAGCGGTGGCAGCTCTGGTCGCCCGAGCCAGGACCTTCGATTTATCTCTCGGAGATCACAAGAGCGCCATGTCCTGTCTGGCGCGGGCGCTTGACGGCAACTGTTGAGCGATCCGTTTCAAGCTTATTCGTTCTAGTCGCTTCTTTTGAGATTCTCGGCACATCCGCGCCGATGAGTGTCGGCAATCGTGATTGTCAGTTGAGTCCGGTGCTGGACGGCGGATAGTGGATGAGCTAACAGGACCCGGCATGGAATCTTGTACTTTTCGCTGAGATTCTGGGCACATTTGGTAGCGACAATTTCAGAGTTGCCTGCATGCGCGAGAACCACCCCGATCTGGACGGAGCTCTCGAAGGAATCGACGAGCATAAGCGATCGACCCTGCGGCGCCTGATCGGGACGGGAGCCTTCGTAACTCCGGCGGTGGTCTCGTTTGCGATGGCGGATCTCAGCATCGATGCCTTCATGCACGTGGCCGCAGCCAACGTGACGACGGCGCAGCCGACAACGACGACGACCACCGGAGCTCCCGGCACTACGACCACCACGACCACGGGTGCTCCCGGCACGACGACAACGACGACCACGCTACCGCCTGGACATCCCGCGAAGTCGTGAGCGTTGGTTAGCGCTGTTCAGCATCGAGGGCCCGTGCCCCATGGCCGTGACTGCTGCCCTGATCGTTCGAGATGAAGAGAACGTCTTAGGCGACTGTCTCGCGTCGCTGACCGGCCAAGTCGACGAGATCGTCGTAGTCGATACCGGCTCCACGGATCGTACGATCGAGATCGCGCGCGGCTTCCCGGTGAATGTGCAACACTTCCCCTGGTGCGGAGACTTTTCCGCGGCGAGAAATCGCGCGCTCGACCTCGCGAGCGGCGAATGGATTCTGTATATCGACGCTGACGAACGGCTGGCCATTCCTGATGGCAGCAGTCTGCCGCGTCTTCTGTCAGACGCGAGCAAAGTCGCCTGGAAGCTCAGACTGTATCCGCGCCTGGGCTGGACGGCTTATTCGGAGCTGCGGCTGTTTCGCAACGACCCGCGCATTCGCTTTGAAGGCGTGATCCATGAGACCATGCTGGACGGCGTCGCGGCCGTTGCACGGACGGATGGCCTGGAGATCGGGGTATCTGACCTCGGGCTCCATCACGTAGGGTACGAGGGAGATCAGCGTCCGAAGAACCCGCGCAACATTCCCCTGCTCAGGGCACGTCTCGCACGCGATCCTGAGAACTTCTTTGCGTGGTGGCACCTTGGAGATTGTCTCCGCCTGGCGGGAGACGAGGACGCTGCTGTGGAGGTCTGGAGCGAGGGTCTGACGCGGCTGCGGGCCGCCCAGCCGAAGCGCACAGGCCTCGCCCACAGCCTTCTCTATATGGCGCTGCTCAACCTGCGCCGTGAGCGCGGCGGGCCGCTCGATGAGCTTCTGCTGGAGGCGCTCACGACCTTTCCAGACAATCTGGCGCTGCAGTTCCTGCAGGCACGGGTCGCGGTCGATCGCGGGCAGATCGATATGGCGCGCCCAATCCTGGAGCGGCTGCTCGCTATCGACGCCGACAGCTTTTTCGAGCCCGAACTGGCGTACGACAAGGGTCTGTTCGGGCACCTGTCAGCCGAATTGCTTGCGCTCTGTCACTTCCGGGACGGCCGATTTGCCGATGCCGCCCAACTCTATCGCCGGGCCGCGCGCACCTCGCCGTCACCCGAGAGCTGTGACATCAAGGCTCGGCTGGCGGATTTGCGCGCCGCCAAAAGCTAAGCCGTCGTCGCTACCGGCTGCAACCGGTGAGGCGTCGCAACATGCCGGCCCGATGCCGCTGCGCCAGCTCCATCAAGTTCCTCCCGAAATGGGCCAGCGAGACGTCTGCCGCTGACACCTCGTACTTCGCCGCGAGGGTTTCGCGGGCAAAGGACACGCGAAGCTCATCGGCGAGTTGCGCGGTCCGGCGCTTCCAATAGGGATCGAAGGCGCGTCGCAGCGTCAGATCGGCGTGATGACGGGCCCTCACCGATACGTCCGCGAGCCAGGGCGCTTCGAGCCCGAACAGCCGGTTCGACAGCAGTGACCAGCTGTCGAGGACATCGAGGGCACCGGTTGCATTCATATGATCCCTCATGGCACGCCAGTCATCCGGCGTGAAATCTGACGCAAGCATCGACCATTCCCACAGGCCCTTGAAGCAGAGCTTGCGCAGAGCGTGACCGCGATCCTGCAGCTGATGGTGCAGCAGCCCGTGAAGCGCATGCCATGCCGGCGGCAGCACATGGAAGCCGTGGAGCTCGGTTCTGGTGGCAACGGCCCAGAGCTGAGAGCTTTTCAGGACAAATTGCGCCGCGGGGATCAGCGCATCGACATGGAGCTCCAGCGCCATGGGATGGTCGGGATGGTCGAGCGGCGGAAGATGATGTGGCGCACGATAGGGCGCCGCGCTCTCTGCCTGCCGATAGCCTGCGCTCATGAGGGCGGCAGTCGCGCGACCGGCGTCGTCGGCGCGAACGAGCATGTCGAAGTCGCCCATGGTTCGCGCCTCGCGCCAATCGCCGGTCGGCTCGGCGAGGTAACGGATGCCTTTCAGGAGGAGCGGCGAGATTCCGGCCTGCGCGAAGATTCCCAGCAGTTCCCCGAACTGTCTCTCCTGGCGACGGCGGTGGGCGAGATGAACCGCATAAACCTGCTGGAGACGCACTGACACATGTCTGTCTCGGGCGAGCGCGCGTGGAATGGGCGGCGACAACGCGCGCGTGGTCAATGCCCAGATGACCGGCAGCAGCACGCCTTGCGCAAGCGAAAGCTCCACCAGCGCCTGCCACGGAAATCCCGACCGCAGCAGCCGCAGGCGCAACGCGCTGGCTTGTGGCGCATCAAGTCTCGGCCTGAGAATCTCGCCAAGCAGGTACAACAGGTCGGGATCGCCGATATCAGGATGGGTCTGCACGGTTGCCCTCGCCGGATCACGCGATGCGAGGAAGCTGGTTGTCATCTGCAGCCATGGCCTGCTTCGCCGTCGGATTGAGGTCCATGGCCGACGGTGCCTCGTCATGGAGCAGGCCCGGTCCGATCGCCTCGGAGACGCTCGCCCATACCTGTTCGCCGAGCAATTTTTTGAAGTGATCCACGACCGGCCGGGTGTCCCAACCGACCTCGCGGAAACCAATCAGGTAATTGCGCACGCGATCGGCCCACACGTTCGGATACGGCAATCCGAACGGACGGTTGAAGCGGTGCACCCACCGCAGGAACGGCAAGCACAGGACCTTCCCGCCCCGCTGCCTGAACTTTTCGTGGATATAGCCCTCCTCGCCACCGAACCCCCGGAACTCCGCACTGAAGCCGGCCCAGGCCTCGCGCCGGCAGGCAAACAGGCCCATCCCCTGCATCGGGATCTCGAACGGCGGCAAATCCGCGTGAGCTCCAGCGGGATCGCTGTCCCAGACGCCATACATGCCGCCGCGCCACTCCGGCTTGAAATGCGTCGCATACCCCTCAAGATCGTCATAGATCAGCGGGCCGTGCAGCAGATCTTTTGTCTCGGGATCGGCATCAAAGTAGTCGATGAGGCGCTTCAATGCGCCCGGTGCCACGAGGATGTGGCAATCGACGCAAAGCACATACTTGCCTTGCGCCTGGCGAAAGACCCAGTCCTTGATCGTCGTCGCCTTGATATGCCCCTGCGGCAGATACCGGCAGTCCGGAATAGCCGCCGCGAGTTGCCTGAGGGCAGCACCACACAAGCCACCAGGGTTGTTATCGACGATAATGAATTCAACGTCGGACAAAATCTCCGGATGGTACAGCCGCATCGCCTGGAGCGTAAAATACACGCCATCATAATCGTCATACGTGGCCATGCCGATCGTCAACGTCTTGCGCGTGCCGCTGGCACGCGGCGGCGCTGGCGCTTGGTCTGCATCGTCCGCCAACCGCGAAGCAGGGAGATCGGCGGAAGGCGAACGAGGAGAGGTGGCGAATCTGGCTATGAGCGTCTTCAACGTGGCCGCGGGGACGCCGCTTTCGGCGACCAGGCGAACAAGTGGCCGTGTGATCTGTGGCGCCTTCTCACGCCGATAGGCCGCCGTCAGGGCGTGACTTACGAGCGAGCCGATGTCATCGAAGGCCGGCTGCCAACCGAGCTCACGGCGGATTCGCGTGGTGTCGGCAATGAGGACTGCCGGATCACCCGGTCGCGGCGGTACACGACGCAGCGGCAGGCTGGCACCGCAATGGGCTTGGATGGCGCGAACGACGTCCAGCACGGAATGGCCGTGGCCGCTGCCGCAATTGAAGATTCGGCTGTCGCCCCCGTCTCGCAGATAGCGGAGAGCCGCGATATGGGCACCGGCAAGATCGAGAATGTGGATGTAGTCGCGAATTGGCGTTCCGTCATGGGTGTGCAACGTAGCGCTGTGAACATCGAGCGCAGCTTGCTGTCCCAGCGCGACGGCGACCGCGCGTTCGACTGATGTCGACGGGGACGCCCTGGCCACACGATGTTCGTCGATCGTTGCGCTGCCAGCGACGTTGAATGCGCGCAGGATGACGTAGCGAACACCGGATGCCGCTGCGACGTCCTGCAGGATCATCTCGCTCATCAGCATCGACCTGCCATAGGGGGAAATCGGCTGAGGCGGAACGGCTTCCGACAGAGGACCGGGACCGGCATCGCCGTAGACGGCGGCCGATGAGCAAATAACAAAATGCGCAACACCGCGCTGAGCGGCAATCTCGATCAGGTTGCGCGCTGCGACCGTGTTGTTGGCGTAAAAGCTGCCCGGGTCATTGATGGAGTCCGAGACGACCGCCGACCCCGCCAGATGAATGATCGCAGTCACATCATGCTCATCGAGGACCGAGCCAACCAGAGACTGGTCGCCACACTCACCGGCAATGAAGGTGACCTCCGGCGGGACGTTGGCGCGCACGCCGCTCGACAGGTTGTCCAAGACGACGATCTGGTGGTCAGCCGCCGCAAGCTCGCAGACAACATGACTGCCAATATAGCCGGCTCCGCCGGTGACCAGGATACTCATACGATCAATCACTTAAGACAATTGCCGGGCCTTCAAATCGCGCGGTCATCCTGCCATTCCTAGCTCACCAGTCCTGGTTTCGCAAACTGACGGCGACGCTGAATGCGGGCGCATTCGTCCGTCCAGCCGTCCCCGATCACGAGCGGCACGTGCTTGGGACGCGTTGTCCCCGTTGCTGGGATCAAGCGATCGCCTGTTGCAGATGCGCTTTTCAGGGCCGAGAACGAGCCGCTATAGTTTGCTCTCCCGTGGGTGAGAATTCGGGTGGTCAATGCCTGAGGATATTTTAATCGACGATTTCGGCCGGGGGCGGCATGTGCTGCAGCGGCTCCGCGATGCAACGACCGATCAACTCTGCGACGTCAGCTCAAGCATTGATGAAGAGGATTTTCGGCATCGCGCGGCGGTGATCCCCCTCGACGGCGCGCTGCTGATCGACGGCTGGACAAGCGCCTATTCCAACGCGCGCACATCGCGCCATATCGCGGCCGGGGGTATCGATCACTATATGGTGACCTTGTGTCTGGCCGGCAGCTTGACCTTCCAGTCAGGACGTCGCAGCCAAGTCTTGAGCCCTGGAGACATTTGTCTGATCGATATGGGGCAGGCGAGCCGCACTGTTATCGGAGCTGACGAAAAAACCGGGCTGTCGCACACAGTGACTTTGATCATTCCGCGGACGGTTCTCGCTCCCCTGCTCGCCACCCCGGACGCGGCCACCGCGTCACTGATTCCACGCCACAGCAGGACGGCCCAGCTCCTGGGCGCGCAATACGCAGAGTTGCGCGAGCATGCTGGCGGCACTGACGGGCAGATCCAGGTCCAGACGATGGCTGGCGTGATTGCCGACGCGGTCGGTAGCGCGAGCAGCGCCGAGCAGGATGTAGATTACGCTAGCCGCACGCTCCTGCTCTCTGCCATCAAGCGTCATGTGAGTAGCCGACCACCTGCCGAGACGCTCGACAGCACCCAGATCTGTCGGCAATTTCAGATCTCACGCGCGACGCTATACCGGTTGTTCGAGGCCGAGGGTGGGCTTTGGCACTATGTGCAGGAACAGCAGCTCCATCGGGCTTTTTCGAAGCTGGCCTCGTCTTCCGGCACTCCCGCCCACCTTGTCGAGATCGCGGCGGAGTTCGGCTTTGGCAGTGACAACACCTTCGTGCGCGCCTTTCGGAAGCGTTTTGGCCTTACGCCCGGGGAAGTGCGACGTCTGGCCATTGCACGACAACGTCATGCCGGAGACGGCATCCCTGAGTCCGTCGGCCGGATCAGAGCGCTCGCCGACCGGTAAACGGCTCTGAGCCTCGCGCGCCTTGAGACTCTCGACACATTTGTCCGCGAGCCCATCTCAAGGCTGGTCCGCCGCCTAATATCAGGCGCGCGGCGCTTCATCAAAAACGATCAAGCACTCAGCTGGCGTCTTGCGGAGCTGCTGAGCCCTGGAGGTGAAACGCACATGTCGGTTGCGGATCGTTGAGTTTCACCAACAGGCGGGAATTTCGCCGGCCGCTTCGACCTCTCTCCGCAGCTCCTTCGACATATAGGCTGTTCCCATTTCATTTGCTCCGGCGAGAATTCACGTTTGCCGACGCAAGCTGCTCGAAGCTGCGTTCGAGATAGGATTCGAGGTCACGGATGCGCTTGGCTGCAACTCGGGCGATGCGAAGTTGCCCCTCTTGGCGCCGATCATAGCGGCGCGCTATCTCAGCGCGTTTCGCGGCAATCAGTTTTTCATTAGTAGAGGTAGAGGTCGCGTGGCCTTGCGCGCGCGAGGGCGCGGCACTATACTTTACGCTGTTCATGATACTTCGCCGCTGTGCTAGGTGGCGTGTTTTGTCTGCAAAAGCCCGCCGCGCCAACGGTGGGCTTTCGTGCCGAGATCCCTCACAGGCTCTTGCCAAGAGATGAAGTTGCTTGTGCGCAAGAGTGTGCGCGAGACCACCGGGAGGCACTCGACACCGCCGCGGGCGCGCTTCTATCGAGATCGGGCCAACAAACGAACGCTCGTAATGGCTCCACTCCAAAGTGATCGAGGCTGCCGGCGCATTGAACGATCAGGGCGCTCGCCGCCTGACGCCGACCACGTCGTTCCATCCACCGTTGGCAGACCATGCGAAGGCGATATCGTCGGTCTTGCCAATAGCACAACCACCGGCGCACAAACGCCCGCGCCTTAACGATGAGCCTCCCTTTGCACGTGATGGTGATCTCGACGGGTGACGGCGCCCAGCTCAGGGTGCGTCGCTGATCCGTTGGTTTCTTGACGTCGAGCTGCGGCGGCGAACGACACCAGAACAGCGCCCCACCGCTCCGGTGGTTGCTCCGGTGGAATCTGCAACGGTTCGAGGATTTTTGCCGTGTTTCGTTCGCTTTTTCACCTCTCCCGGTAAGAGAGCTGCGAAACGAAAAACCCTTTTGGATCAAAGGGAAAGAATGGTCGGAGCGGCGGGATTCGAACCCACGACCCCTAGTCCCCCAGACTAGTGCGCTAACCGGGCTGCGCCACGCTCCGATGGCCGATCCTGTAGCCGTGATCGGGATGGGATGCAAGGTACGGCGGGTGGGTTTTGCGGGGGCGATCGAGAGAGCGGAGGTTGGGGACCCCCACCCCCGACCCCTCCCCGCAAGGCTACCGGATTCACACATCGCCTCGCGTGAGGAGGTTTGCGCCGCGCTTCATGGCCTGGAACTCAAGCCACCCCTC
>NZ_JBNPUZ010000007.1:0-382102 GCF_051168435.1 Bradyrhizobium sp. HKCCYLR20261
GAGCCGGGCGTCGGCTGCGCCGGCCGCGGCGTGATCACCTCGATCAACTTCCTGGAAGAGAACGGCGCCTATGAGGACATCGACTACGTGTCCTACGACGTGCTCGGCGACGTGGTCTGCGGCGGCTTCGCGATGCCGATCCGCGAGAACAAGGCGCAGGAGATCTACATCGTGATGTCCGGCGAGATGATGGCGATGTATGCCGCCAACAACATCTCGAAGGGCATTCTGAAATATGCGAACTCCGGCGGCGTGCGCCTGGGCGGCCTGGTCTGCAATGAGCGCCAGACCGACAAGGAGCTGGAGCTGGCTGAGGCCCTGGCCAAGAAGCTCGGCACCCAGCTGATCTACTTCGTGCCGCGCGACAACATCGTGCAGCACGCCGAGCTGCGCCGCATGACCGTGCTGGAGTACGCGCCGGAGTCGGTCCAGGCCAACCACTACCGCAACCTGGCGACCAAGATCCACGGCAATGCCGGCAAGGGCATCATCCCGACTCCGATCACGATGGACGAGCTCGAGGACATGCTGATGGAGCACGGCATCATGAAGGCGGTCGACGAGAGCCAGATCGGCAAGACCGCCGCCGAGCTCGCCGCCACGGCGTAAAGCGTCACCGGTCATCCGGCCCGTCTGTTCGACGGGCCGGGCGATCTCCGCAACCGATCATCGAGGAAAAAGCCAGATGAGCGTTATCGAGAAACAAAGCGTTGCCGAGATCAAGGCACGCAACAAGGAACTGATTGCCGAGGTCCTCAAGGTTTACCCTGAGAAGACCGCCAAGCGCCGCGCCAAGCATCTCAACGTCCACGAGTCCGGCAAGTCGGACTGCGGCGTCAAGTCGAACATCAAGTCGATCCCGGGCGTCATGACCATCCGTGGTTGCGCCTACGCCGGCTCGAAGGGCGTGGTCTGGGGTCCGATCAAGGACATGATCCACATCAGCCACGGCCCGGTCGGCTGCGGCCAGTACTCCTGGGCGGCGCGCCGCAACTACTACATCGGCACGACCGGCATCGACACCTTCGTCACGATGCAGTTCACCTCCGACTTCCAGGAGAAGGACATCGTGTTCGGCGGCGACAAGAAGCTCGCCAAGATCATGGACGAGATCCAGGAGCTGTTCCCGCTGAACAACGGCATCACCGTGCAGTCGGAATGCCCGATCGGCCTGATCGGCGACGACATCGAGGCGGTGTCGAAGACGAAGTCCAAGGAGTATGACGGCAAGACCATCGTCCCCGTCCGCTGCGAAGGCTTCCGCGGCGTGTCGCAGTCGCTCGGCCACCACATCGCCAACGACGCAATCCGGGACTGGGTGTTCGACAAGCTGCCGGCCGACGCCGCGCCGCGCTTCGAGCCGTCGGATTACGACGTCGCGATCATCGGCGACTACAACATCGGCGGCGACGCCTGGTCGTCGCGCATCCTGCTCGAGGAGATGGGGCTGCGCGTGATCGCCCAGTGGTCGGGCGACGGCTCGCTGGCCGAGCTCGAGGCGACGCCGAAGGCGAAGCTGAACGTGCTGCACTGCTACCGCTCGATGAACTACATCTCACGCCACATGGAAGAGAAGTTCGGTATTCCGTGGTGCGAGTACAACTTCTTCGGGCCGAGCAAGATCGCCGAATCGCTGCGCAAGATCGCCAGCTATTTCGACGACAAGATCAAGGAAGGTGCCGAGCGCGTCATCGCCAAGTACCAGCCCCTGATGGACGCCGTGATCGCCAAGTACCGGCCGCGCCTGGAAGGCAAGACCGTGATGCTGTTCGTCGGCGGTCTGCGTCCGCGCCACGTGATCGGCGCCTACGAGGACCTCGGCATGGAGGTCGTCGGCACCGGTTACGAGTTCGCCCACAACGACGACTATCAGCGCACCGCCCAGCACTACGTCAAGGACGGCACGCTGATCTATGACGACGTGACTGGCTACGAGTTCGAGAAGTTCGTCGAGAAGGTCCAGCCGGACCTGGTCGGCTCGGGCATCAAGGAAAAGTACGTGTTCCAGAAGATGGGCGTGCCGTTCCGCCAGATGCACTCCTGGGACTACTCGGGTCCCTACCATGGCTATGACGGGTTCGCGATCTTCGCCCGCGACATGGACATGGCGATCAACTCGCCGGTCTGGAAGATGACCAAGGCTCCCTGGAAGCAAGCTCCCAAGCCGCTGCTCCAGGCGGCCGAGTAACCACCACCACCCACGGCCTGGCTCTCCTTCGGCGGAGAGCCAGCGCTCCCTGATCGACACAGGAACATAGAGAGGGTTTTCCCATGACACAGTCTGCCGAACATGTGCTCGATCACTTCGAGCTTTTCCGTGGTCCCGAATACCAGCAGATGCTGGCCAACAAGAAGAAGATGTTCGAAAATCCGCGCGATCCCGCGGAAGTCGAGCGCATCCGCGAATGGGCCAAGACGCCCGAATATCGCGAGAAGAATTTCGCCCGCGAGGCGCTGACCGTCAACCCGGCCAAGGCCTGCCAGCCGCTCGGCGCCGTGTTCGTCGCCGTCGGCTTCGAGAAGACCCTGCCGTTCGTGCACGGCTCGCAGGGCTGCGTCGCCTATTATCGCAGCCATCTGTCGCGCCACTTCAAGGAGCCGAGCTCCTGCGTGTCGTCGTCGATGACCGAGGACGCGGCCGTGTTCGGCGGCCTCAACAACATGATCGACGGCCTCGCCAACGCCTACAACATGTACAAGCCGAAGATGATCGCGGTCTCGACCACCTGCATGGCGGAAGTCATCGGTGACGACCTCAACGCCTTCATCAAGACCTCGAAGGAAAAGGGCTCGGTTCCAGCCGAGTACGACGTTCCCTTCGCCCACACGCCCGCCTTCGTCGGCAGCCACGTTACCGGCTACGACAATGCGATGAAGGGCATTCTCGAGCACTTCTGGGACGGCAAGGCCGGCACCGCGCCGAAGCTGGAGCGCGTTCCGAACGAGAAGATCAACTTCATCGGCGGCTTCGACGGCTACACCGTCGGCAACATCCGTGAGGTCAAGCACATCTTCGAGGAGATGGGCATCGAGTACACTATACTCGGCGACAACTCGAACGTGTTCGACACGCCGACCGACGGCGAGTTCCGCATGTATGAGGGCGGCACGACCCTGGAGGACGCGGCCAATGCCGTGCACGCCAAGGCGACCATCTCGATGCAGCATTATTGCACCGAGAAGACGCTGCCCTTCATCGGCAATCACGGCCAGGAAGTGGTCTCGTTCCATCACCCGGTCGGCGTTTCCGGCACCGACGCCTTCCTGATGGCGCTGTCGCGCATCTCCGGCAAGGACATCCCGGAATCGCTTTCCGTCGAGCGTGGCCGCCTGGTGGACGCGATCGCCGACTCCAGCGCCCACATCCACGGCAAGAAGTTCGCGATCTACGGCGATCCGGACCTCTGCCTCGGCCTGGCCTCGTTCCTTTTAGAACTCGGCGCCGAGCCGACCCATGTGCTCGCCACCAACGGCAACAAGGAGTGGGCGGAGCGCGTGCAGGCGGTGTTCGATGCCTCGCCGTTCGGCAAGAACTGCCACGTGTATCCCGGCAAGGATCTCTGGCACATGCGCTCGCTGCTGTTCACCGAGCCGGTCGACTTCCTGATCGGCAACACCTACGGCAAGTATCTGGAGCGCGACACCGGCACGCCGCTGATCCGCATCGGCTTCCCGATCTTCGATCGCCACCACAAGCACCGTTATCCGGTGTGGGGCTATCAGGGCGGCCTGAACGTGCTGGTCACGATCCTCGACAAGATCTTCGACGAGATCGATCGCAACACCAACGTGCCGGCCAAGTCGGACTACAGCTTCGACATCATCCGCTAAGTCACGGCGCGCGGCGGTCCCCAGGGGCCGCCGCGCTTCGCTCTGGACGATGCGGCTCGTGGGAAGGCACCAAGCCTGAGCCGCCTCATTCCACCAAGACGCGCCGAACGTCCGCCAACAGGAGAAGCCGATGAGCTCGCTGTCTGCCACGATCCAGAACGTCTTCAACGAGCCGGGTTGCGGCAAGAACGCCAACAAGTCCGAGGCCGAGCGCAAGAAGGGCTGCACCAAGCAGCTGCAGCCGGGCGGCGCGGCCGGTGGCTGCGCCTTCGACGGCGCCAAGGTCGCCCTGCAGCCGCTGACCGACGTCGCGCATCTCGTGCACGGACCGATCGCCTGCGAAGGGAATTCCTGGGACAACCGCGGCGCGGCCTCGTCTGGCTCGCAGATCTGGCGCACCGGTTTCACCACCGACATCAACGAGACCGACGTCGTGTTCGGCGGCGAGAAGCGCCTGTACAAGGCGATCAAGGAAATCATTGAGAAATACGATCCGCCGGCGGTCTTCGTCTACCAGACCTGCGTGCCCGCCATGACCGGCGACGACATCAACGCGGTCTGCAAGGCGGCTTCGGCCAAGTTCGGCAAGCCCTGCATTCCGGTCAACTCGCCCGGCTTCGTCGGCCCTAAGAATCTCGGCAACAAGCTGGCCGGCGAGGCGCTGCTCGACCACGTCATCGGCACCGTCGAGCCGGAGGTCACGACGCCCTACGACCTCAACATCATCGGCGAATACAATCTCTCCGGCGAGCTCTGGCAGGTGAAGCCGCTGTTCGACGAACTCGGCATCCGCATCTCCGCCTGCATCTCCGGTGACGGCCGCTACAAGGAGGTCGCGTCGTCGCACCGCGCCCGCGCGGCGATGATGGTGTGCTCCAAGGCGATGATCAACGTCGCCCGCAAGATGGAGGAGCGCTACGGCATTCCGTTCTTCGAGGGCTCGTTCTACGGCATCCAGGACTCCTCGGACTCGCTGCGCGAGATCGCGCGTCTCCTGGTCGAGCGCGGCGCGCCGGCGGATCTGCTGGACCGCACCGAGGCGGTGATCGCCCGCGAAGAAGCCAAAGCCTGGGCCGCGATCGAGCCGTTCAAGAAGCGGCTCACCGGCAAGAAGGTCCTGCTGATCACCGGCGGCGTGAAGTCGTGGTCGGTCGTGGCGGCGCTGCAGGAGGCCGGCATGGAGCTGGTCGGCACCTCCGTGAAGAAGTCCACCAAGGAGGACAAGGAGCGCATCAAGGAACTGATGGGCCAGGACGCTCACATGATCGACGATATGGCGCCCCGCGAGATGTACAAGATGCTCAAGGACGCCAAGGCCGACATCATGCTCTCCGGCGGCAAGTCGCAGTTCGTGGCGCTGAAGGCCGCGATGCCCTGGCTCGACATCAACCAGGAGCGCTCGCACGCCTTCATGGGCTATATCGGCATGGTGAAGCTGGTCGCCGAGATCGACAAGGCGATCTACAACCCGATGTGGGAGCAGCTGCGCAAGCGGGCGCCCTGGGAGAGCGCCAGCAACAACTGGCAGGCCAAGGCGATTGCGCAGGCCGATGCGGAAGCTGCTGCGCTCGCGGCTGATCCCGTGGCGGCGGAAGCCGCGCGCCGCGCCAAGAAGATCTGCCATTGCAAGTCGGTCGATCTCGGCACCATTGAGGATGCGATCAAGGCGCACGGCCTGACCGACGTCGCCGGCGTCCGGACCCACACCAACGCCTCGGGCGGCTGCGGCGCCTGCGCCGGCCGGGTCGAGGACATTCTTGCGGCGCAGAAGGCACCGGCTGCGCCGCTCTTGCAGGCAGCGGAATAGGGCGGCGCTCATGGCCAAGGTCACCATTGGAAAGAAGGCCTGCGCGGTCAATCCGCTCAAGATGAGCCAGCCGATCGGCGGCTCGTTCGCCTTCCTCGGCCTGCGCGGCGCGATGCCGCTGCTGCACGGCTCGCAGGGCTGCACCTCGTTCGGCCTCACTTTGTTCGTGCGCCACTTCAAGGAAGCGGTGCCGATGCAGACGACGGCGATGAGCGAGGTCGCCACTGTGCTCGGCGGCTACGAGAACGTCGAGCAGGCGATTCTCAACATCTACAAGAAGCAGAAGCCGGAGATCATCGGCATCTGCTCGACCGGCGTCACCGAGACCAAGGGCGACGACGTCGACGGCTACATCAAGCTGATCCGCGAGAAGCATCCGGAGCTCGCGACCTACCCGCTGGTCTACGTCTCGACGCCCGACTTCAAGGATGCGTTCCAGGACGGCTGGGACAAGACGGTTGCCAAGATGGTCGAGGTGCTCGTCGACAAGCCGACCTCGACCCGGCGCGATCCTGCCAGGGTCAACGTGCTGCCCGGCTGCCATTTGACACCCGGCGATATCGAGGAGCTCCGCACCATCTTCGAGGATTTCGGCCTGGAGCCCTCGTTCCTGCCGGATATCGGCGGCTCGCTCGACGGCCACATCCCCGACGAGTTCACGCCGACCACGATCGGCGGCATCGGTCTCGAAGAGATCGCGACCATGGGAAGTGCGTCCTGGACGATCGCGATCGGCGCGCAGATGAAGCGCGCGGCGGAGGCGATGCAGGCGAAGACCGGCGTGCCGTACCGGCTGTTCGAGCGGCTCTGCGGCCTGCTGCCGAACGACGAGTTCATGTCCTTCCTGAGCGAGATCTCGGGCCGTCCGGTGCCGGCGAAATATCGCCGCCAGCGCGGCCAGCTCGCGGACGCGATGCTGGACGCGCATTTTCACATCGGCGGCCGCAAGCTCGCCATCGGCGCCGAGCCGGACCTGCTGTTCGACGTCGCCAGCATGCTGCACGACATGGGCGCCGAGATCTCGGTCGCTGTCACCACCACGCAGTCGCCGGTGCTGGAGCGGATGCCCTGCGAGGAGGTGCTGATCGGCGACCTCGAGGATCTGGAGAACCTCGCCAAGGCGCGCGACTGCGGCCTGATGATGACGCATTCGCACGGCCGCCAGGCGGCGGCGCGGCTGAAGATCCCGTTCTACCGGGTCGGCTTCCCGATGTTCGACCGGCTGGGCGCTGGGCATCTGCTGACCGTCGGCTATCGCGGCACCCGCGACCTGGTGTTTGCGCTCGCCAACCTGATCATCGCCGACCGCGAGGACAACCATCAGCCGACGCCGGACACCTGGATCGATCCCTGGAAGGATTTCCAGCAGGTCTCGCCGGAGCCGGCGGTCGTGGCACCGCTGCATTGACGCGTCAGGAGAAAGGACCGACGACATGAAAGTCGCATTCGCTACCCAGGATCTGAAACGCGTCGACGCCCATTTCGGCTGGGCCAAGAACATCGCGATCTACGATCTCGATCCCGAAGGCTACCGCTTCGTCGAGACCGTCGAGTTCGACGGCGATCTCAAGGAAGACGGCAACGAGGACAAGCTGGCGCCGAAGATCGAGGCGATCAAGGATTGCGCGATCCTCTATGTCGCCGCGATCGGCGGCTCCGGCGCGGCGCGCGTGGTCGCCAACAACATCCACCCCATGAAGGTCACCCAGCCCGAGGACATCACCGATCTCCTCGGCAAGCTGCAGGCGGTGCTGAAGGGCACGCCGCCGCCGTGGCTGCGCAAAGCCTTGGCAAAAGGCCAGGAACGCGCGCTCGATTTCGAGGAATGAGGAAACGAACATGTCTGATACCGCAGTCGTAGAAGAAGTCGTCCCCGCCGAGCAGCGGCCTTTCGTCAAGGAGCTGATCAAGGTCTGGCGCGCCCAGGACACCCATGGCGCCTGGGAGGGCAAGAAGGACGTCGAGCTGCTCGAGCCCTACATCCTGGACAAGGAGAAGCGCCGTGCGCTGCCGATCATCGGCGACCCCGATCCGGAGACGATCTGGCGGCTCGAGCTGTTCTTTAACGCGATCGCGCTGTCGATCGAGAAGGCCACCGGCGTGATGATCTCGCCGATGCTGAAGATGAGCCATGAGGGCTTTGGCCGCATGGTGCTGATCGGCGGCCGGCTGATCGTGGTCAACAAGCAGCTGCGCGACGTGCACCGCTTCGGCTTCGACAATCTCGGCAAGCTGGCCGACGAGGGCGACAAGTTCGTCAAGGCCGGCGTCGAGATGATCGAAAAGTTCAAGGACGTCGCGAATTACTAACGGCGAGGATGAGAGAGATGAGCGACCTGGATACATTGAAGGCCGAGATCAAGAAGCTGTCGGCCCGCGCCATGGATGCCAAGATGAACCTGCACGATCTGTCGGAGGAACTGCCCGTCAACTGGGACCAGATCCTGCCGACCGCGCAGAAGGCGCACGAGGCATTCGCCGAGCTGGAGAAGAAGCGGGCCGAGCTGAAGAAGCTCGAGGCCGCGTAAAGCCCGCACAAGGACCTGTCACCATGTCCAATTCAACCCGCGACGGCCGCGACTGGCGGCCGGACTATCTGGTCGCCATCGACGCGGCCAAGTGCATCGGCTGCGGCCGCTGCTACAAGGTCTGCGGCCGCGAGGTGATGACCCTGAAGGGCATCAACGACGAGGGCGAGTTCGTCGAGCTCGACGACGACGAGGATGACGAGGTCGAGAAGAAGATCATGGTCATGCACGACACCGGCGCCTGCATCGGCTGCGGCGCCTGCGCCCGGGTCTGCCCGACCAACTGCCAGACCCATTCGCCGGCGTGATCCTATCGAGCGTGCGGGCATGCTGCGGATGGAAGCAAAATTCACGATCGGCCAGGTGACCCGGCACCGCGTCTACGACCTGCGCGGTGTCGTGTTCGATGTCGACCTGTCCTTCTCCGAGGAGGAAGGCTGGCGCGCCATCACGATGGACAAGCGGCTCGACAAGGAGCAGCCGTTCTATTACCTGCTCGCCGAATGCGGCGATAGCAGCTACATCGCCTACGTGCCGGAGCAGAACCTGGTGGCGGATGTGTCAGGCGAGCCGGTGAAGCATCCGGACATCGGCGAGCTGTTCGATATCGATGACGGCGGCAGCTATCATTACCGCGGGCGGATCTTCCAGTAGTTAACCGGTTACCCAGCCACAGTCGTCATTGCGAGGAGCCGCAGGCGACGAAGCAATCCAGAATCCTTGCATAGCCCTGGATCGCGTCGCTGCGCTCGCGATGACGCCGGTGATCGGTAGGGTGGGTAAAGGCGCCTGGGCGGTCTCTCGATAGGAGCTCGGTCTCACGCGCCGTGCCCACCGTCCGTCCGCGTGTGTCGAACAAAAATGGTGGGCACGCCATCGCGCGGCGCTCCGCGCCGGCCGCTGGCTTTGCCCACCCTACGATTTCAACTGTGACTGTGTGCACCCTCGCACTGATACGACTGTGCGAGATTGAGAGCGTTATCTATCCGCCCGTCATTCCGGGGCATCGCGCAGCGATGAGCCCGGAATCCATAACCACGAACGGCTGTTGTTTTCGAAGACAAGCGCCACAGGCATCTCTCGCCTCATAGCCAGTCGTGGCTATGGATTCCGGGCTCACGCTGCGCGCGCCCCGGAATGACGGTGGAGAGAGGCGGGGCGCAGCCGTGAAGCGGGGACCTACTCGATCCCCTGTTCCCGCGCCTTCCACATCGCGGCGATCCGGAAGCGTTCGCTGATCGCGGCGGGGCTGGCCAGGATCTCGGACTGGGCGCCGGCGAAGGCGCCCTCGACGATCGCGGCTTCCTCTTTCGTCAACGTGATCCGGCCGGCCATGTGGGTGGCGTCGGGGGCGGCCTCCCAGATCTTGCGCCGGTTCGGATGCAGCTTGACCTCGACCAGCTCGAACGCCTCGAGCTCGCCGTCCAGACAGATCGCGAGGCCGATCACCTCGACCTTACGGCCGTCCTGCGTGGTCTTGACCAACGTCTTTGCCATGCGTGTGCTCCCGTCATTGAGATCCTGAGGTCACGCCGCCGCCGGCGTGTCGTCGCGCTGGCTCCATTCCGCCCAGGCGCCGTCATGGACGGCGACAGTGGGAACGCCGAGCCGGTACAGCGCCAGCGCCAGCATGCATGATGTGATGCCCGAAGCGCAGGTGGTGACGATCGGCTTCGCCAGATCGATGCCGGCGGCCGCGAAGCGGGCGGCGAGCGCGTCGGGTGGAAGCAGCACGCCGGTATCGGGATCGACCAGATCGGCCCAGGGCAGGTTGATGGCGCCGGGAATGTGGCCCTGGCGCTTGAAGGTGAAGACGTCGGGCTGCGTCCCGTCAAACTTGCCGGGACCGCGGGCGTCGACGAGCTGCGCGCCGCTCTGCAGCGCGCCCTGCACCTGCGCCGAGGTCGCGACCAGCTCGGGCCGGAAGCTCGCCGTGAAGCTCGCCGGCGCGGGACGCACCGGCGTCATCTCCGCCGGCTGCTTCTCTTTCGTCCATTTGCCGAAACCGCCATCGAGCAAGGCGACGTTGTCGTGGCCGAACACGCGGAACATCCACCACACGCGGCCTGCGGCCGAGCCGCCATAGTGGCGGTCATAGACGATGACGCGGTCGGCATTGCTGATGCCGAGCAGGCCGACCTTGTGGGCGAAATCCTCCGCCGTCGGCAGCATGTGCGGTAGCGGGTTGGATTTGTCGGCGACCTGGTCGATGTCGAAATGCACCGAGCCCGGCAGGTGCCGGCCGCGATATTGCGTGCGGCCGTCGAGATTGGTGCTCGGATGATGCCAGGTGCAATCGAGGATCTTGATGCCGGGATCGGCGAGATGCTGCGCCAGCCATTCGGAGCTGACCAGGGCGTCGGAAGGATCTCTGCTCATGCATGCGCTCTCGATGAGGGGCCAACGGAAAGGCTGACGCGCAAAGCGCGTCAGAGCGTTTTCGGCATCGCGTAGCCCGGGCGCGGATGGCTGTCGTAATATTCCGGGCGCTCCGGCCAGCCGCCATCGGCGATGATCTTGAAGGTCGCGACCGTCACCGGCGCGCCGGGCGAGCAGGACACTTCGGTGAACTTGATCTCGCGCTCGCCGGGGCCGGCCGAGAAATCGGCGACCGTGGTGCCGTCGGCCTTGCGGGCGCGGGCGAAGCCGGGCGTGCCGACGGTGGCGGCGGGCACGGCGGCGGCGACGAAGTTCGGCTGCTCCAGGCCGTCGACCGCGGGTCCGAAGGCCGGCGAGGCGAAGGTGAAGGTCGCGAGCACGCCGCTGCGGTCGACCGCCTTGTCGGCGGTGGTCGGGCGCGCCACCGAGTAGACCGTCAGCGTGCCGCCGTCCAACGCCGCCTTGATGTCGTCGAGCGAGCTTTCGACGAAGTCCAATGTCACGTTCATGTCGATCTCCTTACAAAGAGAGGCCTTTGCAGGAGAAATTTTCAAGTTCTGTGCCAGTCTCTCGCAATCGCGAGACAGATGCCGGAACGCGGAGTTGCGCGAATCTTGCAACGTGGTCCCTCAGCAAGCCGACCGTCGCTCTCATCGCATTGAAAGCGGCGATGTCGGACATGCGCCAGACATCGATGAGGCCTGACATGACGACCGACGTCGCCTACGCCATTTGCAGCTTCAACGACATCCCGAGCCGCCGCGCCATGGGCTTCCAGCTCATGATCGTCGCGGAGGACGGCAGCCACCGCCCGTGGCCGATCTTCGTGATCCGCTGGGGCAAGCAGGTGTTCGGCTATCTGAACATGTGCCCGCACGACAAGGTGAATCTGGACTGGGAGCGCAACCAGTTCATGGACGGCAACGGCCTGCGCATCCTCTGCGGCAAGCACGGCTCGCTGTTCGAGATCGGCACCGGGATGTGTGTCGACGGCCCGTGCAAGGGCGAGAGCCTGACGCCAGTGGCGCTGTCGGTCATCGACGGCGACATCTGCGTCACCGGCGTGACCCTGGTGGAGGATGACGAGGACGACGAGGAAGAGGCCGGTATGCAGTGTGAGGGAGGCTGAGATCTCACATGAAGTCCCGGCGCGAGGGCCGGGACTTCACTTGGCGTGTGAGGAGGAGACGGCGGTCAAACCGGCCGGTTTTCGTTCCGGTTTTTCACCGGCTCCATCTTGGCCAGCGCGTCGGCATAGGCGATGAGCTCGTAGCTCTCGCTGAACTTAACCGCGGCGTCGAGGACGTAGTCCAGCTTGCCGGCGGTATCGAGCTTCTTGATGTCGTTCTTGTCGATGCCCAGGAGATCCATCATCTCCTTCCAGACCGTCGATTCATCGCACGGCAGGACGTAGAACGTTACATCGCCCATCTTGATGCGATACTTCGCCAGCAGGTCGATGTTGTTGCAGAACATGAAGTAGCTGCCGTCAGGTTTCAGCAGGCCCTTGAGCACCTCCACCGCCGTCTCGAGATAGGCGAGCGAGTGGATGTAGCCGACCAGCACAGGAATCGTCGGCTCGCCGTCATTGACGATCGTCAGCACCTGCTCGATCGAGAAATCCGGCGGGCGCTTCTCGTCGGCCACCTGGGTCTGGAATTTCAGCGCGATGTCGCCGCGGAAGCCGAACCGGCCGGGCTTCGTGGTCGGCGCCTTCAGCACGGCGTTGAGCAGCCGCCCTTCCTTGTCGAGCTGCGCGAGCGCGGTGGTCTCGATCGCAACCGTCTTCTCCAATGTCGTCATCAGCAAATCCCCTCGCATGTCCTTCATGAGCCGTTCGCCGCACGGCGCGGTCAAAAGGGCGATGATGCAAGTTGTCTGCCGATGTGTGTTGCGCGTTGATTTGCCTGGAATTTTTGCCCGTCGGGCTGGTCGATTGTCGGATTTGCGCCGCGACATCGTGGCGTCACGGGCGCGACACGGCGTGAACCGCGCCTGTCGCAAAGCCGACACGCGTCGGAAACGCCACAGCGACACTCGGAAAAGTCCAAGTGTTTCAGCTGTTTGTTGCATGGCACGAGACTTGCCAATTCCGTTCGCAACAGCCGAATGGGAAAGGCCAGACGATGATGATCAACCTGACCGACAGCGCCATCAATGCGGTCCGCAACGCGATCACGACCTCCGACAAGCCGGTCGACGGCCTGCGGATCATGGTCGAAGCCGGCGGCTGCGCCGGGCTCAAATACAACATGGGCCTCGTCAGCGGCAGCGAGCCCGAGGACACGGTGATCGAGCGCGAGGGCGTGCGCGTGCTCGTCGATCACAAGAGCCTCGAATATCTCGAGGGCACGACGATCGATTTCGTCGTCGCGCTGGAGGGCTCCGGCTTCACCTTCGAGAACCCCAACGCCAAGTCGAGCTGCGGCTGCGGCAAGTCCTTCGCCTAAGCAGTCGTTCGCTTAAATCCTTCGCTTGATCCATCAACACGAGAGAAGTGACATCATGCTGGTCGAAACCCAGGGCGTCGTCGAGGCGCCGGCTCAGATGAGCGAACGCGAGCGGATCATCCGGGCCGTGATCGAGGAGGTTCGTCCGAACCTCAAGCGCGACGGCGGCGATTGCGAGCTCGTCGAGATCGACGGCAACAAGATCATGGTCAAGCTCGCCGGCGCCTGCATCTTCTGCAAGCTCGCCAGCGCGACCCTGGAAGGCATCCAGGCCCGCATGATCGAGAAGCTCGGCGAATTCGTCCGTCTCATTCCGGTGGCTGGCGCTGCGAAGGCGCGGCATTAAGGAGCGGCCGTGCGTCCGGTGTACCTCGACAACAACGCCACGACGCGCGTCGACCCCGAGGTCGTCGCGGCGATGTTGCCGTTCTTCACGGACCAGTTCGGCAATGCCTCGTCCTCGCATGCCTTCGGCAGCGAGGTCGCGGGCGCCGTCCGCCAGGCGCGCAAGAGCCTGCAGGCGCTGCTCGGCACCGCTTTCGACCACGAGATCGTCTACACCTCGGGCGGGACGGAATCGGACAACACCGCAATCCTCTCGGCGCTCGAGACTCAAGAGGGTCGCGACGAGATCGTCACCACAGCGGTCGAGCATCCTGCGATCCTGACCCTGGTCGAGTATCTCCGCGACAAGCGTGGCGTGACGGTGCACCTGATCGGTGTGGATGCCGCCGGGCGGCTCGATGTCGACGCCTACAAGCGCGCGCTTGGGTCGCGCACCGCGATCGCCTCCGTGATGTGGGCCAATAACGAGACCGGTACTCTGAATCCAATTCCGGAACTGGCGAAGCTCGCACATGACGCTGGTGCGCTGTTCCATACCGATGCCGTGCAGGCCGTCGGCAAGATCGCGATCGATCTGAAAGCTGCCGGCGTCGACATGCTGTCGCTGTCCGGACACAAGCTGCACGGGCCCAAGGGCATCGGTGCGCTCTATGTCAGGAAAGGCACGCCGTTCGCGCCGCTGGTGCGCGGTGGCCCCCAGGAGCGCCGCCGGCGTGGCGGCACCGAGAATGTTCCCGCCATCATCGGCCTCGGCAAGGCGGCCGAACTCGCCGCGAAGCATCTCGCCGACGAGCAGGGCCGGGTGCGCGCGCTGCGCGACCGGCTGGAGCAGGGCATCATCCAGGGCGTCGGCCATTGCGCCGTGCTCGGCGATGTTGCGCAGCGCCTCCCGAACACCGCCAATATCGCGTTCCTGCATCTCGAAGGCGAGCCGATCGTGATGCGGCTGAACCAGGCCGGCATCGCCGCCTCGCTCGGCTCCGCCTGCGCCTCCGGCTCGATGGAGCCGTCGCACGTGCTCAGGGCAATGAACGTGCCGCCGGAGCTGCTGCGCGGCGCGGTGCGCTTCTCGTTGTCGCGCGACACCACCGACGACGACATCACGCGCGTGCTGGCCGTGCTGCCCGACATCGTCAGCCGTCTCCGCGAGACCTCGCCGTCCTGGCTGCAACATCATCCGTCAAACGCGGCGGACGCCCTTCGTCCCACGGAGCTTACGCAATGAAAGTCATGATCCGCCGCTCGCCGGAAACCGGCCTCTCCATCTACGTCCCCAAGAAGGACCTGGAGGAGCCGATCGTCGAGACCGAGCACGAGACCCTGTGGGGCGGCTGGATCCGCATCGCCAATGGCTGGGTGCTCGAGCTGCCGCAGATGGCCGCCGACACGCGGCTGCCGATCACGATCAATGCGCGCAAGCGCGGTGGAGAAGGGGACGAGTGATGAATGCGCCGCTTCCTCATATCGACATCATCAAGCAGGCCGACGCCGAGGCGCTGCTGAAGGACGTCGTCGCCAAGCTCAAGGCTGGCAAAATCGTTCCGTTCCTCGGTCCCGCGGTGTCGGAGCAGTCCGGCGCCGCCGTGCCGATGAATCCGGAGGCGCTGGCCGCGTTCTTCGGCACCAAGGTGGCGCTGCCGCGCCGCGCGAAGGGAAATGCCTGGGCCTCGGCACAGCATATCGAGAGCACGCGGCACCGCTCGACGGTGACAGCGCTGATGGCGGAAGCTTTCGCGGCGCCGGTCGCGCCGACGCCGCTGCAGCAGCATCTCGCGTCGCTGCCGCTGCCGATGATCGTCGACAGCTGGTATGACGGCGCGATGCGCACTGCGTTGGCCGGCCGCAGCGACTGGGGCGAGGTGCAGGGCATCACCCGCGCCCATATCGGCGAAGACCGCTGGTATCGCTTCTACGACGCTGATGGCGGCGAGAGCGATCGCGAGAAGGCCAACGGCTGGACCACGCTGCTGTACAAGCCGCATGGCGGCATCACGCCGGCGAAGAATTTCCTGATCACCGACGCCGACTATGTCGAGGTCCTGACCGACATCGACATCCAGACGCCGATTCCCGACACCGTGAAGGATCGCCGCACCGATCGCGGATTCCTGTTCATCGGCTGCCGCTTCAACGACCAGCTGCTGCGCACCTACGGCCGCCAGGTCATCAAGCGGTCGGGCACCGAGCACTACGTCCTGGTCGAGCCTGATACGCTGTCGAAGAACGAGCTGAAATTTTTCATCGCCGAGCGGCTGACGCCGATCGCGATTCCGCTGGCCCGCGCCACCGAGATCATCATCGGCGGCTGAACGCGATGCGTTTCAATCACGAACAGCGCGGCCCAAGGCCGCGCTGTTTTGCTGTGCGTCGTCTCCGCGATCCGAGTCTGTAACGTTTCTAACAACGCATCAAACGAGAGGCTTTCGCATGTTGGCAAGGCGACAGCCGCGATGATTTTGCTAAGGCGTTGATAGTTCGCAGGAATGATCTTGTCCGGCGCGTGGCACGCGAGTTGCTGAACTCCTTACCAAGGCGGTTTGCGGCTCGCCAGCAACGTTAAGGAGCGGACATGGACGCGTCAGTGCAGCACGAACAGGCGACGATACCGGACAGCGACAAGCTGAGCTCGGTGATGCAGACCATCGCAGAACACAAGGGCTGCGGCACCTCGGGCGGCAGCGGCAAGGCGAGCTGCGGCTCCGGCGCCGGCGAGAACGACCTCCCGCCGGAGATCTGGGAGAAGGTGAAGAACCATCCCTGCTACAGCGAGGAGGCGCATCATCACTACGCGCGCATGCACGTCGCGGTGGCGCCCGCCTGCAACATCCAGTGCAACTACTGCAACCGCAAATATGACTGCGCCAACGAGTCGCGTCCGGGCGTCGTCAGCGAGAAGCTCTCGCCGGAGCAGGCCGCCAAGAAGGTGCTGGCCGTCGCCTCGACCATTCCGCAGATGACCGTGCTCGGCATCGCCGGCCCGGGCGATCCGCTCGCCAACCCCGAGAAGACCTTCAAGACCTTCGAGCTGATCGCGCGCACCGCGCCCGACATCAAGCTCTGCCTGTCGACCAACGGTCTCGCGCTGCCCGACCATGTCGACACCATCGCCGGCTTCAACGTCGACCACGTCACGATCACCATCAACATGGTCGATCCCGAGATCGGCGCCAAGATCTATCCCTGGGTGTTCTGGAAGCACAAGCGCTATACCGGCGTCGAAGCGGCCAAGCTGCTCACCGACCGCCAGCTGCAGGGCCTGGAGATGCTGACCGAGCGCGGCATCCTCTGCAAGGTCAACTCGGTGATGATCCCCGGCGTCAACGACAAGCACCTCGTCGAGGTCAACAAGGCGGTGAAGTCGCGTGGCGCCTTCCTGCACAACATCATGCCGCTGATCTCCTCGCCAGAGCACGGCACCGTGTTCGGCCTGACCGGCCAGCGCGGCCCGACCGCGCAGGAGCTGAAGGCTCTGCAGGACGAGTGCGAAGGCGAGATGAACATGATGCGGCACTGCCGCCAGTGCCGCGCCGACGCCGTCGGCCTGCTCGGCGAGGACCGCTCGGCGGAGTTCACCACTGACAAGATCATGGCGATGGAGGTGAATTACGACATCGACAGCCGCAAGGCCTATCAGGAGGCGGTCGAAAGCGAGCGCGTCGCCAAGGTCGTCGCCCGCCAGGAGGAGCTTGCTTCGCTCGCCGGCCAGTCCAGCGACATCAAGCTGCTGGTCGCGGTGGCGACCAAGGGCTCGGGCCTGATCAACGAGCATTTCGGCCACGCCAAGGAGTTCCAGGTCTACGAACTCTCCACGGCCGGTGCGAAGTTCGTCGGTCACCGCCGCGTCGATTTGTACTGCCAGGGCGGCTATGGCGACGAGGACAGCCTGGAGACCGTGATCCGCGCCATCAACGACTGCCATGCGGTGTTCGTGGCCAAGATCGGCGGCTGCCCGAAGAGCGACCTGCAGGCCGCCGGCATCGAGCCGGTCGACCAGTTCGCCCACGAGTTCATCGAGAAGTCGGCGATCGCTTGGTTCAAGAGCTATCTCGACAAGGTCAACAGCGGCGAGATCCAGCACGTCGTGCGCGGTGACGCCGAGATCCGCCAGGGCGCTCTGACCTCGGCGGCGTGAGATCCGATCCCGGCGGCGCTCCGGCGCCGCCGGCCCCTTTCGACAGGAGCGTTTCATGACTTTGAAGATCATTGCTTCGCAATGCACGAGCTGCTCGGCCTGCGAGCCCGAATGCCCGAACGTGGCGATCTCCGAGAAGAACGGCACCTTCGTGATCGACCCCAAGAAGTGCACCGAGTGCATCGGCCATTTCGACGAGCCGCAATGCGCCGCGGTCTGCCCGGTCGACAACACCTGCGTCATCGACAATTCGTTCCCGCGCTATCAGCCGCCGGCCTGAGGAGACCCCGATGAACTTTACGCTCACGCCAGCTGCGCAGAAATTCATGCGCATGATGCTGAGGGCCGACGGCGGCGCCGGTGCTGGCTTCCGCCTCGCGGTGTCGCCCGGCGGCTGCTCGGGTCTCGCCGCGGACATCAGCGTGCTCGCGACGCCACTCGCCGGCGACGCCGTGGTCGAGCGCGACGGCGTCAAGCTGTTCCTGCCGGCGGAAAGCCGCCTGCTGCTCGACGGCGTCACGATCGATTTCGCTGACACCGCGACCCAGACCGGCCTCGTGTTCCACGACCCGAAGCAGGTGTCGTGCTCCAGCCACGCGCTGAAGGCGCTGCAGGACTAGGACAACCAACAATGCCGACCGATGCCCGGCCCAGCTCCCAGACTGCCATCGAGGACGCGCTGCTTGCCGACGCGCTGCTCGGTGGCGGACTGCCGGAGGAGGCCGAGCGACATCTCTGGGAGGCGGGCCAAAGCTATCACCTCGACGACATCGCCGAGGCGCATCTGAAGCAGGCCGAGGCGCTGGCGCCGGATCATGCCGCGGTCCTGATCGGCTTCTATCGGTTCTATTTCTACAAGGGGCGGCTCAACGACGCGCTGCGCATCGCCAAGCGCTGCCTCGCCAAGGCCGCGATTGAAAACCATCTGCCGCCGCATTGGCGCGACGTCCGGCCGGAGCATGCCGAGTTCGGCAGCTTCGACCACATGCTGCCGCGCTTCTTCATGTTCACCTTGAAGGGCTACGCTTACTTGCAGATGCGGCTCGGCAATCTCGTCGAGGGGCGGCTTGCGGTGCAGAAGCTGCTCGACCTCGATCCTACCGACAAGATCGGCGCGCGCGTGCTGCTCGAGGTCGTCGACCGGGTGGAGCTCGACGATGAGTGACGACATCGACGAAGCCATTGACTGGCAGGGTAACGAGATCAGCTGCACCGGCTGCGCCCACGAGCAGCTGAGCGCGACCGGTGGCTGCAAGCTCCGCCACGCCTGCGTGCACGACCGCTATGCGCGGCGCATCGACCGTTTCTTCAACTGGAATCCGGGGCTCGCCAACGATTACGTCAAGCACCCGCATTTCGAGGTGCGGGCGATCGCGGCCAAGCATGCGAGCCCGTTCTATCTGCCGCCGCTGCTCGACGACCCGGAGGAGACGGTGCGCTGGAATGCGGCGCGGCGGCTGCCGAAGCGATTGGTGCTGCGTCTGCGCCATGATCCGCATCGCGAGGTCCGCATCCGTATCGCCACCGTGCTCGATCCCGAAGACCTGATGCCGATGATGATGGATGACGACTATTACGTCCGTCTGGTCGTCGCGCGCCGGATCGTGCCGTCCGTGCTCGGCCGCATGATGGGCGATCCCGAAGCCGAGGTCCGCCGGGTCGTCGCGCGCCGCATTCCGAGCGACTGGCTGCTCGGCATGATCAGCGATCCCGATGCGCGGGTCCGCCTGGAGATCGCCGAGCGCCTGGCGCCGGATCTGCTGACAGCGATGCGCAAGGATGCCGACTGGCGCGTGCGCCACGAAGTCGCGAGCCGCATCCCGCTCGGCGAACTCGCCGAACTCGCGCGGGATGAGGATCCGCTGGTGCAGGAGATGGCGCGCGGCCGGCTCGAGAACCGTTCGGGAGCTGCGATGGAGAAACCGGCATGAGCAACATCGTTCGTGACAGCGAGGTCGTCGAGCTGTCGGCGCCGCCCTACTTCACGTTCGGCGAGAAGGTGAAGGCGAAGCGGACCATCCGCAACGACGGCACCTATGCGGGCAAGGAGATCGGCGAGATCCTCGCGAAGAAGGGGGAGATCGGCTACGTCGTCTCGATCGGCACCTTCCTGCAGCAGTTCTACATCTACGGCGTCGAGTTTCTCGAAAGCGGAAACCGCGTCGGCATGAAACGCAAGGAGCTCGAATCCACCGTTCCCCGCGGGGAGGCCGAGGACGAGCTGCCGCTGCCGGGAGCGTACAGATTATGATCGAACCGCGGATGCCGAAGTACCAATGGGGCCAGCGCGTCAAGGCGCTGATCGACCTCGTCAATGACGGCTCGTTCCCGAATGCGCCGGCGGAAGCCAAGCTGGTCGGCATCGGCGACATGGGCGAGATCGTGCAGGTCGGCACCCATACCGAAGCGAACATGCCGATCTATCTCGTCGAATTCGGCGAGCAGCTCGTCGTCGGGTGTCTCGAGGAGGAGATCGTCCCGGTCTGAGGGCGATGATCGATCATGGTGGCAGCCGCGCTTAAGCCCAGCTTCGTCCTGCCTGCGCATCCCAACGAGTTGGATCGCAAGCGGATCGAGCGCGCGCTGAAGTCGCGCAAACGCTACCGCTACGTCGAGCCGACGGTCGTGCCGGTCGATGAAGGTTATCAGGTCCGCAGTCCGTGCTGCTCGCGCAACATCGACAAGGACGGCGGAGTGATCGACGTGGCGCTGCTGCGTCACGACCCGGCGAAGACGATGTGGAAGCTGTTCTGGAGAGATCACGCGAAGGGGATCTGGGAGCTGCACAGTGTGCACCAGCGGTTGACCGCGGCGGTCGACGAGCTGAACGCCGACCCCGAGCGGATCTTCTGGCAGTAACGAGGAGGACGGGTGAGATGGCATTGGCCGAGCAGGAACTGAATGAGATCGCACAGGTGCTCGAGCAACCTGACGCCGGGAGCACCGCGTTCGGCGAGCTGCGCCGCCGCTTTCCCAAGCTGGTTCTGACGCGGTGCGATGCCTCGGATGTCACCGAAGCGCCGTTCCGCAGCTACGCGGCGTTCGACCTGCATCTGCTCGACGCCAGCGAGCACTGCGCCGGCGTCACCGATGACCCGGCCAAGGCCACCGGCCTCATCCTGGCGAAGCGGGGCTGATCATGACCAAGCCCTATCTCGTGCATGACGCCGACCGGCAGGAGCAGGATGAGGCGGAGCTGACGCCGGTCGAGGCGAGCTTCATACCGCTGTCCGATCCGGATATCACGACGGCGGAGATCGCGGCCGTGGATGCCGCGTTGCGCTCGCCGCGGCTGTCCCACGGGCCGCTGGTCGAGGAGTTCGAGGCGGCGTTCGCCGCCTATCTCGGGCGCAAATACGCCATTGCTGTGCCGAGCGGGACACTGGGCCTTGTCCTGGTCTTGAAGGGCCTGGGAATCGGCCCAGGCGACGAGGTGATCGCGTCGTCCTATTCGTTCCGCGAGGTCGCGCATGCGATCAGCATCGTCGGCGCCAAGCCGGTGTTTGCCGACATCGACTATTATTCCGGCACATTGGCGCCGAGCAAGATCGAGGCGCGGATCACGGCACAGACCAAGGCGATCCTGGCCGGCAACACCAATGGCCATCCGGCCAAATGGTCGGAGCTGCAGGCCATCGCCAAGACGCACAGCCTGACGCTGCTCGAGGATTCGACCGAGGCGATCGGCTCGAAATACAAGGGCGCGCTGGTCGGCACCTTCGGCGCGGCCTCGGTGTTCGACTTCTCGCAGCCATTCGCGCTGACCTGCGGCGAGGGCGGCATGGTCGTGACCGACGATGTCGACATCGCCGTGGCGGTGCGGCGCCACCGCTCGCACCGGCTCGACGAGCGGAGCTCGGTCGTGGTCAGCGGTACGCCGTCGCATCAGGCGGTCATGAGCGACGTCACCGCGGCGCTCGGGCTCGCGCAGCTCAAGCGGATCGACGAGATCCTCGAACGGCGCCGGCTGATCGAGCAGATCTATTACAGCCAGGTGCAGTCCTTCGAGGGCATCAAGGATCCCTATGTCGGTCCAGATGTCACTGAGGTGAACTGGTTCCTGTACCAGGTGCATCTGGGGACTCGGTTCTCGAAGTCCAGCCGCGACTCGATCGTCGAGGATCTCCGCGTCGAGCAGGTCGAGGCTGTCGCCTATTCCAATCCGCTGCACCTGCAGCGCCACTATTTCGACATGGGCTACAGGCGCGGCGACTATCTGGTGACCGAGAAGGTCGCCGATCGCGTGGTGGCCCTGCCGTTCCACGTCCATCTGACCACCGACCAGATCGCCTTCATCGTCGCGACGATGAAGGACGCCTCGGTCAATGTCGGAGCGGGCGCTGCGATCTACTGACGTGAAATGAACTCAACCCACTAAAGGAGAACATCAATGGCAACTCTGACGGTCATGCCCTCTGGAAAGACGATCGAGGTGGGCGAGGGCACCACCATTCTCGCGGCGCTGCTCGCGGCCGAGGTCGAGATCCCGCACAAGTGCGAGGGCCAGGCCAAGTGCGGCTCCTGCCACATCTTCCTTCAGGAGGGACGCAAGGGCGTGTCGAAGGTCAGCAAGCTCGAGAACGAGAAGCTGGATACCATCGTCGGCGTCGGCTCCAAGTCCCGCCTCGCGTGCCAGGCGACGATCCTCGGCACCGAGAACGTCAAGATCGAGCTGCTCGGCTTCTCGTCAGGTCTGTAACAGGAGGACATCATGGACAACGTCACGCTTCACGTTCGTTTCGCCCCGGATGGCACCGTTGCCGAGATCAGCGAGCGGCCGGCATCCTTGACGCCGCAGCAGTGGTTCAACAAGCTCAGCGAAGCGATCGGCCTGAAGGCCTATCAGACCTTCGCCGGCGGCCGGGGCGTGTTCAAGACGACACGCGACCAGATCGAGGCCTTGAAGACCGCGGCCTGACCGGTTGCATCCTCAACCAGAAGCGAAGTGGCGGCGAGATGACGGATACCGGACAGGACTGCCAGTTCTTCGTCTCGTATACGGGCGTCAAGCTGCCGCTGCGTCTGGTGACGCCGATCGCGCCGGAGCAGCTCTCGAACCGCAACACGTTCATCCGCGGCTATTTCAATGCCGCCGGCGCGCTGACCGGCTTCGAGAAAGTGGTCTATGGCGAGGTCGAGCTGACGCACCACTACAGCTACCATGCCAACGGAGCGCTGCGCAGCGCCGAGATCGTCATGCTCGACGAGGAACCGGTGACGCTGCATTTCGATGAGACCGGCGCGGCTGCTGCCGGCCAGGACGCCGCATGAAGGAGGCCCCGTGACCGTCGCCAAGCTGATCGAGGCTCTTGCCTGCATGCCCAAGGACGCTATCGTGCTGATGGATTCCGGCGCAGGATTGTCCCGGGTCGACGCTCTGGAGCTCGTGACAGAGCAGGGGCCAGGTGCGCCGGCCGAGGTGATCCTGCAGCCGAGCTTGGACGAATAGAGACGGGACTGGTTTGATGGCGGATGCAGGCACGACAGAGACTGACACGTCGGCGGCAGGGCCGGTGATCACGCCCTATGAGCGGATTGGCGGCGCCGTCGTGGTCGATCGCCTGGTGGAGTCGTTCTATCACCGGATGGATACGCTGCCGGAGGCCAAGACGATCCGCGACATGCACGGCACCCATCTTGGGCCGATCAAGGTCGTCCTGAAGCGCTATCTCTCGGAATGGCTTGGCGGGCCGAAACTGTATTCGCCGGAGAAGGGCCATCCGCGCCTGCGCCAGCGCCACATGGGTTTTCCGATCGGCAACGCCGAGCGCGACGCTTGGCTGCTGTGCATGCGCGGCGCGCTCGAGGAGACGGTGGCTGATGTTGCTGCCCGGCAGGACATCGATGCCGCGATGACCAAGCTCGCCGACTGGATGCGCAACCAGGCCGGCAATCCCCATGACGCGCGGGCTGCGCGGCCGTGAGGCCGGGTCACCGTCTCAGGCGTCATTGCGAGGAGCCGAAGGCGACGAAGCAATCCAGAGTCGTCGCGGGACTCTGGATTGCTTCGCTTCGCTCGCAATGACGGAGACACGAGGCGTAGGCGTAGGGTGGGCAAAGCGAAGCGTGCCCACCGGCCGCTAGATCCGCAGACACCGCCGTTGGAATGGTGGGCACGGCGCGCGTCAAGCGGTGCTAAGTTATCACCGCCAGTGGCGCCTTTGCCCACCCTACGCGACCTCGGCTAATACAACGGCACCCCGAAGAAGTTTTCATCATCGCCGCCCCAGGCCCGGTGCAAGGCCAGCGCGTTCTGCCATTGCGCCATCTCGGTCTCGCTGGCGTTGCGGTGGGTGATCTTGCCCTCCGGCATCTCCGCCAGCAGATAGGTCTTGCCGTTGCGGATGAAGCGGTTGAGGTCCTTGGTGTCGTTGGGCCGCACCACACAGCGCGGCCGCTCGTCGATCAGGATGGTGGTCGGCTGCATTGCGACGCTCGCTCCATCGGGTGTCAATCGGCGGGCGGACCCATGTCGTCATCCGCCTTTTTCTTCTTTTTCTTGTCGACCTTGGCGAGCGCATAGGCGCCGGCGTTCTTCAGGGTGATCGGCGGCTGGCCGACGACATATTGCGAGATCCAGGCGAGCGTGCGCTCCTGCGCCAGCGCACTGGCGGTCTCATCATAGGTCTCGCCCTCGGCGTCGAAGTCGTGGGCGGCGTTCGGATAGGAGAAGGCGCTGACCTCGGGATGGTCGGCGCGGAACATGCTCACGGCTGGAAACGGCACGACCGCATCGGCTTCGCCGAAGTGCAGCAAGGTCGGGACCTTGCGCTTGGCGCCGGCGGCGTCGACCACGCCGGTCGCGTAGTAGCTGACGGCGCAGGCAAGCCCGGACACGCGGTTCGCGGCGTTGTAGGCGAGGCCGCCGCCGGCACCGTAGCCGACCACGGCCACCTTGCCGCAGTCCTTGACGCTGTCGACGGTCGACTGGATTTCTGCAAGCAGAGGGGCGACCGGATCCTGTGCCGCCGCCGGCGCCTCGCCGTCTGCCGTGGTCTCGACCGCCGCCGGCGGTGTCAGCTCCGGCGCGATCACGACATAGCCGCTCGCGGCGAAGGCGTCGGCGACCTTGCGGACCTTGCTGCTGCCGTTGCCGTCCGGCAGCACGACGATGGCGCCTTTGGGCGTGTCGGCTGGATCGGCACGGAACGCCTGGAACGTATGTCCGTCGTTGGCGGTGAGCTTGATGGTGCTTTCGGTAGCCATGTGATGCTCCTGCGTCGTTGGCGCGGTTTGCGCGCGTTACAACAAGCCCAGCTCCAGGGCGGTCTCTTCCGACATCCGCGACTTGTCCCACGGCGGCTCGAACACGAGCGTGACCTTGACCGACATGACGCCGTCGACCGACTGCACGGCATCTTCGACCATGCGGACGATCTCGCTCGCGACCGGGCAGCCCGGCGCCGTGAGCGTCATGTCGATCTCGACCGCGCCGCCGCCTTCATGCGCGATGCGATAGACGAGGCCGAGGTCGTAGACGTTCACCGGAATCTCCGGATCGTACACTGTCCGAAGCGCGGCGATCACGCTCTCGGCGGCATCCTGGGAGCCGGTCGCCAGCGGGCTCTGCGACGGGGAGGGAGGGGGAGCGGCGTGCATGCTCATCATGCGTTGGGTCCTCTCATTGTCCTGGTTCGCACCGGGGGATGGTCGTTGGAAGTCCTGTCGAGATCGCGCGTGGGATGCTGCATGGCCGGGGACTCACTCCGCATCGAGCCCGTCGGCGAGCGCCGCCACGACCGGCCATCCGACCGCGCCGGACGGGTCGAGCTGGCGCAGCGCTGCCAGCATCTCGGCCGCGCTGTCGGGATCGTTCTTGCGCAGATGGATGAAGGCCAGTGCCTTCAACGTGTAAAGCGCGAAGCGGCCGGCGCCGTCGGGCAGCGGATCATGCGGCACCCATTGCCGCCAATCCGAAGACCAGCCAGCCTGGCGCGCCGCCTCGGCGAGGCCGAGCTCGGCAACGGCCTTGGCCTCGTCGAGGTGGCCTTGATAAGTGTGAATCTTATAGAGACAGAAATAGGTCGGCAGCTCCTGCGGGGCGGCAGCGAGCGCCTGACGAAACAGCCGGTCGGCGCGGGCGTGGTCGCGGCGATAGGCCGCCACGCCCTGCTGCAGCAGCGCGTCGATCTCCTCGGGAAGATCGCCGAAGTTGATCGTGTCGGGTTCGCTGACGAGTTCGAGCATCTGCATTGACCTCGATCAAATCATTGCAAGACGCGGACCGTTTTTGCGGTGGTGCAGCAGAGGCCGTCATCGCCGCGAAGCCGGCGAAAACGCGCGGGCCTGTTGGATTTTGAACGCCGAGCCTGGGTCGCATCGTCGTCCTTGTCGCAAAGCCGACGCGCTCGTCGTCAAATCGCCGCTTGAGCAGAGCCGGGACAGCGTCCGGTACCCGCAAATCGCTGGTTCGGAGCTTGCATGACGCCATCATCAATCCAGCGGGAGACACAACGATGGCGATGGCAGCAACTGATATCGAACGTCTGATCAAGGAGGCGTTCCCGGATGCAGTCGTCGTGATCGAAGACCTGGCCGGTGACGGCGACCATTATTCGGCACGCGTCACCTCGCAGGCTTTCGCCGGGAAGAGCCGGGTGCAGCAGCATCAGATGGTCTATTCGGCCCTCAAGGGCCAGATGGGCGGCGTGCTGCATGCGCTGGCGCTCGAGACGTCATTGCCGAAATGATCGCTGCCGCGACACATCCAGGGACGAAAGGATAATACAATGTCGACATCCGAACGCATTCAGAAGCTGATCGACAGCAATGACATCGTTCTCTTTATGAAGGGCGTGCCGGCGGCGCCGCAATGCGGCTTCTCGGCTGCCGTTGCGCAGATCCTGGCTAAGCTCGACGTCCCCTATGAAGGCGTCAACGTGCTGGCGGATCCCTTCATCCGCGAGGGCATCAAGGAGTTCTCCAACTGGCCGACCATTCCTCAGCTCTATATCAAGGGCGAGTTCGTCGGCGGTTGCGACATCGTGCGCGAGATGTTCCAGGCCGGCGAGCTCGCGACCCTGCTGGCCGACAAGGGCATCAAGGCGGCCGCATCATGAGCGACGGCGGTGTCGCAGAGGCGGATGACGATTTCGAGATTCCGCAGCTCTACAAATATCACGCCTTCGTCTGCCTGACGCAGCGTCCGCCGGGCCATCCGCGCGGCAGCTGCGGCGCGCTCGGCGTGCAGCCGCTGTGGGACCGGCTGACCAAGACGATCGAGGCGCAGCGGCTGACGGATGTCGGTGTCACCGCGGCCGGCTGCTTCGGCTTCTGCAGCGCCGGGCCGATGATGGTGGTCTATCCCGATGGCATCTGGTATCGGCCGACCAAGCCCGAGGATATCGACGAGATCGTCGAATCCCACTTCAAGCAAGGCAAGCGCGTCGACCGGCTGGTGATGGTGCTGAAGCGCTGAGGCTTCGACCGGAGCCGCTCAGCGCGGCTCCGGGCAGGGTGAGGCCTCGGGCCGCGTGCAGCCCTGGACGTCGTCGAGATCATCCTCCCGCTGCAGCAGCGACAGCACCGGCTCGCGATCGAAGCCGGCGCAGCACTGGCCGCCGGCCTCGATCAGGGGACGCCGGATCAGCAGCGGGTCCTCCAGCATCAGGTCGATGGCTGCGACCGCGTTGGTCGCCTCCGGCTCGATTTCTCCGGATTTGACGCGCGGCGAGGCCGGGTTGAACCAGGACCACACCGGCGTTCCGGCGAAGTAGGCGCGCAGCCGCTCGCCGGTCCACGGTTCGGTCAGGAGATTTCGCGCGACGACCTCGTGGCCGGCGCGCGTTAGCATCAGCTTCTGCCGGGCGTTGGTGCCGCAGCCCGGCTTCTCGTAGAACACGACGGTGGCCACGTCAGAGCCCGCCGAGCTGGACCAACTGCGCGCCGCCGGCGCGGCCGAGAATGGTGTCGACCTTCTTGCGCACGGACTCGATGGTGAGCGGCTTGACCACTGCGCCATGCGCGCCCGCCTTCAGCCCTTCGATGGCGATCGCCTCGTCCGCCTTCGCGGTCACGATCAGGATCCGAACGCCCTTGAACTTGGCGGCGATCTCGCGCACCAGCTCAGGCCCGCGCTGCTTGAGAAAGGAGACCCCGAGCAGGACCACGTTCGGCGCCAGCCAGTCGACGCCCTTCTCATAGGCTTCTTCCGGTGTCGCCAGCTCGTGAGTCTCGATCTCATCGTGCAGCATGAACTGCAGGGCGGCGCGGGTGATCTCGTCATCATCGATCACGAACACGCGCCGCTGGTCCACCGCTTTCGCCGTTTCAACTCCGATCTGCATCGCATCCTCCTCAAATCGCAAGATCCTTGGCCGCAAGGCTGCGATGAGGATCTAGCAAATCCCGTTCCGGCTCGGATTCCGCAGGAAAACAGTAGCCGTTGTGTCGTTTCGGACAGCGCGGCACCGCGTGCGATCTTGCGAAGCGTTCCGATGTCGGGTTTGCAACAACCCGTATCGCTGGGCGGTTTGCTTGGCATCTCCTTCTAAACACGATCATTTTGTAGCGCGGGGCGCGCTGGCACAGCCGTTGCAAAACTCTGGTCAGGCAATGGTTGAGGGCTGAGTGCACGCCGACGCTTCGGACGAGCGATGCTCTCCTTCCCAATAACCCGTCTGCCGGTTCGGACACATGAGAGGACGCGGTCACGCTCCGCTGCAAGCGGGCGCGGCCATAGCAATCGGTTGATGGAGAGCAGAATGGCATCCCTGCGACAAATCGCATTCTACGGCAAAGGCGGCATCGGCAAGTCGACGACGTCGCAAAACACCCTGGCCGCGCTGGCCGAGATGGGTCATCGGATCCTGATCGTCGGCTGCGACCCCAAGGCGGATTCGACCCGCCTGATCCTGCACGCCAAGGCGCAGGACACCATCCTGAGCCTGGCCGCTGCCGCCGGCAGCGTCGAGGACCTCGAGATCGAAGAGGTCATGAAGGTCGGCTATCGCGACATCCGTTGCGTCGAGTCCGGCGGTCCGGAGCCGGGCGTCGGCTGCGCCGGCCGCGGCGTGATCACCTCGATCAACTTCCTGGAAGAGAACGGCGCCTATGAGGACATCGACTACGTGTCCTACGACGTGCTCGGCGACGTGGTCTGCGGCGGCTTCGCGATGCCGATCCGCGAGAACAAGGCGCAGGAGATCTACATCGTGATGTCCGGCGAGATGATGGCGATGTATGCCGCCAACAACATCTCCAAGGGCATTCTGAAGTATGCGAACTCCGGCGGCGTGCGCCTGGGCGGCCTGGTCTGCAACGAGCGCCAGACCGACAAGGAGCTGGAGCTGGCTGAGGCCCTCGCCAAGAAGCTCGGCACCCAGCTGATCTACTTCGTGCCGCGCGACAACATCGTGCAGCACGCCGAGTTGCGCCGCATGACCGTTCTGGAATACGCGCCGGAGTCGGTCCAGGCCAACCACTACCGCAACCTGGCGACCAAGATCCACGGCAATGCCGGCAAGGGCATCATCCCGACCCCGATCACGATGGACGAGCTCGAGGACATGCTGATGGAGCACGGCATCATGAAGGCGGTCGACGAGAGCCAGATCGGAAAGACTGCCGCCGAACTCGCCGCAACGGCTTAAGCAGTCTTGGTACCGGCCTTCCTCCCGTCGGAAGGCCGGTACCTCTTCTTCGAACTCTCATCGGCCTCGATAGGAGATCGCGCCATGACCATCGCAATCGTCGATACGTCGCATGCCGCCGCGGTGAACCTGCAAGCACCGCTCGCTTTCGAGGACGACAAGCGGCATCATGGCCGGCAGATCTACCGCCTGCTCACAGGGAACGACCCAGCCGAGGCGGTGATCGACGACGACTTCGACTTCGACCGCCACGTGATCGCATCGATCCTCGCAGTGTCGGCGATGGAGCATGGCGCGCTCGCTGAGCGCGCAGGGCTTTCGACCGTCGAGCTGATCGCGCTGCTGGCGCAGTTGTTTCCCGCTGCCGCGATCGATTCGACCTGGCTGCCGATCAACGGCGCAGCTCCAGCGCCTGATGACGACGAGATCGCGATGGTGCGCGATCTGCTGACGGCACAGCGCTCGACCGATGGCGACGTCAGCCGCTGGCTCGCGGCGATGGTCGCTCGGCGCGCGATGGAGCCGAACCATCTCTGGGAAGACCTCGGCCTGCGCGAGCGGTCCGAATTGTCGCGGCTGCTGATGCGCCATTTCGGGCCGCTGGCGAGCCGCAACACGAGAAACATGCGCTGGAAGCGCTTCTTCTACCGCATGCTGTGCGAGGACGACGGCTTCGTGATGTGCACGACGCCGGTCTGCACCCAATGCAACGATTTCGCGCTCTGCTTTGGCGAGGAGAGCGGTGAGAGCCGGATGGCCGAGCGGCGCCGCGAGGTGGCGCTGCAGGAGGCGGCCAACGCCGCCATGTAAAGTCAAGGACTGCGACGATGTTGATGGACCCCCAGCTTGGATCTCCCTGCAACTCCGACCACGGACGCTGTCCCGAAGCGGAGACCTGCGAGGCTGGCGAGGCCCTGATGCGCCGCTGCGAGGACGCGCTGAGGCTGGCCGGCTTGCGTCCGACCCAGCAGCGCCAGCAGCTCAGCCGCATCCTGTTCGGCAATGGCAACCGTCACATCACCGCCGACGTGCTCTATGCCGAGGCGGTCGCGACCGGCATGAAGATCTCGCAGGCGACCATCTACAATACGCTCAATCAGTTCGTGGAGCTCGGTCTGCTCAGGCAGATCGGCGTCGACGGCTCCCGGTCGTTCTTCGACACCAACACCACGGTGCATCCGCACTTCTTCTACGAGGACGAGGGCGAGCTCGTCGACGTGCCTGATGTCGTCGCGTTCGAGCAACTGCCCGAGCCGCTGCCGGGCTATGCCATGGAGCGGGTCGACGTCGTCATTCACCTGCGCCGTAATCGCCACGGCTGAGGCACGGGCCACCGCGTCGACCGCAAGTCTTTCCATCTCCGGCACGTCCGATTTCCGACCCTGTTACAAAGCCGACAATCTCGGTCGTTCGGAAAACACACGCAAACTCAAGCGATTAAAGCGGTGGCCGGCCCTGGCATGGCCGTTGCTGAGTGACTGACAGGCCGTGGATGGAGCGTCGAGCTCTGGCGGTCGACACAGGTTGCGACGGAGCAAGTGAATGCCTGACGTCCTCGGACCGCGCGGGCCCAAGAATGGCATCAGGAGTGCCCGGGATGCCGGCTCTGCTTTCGGGAGCAAGGGTTTTGGGAGTTCGACGTCCGGGAGCCCGATGCCCCGGGTCATCCTGAACGACACCACGCTCCGCGATGGCGAGCAGGCCCCGGGCGTCGCTTTCGCCCTCACCGAGAAGGTCGCGATCGCCCGCGCGCTGGCGCGGGCCGGCGTTCCCGAGATCGAGGCCGGCACGCCCGCGATGGGGGCCGACGAGATCGCCGCCATCCGCGCCATCGTCGAGGCCGATCTGCCGGCAACCATCATCGGCTGGTGCCGTATGCGGGAGGCGGACGTCGATGCCGCCATCGCCGCGGGCGTGTCGATGGTGAATGTCTCCATCCCGACATCGGACGTGCAGATCGCCGCCAAGCTCGGCGGTGGCCGGAGTGCTGCGCTGGATCTGCTCAAGCGCGTCGTGGGTTATGCCAGGAGCCGAGGATTGGCGGTCGCCGTTGGCGGAGAGGACTCGTCGCGCGCGGATGTCGGTTTTCTCGCTGAGGTGATCGCGACCGCGAAGGCGCTCGGTGCGCGCCGCTTCCGTGTCGCCGATACGCTGAGCGTGCTCGATCCCGACGCGACCTCCGCGCTGGTCGGTGCCTTGCGTGCGACGACCGACTTGGAAATCGAGTTTCATGGCCATGACGATCTTGGTCTCGCCACCGCCAACACGCTGGCCGCGGTCAAGGCCGGCGCGACGCATGCATCCGTCACGGTGATCGGGCTCGGCGAACGCGCCGGCAATGCGCCGCTGGAAGAGGTCGCCGTGGCGCTGCGGCAGCTGTACGGCCGCGAGACCGGAATCGTGCTGGCCGAGCTCGACCATGTCGCGAATGTCGTGGCCGCCGCCGCGGCGCGCGCGATTCCGCTCAACAAGGCGATCGTCGGCGAGCATGTCTTCACCCACGAGTCGGGAATTCACGTCGACGGTCTGCTCAAGGACCAGCGCACCTATCAGGCGCTCGATCCGATGCTATTCGGCCGTTCCAACCGGATCGTGATCGGCAAGCATTCAGGTCTCTCGGCGATCACCTCGCTGCTGTCGGATCTGCGCCTGCCGGCGAGCGCCGACCAGGCGCAACGCATCCTCGCGCGGGTGCGCAAGCATGCGGTCGCGCACAAGGGGCCGGTGCCGAAGGAAGCCGTTGCCGCCATCTGGCGCGAAGTCTGTGATCACCCGCACGCGAGCTTTGCCTGATCATGACCGACATCGTGGATAACCCGATCGCCAAGCCCGTCGCCGCCGAAGCGAGCCCGCCCTCGTTGTTCCGGCTGATCCGCGAGGACATCGGCTGCGTCCGCTCGCGCGATCCGGCCGCGCGCAGCGAGATCGAGACCTTGCTGACCTATCCCGGCATTCATGCGCTGATCTGGCATCGCCTCGCGCATCGCTTCTGGATCAGCGGCTGGCGCTTTCCGGCGCGGCTGTTGTCGTGGCTCGGACGCTTCCTGTCCAATGTCGACATCCATCCGGGCGCGCAGATCGGCCGCCGCTTCTTCATCGACCACGGCGCCTGCGTCGTGATCGGCGAGACGGCCGAGGTCGGCGACGACGTCACCCTGTACCACGGCGTCACGCTCGGCGGCACGTCCTGGTCGCCGGGCAAGCGGCATCCGACGCTTGAGAATGGCGTCGTCGTCGGGGCCGGCGCAAAAATCCTCGGTCCGATTACGATAGGCCCGCGCACCCGGGTCGGAGCCAACTCCGTCGTCATCCAAAGCACGCCTCCCGATGTGACCGTGGTTGGAATCCCCGCGAAGGTGGTGCGGCCGGAGTTCACGCACCGTCGCACCGTCGGCCGTATCGATCTCGATCATCATCTGATGCCTGATCCCGTGGGAGAGGCGCTGTCGGTGATGCTCGACCGCATCGAGTTCCTCGAAGCGCAGCTCGCGCATGTCCGGCAGAAGGTCCGCCAGGGGCCGCCGCCGCCGGCGCCGATCAACGGATGCGAAGTTGACCCGACTTTGACTCAAGGAGCGAAGCAATGAGTGCGGCAACACCGAATGTGCTCGAGCAACTGAAGCAGACGTCCGCGGCCGAAGAATTCTTCAAGCTGCTCGGCGTCGACTACGATCCCAAGGTCCTGAACGTCTGCCGTCTGCACATTCTCAGGCGGATGGGCCAGTATCTCGTCAGCGAGGACTTCTCGGGCGTCTCCAACGAGGAGATCGCAACCCGCTGCAAATCGTTCCTGGAGCAGGCCTATCAGGACTTCGTGGTGTCGACGCCGCTCGACCAGCGCGTCTTCAAGGTGCTCAAGGAAGCCGTGGCGCCGCCGAAGCCGGCGCCCAAGCCGTTCGTGTCGCTGACGACTCTCAAGTAGCAGACGAACTCATCATGATATCCGCAAGCGCCGCCGGTTCTGCCGGCGGCGCTTCTGTTTGCTAACGAGCTAAGCGAGTTGAGCTCCTGTCGTATTCCCGACGCGTGTTGCTTGCGACGTGTCGGACCTCTGCAGGACGTCTCGGCAGAATTTCAAGTGTCTCGGTCAAGGCATTGAATCGGCGATGAGATTCATCGTGCTCGAAACTGGTACGACAATTGCTGTCCTGATTGCAGGCCCTACACCGGAGAGATCGCATGCATATCGTCGTCTGCATCAAGCAGGTCCCGGACTCCGCGCAGATCCGCGTCCATCCGGTGACCAATACCATCATGCGCCAGGGCGTGCCGACCATCATCAATCCCTACGACCTGTTTGCGCTTGAAGCCGCGTTGCAGCTGCGCGACAAGTTCGGCGGCGAAGTGACCGTGCTGACCATGGGTCCGCCCTCGGCCGAGGATTCGTTGCGCCGCGCGCTGACCTACGGGGCCGATCGCGCGGTGCTGCTCACCGACCGCTTCTTTGCAGGTGCCGACACGCTGGCGACGACCTATGCGCTGGCGACCGCCATCCGCAAGATCAGCGAGACCTTCGGTGCGCCGGATATCGTGTTCACCGGCAAGCAGACCATCGACGGCGACACCGCACAGGTGGGGCCCGGTATCGCCAAGCGGCTCGGGCTGCTGCAACTCACCTATGTGGCCAAGATCAACGAGGTCGATCCGGTCGCGCGCACCATCGAGGCCGAGCGCCGCTCGGAAGGCGGCGTGCAGGTGCTCAAGACCAAGCTGCCTTGTCTCGTGACGATGCTGGAGGCGACCAACGAGATTCGCCGCGGCGCCATGGCCGACGCACTGCGCGCCGCGCGGGCGCAGATCGTGACCTGGAGCGCCAAGGACGCAGGCGTCGAGGACATCTCCAAGTGCGGCCTGAAGGGCTCGCCGACCATCGTCAAGCGCGTGTTCGCGCCGTCGGCACGCGCCGAAAAGGCGGTCTTCGTCGACTTCGCCAATAAGCCGCCGGCGGAGGCGCTGATCGAAGAACTGTTCAAGCGCCAGCCGAAGCTCGAAGCCGAACTGATTTCGTCGGCGCACGGCTTCTGACCAACGGCTTCTGACGGATCGAGGGAACGACGACCATGAGCGAACCCACCAAAGCACCGCCCGCCGCAGCCGGTCGCGCCGCGACCAAGAAGGAGCTGCCGGAGCATTTCAAGGCCTACAAGCACGTCTGGGTGTTCATCGAGCAGGAGCGTGGCCAGGTTCATCCTGTCTCCTGGGAGCTGATGGGCGCCGGCCGCAAGCTCGCAGACAAGCTGAAGGTCGATCTCGCAGCGGTGGTGATCGGACCGCCCGGAGAGGCCGTGCAGCATGCCGCGGCGGAATCGTTCTGCTACGGCGCCGATCTCGCTTATATCGTCGCCGACGAGGTGCTCACCGACTATCGCAACGAAGCCTACACCAAGGCGCTGACGGACACCGTCAACACCTTCAAGCCTGAGATCCTGCTGCTCGGTGCCACCACCCTGGGCCGTGATCTCGCCGGCTCGGTGGCGACCACCTTGCTGACCGGTCTCACCGCCGACTGCACCGAGCTCGACGTCGATGCCGACGGCTCGCTGGCGGCGACGCGGCCGACCTTCGGCGGCTCGCTGCTCTGCACGATCTACACGCTGAACTACCGGCCGCAGATGGCGACCGTCCGCCCCCGCGTGATGCCGATGCCCGAGCGCGTCGAGAAGCCCGCGACCCGGATCATCGAGCACAAGCTCGGCCTGGTCGAGGAGGACATCGTCACCAAGATCCTGTCCTTCATTCCGGACCGCGACTCCGCCAAATCGAATCTGGCCTATGCCGACATCGTCGTCGCCGGCGGTCTGGGCCTGGGCTCGCCCGAGAACTTCCAGCTCGTCAAGGGGCTGGCTGCGGTGCTCGGCGCCGAGTTCGGCTGCTCGCGGCCGCTGGTGCAGAAGGGCTGGGTCACCTCCGACCGCCAGATCGGGCAGACCGGCAAGACCATCCGTCCGAAGCTCTATATCGCCGCCGGCATCTCCGGCGCGATCCAGCATCGGGTCGGCGTCGAGGGCGCAGACCTGATCGTCGCCATCAACACCGACAAGAACGCGCCGATCTTCGACTTCGCGCATATCGGCATCGTCACCGACGCGATCCGGCTACTGCCGGCGCTGACCGAAGCATTCCGCGCGCGTCTGTCGCCGCATTCGCGCGACCGCATCGCTAGCTAGGCACCAGAGGAGCAGGGCAATGATCGAGGAACGTTTCGACGCGATCGTCGTGGGCGCCGGCATGGCCGGCAATGCGGCTGCGCTGACCATGGCCCAGCGCGGCATGAAGGTGCTGCAGCTCGAGCGCGGCGAGTATTCCGGCTCGAAGAACGTGCAGGGCGCGATCCTCTATGCCGACATGCTGGAGAAGCTGATCCCGGAGTTCCGCGAGGAGGCGCCGCTGGAGCGGCACCTGGTCGAGCAGCGCTTCTGGATGCTGGACGACAAGTCGCATGTCGGTCTGCACTACAAGTCGGACGACTTCAACGAGGAGAAGCCGAACCGCTACACCATCATCCGCGCCCAGTTCGACAAATGGTTCTCGTCCAAGGTCAAGGAAGCCGGCGCCACGGTGCTGTGCGAGACCACGGTAACGGAGCTGGCTCAGGATGCCTACGGGAAGGTGATCGGCGTCAGGACCGATCGCCGCGATGGTGAGATCCACGCCGACGTGGTCGTTTTGGCCGAAGGCGTCAACGGCCTGCTCGGCACGCGCGCCGGCCTGCGCGAGCGGCCGAAGCCGGAGAACGTTGCGCTTGCGGTCAAGGAGATGCACTTCCTGCCGCGCGAGACGATCGAGGCACGCTTCAACCTCAAGGGCGACGAAGGCGCGGTGATCGAGGCCGCCGGCACGATCTCCCGCGGCATGACCGGCATGGGCTTCATCTACTCCAACAAGGAGTGCATCTCGCTCGGCATCGGCTGTCTCGTCTCCGACTTCCAGAAGACCGGCGAGACGCCCTACGGCTTGCTCGAGAACTTCAAGCGGCATCCGTCGGTGGCGCCGCTGATCGAGGGCTCGGAGGTGAAGGAGTACTCGGCGCACCTGATCCCCGAAGGCGGTTACAACGCGATTCCCGAGCTCTGCGGCGATGGCTGGGTGGTGGTCGGCGATGCCGCCCAGCTCAACAATGCGATTCATCGCGAGGGATCGAACCTTGCCATGACCTCCGGCCGCATCGCGGCCGAGGCGATCTTCCAGGTCAAGTCGCGCCGCGATCCGATGACCAAGGCTAACCTTTCGCTCTACAAGAAGATGCTGGAGGAGTCCTTCGTCATCAAGGATCTGAAGAAGTACAAGGACATGCCGGCGCTGCTGCACAACCAGTCGCAGAACTTCTTCCTCACCTATCCGCAGCTCGTCTCCAAGGCAATGCAGAACTTCGTGCGCGTCGACGGCACGCCGAAGAAGGAGAAGGAGAGCAGCACGCTGCGCTCCTTCGTGAGTGCGCGGTCATGGACGGGCCTGTTTGGCGACGCCTTCAAGTTCGCGCGGGCGTGGCGCTAGTCGAGGAATGAACGAAGCAACCGAACCCAAGGGAGAACGGACATGAGCACGGATGTCGCAGTGCGGGTCGAAGACAAGCTGTTCTACAATCGCTACCAGGTCGATCCCGGCCGGGCCCATATCAAGGTCCGTCCGCATACGACGCCGAGCCCGCAGCTCAAGGCGCTGCTCAAGGCCTGCCCGGCCCGGTGCTATGAGCTGAACGATTCCGGCCAGGTCGAGATCACCGTCGACGGCTGCATCGAATGCGGCACCTGCCGGGTGATCGGCGAGGCCAGCGGCGACATCGAGTGGAGCTATCCGCGCGGCGGTTACGGCGTGCTGTTCAAGTTCGGTTGAGATTGGCAGAGGCCAGGGACGGCGTAGCGCATGACGCGTGTGGCCGTCCGGTCTATCCTATATCATAATTGATATAGGTCATTGAGTCCTTGTGCCGTCTCTGCTTACATCCGATCGCAGCAATGGAGCTGCGGGGGAATGAGGAGCGGCAGGTGAAGCTGAGCGCACGGAATGTTTTGCCGGGGACGGTCGTCTCGGTGTCCAAGGGCGCGACCACGGCCCATGTCAGGGTCGAGCTCGCGCCGGGATTGACGGTGTTTTCGGCGATTACCAATGAAGCCGTGGAAGAGCTTGGGCTCGCCGTCGGCGACACTGTGTCGGCCGTGATCAAGTCGTCCGATGTGATGATCGGCAAGTAGCGGCCAGCCTTATGCGCCGGCGCCGGTCAGCCGGCGGAGGTACGAACCGTGCTGAGGTCCAGCCACCAGGACTCCATTGCGGAGCGCGACGGGGGCAGCAGGGTGCCGAGATTGCCGGTGAAGGTCCGCCAGTCTTCGATGCATTTCTGCGGCACGGCGGTCAGCACCGGAATTCCGGACGTGATCGCGTCAGCGAGCTCGCCGCGCAATCCGCCGCCAGCCGATTCCTGCTTGGAGAACTTGTTCACCACGATGAGATCGGCATGAGCGGCGATGGCGCGGTGGACGGCCATGCCGGCTTCGGCGAGGCCCGCGGAGTCGAGCTTGCAGGCGGTGGACCCGCTGCCGAGGTCCTGGCAGATCGAGATCGTATCGCCATTGGTCAGGTCGATGACATCCATTCCGCTCTTGCGGCCGATCTCGTCCCGCGTGTTGCGCTGGACGATGCCGCCGACGCGCACGCCGCGCTGCATCAGGCCTTGCACGAAATCGTCGAGCAGGGTGTCGGCATCGTCGCCCGGTCCGTAGAGAATCGCCGCGAGGCGGGGCGGATCGAGCTCGGCCGGTTCGGCAAGTTCGTGCGGCGTCATGGGGCGACCTCGGATGGCTGCCGTCCTCCCGCCTGACCATGTCGGTCCGGCGATCGAGGTCGAGCAGCGCGCTGGAGATATATCGAGAAACGGTCCTGGGGACCAAGAGGAGATGTCGCGCGTGCCGACCACCGCTACGAAACAGGATCTCGAAGCGCTCCTGCGCGATGATGTCCCCTATGGCGACCTGACGACGGAGACGCTCGGAATCGGAGCCGGGCCCGGCGTGATGCAGTTCGCGGCGCGCGGACGGATGGTGTTGGCGCTGGCGGAGGATGCGGCCGCGCTGATCGAGCTGACGGGCTGCCGCGTCGAATTGTTGTCGGGCAGCGGGACGGTGCTCGAGGAGGGCGCTCAGATCCTGCGCGCAGAGGGCGACGCTGCCGGCCTGCTGCGCAGTTGGAAGGTGGCACAGACGCTGATCGAGATCTGGTCTGGCGTTGCCACCGAGGCGGCCGCGATCGTCGGCGCGGCGCGTGCAGTGAAGCCTGGGATCGCCGTGGCCTGCACCCGCAAGAACGTGCCCGGCACCAAACCGTTCGCCGTTGCCGCCGTGAAGGCCGGCGGCGCGGTGATGCATCGGCTTGGCCTGTCGGAGACGCTTCTGGTCTTTCCGGAGCATCGGGCTTTTCTCGACGATGTGCCCTTGGCCGACATTGCGGAGCGGCTGCGGCGGGGAGCGCCGGAGAAGCGGCTGGTCATCGAAGTCACGACGATCGAGCAGGCGGTTGCGGCGGCCGTGGCCGGCTTCGACGTCATCCAGGCCGAGAAGTTTCCGCCGGCGGAGATCGGCGCGCTCGTGAAACGGGTCGAGACGATGGCCGCCTTGCCGAGGCGACCGATCATCGCAGCCGCTGGCGGCGTCAACGCCGGCAATGCAGCTGACTATGCCGCAGCCGGTGCCGATCTGCTGGTGACATCCGCGCCCTTTCTGGCGCGCCCGCGCGATGTGCAGGTGCGAATCTCGCGGAAGCCGCCGGCGGCATGATCGCGCCACGCCTGCATCGGAGCCTCGTTCGCGGCATCAGCGTACTGAGACGCGGCGGCTGGCCTCCGGCGATCCTTGCTCCGCGGCCTTGAGGTACCAGGTCCGCGCCTTGGCGGCGTCCGGGACGGCGCCGAGGAGCCGCGATTTGGCCAGCTCGGCAGGATCGTAGGTGCGCGCCAGCAGCAGAGACGCATCCGCCACGCCGGCCTCCGACAGCCGCGTCAGGATCAGGCGCGCGCTTGCGACATCCCCTGCCGCCAGCAGGTCGCGGCCGCGCTTCATCAGCGCATCCACTTCGTCTCGGGGCAGTGGAGCGACGGCGCGGGGCGGAGCTGCGGGAAGAGCCGGGGACAGATTGGACATGGGCGGTGGTGCTGCGGCCGGGGCAGGCGAAGCGGGCGCCGACGGCCATGGCCGCATCGTGGTCTCGCCAGTCGAGGGGGCGAGTGCGGCAACGGTCTGCGGCGGATCCTCCTGGGCGACCTTGGCTTCCGCCGGGTCGATCTGGGCCAGGCTCTCCAAGACGGTGGACGGCATGATCGTGCTTTTGCCGCCCGGTGTCGCCGCGCCGTTGTCGAAAGAGACCATGTTCGCCACGATCATCGCGACGGACGCCGCAACGCCAATGGCTGCGGCGACCTTGATGATCCCGCCAACCCGGGTGGCCTTGTCCGAATCGTCCGGCGGGAGCGGCATGACCACCGGATCGAGCTGGGCGCTCCAGGCGCGCCGGGTGTCTTCATCGTCGAGATCGAGCGCAGCAGGCCGGGCGGGAAGGAAGTTCTGCCGGGCGACCAGATGATGCGGCAGCGGGACGCCCTGCTCAGGCTGGTCCGACACCAAGCCGGCGTCCGCTTGATGCCGGCGCGGGGCATAACGGCGAAGCTCTTCGCTGGCCCAAGGCGGCGCCGGCTTGGCCTGATCGTTCTGATCTGGAGCACTCATCACTAGCCTCCGGTCTCCAACGGCGTTGCCGTGGGAGATAGCTTCAGGGCGTCGGGCGCGCACCGCCGGTCCGAAGTGCGCATCATGCGACATCGGCGAGATTGCGCCAACGCTTCCGTCGAGACTGACAGGTCCGATTTCCTTCCGACATGCGCGCCACCGTTTTCGCGCGCCCTGGTCACAATCGATGTTGCTTAGGCCCTAAGCTGATCAATGTTCTTGGCGGGAAGGGTGAGTTGGTAAGGCTATTTAGTGGAAATTTCCCGGCGTGTCACATGGATGAATACACGCATTGCGCGAGCCAAGGGAAAAGCATGGCCGGGATGAAGATGGTTATCAGGAGTATTAGGGTGCCGCAGCGTCTTCAACTTTGCCGCGAGGTCAGGGGCTTAGCCGACCGATGAGAACGGGGCGCGGCAGAATGACATGCAACTCATGCACGAGGCGGGCAAAATGAAATGCGGCCGGACGATGCCGGCCGCATTCACAGATCGGGTCGATTTCTACTCGGCCGCCAGCGCGACGGTCACACCCGCGGCTTCGATCGCGACGGCAACCGACTGAATGATGGCAGCGAAGCGCACCGCGGTCTGGATCGTGGCGGTGGCAACGCCCGCGTCCCGAAGCACCTTCTCATGCGAGTCGATGCAGGTGCCGCAGCCATTGATGGCGGAGACCGCGAGCGACCACAGCTCGAAATCGGCCTTGTCGACGCCGGGATTGGTGATGACGTTCATCCGCAGCCGTGCCGGCATCGTGGCGTAGTCCTTGTTCGAGGCAAGGTGCACGAAGCGGTAGTAGACGTTGTTCATCGCCATGATCGCGGCGGCCGATTTCGCCGCCGTCAGGGCCGCCGGCGACAGCTGCGCGGCCGCGACCGATTCGAACGCCGCCGTCACCGTCGGATTGCGGGTCGCGATCGCGCAGGCGACGAACAGGCCATACTTGGCCTGCGGCGAGAGCGTCTCGTCGGACGCCATGGACGACAGGTTCAGCCTGACGTCCTTGGCGAAGTCCGGGATCTGATCCTTGAGCTGCTCGATCGACATGATCAAGCGACCTTCAGGGTCTCGCCGCCGACCTCGCGGTTGCACGGGCAGAGCTCATCGGTCTGCAGCGCGTCGAGCACGCGCAGCGTGTCCTTCGGTGCGCGGCCGACGTTGAGGTTGGTCGCGTAGACGTGCTGGATCGTGTTGTCGGGGTCGACGATGAAGGTGTAGCGATAGGCCACGCCATCCGGCGAGCGGACGCCGAGGCCATCGACCAGGGAGCCCTTGGTATCGGCGAACTGCCAGATCGGGAGCTTGTGCAGATCCTTGTGGTCACGGCGCCAAGCCAGCTTGCAGAATTCGTTGTCGGTCGAGCCGCCGAGCACGACGGCATCACGATCGGCAAAGTCGCTCGACAGGCGCGCGAACTCGGCGATCTCGGTCGGGCAGACGAAGGTGAAGTCCTTCGGATAGAAGAAGATGATCTTCCACTTTCCCGGGAAGCTGGTTTCGGTCAGGGTCTCGAAGGCGCTCTCGCCCTTCTCCTCCTGCAGGTGAAAACCGGGCTTCACACCGACGATTTCGAACGAAGGCAGCTTACTTCCAATTCCCAGCATGTCGCACTCCAAGAAATTTCTGCGCTGCAATAGCGAGGCGCATTGTGCATTGCAAGCGATATGCCATTAGCTATCAACATCAATGCTTTGTCGGAAACGCAACACTCGTTTTGCGGATGTTGCGACTGCGAATAATTGCAGTGTTCGAGACCTGACCAGGAAGCGGGAAGCTCAAACCACCGCGTGCGATTCGTGACACTCGCGTGAACGCGTGGAGTTGCATGTGGAAGGTGCGCGTCGCGGTCAGCGCACAATGAGGTTGATGTGGCGGGCGTCGTGGCGCTTACGTGAGGTCTGGCGGCAGCGGCCCGCGATCCGAACGTGCAATTTCTTTGTGCGGCCGGAATGGCAAAATTGACATTATCGCCCTTGCTGCGATGCACGTTTGACCAGGGCGGCTTCGGAAGCGGCAGCAAGGTGACAAGGGCTCGGCAGCGCGCAGCGTCGCGCAGTGATGCCGGTCGCCGAGGCCCTTGTTTTTGTCAGCTTTTCAGCAGATCCCGTCTGTTATTTCGCCTTGCTGCGCGGCGCCCTGACCATAGTCTCCTCACGAACTTTCAACGCCTGGGAGGAGTTCTGCACCATGAGCGAACGTGTCTCGGCATCATCCGCGAGCGCAAATCCATTCATCGATCGACGTCGTTTTCTGATGACGTCTGCGGCGGTGGCCGCCGGCCTCAGCGCGCCTGCGCTGTTGGGCACCAGAACGGCTGCAGCGGCCGGCCTGAAGACGGTCCGCTTCAGCGAGGCCGTGCACAATCTCGGCTACATCAATCTCTACGTCGGCATGCATGCCGGCATCTTCAAGAAGAACGGTCTGGACATGCAGGTGAGCGCCGCGGGCGGCGACACCCAGACCTTTGCCGCCGTGCTCGGTGGCTCCGCTGATTTCGCCATCGGCGACGCGACCATGGCGCAGATCTCGCGCGAGAACGGCGGCCCCGGCGTCGTCGTCGGCACGGTCGTCCAGCGCGCGCACTATTTCGGCGTGTCGAAGACGCTCGAGCCGATCACCGATCCCAAGGGCTTCAAGGGTCTCAAGATCGTGACCTCGCCCGAACCCAACACCAATTTCAGCGTCGCCAAGCGCCTGCTGGAGAAAGCGGGCATGAAGGTGGGCGTCGATGCGACCATCGTGCCGGTCAATCCCGGCACCGAGATCGCCGCGATGCTGGCGGGACAGGCCGATATCGCCATCGCCTATCAGCCCAGCGTCGCCGCCGCCGAAGCGCAGGGCGCGAAGGTCGTGTTCGACTTCTCCAACTATATCGGCCCGTTCTGCAACACCGGCATCATGGTGCTGCCGACCACGATCCAGAAGGACCCGGAGATGGTGCAGGCGCTGGTCACCTCGTTCGAGGAGGCTTCGCGCAAGACCTACGCCGACCCGGCGTTCTCGAAAGAGGTCGCACGCAAGGAGTTTCCGGATCTGCCCGGCGAGGTCGTCGACAAGGCGATCGATGCCGAGCTGAAATACCTGATCCCGGCGCAGTCGGTCATCACCAAGAAGGATCAGTGGGCGAACCTGATGGAGATGCAGGTCTATCTCGGCAATGCCAAGGGCTCGGTACCGTTCGATCAGATCATCGACAATTCGTTTGCGGAAAAGGCGATCGCCAGTCTCAAATGACTGAGGTGAGCGGTACGGTGCAAACAGGGCCGGGCGCCGTCGCGGCGCCCGCGCCTCCGCTCGTCGTCGAGCACGTGGCCAAGAGCTATGAGCTCGACGGTGGCCAGACCGTGCCCGTCATCGGCGATCTCAGCCTCACCTTGCGGGAAGGGGAGATCATCAGCATCGTCGGTCCGTCCGGCTGCGGGAAGACGACGCTCCTGAACACGCTGTGCGGATTGCTCGCGCCCGATGCCGGCCGCATTCGCTGGCATGGCCGCGAGGTCTCGGGCCAGCCGCAGAATGTCGGCTACATGCTGCAGAAGGATCTGCTGCTGCCGTGGCGGACCGCGCTCGGCAATACGATGCTCGGCCTCGAGATCCGCGGTGTGCCGGCGGCCCAGGCCGAGGACCGTTGCCGCGCGATGCTCGACCAGCTCGGGCTGCATGGCTTTGCCGATCATTATCCATCGACCCTGTCCGGCGGGATGCGGCAGCGCGTCGCGTTGGCACGCACGCTCGTCAACGAGCCGGACGTGCTGCTGCTCGACGAGCCGTTCGCCGCGCTGGATTTCCAGAGTAAGCTCCTGATCGAGAACGATACGGTCGGTCTGGTCCGGGAGGGCCGGCGCTCCCTGCTGCTGATCACCCATGACATCGAGGAGGCGGTGTCGCTGGCCGACCGCGTCATCGTGCTGTCGAAGCGACCGACCAGGGTGAAGGCCGTCTACGATATCGCCCTCGGCGGCGATCGCCGTGATATGATGGCCGTGCGGCAGACGTCCGGTTTCAGCGACTATGTCCGCCAGATCTGGGCCGATCTCGACGTGGTGCTGCAATGACGGCCGACATCGACAGTGCGCCGGCGTCCGCGCCGGCTTCCAAGGCCATGGCGGCGCCGGGGCGGCGCTGGCTGCGCCTGCGCAGCACGCTGGCGGTGCTGGCCACGCAGCTCGTCGTCCTCGCGGCGTTCCTCGCCTTCTGGGAATATGCGACCGGTCAGAACAAGGCGGCGGCCTTCATGTTCGGCTCGCCGTCGGCGATCTTCAAGTTCCTGTCGCAGATGGCCATTGACGGCAGCCTGTGGCGCGACACCTATGTCACGGGCCTGGAGACGCTGCTCGGCTTCTTCGTCGGCAATTGCATCGGCACGGTGATCGGATTGTCGCTGTGGTATTCACGCTTCGTCTCCCGCGTCGTCGAGCCGTTCGTGATCGCGCTCGGCTCGATCCCGATCATCGCGCTGGCGCCGATCATCATCATCTGGTTCGGCACGGGGCTGATCTCGAAGGTTGCGATGTCGACGCTGTCAGTCGTGATCGTCGCGCTCGTCACCTCCTATAAGGGCGCGACCGGCGTCGATCCCGATCAGATCAATCTTCTGCGCACGCTCGGCGCCTCGAAGTTCCAGATCTTCCGCAAGCTTGTCGTGCCGGCCTCGCTCACCGACATCTTTGCCGGGCTCAAGCTGACAGTCGGCTTCGCCCTGATCGGCGCCATCGTCGGCGAGTTCATGTCGTCATCGGAAGGGCTGGGACACGCGATCTTCAAGGCGGGATCGCTGTACATCATCCCGAAGGTCTTCGCCGCGCTCGTTGCGACCATTGCGCTTGCCTTTGCGCTGACCTTCGCAGTCGGCAAGATCGAGCAGCTGCTGATGCCGTGGCGGCGGCAGCTGCGATGAAACAAGCAATCCGAACGGATGACAGGGAGTGATCATGTCAAAGCGCGTCAGTAAGGCCGGCAACATCAAATACGCGCTCTCCGGCGACGACGCCTTCATTGCGTCGGTCGAGCCGGGTGAGACCTTCGTGGTCGAATGCGCGATCAACGTCAATGACGGCACGATCCGCGCGCTCGGCCAGCAACTGGTCGAGAGCGACGTGACCTTGCCTTATGTCAACGGCGCCACCGGGCCGATCGAGGTGCGCGGGGCCAAGCCGGGTGACATGCTGCGGCTCGACATCCTCGACATGGAGCTCGACCGGCTCGGCTTCACCGCGCTGTGGCCGGGGATCGGCATGTTCCCGGATTGGGTCCGGCGCAAGGAGTTCGGCATCCAGACCCGCGTGGTCGAGGTCAAGGATGGCCAGGTGCTGTGGAACGAGCACGTCAAGCTGCCGGTGCGGCCGATGATCGGCGTCGCCGGCGTGGCGCCGGTGCATGGCGCGGTGCTGACGGTCGATAACGGTCCGCACGGCGGCAATCTCGACGTCCAGGAGATCACGTCAGGCAATTCGGTGTTCTTCCGCGTGAACAAGGACGGCGCGCATCTCTTCCTCGGCGACTGCCACGCGATCCAGGGCGATGGCGAAGCCAACGGCATGGGCGCGATCGAGATCGCGGCCAACCTCACCGTCAAGGTCTCGCTCGCCAAGGCGCCCGCGCGCCTGAACCATCCGAGGATCGAGACGCCGACGCACATCTGCACGCTCGGCTGCGCGCGTCCCCTGGAGGACGCGATGCGGACCGCGTTCGAGGAGATGATCAACTGGCTGGAAGACGACTGGAAGATTCCGGCGCCGGAGGCCTACATGCTGCTCGGCCAGATCGCCGAGGCGCGCTGCACCCAGGTGGTCAATCCGAAATACACCTACATCTGCAAGGTCAACAAGGCCTTGCTCGCTGGCTATCACGGCTGACGCCGTACATTCGAAAAGGAGAACATCATGGATCTGGGATTGGCCGGCAAGAGCGTGCTGATCACGGGCGGCAGCAAAGGCATCGGGCTTGCGATCGCCGAGCTGTTCGCCGCCGAGGGCGCCAACGTCGCAATCTGCGCGCGCGATGCAGAAGCGGTCGGCAAGGTCGTGACGAAGCTCGCGGCCAAGGGCGTCAAGGCGTGGGGGCAGGGCATCGACGTCGCCGATCCCGTGGCGCTCAAGGGCTGGGTGGATGGCGCGGCGAAGCAGTTCGGCGGCGTCGACAGCTTGATCTGCAACGTCAGTGCGCTCGCCGTCGGCGACACGCCGGAGACTTGGGACAAATCCTTCCGCGTCGACATGATGCACACCGTGAACTCGGTCGCGGCGGCCGTTCCCTATCTGGAGCAGTCGACGTCGGCTTCGATCAGCATCATCTCCAGCGTGTCCGGCTTCGAGGTCGATTTCGCGGCGGGATCCTACGGCGCGATCAAGGGCGCTCTGATCCATTATGCGAAGGGGCTTGCGCATCAGCTCGTGAGCAAGGGTATCCGCGTCAACGCCGTTTCTCCCGGCAACACCTATTTCGAAGGCGGCATCTGGCAGAACATCGAGAACGGATCGCCCGATCTGTTCAAAATGGCGATGGGTCTGAATCCGACGGGACGCATGGGAACGGCCGAAGAGGTGGCCTATGGCGTGGTGATGCTGGCGAGCCCGTTGGCGAGCCGCATCTCGGGAACCAACCTCATCGTCGACGGCGCCTTGACCAAGGCGGTCTAGTTCCTCGCACGGACGGCAGACGAGCCATGCAGCATGTGGATGCTGCACTGCGGCTGCCGTCCGACTCTCCCGGTGGTCTCGGGCGTTGAGAGCGCTCGAGATCCCCAAGGGAGAGCAAGGCATGCAGGCACTCGTGCAGCAGCTATCCGGACTGTTTCCGGACTGGATGGTCGGACCGGCCTTGATCATCGGGGCCATTCTCGGCGCGCTGCTGGTCTATAGCGTCGCGCGCGCTTTGGTGAAGCGCGCGATCGGCGCACAGAACTCGATCCTGTTTCCCATCCTGCAGAGAACCGCGGGTCCCGCGCGTCTCGCGCTTTGCCTGGTGGCCGTGGCGCTGGTGCTGCCGCTCGCGCCGTTGAACGAAGGCTGGCGCCGCGCGCTCGCGCATCTGTTCGTGGTGACGACCATCGCGCTGATCGGATGGATCACCATCCGCGTCGTTGATCTCGTGTCGACCCGATATGTCAAACGCTTTCGCGACGACATCGCGGAGAATTTCCTCGCGCGCAAGCATGTGACGCAGGTCCGCGTCTTCAAGCGCGTCATCGACACGCTCATCATCATCGTCGCCGTTTCGGCTGCGCTGATGACCTTCGATTCCGTCAGGCAATACGGCGTGAGTCTATTCGCATCGGCCGGCGCGGCCGGTCTGATCGTCGGTCTCGCCGCGCGGCCGTTGCTCAGCAACCTGATAGCCGGCGTCCAGATCGCCGTGACGCAGCCGATCCGCATCGAGGATGCCGTGATCATCGAGAACGAGTGGGGCTGGGTCGAAGACATCGCCTCGACCTATGTCGTGATCCGGCTGTGGGACTGGCGCCGCATGGTGGTGCCGCTGTCCTATTTCATCGAGCGTCCGTTCCAGAACTGGACGCGCGATGCGGCTTCCCTGATCGGGTCCGTGGTGCTGCACGTGGACTACCAGGCGGATGTGCCGCGCATCCGGAAGCAGTTGGAGAAGGTCGCGAAGGAGTCGAAGATCTGGGACGGCGCGGTGGTCAATCTTCAGGTCGTCGACACCAATGCGCGCACGATGGAGCTTCGGGCGCTCGTCAGCGCGCGCAATGCTCCGCAGGCCTGGGACTTGCGCTGCGAGGTGCGCGAAAAGCTGATCGCCTTCCTGCAGCGGGAGATGCGCGAAGCCCTGCCGCGCGACCGCGCCGATATCTCTCCGCCGCTGTCGCTGTTCAATCCGCAGTCGCCGCCGCATTTCGCCGGCGCTGCGAATTGAAGGGCCGCTATCTCCCGGTGATCGGCCAGCTGTCGATGATGCTGAACCGGCTGCTCGCGCTCGGCTGGCGGAACAGCGCGATACGGTCGATCGGCAGCGATGTCAGGCTGAGCGCCGCGAAACGGTCACGCAGCATCCCAAGGATCGGCCCGCGCCGATCGTCGGACAGGCGGCAAGTCAGCGTCATGTGGAAGCGTAAGTCTTCCATGACGTAAGGATAGCCCCAGCGATCGAGATGGTCTCGTTGGCGCGCTGAGAGCAGCTCCGGCTTGCGCCGGGCGCGATCCTCGGCGGTCATCGGGGCGCGGAACGGCTCGAACGCGCGCACGCAGTCGGCGGCCAAATCCTGCAAGGTGTGCGACGCCTCTCCCGGGATCACCGCGATGAAGCCGCTGATCGCATCGACAACTGGCCGGATGATCGGAACGGCTCTCGGCACTGCCGCAAACGCCGCGCAGGCGTCGCGCAGCTCGGCCTCGGGACGTGTCTCGACCAGGTTGAACGGGGCCTTGAGGGTCGCGTGAAAGCCGTACTTCCGCGCGTCAGTGGTGAGGTCGCCCCAATCCGGCGCAGCATCCAGCACGCCCTCCGGAAAGCCGCGTTCCCGGGCGGTCCAGGCGTCGTAGCCCAGCAGGCTGGCACCGAACACGGTCAGCGCGGCGTCGGCCGCCGGCGTGTAGTAGATCGCATAGCGCGGAAAACCGGTCATGTCCTGCTTACTCCGCCGCGACCGCTCGCGGCGTGGCGGCGGTGGAGAGGCGTTCGGCCTCTGTCAGGTGAACCACGCGGCCCGCCGCAACCACCGCGACGACACGGGGGCGCATCGGTTCGCGATCGTCGACGAGGAGGATGTCCGCGCTCTGGCCGCTCGCGAGCGAGCCTCGGTCCGGCAGGCCGGCTGCTCGCGCCGGGGCTGCCGAGATCAGGCTCCAGGCCTGCGCCAGCGGAAGGATGCCGTCGGCGACCAGCCGATAGGCGGCGAGCAGGGGGGCTGGATAATAATAGTCCGACGCCAGTACGGAGCAGAGACCCTTCGCGATCATGTCGCTCGCCCTGGTCCATCCGGTATGGCTGCCGCCGCGCACCACGTTCGGGGCGCCGAACACGATGGCGTCGCCGCCGTGAGCTGCCTCGCGCGCGGTGATTTCGTTGACGGGAAACTCGGCGATGGTGACGCCTTGGCTGCGGAAGGCCTTGCGCATCTCCGGGCTGTCGTCGTCATGTGACAGCATGCGCACGCCGGCCGCGCGCGCGGTCTCGGCCAGGCGGGCGATCGACGCCGGCACGGCATCGGCTCGCGAGGCGATGCGGGCCACCAGGATATCGAACTCATCGCCGGACAGGCCGGTGCGGTCGACCATGCGCTGACGCTTGTGCGGCTTGTCCAGGCTCGCGACGGTCGAATCCATGTGGTCGTTGAAGGCAAACAGATCGATGCGCCGGGCCGCGAGCAGCCCGCGGATCTCGTCCTCATCGTCGAGATTGTACGTCTCGTGGCGCAGATGAAAGCGCGTATCCGCCGCGAGCCGCGGCCGCAGCGCCTCGATCTGCTCCAGCAGGCGGCGCGCGTTGCCGGCGCTGCGCAAGCCCGGCTCCCACGACCAGGTGGTGGCATGAAACACGGTCGTGATGCCGTTGCTGATGGCCTGGCGATCACTGTCGAGCAGCGCCACGTCGATCGGGAAATCCACACCCGCGCGCGGCATCATCTGCCGCTCGAAAGCATCGCCATGGATGTCGACGATTCCGGGCAGCACCGTCAGCCCGCTGGCGTCAAGCGCAAGTCCCGCGTCAGGTCGTCCCGCGTCGATCGCGGCGATCTTGCCGTCGGAGACGATCAGTGATGCATCGGCAAGGCCGGACCCGATCAGGCACCGGCCGTGGAAAATCGAGAGATCAGTCATGGGCGGCACTCTGCCGCAGCGCGCGGTCGCCGTCGAGAGCGGCCTCGTATTTGTCCAGGAACGCGGTGATCTCCAGCTTGCGGAAATCCGGCAGCGCCCGGCGCAGCGCTTCGTGATCCCAATTCCACCAGGCGAGATTGATCAGGCGCTGCTCGATCTCAATCGGAAAACGGCGCCTGATTGGGCGCGCGGGATTGCCGGCGACGATCGTATACGCAGGCACGTCCTTGGTGACGATGGCGCCTGCTGCGACGACGGCGCCGGTGCCGATGCTGCGGCCGGGGAGAACGACGGCACCATGTCCGATCCATACATCGTGACCGACGGTGACGTGATGTTCCTTCCGCCAGGCGAAGAACTCGGCATCATCAGGCTCGCCTGGGAAATAGGCGCTGGCCCGATAGGTGAAATGCGATTGCGTCGCCCGGTGCATCGGGTGATTGCCCGGATTGATCCGGGTCATCGCCGCGATCGAGCAGAACTTTCCGATCGTCGTGTAGGTGATCTGCGCATCGTTGACCACGTAGGAATAGTCGCCCATCGCCACGTCAAGGAGGATGGTGCGCGCGCCGACCTCGCAATAGGCGCCGAGTGTCACACCCTGGAGTCTTGCGGAGGAATCAACCGTAGGGTCGATCGAAAGGGACTTGCCGGCCATCTCACGTCCTGTCTGTCTTCACGGCTCTTCTGTCTAGGGTGCGCTGTGTGACAGATGCATGACGTCTCCATGACGTTCGCGGCGGAGGACCTTGGATGTGGACGAGTGTCGCACCGCAGCGTCACTGTCACACAACTGTAGAATCCCGACGCTAGCGGTGGAGTCAAAGCGAGGCGTCTGGAGAAGTCCATGCTGGTGGTGGATGGTTTGACGTGCCGGTTCGGCGCGAAAGCCGCGGTCGATAATGCATCATTCTCGGTTGCGCCCGGCTCGTTCGTCGGTGTCATCGGGCGTTCCGGCGCCGGCAAGTCGACGCTGCTGCGCTCCATCAACCGGCTGAGCCCGGTGAGTGACGGGCGCATCCTGTTCAAGGATCTCGATGTGACGGCGCTCCGCGGCCGCGACCTGCGGCTGTGGCGCGCGCGTTCGGCGATGATCTTTCAGCAGTTCAACCTGGTCGGCCGCCTCGACGTGCTGACCAACGTGCTGATGGGGCGGCTGGCCGAGATCCCATCCTGGCGCTCCCTGGCGCAGCTATGGCCGGCGCAGGACGTGGCGGTGGCCATGTCGGCCCTGGAGCAGTTCGACATGGCGTCCCTCGCGGCACAGCGCGCCGATCAGCTCTCCGGTGGACAGCAGCAGCGCGTCGCGATCGCGCGTGCGCTCGTCCAGAACCCCGACATCATCCTTGCGGATGAGCCGATCGCCTCGCTCGATCCCCGCAATACCAAGATCGTGATGGATGCCCTGCTGCGCATCAACAAGCATTTCGGCATCACGGTGATCTGCAACCTGCATTCGCTCGATCTCGCCCGCAGCTATTGCGATCGCCTGATCGGCATGGCGACGGGACGGATCGTGTTCGACGACGTTCCCTCGGCGCTGACCGCGCAGATCGCGCGCGAGCTCTACGATCTCGAAGCGGATGAGGTGATGGACAAGGTCCATCCGGTCCCGGCCGCTGCCATTCCGGCGCTCAGCGAAGCCGCTGTCGCCTGACAAACCGATTCTGGTCACCTCGGATCTCGCATGGTGCGGGGGACGAGGCCTGTTTACTTCGTTCAACAAGAGGGCATGTCATGATCAATCGTCGCATCGTTCTGGCCGGTGTCGCCGCGCTGGCTTTTGCCGGTTCCGCTTCGGCCGAGGATTGGAAGGCGAAGTATCCGGAACTGACCTTCGCGGTCATTCCTGCCGAGAACGCCTCAGGCGTCACCGAGCGCTGGACGCCCTTCGTCAACTATCTCTCCAAGGAGCTGGGCACCAAGGTGACGCTCCGCATCGCCAACGACTACGCGGCCGTGATCGAGGGGCAGCGCGCCGGCAACATCCACATCGCGAGCTATGGCTCAGCCTCGTTCGCGCGGGCGCGCCTGACCGGCGTCAAGATCGACGCCTTCGCCAACGACATCAACGCCGACGGCAGCACCGGCTATTACTCGGTGTTCTTCGTCAAGGCAAACAGCCCGTACAAGAAAGTCGACGACCTCAAGGGCAAGAATTTGGGCCTGGTCGATCCGAACTCGACCTCGGGCAACAACGTGCCGCGCTTCGAGCTCAACAAGATGGGCGTGACCGACGCTGAAACCTATTTCAGCAAGGTCGTCTTCGCCGGCAGCCACGAGAACGCGATCCTCGCGCTCGCGCAGGGCACCGTCGACGTCGCCGCCAACCAGTGGACCAGCGACAACGATTCGACGCTGGCGCAGATGCTCACCAAGGGCATGCTGAAGAACGCCGACGGTTCGCCGATGAAGAAGGACGATTTCCGCATCATCCACAAGTCGGCGCCGATCATCAACGGCCCCTACGCCTACAATTCCGATCTGCCGGCCGAGCTGAAAACGGCGATCGCCAAGGCGTTCTTCGACGCCCCCACCAAGGACAAGGCGGCGTTCGATCGCCTGTCGGATGGCCAGAAGAAGGGCTTCCACCCGGCCACGACCAAGGACTGGGATGGCACGATCGATCTGATCAAGTTCGTCGACAGCCTGCGCAAGAAGGCGTCCTGATCGACATCCTTAACCACGCGGGAGCCGGGCCGGGCATGGCCCGGCTCCTTTTGTATGAGACGTGACCTCTTTCGAACGAGAGCAGCCCGATACGATGGCGACCGCCATTTCGATCCTGCCGAGCCAGCAGCTTGAGGCTCTGAACGACGCCTACCGTCGGGCGGTGGCGCGCCGGCGCCTGCGGCTCGCGCTGTCCGCTGCCGCTTTCCTGGCCGTGCTGCTGGTCGCCGCGGTCGGGGCCGAGGTCAATCTGCGGACGCTGTATACGTATTTCGGAAACTTCGTCAGCTATTTCGATCGCATCTTCACGCTCGATGACGGCCACCGCGTCTGGACCAATGTCCCGGAGTGGTTCTGGGGCTTCAAGAAGTGGCTCAAGCTGCTCGGCGAGACCCTGCTGATCAGCTATGTCGGCACCATGGCCGGAATCGTCGTGGCGTTCTGTCTCAACTTCCTGGCTGCGGAAAACACCTCGCCCGCGCCGTGGGTCCGTTTCACCGTGCGGCGGCTGCTCGAATTCGCCCGTACCGTGCCGGGCATCGTGTTCGCGCTGATCTTCGTCATCGCCTTCGGTCTTGGCCCGATCCCCGGCGTGCTCGCCATCGCCGTTCACTCCAGCGGCGCGCTCGGCAAGCTGTTCTCCGAAGTGGTCGAGAATGCCGACATGAAGCCGGTGGAAGGCGTTCGCGCGACGGGGGCGAGCTGGCTGTCCTGCATGCGCTTCGCCGTTCTGCCGCAGGTCGTCGCGGGCTTCTCCAGCTACAGCCTGCTGCGCTTCGAGATCAATGTCCGCGAGGCCTCGGTGATGGGCTTCGTCGGCGCCGGCGGCATCGGGCAGGAGCTCGTGGTCGCGATCCGCAAGTTCTACTACTCGGACGTCAGCGCGATCCTCGTCATGATCGTCGTGACGGTGTTCCTCATCGATATCGCGACCGGCTGGCTGCGCGGCCGGCTGTTCGGCGCGGAGGCCCGGACATGAGCACGATGGACGCGCAGGACCCGCAGCAGATGCGGCAGCGCTATCCGCATGTCTTCGATCGGCCGCTGTCGGCCCGGCTGGCGACACCGGCGATGCTGGTCCTGGCGCTGGCGATCTTCATCTTCGGCCTGGTCGATCTCCAATTCTCGCCGGCGCGGATGCTTGCCGGGCTGAGCCAGCTCGGCTGGATTTCGCTCCTGATGCTGCCGCCCGATCCGGGCTCCTCGTTGCCGGTCTATCTCAAGGCGCTCGGCGAGACATTGTCGATCGCCGTGCTCGGCACGACGCTCGCCGCGGTCTTTGCACTGCCCGTCAGCCTGCTGGCCGCCAGGAACATCATTCCTTCGGCGATTTTCCGCTTTCCGGTGCGGCGGCTGTTCGATACCATCCGCGGCGTCGACACGCTGATCTGGGCGCTGGTCTGGATCAACGTCGTTGGCCTCGGCCCGTTCGCCGGTGTCCTGGCGATCGCGGTGTCGGATTTCGGGGCGCTCGGTAAGCTGTTCTCGGAAGCCTTGGAGAGCGCCGACCGCAAGCAGGTCGAGGGCGTGCGCGCGGCCGGCGGCAGCGCGCTGCACGAGGTCCGGTTTGGCCTGCTGCCGCAGGTGCTGCCGGTGATCGCCGGGCAGGTGCTGTATTTCATCGAGTCCAACACGCGTTCGGCGACCATCATAGGCATCGTTGGCGCCGGCGGAATCGGCCTGCAGCTCGCGGAGCAGATCCGCGTGCTGGAATGGCAGAAGGTGTCGTTCCTGATCCTGATGATCCTTGTGGCCGTGGCTGCAATCGACTGGATCTCGAGCAAGCTGCGCTTTGCCATCATCGGACGTCGCGCCGTCGCCTGACGGGAGCGGCACCCGAAGGTTGCGGTCATTCGTAGGCGAACGATCAGGCTGCGCGGATGCCTGTGTGTCCCCTGCGCGGTGTCGCAAATCTTTCATGTGCCGGCCGTAATGGGGCTCCGGAACCGGCCGCCGGGTCGGACATACGGAGTTTCATTCACATGAAGGTCACCCGCCTCGTTCTTGCGCTCGTCGCGCTGATCGTTCTGGCGCCGCCGCAGCAGGCCAAGGCCGCCGACGTCATCTGCTACAATTGCCCGCCGGAGTGGGCCGACTGGGCCTCGATGCTCAAGGCGATCAAGACCGATCTCGGCTATGACATTCCGCACGACAACAAGAACTCCGGCCAGGCGCTGGCGCAGATTCTCGCCGAGAGGGCCAATCCGGTCGGCGACATCGGCTATTTCGGCGTGACCTTCGGCATGAAGGCGAAGGCGCAGGATGCGCTCGAGGCCTATAAGCCTGTCAATTGGGACCAGGTCCCGGCCGGTCTGAAGGACGCCGACGGCTACTGGACCACGATTCATTCCGGCACGCTCGGCCTGTTCGTCAACAAGGACGCGCTCGGCGGCAAGCCTGTGCCGGCGTGCTGGAAGGATCTGCTCAAGCCCGACTACAAGGGCATGGTCGGCTATCTCGATCCGAGCTCGGCGGCCGTCGGCTATGTCGGCGCCGTCGCCGTCAATCTCGCGCTCGGCGGCTCGCCCTCGAACTTCGATCCGGGGTTGAGCTTCTTCAAGGACCTGCGCAAGAACGACCCGATCGTGCCGAAGCAGACATCCTATGCCCGTGTGGTCTCGGGCGAAATCCCGATCCTGTTCGACTACGACTTCAATGCGTACCGCGCGAAGTACACCGAGAAGGGCAATTTCGAGTTCATCATTCCCTGCGAAGGCTCGGTCGTGTTTCCCTACGTCGTTGGTCTGGTGAAGAACGCGCCCGACAAGGACAAGGCGAAGAAGGTCATCGACTACCTGCTCTCGGACAAGGGCCAGGCGATCTGGACCAACGCGTATTTGCGTCCGGCGCGTCCGATCGAGCTGCCTGAGGCCGTCAAGGCGAAGTTCCTGCCGGACAGCGACTACGCTCGCGCCAAGAGCGTGAACTGGGGCGACATGGAGACCGCGCAGAAGGGCTTCGTCGACCGCTATCTGTCCGAAGTCCGCTAAGGAGCCCTGTGCCCCGCTGGGCGGAAATCCGGCGGGGCATGCCTGATCTCATGTCGCACAAATCCTTCGTCTGGACCTGCCTGTTGCCGCTGGCCGCCGTGACCGCGGCCTTCTTTCTTCTGCCGATGGCCCGGCTTCTCATCGCGGGCGCCGAAGGGCCGCGCGGACTGATCGAATATCTCGCGATCATCATCGAGCCGCGTTACCGCGCGACGCTTCTGAATACGGTGCTGCTGGCTGCGGCGACCACGGTCGCGACATTGATCGTTGCCACCATCGCCGGCCTGTTCCTGCAGCGCCATCGCTTTCCGGGACGCGCCGTCCTGGTTGCCGTCCTGACGTTCCCGCTCGCCTTTCCCGGCGTCGTGATCGGATTCATGATCATCCTGCTCGCCGGCCGCCAGGGTCTCATCGGCGACGTTTCCTCGCGCGTGCTCGGCGACAAGATCGTGTTCGCTTATTCGATCTATGGGCTTTTCCTCGGCTATCTCTACTTTTCCATTCCGAGGGTCATTCTCACCATCATGGCCGCGGCACAGAAGCTCGATCCCGGCCTGGAGGAGGCGGCTCGCTCGCTCGGCGCGAGCCCATGGGCGGTGCTGCGCGACGTAGTGCTACCGGCGCTTGCGCCGGCCCTGGTCGCCTCGGGCGCGATCGCGTTTGCCACCGCCATGGGCGCGTTCGGCACGGCGTTCACGCTTGCGACTAGCATCGACGTGCTGCCGATGCTGATCTACACAGAATTCACTCTGGCGGGAAATCTCGCGACCTCGGCGGCGTTGTCGGTCGGGCTGGGGGTGATGACGTGGCTGATCCTGGCGCTGGCGCGCAGCTTCGCCGGTACCTCTGTCGCGGCGGCGGGCTAGTCGCGTGCGCAGCCGAATCCTCTTCGCGCTTCAGTTCCTGTTCACGCTGCTCGTCGCGGCGTTCCTGGCCGTGCCCGCCGGCCTCTCGATCGCGGCCGGGGTCACCGTCAACTACTTCCGCGGGATCCAGTCCGGCGTGACGCTGCAATGGGTCGTGCAGGTCTGGGAGCTCTATGCCGGCACGATCCTGGCGTCGATCATGATTGCGCTCGGCACGCTCGCCGTCACGCTCGTGGTCGGCGTTCCCGCCGCTTACGCGCTGTATGTCCGCGGTGGACGGCTCGCGCGGATGGTCGAGGAGATCATCACCTTGCCGCTCGCTATTCCCGGGCTTGCGATCGCGCTGGCGCTGCTCTTGACCTATGGCGGCTTCGGCAGCTTCCGCCGCTCGTGGCTGTTCATCCTCGCTGGCCACGTCGTCTTCACGATGCCATTCATGGTGCGCTCGGTGATGGCCGTGTTCGCCACCATCGACGTCAAATCGCTCGACGAAGGCGCCGCCTCCGTCGGCGCCTCGCCGTGGCGCCGCTTCGTCGACGTCATCGTTCCCAATGCCGCGCCGGGAATCCTGGCCGGCAGCCTCATGGTCGTCACGCTCTCGCTCGGAGAATTCAACCTGACCTGGATGTTGCACACGCCGCTGACCAAGACCTTGCCGGTCGGCCTCGCCGACGCCTATGCGTCGATGCGCCTCGAGGTGGCCTCGGCCTATACTCTGATTTTCTTCGTCCTGATCATTCCGCTCCTGGTCGCCATGCAGTGGATCGGCGAAAGGGGAGGTGCAAGGTGAGCACGATGACCCGTCACGGCGCGGCGCTGAAGGTTGAGAATTGCGGCAAGACATTCGCAGACGGCACCAACGCGCTCGCGCGCGCCACGCTCGACATCGCGCAGAGCGAAACGCTGGTGCTGCTCGGCCCGTCCGGTTGCGGCAAGACCACCTTGCTGCGGATCGTCGCCGGTCTCGAGACGCCCGACGCCGGCGGCCGCGTGCTGTTCGACGGCAAGGACCAGACCAGGCAGCCGATCGAGAAGCGCAATGTCGGCATGGTGTTCCAATCCTATGCGCTGTTTCCCAACATGTCTGTCGCAGAGAACATCGGCTATGGGCTCAAGATTCGCGGCGTCTCGCGGGCGCAACGCGCCGCGCGCGTCGCCGAGCTGGTGGCGCTGACCAATCTGGCCGGTCTCGAAGACCGCCGCATCGATCAGCTGTCGGGCGGACAACGCCAGCGCGTCGCGCTCGCGCGCGCCGTTGCCGTCAGGCCGAGCGTACTGCTGCTCGACGAGCCGCTCACGGCGCTCGACGCCGCCTTGCGCGAGCGGCTGCGCGGCGAGCTCAACAGCCTGCTGCGCACCCTCGGCATTACCGCGATCTATGTGACCCACGACCAGGCCGAGGCGATGGAGCTTGGGGACCGCATCGTCGTGATGCGCAAGGGCGCGATCGCGCAGGTCGGGACGCCGCGCGAGATCTATTTCGAGCCCGCCAGCCGCTTCGTCGCGGAGTTCGTCGGCGCGGCCAACATCATCGAGGCGCCGATCGCGGACGGCCATCTCGTGCTGCCGGGAGGCCGCCAGCCTGTATCCGGCGGTGGTTCGAAACCCAACGCTGTCGCGATGGTCCGCCCTGAGACGATCGGCATCGCCGACGTGTCGGCCTCGTGCTTGACCGGCGTGGTTGATAGCGTTCGCTTCGCCGGCGACCGCCAGCGCATCGTCGTGCGTGATGCCGCATCCGTCGCATTGACGGTGGACGCGCCGAACACGATCAGGGTCGGAGCAGGGGAGCGCGTCGGTCTGTCCATTGCGGCGAACGCCATTCGTCTGCTGCCAGAGGAAGGCTGAACGGCATGAGCAAGCGCCCCATCATCATCGCTCAGATCTCCGACCTGCACATCAAGGCGCCCGGCCGGCTCGCCTATCGCCGCGTCGATACCGCGCGGGCACTGGCGCATTGCATTGCGGAGCTCAACCGGCTCGCGCCGAAGCCTGATCTCGTCGTGATCTCCGGCGATCTCGCCGACACGCCGTCGGCGGTCGAGTACGAGCATCTCGCGGGATTGCTGGCGGAGCTTTCGATTCCCTACGTCGCGGTGCCCGGCAATCATGATTCACGCGAGCTGATGCGCGCGGCGTTTCCGGATCATTTTGATGCCGGCGCGTCCGGTCCGCTGAACCGGCATGTCGATCTGCCGGAGCTCGATCTGCTGCTGCTCGATTCCAGCGTGCCCGGTCATCCGCATGGCGAGCTCGACGCGGCCACTCTCGCTTGGTTCGACGACAGGCTGTCCGCGCGTGCCGACAAGCCGGCGCTGATGTTTTTGCATCATCCGCCGTTGGCCACCGGCATCTGGCACATGGACCGGCAGAACCTGCTCAATGCCGACGATCTCGCCGCGGTCGTTGCGCGTCACCCGCGGTTGCAGTTGATCGGCTGCGGCCACGTGCATCGTGCCACGCTGACCCGGTTCGCCGGCATTCCCTGCACGATTTGTCCCGCGCCGAACCACGCCGTCGCGCTTGATCTCGCCGAGCTGCAACCGCCATCCTTCCGGGTCGAGCCGCCCGCCTTCCACTTGCACGTCTGGTTTCCAGGCGCAGGCTTCGGCACCGTCGTGACGCATCAGGTGCCGATCGGTGCGTTCGACGGACCGCATCCCTTCTTCAATCCGGATGGCTCTCTGATCGACTGAGCCCCAGACCCACCGTCGCGTCTAGCTCTCCACCTCGAAGGCCACGCGCTCCGCGGCAAAGCGTGAGCGCTTGACGACCAGCGGCGTCCCGTCGGCGTCGATGTCGGTGCTGTCGACCACGAGCACGGGGCGGTCGAGTGCGAGATCCAGGCGCGCCGCGTCGCTTGCGTCGGCGATGTCGGCGGTGATGCGGGTCGATCCGCGGCGATAGTCGCGAATGCCGAAATGCGCGAGCAGCGCCGTCATCGAACGGGCCGAGGCGAAGATCGAGCCGGCGTCGGGAAACCGCTCAGTCGACAGCCATGACGTGCTCACGCAGATCGGCGTCTTGTCGGCAAAGCGCAGCGCGTCGATGCGTGTCAGCGAAGCGCCGGCCTTCACGCCGAGCACGCGCGCGAGGTCGCGCGTCGCCGGCTCTTCGCTGGCGGCGAGCATCTGTCCGCGCGGTTCGCGGCCGCCGGCGCCGACGATCTCGGAAAAGCGCGTGCGCGATCGCAGCGGATAGGACAGCCGCGGCGCCTCGACATAGGTGCCGCTGCCGCGCTCGGCCCGCACCAGGCCGCGCTCCGCGAGCGTCGCGAGCGCACGGCGCACCGTGTGGCGGTTGACGCGGTATGTCTCGGCGATTTCGGTCTCGCCCGGCAGACGCGTCCCGGGCGCGAAGCGGCCGCCGGCGATGTCGCGCTCGATCCCGTCGGCCACGCGCCGCCACAACGCGACGCCCGAAGGAGCGTCCTGCATGCTCATCACCGGCTCTCCGCCTTTCGGGTCGCGAAAATCACGTCCATGTCATCAAACAGTCATGGCGCCCCGTTACGAAGTTGTCTAATATCATAGACAACTTTACGACGGCAAGAGCGGATGGAGATGGACGGCAACACGATGCAGGATCGGCGCAGGACGGCGATGCAGGTCCTCGCACACGCCTCGCATGCGGATATCGCAGCCAGGCTGGAAAGCCTCGCGCTGCCGGATCATCAGGATCTGCGCGCGGCGGAGAATGGTCTCGTGATGCTGCGCGGCCGGGTCGGTGGCGATGGTGCCCCGTTCAATCTCGGTGAGGCGACGGTGTCGCGTGCGGCGGTTCGGCTCGGGAGCGGCGAGGTCGGCTTCGGCTACGTGCTCGGGCGCGATGGCGGCAAGGCGCGGCTGATCGCGCTATGCGACGCGATGATTCAATCGCAGGCCCATGCTCAAGGCGTCCTCACGCAAGTGGTCGCCCCGCTGCAGGCGCAACTGCAGGAAGACCGCCGGCGCCAGGCCCAGGAGGCTGCGGCGACGCGCGTCGACTTCTACACGATGGTCCGAGGAGAAGGCTGATGGCCATTGTGACGTCCGAGCTTCAGCCCGGGTTTTCCGACAAGGTTCTGGCAGCGCAGTCGACGTTCCGCACGGTGATGGAAGCCATGGCGCGGCCCGGCAGCGTGCGACACATCGAGGCTCCTGTGGGGCGGCCAGCATGCTTGATGCACGGTACCGCCGCGATCGCGTTGACGCTGTTCGATCACGACACCCCGATCTGGCTCGATGCGCCGTTGGCCGCAGCCGCGGAGGTCGGTGCCTGGCTCAAATTTCACACGGGGGCGCCGATCACTGGCAAGCCCTCGCAGGCGAGCTTCGCGCTGGTGGCCGCGCCCGACACGCTGCCTGATTTCAGCTCATTCGCGCTAGGTTCCGCCGAATATCCCGACCGTTCGACGACGTTGATCCTGCAGGTGGCGAGCCTGTCCGCTGGCCGGACCTTTCAGTTGCGCGGCCCGGGCATCGACGGAACGGCGACATTCGCCGCGTCGATCGCGCCGGCCGATCTGTTCGAGCGGCTGTCGATCAATGAGAGACTGTTTCCGCGCGGAATCGATGTGGTGCTGGTCGACGGTTCGTCGATCGTTGCCATCCCGCGCACGGCGCGGCTCGTCGCCGCAGGAGGTTGAGGCATGTATGTCGCCGTCAAGGGTGGCGAGCGCGCCATCGAGAATGCGCATCGGCTGCTGGCGCATGAGCGTCGCGGCGATCGCAATGTGCCGGATCTGTCGCTGGCGCAGATTTCCGAGCAACTCGGCCTCGCTGTCGATCGCGTGATGAGCGAGGGCTCGCTGTATGATCGCGAGCTCGCCGCGCTGGCCATCAAGCAGGCCCGCGGCGATCTGATCGAGGCGATCTTCCTGGTGCGCGCCTTCAGGGCGACATTGCCGCGCTTCGGTGCGAGTGAGCCGGTCGATACCGGTGCGATGCGGGTGCAGCGGCGGGTATCGTCGACGTTCAAGGACATCCCGGGCGGGCAGGTGCTCGGCCCGACCTTCGACTACACGCACCGCCTGCTCGATCCGCAGCTTGCGAAAGGGGCCGATCCCGAGTCCCCTGCGATGGCCGAGGCCTCGACTGCGCCGACGCCGCGAGTGACCGACATTCTTGGCCAGGATGGTCTCATCGAGCCGTCGCCGCAGGCGGAAGCCGGCGCTCCCGTTGGGGACCTGACGCGTGATCCCCTCGGCTTTCCGGCGGGGCGCGATCTGCGGCTGCAGAATCTCGCGCGTGGTGACGAAGGCTTTCTGCTTGCGCTTGGCTATTCGACGCAGCGCGGCTACGGCCGCAACCATCCGTTCGCCGGCGAGATTCGCTTCGGCGAGGTCGAGGTCGAGTTCTTCGCCGAGGAGGTCGGCTTTGCCGTGCCGCTCGGCTCCATCGAGCTGACCGAGTGTCAGATGGTCAATCAGTTCAAGGGCTCGGCCACCGAGCCGCCATGCTTCACCCGCGGCTACGGCCTCGCTTTCGGCCAGAGCGAACGCAAGACGATGTCGATGGCGCTGGTCGACCGCGCCCTGCGCGCGCGTGAACTGGGTGAGGACGTGATCGCGCCGGCGCAGGACGAGGAATTCGTGCTGTCTCATTCCGACAATGTGCAGGCGACCGGCTTCGTCGAGCATCTGAAGCTGCCGCACTATGTCGATTTCCAGTCCGAGCTTGGCCTGTTGCGCAAGCTGCGTCAGGAGTTCGCGGACGCCCATGCGGCTCCGGCCATGAAGGAGGCCGCGGAATGAACGCGCCGACCTACAATTTCGCCTATCTGGACGAGCAGACCAAGCGCATGATCCGCCGTGCGATCCTAAAGGCGATCGCGATCCCCGGCTATCAGGTGCCCTTCGCAAGCCGCGAGATGCCGATGCCCTATGGCTGGGGCACCGGCGGCGTGCAGGTCACAGCCGCCATTCTTGGACCGGCCGATGTGCTCAAGGTCATCGACCAGGGGTCGGACGACACGACGAATGCGATCTCGATCCGCAAGTTCTTCGCCAAGACGGCGGGGGTCGAGACCACGACCTCGACGGAAGCCGCGACCGTGATCCAGACCCGGCATCGCATTCCCGAGGCGCCGCTGCGCGACGGGCAGGTGCTGGTCTATCAGGTGCCGATTCCGGAGCCGCTGCGCTTCCTCGAGCCGCGCGAGACCGAGACGCGGCGCATGCATGCGCTGGCCGAATATGGCCTGATGCACGTCAAGCTGTATGAGGACATCGCGCGCTTCGGCCATATCGCCACCTCCTATGCATATCCGGTCAAGGTCAATGCGCGCTACGTGATGGATCCGTCGCCAACGCCGAAATTCGACAACCCCAAGATGGACAATTGTCCGGCGCTGCAATTGTTCGGCGCGGGCCGCGAGAAGCGGATCTATGCCATTCCGCCGTACACACCGGTCGTCTCGCTCGATTTTGAGGACCACCCGTTCACCCGCTATAAGTTCGATGCGCCCTGCGCGCTGTGCGGCGCGGAGGATTCCTATCTCGACGAGATCGTGACCGACGACAAAGGCAGCCGCATGTTCGTCTGCTCCGATACCGACTATTGCGAGGGCCGGCAGGCCGCGGGGCATCGCGGCGTCCAGAGCGCCGCTCCGCATAAGGAGATCGCTCATGGCTGAGACGATCGGCGCATCCGACCAGCCGCTGCTGGTCGCCGAGGGGCTTGCCAAGAGCTATGGCCGTCTCGCCGCCTGCCGCGACGTGTCCTTCGTGCTCTATCCGGGCGAGGTGCTCGCCATCGTCGGCGAATCCGGTTCGGGTAAGTCGACGCTGCTGCAGATGCTGTCGGCGCAGCTTGCGCCGAGCGCGGGGCGCGTGTCCTACCGGATGCGTGACGGTGTGCTGCGTGATCTCGCCGAGCTTGGCGAGGCCGAGCGCCGCTTCCTGTTCCGGACCGATTGGGGCTACGTGCATCAGGATCCTGCGCAGGGCCTGCGCATGGCGGTCTCTGCCGGCGCCAATGTCGGCGAGCGGCTGATGGCGGTGGGCTGGAACAATTACGGGCGGATCCGTCAGACCGCATCGTCCTGGCTCGAACGCGTCGAGATCGACGTCGCGCGAATCGATGACGCGCCGCGCACCTATTCGGGCGGCATGCGGCAGCGGCTGCAGATCGCGCGCAATCTGGTGACCGAGCCGCGGCTCGTGTTCATGGACGAGCCGACCGGAGGGCTCGACGTGTCGGTGCAGGCGCGCCTGCTCGACCTGATGCGCAGCCTCGTCAACGAACTCGGCCTCGCGGCGATCGTCGTGACGCATGATCTTGCGGTCGCGCGGCTGTTGTCCCATCGTGTGATGGTCATGAAGGAGGGGCGGGTGATCGAGACCGGCCTCACCGACCAGGTGCTCGACGATCCGCGCGAGCCTTACACGCAGCTTCTCGTCTCCTCGATCCTTCCGCCATGAGCCAGACCGCAATGACCGTGATGATCGATATCGAAAAGGCCGAGAAGACCTTCACCATGCATCTGCAGGGCGGCATTTCGCTGCCCGTGGTGCGCGGCGTCTCGTTCCAGGTGATGTCAGGCGAATGCGTGGTCCTGTCGGGTCCGTCGGGCGCGGGCAAGTCGTCGATCCTGAAGATGATCTTCGGCAACTATCGCTGCGACGCCGGCCGTATCGCGGTCCGGCATCAGGGCGAGATGGCCGATCTCGCCAGTGCCGAGCCGCGTCAGGTCCTCAACGCCAGGCGCCTGACCATCGGCTATGTCAGCCAGTTCCTGCGCGCGGTGCCGCGCGTGGCGGCGCTCGATGTCGTTGCCGAACCGCTGCTGACGGCTGGGCTGTCACGCGACGAGGCGCGGGCACGGGCGGGTGAGCTGCTCGGCCGACTGAACATTCCCGAGCGGCTGTGGTCGCTGCCGCCGTCAACCTTCTCCGGCGGCGAGCAACAGCGCGTTAACATCGCGCGCGGCTTCATCTCCGATCTGCCCGTGCTGCTCCTGGATGAGCCGACCGCCTCGCTCGATGCGGCGAACCGTGCCGTCGTGGTCGATCTGATCGCGGGGAAGAAGCAACAGGGCGTGGCGATGCTGGCGATCGTCCATGATGACGAGATCCGCGCGCAGATCGCGGATCGCACGGTCGACGTCACGACATTCGCAGCGGCCGCCTGAGAGGTGATGGATTGCAGATGAGCGCGAACATGTCCGACATCGTGATAGGCAACGCGAAGCTGGTGCTGGCCGACCAGGTGATCGAGCAGGGGTGGGTGACGATCGCCGACGGCCGCATCGTCGAACTCGGCGAGGGCGCCTCTCCCGCGGGAAGCCTGGATGCCGGCGGCGACCTGCTGATGCCCGGCCTGGTCGAGTTGCACACCGATCATCTTGAAGCGCATTTCGTGCCGCGTCCGAAGGTCTATTGGGATCCCGTGGCGGCCGTGATCTCCTACGACGGTCAGCTTGCGACCGCCGGGATCACGACCGTGCTGGACTCGCTGCGGGTGTGGAGCGAGGAGGGCGCCGAGGGCGTGGATGGTCAGGCCAACGTGCTTGCCGATGCCATCGCGACCGCGCGTGATGGCGGGCTGCTGCGCACGAGTCACTTCCTGCATTTGCGCTGCGAGGTGCCGATGCCGACCGTGGTCGAGGAAGCGCGTCAGCTGGCCGGGCGTTCCGACGTGCGGCTGATGTCGCTGATGGACCATACGCCGGGGCAGCGTCAGTTTCGCGACGAGGGCAAGCTCCGCGACTACTACCGCGGCAAGAGCGGCGGCAAGACCGATGCCGAGCTCGACGTCATGTTTGCGCGACGTTTCGCCTATCAGCAGGCCTATGCGGCGCCGAACATGCGGGACATCGTCGCGCTGGCCAAGGCGCACGGCGTGCCGCTGGCGAGCCATGACGACACCACCGAGGAGAACGTCGCCGACGCGATCAAGGACGGCATCGCGGTCGCCGAATTTCCGACCACGATCGAGGCGGCGCGCGGCCTGCATGACGCGGGCATCAGCATCCTGATGGGGGCGCCGAATGTGGTTCGCGGCGGCTCGCACTCGGGCAACATCGCCGCGGTTGATCTCGCCCGCGAGGGATTGCTGGACATCCTGTCGTCGGACTACGTGCCATCGAGCCTCCTAATGGGCGCGCTGCAATTGCCTGAGCGCGTCCCGTCGATCGATCTCGCTGCAGCCGTGCGGACCGTGACGAAGGCGCCGGCCGATGCGGTCGGGCTGAACGACCGTGGCGAGATCGCCGCCGGCAAGCGCGCGGACCTGATCCGCGTTCACATTGCCGGCCAGGTGCCCGTCGTGCGCAGCGTCTGGCGGGAAGGAACTCGGGTGGCATGAGCGAGGTGCGGGCTGCATCGCTGGATCTGCGAGAGAGGCTCGGTCCGGGGCACTTGGTCCTCGTGGTTGGGCCGAGCGGCGCGGGCAAGGATACGTTGCTCAATGTCGCGCGCCGCGAATGCGCCGCCGATGACCGCGTCGTCTTTCCGCGGCGGGTCGTCACGCGCGAAGCCTCCGCCTTCGAAGACAATCTGGAAATGAGCAAAGCCGGCTTTCGCGAAGCGCTCGCCGCCGGCGATTTCGCGCTGCATTGGGATGCCCACGGCCACGGCTACGGCGTGCCGCGCTCGATCAACGACGACATCCTGGCCGGCCGAACCGTCGTCGTGAATGTCTCCCGCACGGTGATTCAAGCTGCGCGTCGCGACTATGCTCATGTCATCGTCGTCGCCATCACCGCGCCGGCCGACGTTCTCGCCGAGCGTCTGGGCAAGCGGCATCGTGCGAGTGACGGCGACATCGGCGAGCGTCTCCACCGTGCCGTAAGCGACGACGACGTGACAGCGGATGTCACGATCGTCAATGTCGGTGATCCCGCGCCGCACGGCCGCCGCCTGGCCGAGATCATCAAGGGGCGGAGTGACGGAGCGCCGATCATAGCTAACGAGGGAAGCAGCCATGTCGATCATCACCACGATTGAACAGCTCGAGGCGATCTATGGCGAAACCGGGCTGGCCTCGACGGCGAAGGTCGCTGATCGCGTCACGCCGCATTATCGGGTGATGATCGAGAAATCGCCGTTCGTGGCGCTCGCGACCTGCGGTCCCGAGGGGCTCGACTGCTCGCCGCGCGGCGACCTGCCCGGCTTCATCCGTATTCACGACGACAAGACGCTGATGATGCCGGATCGACGAGGCAACAATCGGGTCGATTCACTGCGCAACATAGTTCGTGATCCGCGGATCGGCCTGCTGTTCCTGATTCCGGGATCCGGCAACACGCTGCGCGTGAACGGCCGTGGTCATCTCTCGACGGCGACCGACCTGCTGGAATCCTTCCGCATGGAAGGCAAGCTGCCGCGGTCCGTGCTCGTGATGACCGTGGAGGAAATCTACTTCCAGTGCGCGCGGGCCATCGTTCGAGCCGATCTTTGGAACCCGGACAAGCGGGTAGATGCACGAGAGTTGCCCACGCCCGGTCAGATCCTGGCGGCAATGACGGCCGATATCGACGGGGCCGCATATGACCGCGAGTGGCCCGAGCGTGCGCGCCAATCCATGTGGTGAATCCGGCGCGGCGCGCGCTGGAGCAATTCGGCTGGAATGATCAGGCGGCGACGTCGAGCAGGCGCGATGACCCCCTGACGAGGGTCTTGCGCCCGTCAACGGTGAGCGTCGCGGCGCCGTTGCTGATGTGCGCAAGGCCGAGGACAGTCAGCTGTTCGACGATCATGCCGTTCAGCCGCCGGCGGTCACGCGCGGGAATGCGAAGCGCCTTCAGCGTCTCCCATTGATCCGGCGTGAGCTCGTGTTCGACATCTGCGTTCATGGGGCCTCGAATGTTGCCGTCCAGCCTTCGTCTTAGAAAGTCAGCGTGACGAAGATGCGACCTTCATGCATCCGTAGTGCTACGGCCGTTCATTACGCCGGAAGCTGCGGTGAATTAATTCAAATTTGAATGATCTCGAATGTGCGGTGCCGCATGGACGCCGATGTTAGCGGTGAACAATGGTCGCGGGTTAACCGAACATTAAGGCAAGGGTTCGTGGAGGAGCGGTAACGCCACTGTCACATGCGTGTGTCAAACGGCGCCATCGTCCTGCTCGAATCGGCCGGTGCGCATCCGTGACTCGAAAACGCGTCGAATGGCTGACTTGAACGACGCCCCGCTGCCGCAGGCGAACCGCAGAACCTGGTTGCGCGGCCTCGGAGGTCTTGCGCTGAGCCTCTCGATCGCGTGCCTGGCGGTGTATGTGCTGACGCGCGCCGTCAAGAAGCTCGATATCTCGCATGTGCTGTCGATCGCCCAGGCGACGGACAAGCATCTGATCGCGATCGCGCTGGCGCTGGTCGTGCTCTCCTATGCGAGCTTGACCCTGTATGATCTGTTCGCGCTGCGCACCATCGGCCGTCACGATATTCCCTATCGCGCTGCGGCGATCGGCAGCTTCACGAGCTATCCGATCGCGCATGGAATAGGCGCGGTCGCGCTGATCTCGCCACTGGTTCGCTACAGGATCTACGCGCCTTACCGGCTCCGCGCGATCGACATCGCCAATATCAGCTTCCTGACCGGCCTGACCTTCTGGCTCGGCAATCTCACCGCGCTCGGCCTGAGCCTGATGATCGATCCGGATGCGTTCGGATGGGTGGAGTATTGGCCGCCCGCGCTCAACCGGGGCGTGGCAGCCGCGCTGCTTTGCGCCGTGTTCGTCTTCGTGATCTGGAGCTGGCCGGGCCGGCGCAGCCGGCGTTGGCCGGTTCGTCTCCCATCCGGTCCGGCGGTGCTGCTGCAGATCCTGGTCGGCGTGTTCGAGTTGAGCAGCGCGGCGCTCGCGATGTATGTGCTCATCCCGGCCGAACTGAACATCGGCGTCGTCAGGCTCATGGCGGTGTTCATCGCGGCGACCTTGCTCGGCTTCGCCAGTCACGCGCCCGCCGGGATCGGGCTATTCGACGCGACAATCCTGCTAGGGCTCGCCGGCGCGGATCAGGAGCGGCTGCTCGCGGCGCTGTTGATATTTCGTGTTCTCTATCACCTGCTGCCGTTCCTGCTTGCGCTCCTCCTGTTCGGCGGTGTGGAGTTGTTTCGATCGCATCGGAAGCCAGCAGCGGAATCAGACTGGCGAGTTCAGCTTCAGTCCGACCATGCCGGTGATGATCAGCGTCAGGCAGAACAGCCGCATTGGATCGGCGGGCTCGCTGTAGAGGGCCATGCCGACAAGGATGCTGCCGGCGGCGCCGATCCCGGTCCATACCGCATAGGCGGTGCCAAACGGCAGTGAGCGCAGCGCCAGCGACATCATCCCAAAGCTGAGCAGGATCGCGATCACGGTGGCGACGGTCGGCCAGAACCGCGTCAGACCATCGGAATGCTTGAGGCCGAGCGCCCAGAGAATCTCGAGCAGACCGGCTGCGAGCAGGAACAGCCAGCCGCTCATGGGAACGGCTCACTGGGTCGTGCGGACGCGCGCGGCCTCGGACCTGCGTCCCGGACAAGCAGAGCTTTTGCGCGAAACAGTCCGATCATTCCGTCACCCCCCGCGCGGGTCGCAGCTGCCCTCCATGTGCATCGTTCGCACGACGCGCATATGACAGATGATGAAGTCGGGGCGAGGATTGCGGACTATCGCTCCTCCATCATCGTGAAGACGAAGCCGGTCAGCGTGGCGCCGACCGTGAAGGACAACGTCAGCACACCGACGAAGATCATGAAGGTGATGTGCGGGTCGAGGCTGTGCTCGATCAGCGTCGAGATGCCGAAGGCGTCCAGCTGGGTCAGCGCGAAGGCGAAGCCGAGCCCCAGCGCGGCGCCCATGAAGGTGTGGCAGGCAAGCTCGATCAGGATGGCCGGCTTGGCCACGGCGCTGCGTCTTTTCGGCGGCATCAGCCTGTCCTCCGCATTCGCCGGAGAACGCTGGAACGGCGAGCGTGGTTCCTCGGCTGCCGCGCAGGGCGCAGCAAAGCCGATTGCCAAACCGAACCGACTGCGGCTACGGATTCAAACTTCGGCGGCGCAGCCGAGGGCGCGAGAGCGCGCAGTTGCACAAGCGCAATTCGACAAGGGAGGATGGACAGCAGATGACCCACGCCATTCGTTTCCACAAGACCGGCGGCCCAGAGGTCCTGACCTGGGAGCAGGTCGAGGTCGGCAAGCCCGGTGTCGGCGAAGCGCGAATCCGTCAAACCGCGGTCGGCCTGAACTTCATCGACATCTACAATCGGTCCGGGCTCTATCCGGTCCAGCTGCCAAGCGGCCTCGGCAGCGAAGGCGCCGGCGTGATTGAGGAACTGGGCGAGGGGGTCACCGATCTCAAGGTGGGTGACCGGGTCGCCTATGGCTCGTCGCCGCTCGGCGCCTATTCGGAGGCGCGGCTGATCCCGGCTGCGCAACTGCTCAAGCTGCCCGACGAGATCGACGACAAGACCGCGGCAGCGATGATGCTGAAGGGGCTGACCGCCCAATACCTGATCCGGCAGACCTACCGCGTCAAGGCGGGCGACACCATTCTGCTGCATGCCGCCGCGGGCGGCGTCGGCCTGATCCTCAGCCAGTGGGCCAAGCATCTCGGCGTGACCGTCATCGGCACCGTGTCGAGCGACGAGAAGGCGGAGCAGGCGAGGGCGCATGGTTGCGACCACACCATCGTCTATACGCGGGAGGACTTCGTCGCGCGCGTGAACGAGATCACGGGCGGCAAAAAGGTGCCGGTGGTGTATGATTCCGTCGGCAAGGATACGTTCCTGAAGTCGCTCGATTGTCTTGCGCCGCTCGGATATGCGGTGCTGTTCGGTCAGTCCTCCGGCACGGTCGATCCGCTCAATCTCGGGCTTCTCGCCCAGAAGGGTTCGCTGTTCGTGACGCGGCCGACGCTGTTCACCTATGCGGCCAGACGCGAGAGTCTGGTGGCGATGGCCAATGAGCTGTTCGATGTCGTCAAGTCGGGCGCGGTGAAAATCGAGGTCAACCAGACCTATCCTCTCAAGGAAGCCGCCAGGGCCCACGCCGATCTCGCCGCGCGGAAGACGACGGGATCCACCGTCCTGCTCGTCTGAGCTCACAGCGGGGCGTCCGCAAGGCGTCGCCTGATGAAGCCGCCCCCGCCCGTTCGCGCGGAGGGACGTCTTTCGATCAGACCTGCTCGTGCTTGCGCAGATCGCGCAGGTGGTCGAACCGGGCCGCCTGCAGATCGGCGTCTTGCCCGTCGATCTCCGGCACTGCGGCTTCGGACATGACGTCGCGCGTGATGTCCGCGACCGAGTGGCCGACGATCTCGTGAATGAAGCTAATGTTCGAATACTCTCCCGACGTGACCCGCGCGACGACGTCGCGCCGGGTCAGTTCAGGATCGACGACGGCCTCGCGCCCGCGGCGGCCATAGTCGATCATCACGACGAATACTGCATGAAGCGCCAGTTCGCCTCCGGACCAAATCGGCCGCTGCATTATTTCTGAAAATAAGAAAATGTCAAGGCGAATCGTCTTGCCGTCTCAGGCACCGCGCGCGAGGAGGCCCGAGGTCCTCCTCGCGCATTCTTTTTCAACGTTCCTTGTTCGCCGCGCGGGCGCGTGACTTGGCGGCCGCCTTGGCGCGGATCCGCGAGATCTGGCCGCGCGGCAGGGTCACGAAGATCTCGCCGATCCAGTCCAGCTTGACGCCGACGATCGGCTTGGCGTTGAAGCTCTTCAGATTGACCACGGACGGCGATTTGCCGCGCTCGATCGTCTTCAGATAGCGCTCGCCGGACTTGAGGCGCACCACGGCTTCCTCGCCGTAGAAGCTCGACAGCGGATGTCGCTGTTCGCGATAGACGACGATGACGTCGCCATTCTCATATTTCGGCAGCATCGAATCGCCCATGACCTCGAAGGCGATGGTCTCCTCGGAGATCGGGAACGGCAGGGCGACCTCGCCCATGCCTTCGAGCGGCACCTGCTCGAAATCGGGCTCGATCACCGAGCCGGCGCCGACCCGGCCCATGATCGGAACGGAGTTCAGCTCCAGATATTCGGTGATCAGCGGGATTTCGGCGGCCTTGATCAGGCGCTGGCCTCCGAGGATCTCGGAGACGGCGCCGGGCCGCACGCCCATGGCGCGGGCCAGCCCTCCCTTCGTTTTTCCCGGCTTCTCGAGTGCACGCTCGATCATGGCGACGTCCAACATGGCATTGACCCCTTTTGCGAATCTCGGAAAGGATTATACGTTTCGATTTATCAGAACTCAAGCTTGACTTTTCCTTCGGAATAACGGAAATTAAGCCGGCATGCAAGAGCCGGCGGTCGAAATCCAGAAGAAAGAGGCAAGAATGCAGTCCACCGATTGGCCCGATTCACATTCCAGCGCGCTCCGCGAGCTCCATGCCAGGGGGCTCTCCTACGCCGAGATCGCCCGGGCGCTCAATGCGCAGTTCGGTACGGCCTATACCCGCAATGCGACGCTCGGCCGCGGCAAGCGGCTCGGTCTCGTCGCGCCGGCAGCCCCCAGAATCGCTCGCTCCGAAGCCCGGCCGATGTCGGCGGCGTCGGGAACCCGCCATCGACGCGCCGAGGCCCCGGACCGGCCGGTGTCGGCGCCGCAGCGCAAGACCCGGGTCAAGCTGCGCTCGGTCGGCATCAGCCCGCGGCTGCTGTCGCTCGACCAGCTCGAGCCCGGCGATTGCCGCTACCCCTATGGCGGCGACCGCGATGATGATCCCATCACCTTCTGCGGTCATCCTCGCCAGCCCGGCTCCTGCTATTGCACGCCGCATTTTCATCTCACGCGTGAGCCCGCCGAGCCGGCGACCGACCGGCCGACGGGCCCTCTGACCCTGCGGCTCGTCGCCGCCGCGTGAGACGCGGTCTGAGACGCAGTCCCTGCCACAGACCTGATTTCCTTCACAGTTCCGGAGACGAGACATGGCGCGCCCTCGACGCAGCAAATCCATTCGTATTGCCAAGACGCACGACCGCCGGGCAGCCCAGCTGCCGCGGAACGCGGATGTCGTTCCGGTCGAAATCGACGATCCCCTCGCGCTCGAACCGGGTGAAAAAATCGTCGCGCTGCGCTCCGTGCGCGGCGATCCGCTGGGACGGCTGCACGCGCACAAGCAGCTCGACGACGCCCAGTACCAGGCCGGACGTGCGTTTCAGAACGACTGGGAGCGGGCCGAGCGCGGGCCGCAGGCGATCGACCCGTCGCGCGACCATGTCGATGGCGCGCGCGGACGCGAGCCGGTCACTGAAGCGCAGCGGCAGGCGGTCCTGCGTCTCAATCGCGCCGAGCGCGAGCTTGGCGCTGATGGGGCCGCCATCACCCATGACGTTCTGGTGCAAGGTCTGACCATGGAGCAGGTCGGGCACAAGCGCGGGCTGGCCAGCCAACGCTGGAACGACTATTTCGCCCGCCGCTTCAAGGAGTGCCTGGACCGGCTGGCGGTGGTGTACGGTCTTGCAACGGAGCGCACGGCGCTCCGGCCTGGGCAAACGCTGCGATCGAGCCCGCGGCGCGAGACCTAAAGGCATCTCCAACCAGCGCAGCGAGCGCCGGTCGCCTCCTCAGTCGAGGTGTCCGGCGTTCAGGGATGCGGCGCGACGGTGTACGTCGTGCTGTAGGGCTCGACCCGCAGCGACGCATGGGCGAGCAGGGCGATCTTGGCCGACGGAGCCATCTGCAGCTCGCCATTTGGTCCACGATGGACATTGTACTGCCAGGCCGTGAGATCGCCCTTCTGGGACAGCGCGTGCGCGATCGCACCGGCATCATTGCCGCCGATCGTCTTCATCTCGTCGGCCGTCAACCCGATGACGATCTCGTCCTTGACCGTCACCACCTTGAACAAGGACGTCTTGGCCTCCTCGGCCAGCGCGGCGGACGCAGTCAACGCCAGCGTGGCGAGAGCGCCGAACATGGGGCGGGTCAATGAAGTCATGAGGTCTCCTGCTCGTCATCATATCGTCGTCGCTGAGCGCGCAGGCTTTGGTGGTCTGCAGGTGGCTTTCGGTTCGCGGAAAATGCTTGAAATAATTGCGGCGAAGATTTGAACCAGGTGGCGCGAGCCGAGTCTAAGCACTCTCATGTGCAAACGAAAAGCTGTTCGTCCCGGGTTGAATCCCTTGTTGACGCAGGTCAAGCTGCCTGCTTCGGCTTGTCGTATCAGAGACGCGCGAAGTGACGGGGGATGCCATGTTCACAGGTAACTATCTGTTCCGTTCATCCGGCGGCAAGGCCGCGCTTGCAGCTGTCGCGGCGATCGCCTTCACAGCGGCCGACCCGGTGCCGGCCGGCGCGCGGGGGGCTGGCCCGGCCAGCAAGGCAGCGGTCGCCAAGGTGGCGTCGAGCGACGTCACGGATCTGAGCGCGCGTCGACGCCATCGTCGTGTCTACCGGGGCAACCCCGCCGCCGGCCTTGCCATCATGGGCGCGATGATCGGTACGATCGGCGCGATTGCCGCGCATCAGCACGACGACGACTACTACTATGGGCCGGGGTACTATGCGGGACCCGGCTACTACGGGCCGCCGAGGGTGTACTATGCACCGCAGCCCTATTACGGCCATCCGTACTACGGCCACCCATATTATGGGCCGCGCGTTCACTACTACCATCCGTACTGAACGGATGCTGCGGCGATGAGGCCCGTCCGGGCGCCGGCGTTTCGCCTAGAAGCCGCCGGCGCTGAAGCGGAATGGCTGCACCACGTCGTAAGCCGCCTTGCTGATCGGAACCGCATAGTCGACCGTGAGCGGCCCGAACGGCGAGGCCCAGGTCATGCCCACGCCGACCGATGACCGCAGCACATTCCGGTTCGCGACCTGCGCGTTCTGCATTGGTCCGCGATAGCCGAACACGGTGCCGGTATCGACGAAGGCGGATGCCCGCAGGCCGTACTCCTGCGGCAGGCCGGGAATGTTGCCCTGCAGCTCCGCGGTGGTCGCCCAATACATGCTGCCGCCGACATTGTCGCGCGTCGATCCCGGCGTGAGATCGCGCGGACCGAAGCCGCCGGGCGCGAAGCCGCGCACCATGGTGGGACCGCCGAAGAAGCTATTGAGAAGCGGCGCCTGCTGGCCGCCCCATCCGGTGATGTAGCCGCCCTGGGCGCGCACCATCGCGGTCAGGTCCCGATTGACGGCGCGGTAGTAGCGGACGTCTCCGGTCGTCCGCAGAAAGCGCACGTCGCCGCCGAGGCCAGCGAGATTCTGCGTCAGTTGTGACCGGATGCCGCTGGTTGGGAACTTGTTGTTGTCGAGCGTGCTGGTGGTGATCGTATTGCCGAGCGAGGACACGGTCTGCCGTCCCGCATTGACCGCCTGTCGCACCGGCAACGAAGCCGCCGCCGGCGAGATCCCAGGCGCGAGCACCACCTTCTGGTCGTAGAGCGAGTAGCGCCACAGCATGGCGGTCTGCTCGCTGACCGGCATGCCCAGAGTGAGAGCGCCGCCATAGGTATTGCTGCCGAACGCCTGGAAGTTGCTCACCATGTTCTGGCGTGCGAACAACTCCAGGCCGGGTGTTGTCCGGCCGAGCGCATAGGGCGACGTGAAGGACAGGGTGGCGCCGCGCGCGAACTGGCCGTAGGTGAATTTCGCCTGCGCCGTGTTGCCTGTGCCAAGCACGTTGCGGTCGCCGATCTTGACCTCGGCGAGCAGTCCGTCCGTCGAGGAATAGCCGCCGGACACGTTGAAGTCGCCGGTGGCCTGGTCAACGGCTTCGACGTCCAGCACGATACGATCCCGCGTCGATCCCGGCCGCGTGGTGATTTTGACGGTCTTGAAATAGTTCAGGCTGCGCAGACGCCGCTCGGCGCGATCGACCAGCGTCCTGTTGTAGGCGTCGCCTTCACCGATATCGAATTCGCGGCGGATGACGTCGTCCCGGGTGTTCGTATTGCCGTGAATCTCGATGCGCTCGACGTAGCTGCGCCGTCCCTGCTCGACCTGGATGGTGATGTCGGCCAGGCCTGCCGGAGCATTTCGGGTGATCTTGGGCTCGATTTGCGCGAATGGAAAGCCGAGCCTGCCGAGTTCGGCCGTCAGCACCTCCGAGGTCTTGTCGAGCTTGCTCTCGTCGAACACGTCGCCTTGCTGCGCCGGCACCAGCGCCCGCAGGCTGTCGCAGGACAGACCCTGCACGTTGCATGCGACGTCGATTGCTCCAAACTTGTAGAGCCCGCCTTCCTCGATCGAGAACACGAGATTGTAACCGCTGTTCGCCGCATCGTAGTCGACGCTCACATTCGTCACCTCGGCGTCGGCATAACCGTGGCTACGATAGTATTGCCGCAGCAGCTCGCGATCTTCATTGACCCGATCGGCGTCATAGACGTTGCCGCCGGTCACGAAGCTCAGCACGTGGGTCGCCGAGGTCTTGATCACGGCATGCAGTTGACGCGCGCCATAGGCATGATTGCCGACGAAGCTGATGGCGCGGACCGGCGTCTTCTTGCCTTCGGTGATGGTGAAGACCAGATCGACGCGATCGTTGCCGCGATCGATGATTTCCGGCACGACACGGACGTCGTCACGGCCGACGCGATGGTAGGCCTGAATGATGCGGACGACGTCGTCCTGCACGGTCGCGCCTCGCAGACCTGCGCGCGGCTTCGATAGCACGGCCGCTGTCAGGTCGGCGTCCTTCACCTTCTTGTTACCTTCGAAGACGACGCGATCGAGCACTTTTGCTTCCCGGAGGCGGACGACGATCCGGCCGCCGGTACGGGCGAGCTTCACGTCGTCCACCAGTCCCGTGGCAATCAGCGACTTCAATCCCGCGTCGAGCGCGGCGGCGTCGTAGCGTCCTTTGGCATCGGCATGGAAATAGGCGCGCACCGTGTCGGCATCGACGCGTCGATTGCCTTCTACGACAAGGGTTTCCGCTGATGCCGTTCCGCACTGAAACGCTGTTGCCGCCAGTGCCGCCAACAGCATTCTGCTGCTGCGCGATCTGCCGAAGGCAGGGAGACGATCGTCCCGGGCGGTCATGTCTCTACGTCCTGCCTGCTCGTCATCGGCAGGATGCAAGAGCGGGCGGACGGCCAAATCATGTCAGGGCCATGGAGACTTGCGGGCCATGAATCACGCCTGCGAAAGCGCCAGGGGATCGGAACCGATGGAGGCCGCAGAATCGACGCAGAGTCGATTCAAACGCCAGTCAACATCGTTCGACATCTGCTGGCGCCGGCAAGGCGCTGGCGTCGCAAACCAGGTGGGAACAGACCATGCGTGCGATCGCTCTGGCCCTCATTGTTTGTACCTTCGTACAATCGGCCCTGGCTGCGGCGATCGTTCCGGAGATCGACCCGCGCGCCTCGCTCGGCGTCGTGCAGCAGTGGATCTACAATTATCGGACAAAGCCGGACTATGCTCACGTGCCGGCTGCCGTGCGCGTGCTGTTCCACTCGCAGACCTTCAAGGAGCCGGAAAACTCGGGAATCTATCTCGGCTTCATCGCTGGGGCGATCGGCTCCAATCCGGCCAAGGCCGAGCAACTGATCAACAGCTTCTTTCCTGTGCCTCCGGAGGAGGAGTGGGTGATCGTCCGGGCCATCGCCTATTCAGGCGTGCCGGAATGGCGCAACCTCCTGCGCAAAGTGGCGCCGCGGATGCCTGGGCGCCGCGTGATGATCGACGGCTATCTCAGCGGCACGCAGCCGACGCTGATGGAGATTCCGCTGGAGGAGGCGAAGCCGGGAATGATGGACAAGCTGCGCGGCGCGTTCACGCAGAATCCGTTCAAGAAGGAGGAGCGCAAGCTCGACACAAGGCTGAGCTACGCGACGCACCAGGATCTGCTCGACATCCTCTGGGGCTATTACTTCGCAACCGGCTCGCGCATCCCGATCCAGCGCATCGTGCAGATGCTGCCCTGGGCGAAGAGCCGCGACACCGTCGACAAGCTCACCGTCGGCAGCATGGCGCGCTACACGCTCGCCAGCTACTCGGTGCGTGACGCCGGTCTGCGCGACTATCTGCGCGAGGAACTGGCGCGTCAGTCAGGACCCGTCAAGGAGCCGTTGAGGGAAGTCGTGGAGGCTGCCGACACGGTGCAGTTGGGTGCGGTGCGCAAGGATGCCGTCGCCGCCGTCGAAGAGCTCAAGACCAAGGGCTCCGATGCCCGGCGCAACATGGATTTCTGGGGACAACTTGGGGTCGGGGCCCTGGCGCTCGGATGCGTCTCGGCCGCTGCGCTGGGGCAGGTCGCGGTCGGCATTCCCTGCGTGATCGGCGGCTCAGCCTCGCAGGGACTGCTGTCGTTCTGGGAAAAGCAGCAATAGATGCTCGCGATCGGCTGCTCGATCTCTTCGGTGCCACGTGCAGCGCGATGACCAGCAGTGGCGGTGATTGCGGATTCGAGGCCGCCGAGATGCTCTGATAAGTTGCGGCCGTGGCGCCAAATTCTACGAAAGGTTGTGACTTCTGCCGGATGCTCTTGCGCGCCGACGGGCCCGGAAAAATCAGGACAGGCTCGCCTTCACCGCTGCTGGATAGACCGGCTCGCGGTGAATTTCCGCGCCGGACTCGTCGACCACGACGATCGAAAGCCTGCGGTCTGTAATGCGGGGATCGTGCCGCAACCGCCGGGCCAAATCCCGGCTGTGCTCGATGGCCCCCGCACTTGTCGCGAATTCCAGGCCGGTCCGGTCCCGGGTTGGAATGCCATCCTTCATATCGAAATAGTAAGTGCGCATGGTCTTCCCGCAGCCGCTGTCGTGCGGGAGCGGGGGCGGACCCGACGCAGGACCCGCCCCCATGCTCCCCCAGGGCCAAACTATAGAAGACCTCTAATGTGGAGGACAAGCTTACCGCTGCCGGAATTCCCCTGTTGCGTTCGGTAAATGACCGTTTCCCCTGGCGTCGTTAGCCGGAAACTGCCACAAAGCTCAAATTGCGCCGCCGAATTCAACCTATCGGTCAGTTCGGCTTGCTGCAGGAGTTGTTCACTGGCATACTTTCTACCTCTTCGGGTTCCGCGCGGTCGATTTCCAGCCGGGCCATCCTGAGGATCAGCGTCGCAGTCGTCAGACCGAGACTCTCCGCCTCGATTGCTGCAGTATCTACCTTGCGTGCAAGGCCTTCACGTTTGCTAAGGACTGGCATTACTGTTTCCTGCCAAAGGTGCGAGATGAAGAATCCCACATTCATCGCGGAGCTGCACACCAAGCTCGGAGCCCCATCGAGCGAAGCCGTGGAGAGCCTTCGTCTATTGAAGGCTTTCCTGAAGCTGGCTCCGGGCCAGCGCATCGAAGTGATCGAAATGGTCGAGCGGTTGAATTCCGCCCCTCGTCCGGAAACGGACTGTCCTCTCTCCTGAAGCTATGTCTCCTGACTGCAAGCAAGAGATGCGGGTGGCCGCGTAGCAATCGCGTAGATTGCATCGTCAAGCGCTTCCGATTCGTGCAGCGTCCCAGCCGGCAAGAGGATCTTGTCACCGGCGGTGCAGACGCGCTCGCCGCCCTCCCAGCGAAACGTCAGCCGTCCCTTGATCACGACGAGGATTTCGTCGACCGGGTGGGTGTGGAAGGCGTGAACCTTTCCGGCCGCATCGTGCTGCAACTCGATGCAGCCCTGGCTCGGCAGAAGCGCGAGGATGTCGGGATCGATCGCGAAATCGGTTTTCGTTGCAGCGATGATCTGGGTCATGCGGCTTGCTCCTTATCTCCGATGGACGATGGCTTGCCCTGGGCCAGCTTGTGGAAGGGACAGGCCGGCGGCGGCTGGTTGTCGTCGTAGAGGAAGTATTGCTTGAACTCCCGGCCCTCCGGATTGCCGTAGCGGCCGAGCAGGGGAGAAGGCCTCGTCGTGTCGAACGGGATCAGCCGCTTGCGCACCTCGTCGAAGGCCTTGGCCGCGGCTTCGTCCGTGCCGAGCATGCGCTCGAACACCCAGCGCGGCTGGAAGGTGAGCATGAAAGCGCTCGAGCGTCGGCTCTGCCGCATCACGTGCGCCGGCGTGCTGCAGACGACGAAGATCGGTTCGCCCGCAAACGAGAATTCCCACATCGGATGGTCGACCGTCTCCGGAATCTCTGCAGGCCAGGCCTGCTTGTCGATCTGAGCGAGCTGATCGAGGATCTGCCAGAACTTCTTGTAGTAGGCGTCCATCGTCTGCACGGGACGCGGCCGGGTGAAGAGGATCAGCGACGTGTTGGGCCCGTGAGATCTGCTCTCGGATACGAATAGAGCGAGTTGCTGGCCGAGAACGTCGATGTCGATCGGGTCGAGAAACAGATAGCGCAACTGATCGTGGCGATAGCCCGCGACGCCGAATACGCAAGGAAAGGGTCTTGCTTCGCTGCTCATCTGAGCTTCGAATTCAGAAAACAGGACGCTTTGCCAGCTCCCGGCTGCATGGCCGGATCGGACTTCGTCCTTTCTCAAGTACAAACGCGACATACTGACCCTCTCTGTTTTCTTATGATTTAAGTACGAAGTATCAACTTGTGCCTCATCATCAGCGGCCCGAGCAGTCCAGGAAGCGACATCAAAAGAAGGATCTCGATCAGCGCGGCGTAGCTGCCGTCGCTGGCCACCGTGCGCAGGCTGCCGCCGGCGTCCGCGCCGAGGCCGCTCGCCGCCACCATCGCAAGCGCGATCACCGGCTGCGCCAGACCGGCGAACACGCCGGCGGTGGTCGTGTTGATCGACGCGCCTACGCCGATGCGCTCCGCCGTATAGAGCGACTTGGTGCATTTCAGGATCAGCGGCACGGTGCCGCCGGCCACCAGGCCCAGCACCGCGAACACCGCGCCGACATAGAAGAAGCCGAGCGCATGCGCGAAGGCCGGCAGGAGGAGTGCGACGAGCAGCATGCGCAACAGGGTGATGGCGATCAGCGCTCCGTGCAGCGACCGCGTCCGGTCTGCCGCGTGACCGAGAAAGATCGATCCGACCGCATTGCCGACCATGAAGGCGAGCAGCGGGCCCCCGGCCGCCGAGGACGAGAGGCCGAAGTAATGGGCGACCATCGGGATGCCCCACACGCCGGCCAGCGTCGTGACGACCGCGAAATGCGCCGCGAAGCTCATGGCGCAGCCCCAGTTCGCCGCCGATCCGAGCGCGTGCCAACTCGCGATCAGCACGCTCTTGAGCGTCCTGGCGGCATTGTTCGCCGGCGCAGCCTTGAGCACCGTGGATGCGCAGGCAAGATTGGCGACACCGACGCAGGCGATGAACAGGAAGCAGGCGCGCCAGCCGAAGCCGCTGATCGCAGCCGCGAGCGGCGTGGTCGCGATGACGCCGCCGGCATAGCCTGACACCTGGGAGATGCCGGACATCAGGCCGAAGCGCTGATCGGAGAAGCTTTGAGCCACGAGCTTCAACAGCGCCGTGAACACCAGCGCGTCGCCGCAGGCGACGACGACGCGCGCGATGAAGACATCGAACAGCGTCGGCGACAGCGCGAAGGCGGCGCTGCCGAGCGCGGACGCGGCCATGCTGCAAAGGACGACACGCTTGACGCCGTAGCGATCGACCAGCACGCCCGCAGGAATCTGCATCAGGGTGTAGCCCCAGAAGTAGCTCGAGGCGAGCATCGCGACGCCGGATGCGTCGGTGCCGAAATCACGGACGAAGCCGAGGCCCACGGTCTGCGGCGACATCCGCTGCAGGAAGGCGATGGCGTAGGCGAACGCCACCGTCCCCCACGCGATATAGGCGCGATCGGCAAATCTCGGTTGTGACGCTGCGACCGCCTGATGTCCGAGAACCGCCATCACAGCCTCGCATAGCCGACGGAGAACAGCGCGTCGGCCGAGTTCGGGATGATCTGGGACATCGCCGTCTCCACCAGGGAGGCTCTGCCGTGATAGTCCTGCTTGATATGCTGGATGTGCCCGTAGGCGCCGCGCATGATCATGCCGGGCACCTCGAGCGGCTTGCCCGGATAGATCGTGGCGCACATCTCGACGCAGGCTGCCTGCAACGCGGCATCGGCCGGTTCGCCGAGCAGCGACGGGGCGACCTTCTCGCAGATCTTGGCGTTGGCGGCCCACACGATCGGATTGCGTGTGCGCCAACCGTACAGAATGCCTTCATCGCTCACAGCACCGGGATGCTTGAGGATCTGCGACGTAAAGAATCCATACAGGCCACGCCCCTGATGCGCCGGCAGCACTTCGGTCCCGCTGCGATAGATCGCCAGCCGTCCCGCGACGGTCATCACGCGATAGACGGAGAAGGCGACCAAGCCGATATGATCGTAGACGAGAACGAGGCTGTATTTGCTGTCGAATGGCGAAGAGGCGGCGGTCCAGTGCGGTTCGATTGCTTTCCAGTTAATAGCAATGATCGAATTCATCGCATCCATGATCGGCTGCCGATCCGGCGCCTGGATCTGCGACGCGTCGTGAAAGCTGTAGACGGTGTAGTCGTCCCAGGGCGAGGCGATGGTCGGATAGCGGCCATCCAGGTTTCGCGACATCGCGTGAACTCCAGCACTGCACGTCGAGCTATACAGGCCGCTATTCGATGGCTTAAAGGACAATATGCCCTCGAAATCTGCCAACTCAGCTCGGCGTTTTGCGGTGCGCCGCGACGGCGCGGAGCGGCGGCTCGCCATCTTCGCGTTTCCCGGCGTGACTCTGCTCGATGTCTCCGGTCCCGCGCAGGTCTTCGCCGAACTCAGCGAGATCGAGCTGCCGGCGCCCGGCTACGCGCTGACCTACGTGTCCAGGGATGGCGGGCTGGTGCCGACCGATGTCGGCTTGATGATCGACACTGCGCCGATCTCGTCGCTGAAGCCGACCGAGGTGGATACGTTGCTCATTCCGGGCGGCCCTGGCATCTGGAAGCTGCGGCAGGATACAGCCGCTATGCATTGGATCGGCGAAGTGCTCCCGGGTGCGCGGCGGATCGCCTCAGTCTGCCTCGGCGCCTTTGCCCTCGCGTGGGTGGGGGCGCTCGAAGGCAAGCGGGCTGCGACACATTGGCGCTACTGTCCGCGGCTGCAGGACAGCTTCCCCAACGTCAAGGTCGAGCCGGACGCCATCTTCGTCCAGGACGGCCGAATCTGGTCGTCAGCCGGCGTCAGTGCCGGCATTGACCTCGCGCTGGCGATGATCGAGGAGGATTTCGGTCACACCATCGCGCTCGACGTGGCGCGCCGCCTCGTCGTGTTTCTCAAGCGTCCCGGCGGTCAGAGCCAGTTCTCGACCGTGCTCGCCGCGCAGGCGTCCGACGTCGAGGGGCGGTTCAGTGCGCTGCATGCCTGGATCATCGAGAACATCGCCAGCGACCTCCGCGTCGAGACGCTGGCGGCGAAGGCCGGCATGACGCCCCGGACCTTTGCCCGCACCTATGTCGGGCGAACCGGCATGACGCCCGCCCAGGGCGTCGAGGCGCTCAGGGTCGAGACGGCGCGCCTTCTGCTGGAAAGCCGCCAGGTCGATAGCGTGGTCGAGGTGGCCAAGCGGGCCGGTTTCGGCGACGACGAGCGCATGCGGCGGGCGTTCCTGCGGCATCTCGGTGTGTCGCCGTCGGAGTATCGGCGGCGGTTCTCGAGCTGAGGGCGTCGTCCCCGATTCCGGGATATCTCAGCCGTTTCGCCGCGGTTCGCGGCTTTCGGCTTGCATTGCGGTTAATCGAGGTGCCCACGGTCGGACCGGAACGGCCGTGCCGTCTGCAATCGCTCTAAGGCTTCCGTAAAATGCTGCGCGTATGAAAGTGGAAAATTAGATGCAAATCCTTGCGTGAAGCGGGGAGAGGCCAATGACGAACATCGTTCCCTTCCGCAAGAAGATCGTGCCGTCGCCACACGTCGCGGTACCTCGTCGGGAGCTTGCGGTCGCGGTTGCCAGCACCGTTCGGCTCGAGGTCGTTCACTCTGGCACATCGGAGTGTCGAGAAGATATCAGGAAGACGGTGATCCTGCTCGACCTTGCTCTGCAACATGCGCGAGAACTGTCCGACATGGTCACGGACGAGCGCATGCGCCGGATCTATGACCGTCATCTCGCCTCGATCGAGTATTCGCTGCAGATTGCGCGTGAGCGCCTGTCGGCGCTCTGAGGTCCTTTGCCGTGTGCCCGACCTGTGCATTTGCACGGGGACGCCGAAAGCCGAATGTGGTAGTTGGGTCGCTCGTGGAGGACGCAACGATGACCCAAACCAAACTGGAAGTGCCCGCGGAGCTGCGAGACCTTGCGGAGAAGACGATTGCCCAGGCCGAGAGGGCCTTCGAGATGTTCTTCGATGCCGCCGGCAAGTCGATCGGTACGGTTCCGGGACCCGCCGCCGACATGTCCAAGCAGGCGCTTACCCTGACCGAGCAGAACATCAAGACGGCATTCGAGCACGCCCGGAAGCTGGTGCACGCCACTGAGCTCGAAGAGGCGATACGGATCCAGTCCGAGTTCCTGCGCAGTCAGTTCACCAACGCCGGCGAGCACATGAAGACGATCACGTCGAGCATCATGTCGGCCGCGACCAAGGCGACCGAGCCGAAGAGCTGATTCTCAAGCGCCCGTCTCGAAACCGGGACCCGCAGCGATGGAGATCGGCGGCGAGCCAGCCGCCGGCACGACGACAGGTATGAGCCGCGCTATTTTCGCAGCGTGCCGATGTAGGCGGCGATGTCGGCCGCCTCCAGCCGATTGAGCGGGAAGCTCGGCATTTTCGGATGCGGATCGAGCAGGAAGAAGGCAACCTTCTCCGGGGTGAAGTCGGCCTTCTGCGCGATCTGGGCGAAGGACGGGACGTCGGCGCTGGCCTGCTTCTGCGTTCCCTCGATCAGGTGGCACGAGGCGCACCAGCGACGGGCGAGATCGGCCCCGTGATCTGCATCGGCGGCTCTTGCCGATGTCGTCACTGCGGTTGCGACCGCGATCGCCATAACTCTCGTCACCAGGGCGCGCATCAAGACACTCCGATCATTGGGCTGTTGGATGATGGACATCGTGTCGGCTGCGCACGCGGGCATCTCATGGGGGCGGACGTTCGCCCCGCCGAGGAGCGTATCGACGTCAGTTGCAGCACGACTTAGGAAAGTGCGACAGGTCGATCTTGCTGACGATCGCTTTCAGGAGCATGCGGAGCCGGCGAAGCCAGGATGAGTCCGGCACGGGGGCGACCGTCAGTTCTTCGGCAATGTAGGACATGTCCGGCCCTCCCTGTCGCTCAGCGTCTTTCCGCTCAGCCTGTTGACGAGGTGCATGCGGCCGCACGCGGGGCACGCGACCGCCTCATAGGCGTCGAACTCGTCGGCCATGGCCGGGACGGCCAGTCCGATCTGCACGTTCGATCCCGTCTGGGAGCAGCGAAAAACGAGAGTTTCCATCGCCTGAACATGACAAACCCGGGCGTTCACGCCTTGATCTGTCTCAACAGACGAATGGGGCCGGCGCGGGTGCGCTGGCCCTAAAGAGGCGGAGAGGGATGTGTCAGGTCAGCCCGTGCGACGCTTTGGCGAGATCCAAACGTTCCGCCACATTGACCGGCGTAACGGAACCGGTCTGGGCCGCGCGGAGGGCGGCATCGATCTTCGATTTCACGCGGCGTGCGGCGAGCGCGGCGAGCCTGGTTTGGGTGCGTCCGGTTTTGATCTGGTCACCGAACTCGTACCGCCATTCCCAAATGTCCGGTTCAGCAGTCGCCACGACCGTATATTGGACACCTCGGTGGATCACGGAACCCCCCTGTTCATACTTCCACTCCAAGTCAACGTCTTCCGAACCTACAATCAATCCGGGCAACTACGGGACTGGAACAATTGCCAGAGCCGCAAAGGCAAATTGGTTAACACCGCCGTCCCGGTAATGTTCCGCCGTTGCGCGGATGACGTGCGTCATTCCTGGATTCGCGGTTCTGTGCACCGGTGGAATACCAGGTCGGATTGTGCTGGAGGATTGCAGGATGCGCCGCGCTGGCGGGCGCGCGCTGCGCAGCGGGCCCGACGGTTGAACGACGTATGCTGCCGATGCAGTGTGCAGGATGGCCGTCGCTCACGAGGGGTCTAGGATGAGCTTTGCAAAGCCGGTTCGCTCGACGGGAAGAGGCCGCTGTTGAGTGTCGCGCATCGAGAGCCGTCGACCGCGGATCGCGTCTCTGAAACCGGCAAGGTGCATCGCGACCTCAGGCTCGACGCGTGTCGCGGGCTCGCGCTGTGGTTCATTTTCATCGACCACGTGCCCGATAATTCGCTGGCCTGGCTGACGCTGCGCAACTACGGCTTCAGCGACACGTCCGAAGTGTTCGTCTTCATCTCCGGCTATACCTGCATGCTGGCCTATGGGGGGGCGCTGCCGACGCAGGGCTGGGCGACGACGGTGGTGCGCGCGCTGCGGCGCGCCTGGGAGATCTACGCGGCGTTCCTGGTGCTGCTGCTCGCCTATGCCGCGCTGGTCTGGGCGGTCGGCGGCGGCACGCGCTTCGTCGACGAGACCAACACGGGCTTCTTCTTTCGCGAGCCCGGGCCGACCCTGCTGCACGTCGCGATGCTGCAGTTCGCGCCGGTGAACACGGATATTCTCCTGACGTTCGCCATCCTGCACATCTGCTTTCCCATCGTGCTGTTCGCGATGATGAGCAGCGCGACGCTGACGCTCGCCCTCTCGTTCGTCGTGTACATGATGGTGCAATTGTTCAGCTGGCAGGTCCCGGCGTGGCCGAGCGGCGAGCTCTATTTCAATCCATTCGCGTGGCAGTTCCTGTTCGTGATCGGCGCCTGGTACGGCTTTGTCGGGACCAGGAGCCTGCGTCCGATCCTCGACTCGCGGACGCTGCTCGTTGCCGCGCTCGCCTATCTCGCCTTCAGCCTCTTCATGGCCCTGAGTTGGGAGTTCAAGGTGCTGGAGAGCCTGATTCCGTCGGCCGTAAGCGGTCTGATCTATCCAATCTACAAGAGCCACCTCGCGCCGGTCCGGCTGCTGCACTTTCTGGCGCTGGCCTTGGTGGTGTCGCGTCTGGCGCCGCCGGAATGGCGAGGTCCGATCCGGCCGCTGATGACCGCGATGATCAGATGCGGCGAGAACTCGCTTTCGATCTACTGTCTGGGAGTCCTGCTGGCTTTTCTCGGGCAAGTCATCTTGGCCGACGTGGCGAGCGGCTTTGCCATGCAATGCGCGATCAGCGTGGTCGGAATTGCGATGATGATCGCCGTAGCCACGCTGCTGACCTGGGAATCCCAGCTCGATCGGCGCGGGCCGCGGCTGTTCTGAGCACGTCAGCGCCGGCGGGCGACGGCGACACCGAACAGGAAGGCGACGAACAGGCTCGCGAGCGGCGCTTCGCGCGTGACCGCGCTGACGGTCGACAGCACGGTCCCGGGTCGTCGCGCGTCCCTGGCGACTTCGCTCAGCCGGTCCACGGCCGCACTCAAGGTGCCGACCACCTCGCCGAGGGTGCGTGACATGTCCGTCGCGGTATCGAGCGCGCGTTCGGCGACGCCCGGCTGCGGAGGAGTTTCGAACGTTTCGCTGCTCACTTTGGTAGCCTTCTCGACGCTGATCGGCCGGATTGATTCACCAGTCTCGCTCCGGCCAATGGGAGACGTGACGCTCCGGAAAATGCTGGCTCGGGCGATTGGTTCCCTCGGCCGGAGGTGCATGGTGCGGAATCCGGTGGATCGGTGTTGTCGCGCACGGCATTCGCGCGCCGAACCCGCTAGAGTCGGCCCGATCAAAAAGGATCGCTCATGAATCGCTCAAACCCGGCCCCGCCGCAACGCATCGCCATCCTCGGCGCTCCGATTGATCTCGGTGCGTCCGTGCGCGGCACGCTGATGGGGCCGGCGGCCTTGCGCACGGCGGGCCTCCTCACCGTGCTGGAGAGCCTGGGCCTCGACGTCATCGACCATGGCGATGTCGGCATTGCCGAGATCGGCGAGCTCAACGACGAGCCTCCGGGAAACGCCAAGCATTATCGGCAGATCCAGCGCTGGTCACGGATCCTGGCGCGCCGCAGCTATGAGCTGGCGCAGACCGGCGCCATTCCGGTGTTCTTAGGGGGAGACCATTCGCTGTCGATGGGATCGGTGAACGGCGTCGCGCGTCATTGTCGCGACAGCGGCCGGGAGCTGTTCGTGCTCTGGCTCGATGCGCATGCCGACTACAATACGCCGGCAACCACGATCACCGCCAACATGCACGGAATGTCCGCCGCATTTCTGTGCGGCGAGGCCGGACTTGACGGTTTGCTCGGCGACGAAGCGCGCGCGAGCATCAGCCCCGACCAGTTGGAGCTGTTCGGAATCCGCTCGGTCGACAAGGCCGAGAAGGAGCTGCTGCGGCTGCGGCGCGTCAGCATCGCCGACATGCGCGCCATCGATGAGTTCGGCGTCGGCGTGCTGATGCGGCGGTTGATCGAGAAGGTCCGGGCCCGCAACGGCGTCCTGCATCTGAGCTTCGATGTCGACTTTCTCGATCCGGAGGTGGCTCCGGGAGTCGGCACTACCGTGCCGGGCGGCGCCACCTATCGCGAGGCGCATCTCATCATGGAGCTGCTGCACGATTCCGGCTTGGTACGTTCTGTCGATATCGTCGAGCTCAACCCGTTCCTCGACGAACGCGGCAAGACCGCGCGGGTCGCGGTCGAACTGATCGCCAGCCTGTTCGGTCAGCAGATCACGGATCGGCCGACGCCGACCAACGCGATCGTTCCGGAGCCCTAGCGCGGATGCCTCGCGTCACGCGAGGCATCCGGACCATCATGATCAGTAGCGCGCGTGATCAGTAGCGCGCGTCGTACATCTTGGCTTCGACGAAGCCGAGCAGGTCGTTCGGGGCCGGTCCGGCGGCGAGTCCGTTCTGATAGGCCACGCCGGCAACGGCTGCGCCGATCTGCGCCGACACCTCGCGGATGCGCGGCAGGGCAGGGTACAGACTGCCCTGCTCGAGATCGGCGCCGGTGACGCAGTTCGCCAGCGTGTGCGCGGCGGCCATGAACATCTCATCGGTCACCAGCCGCGCGCCGGTTGCGATGGCGCCGAGGCCAACGCCGGGGAAGATGTAGGAGTTGTTGCCCTGGCGCGGCACGAAGGTCTTGCCGTCGAGCTTGACCGGATCGTAGGGGCTGCCGCAGGCGAACAGCGCGCGCCCCTGCGTATGGCGATAGGCGGCCTCGGCAGAGCACTCGGCCTTCGACGTCGGGTTGGAGAGCGCGAAGATGATCGGGCGCTCGTTGAGCTCTGCCATGGTCTGCAACACCTCAGGGGTGAAGGCGCCGCCGACCGCAGCCACGCCGATGATCGCCGTCGGCTTGAGCGTCTTGATCGCGGTCAGGAAGTCGCCGATCGGCGCCTGCTCATGCGCATAGCGCAGCTTATGGCCGTGCAAATTGTCGCGTCCCTTGATGACCAGGCCGCGCGAGTCCGTGAGCCAGTTGCGCCGCAGGGCTTCCGCTTCCGGCAGGCCTTCGGCCATCATGGCGGAGACCACGAGATCGGCGATGCCGGTCGCCGCCTCACCGGCGCCGAGGAACAGCACGGTCTGGTCGCGCAGCTTGCCGCCGGTGATGCGGAGCGCCGAGAACAGGCCGGCGAGCGCCACGGCCGCGGTGCCCTGGATGTCGTCGTTGAAGACACAGGCCTCGTCGCGATATTTGTGCAGCAGCTTGAAGGCCGCGTGATTGGCGAAGTCCTCGAACTGGATCAGCACGCCGGGGAACGCCGCGCGGGCAGCCGTCATGAACTCGTCGACGAACGAGTCGTAGGCCTCGCCGGTGAGCCGCTTCTGGCGCAGACCGATGTAATAGGGATCTGCCAGCAGCTCTTCATTGTTGGTGCCGACGTCGAGCATGACGGGCAGGCATTCTTCGGGGTGGATGCCGGCGCAGGCCGAGTACAGCGACAGCTTGCCGACCGGGATGCCCATGCCGTTGGCGCCGAGATCGCCGAGGCCGAGGATGCGCTCGCCATCGGTGACGACGATCAGCTTGGCGCGATACGGCCAGTTGGCGAGGATCTCCGCGATCCGTCCGCGGTCATTGGCCGAAATGAACAGGCCGCGCGGCCGCTGGAAGATCAGGCCGTATTTCTGGCAGGCCAGGCCGACAGTCGGCGTGTAGATCAGCGGCTGGATCTCGTCGATGTTGTCGCAGACCACGCGGAAGAACAGCGCCTCGTTGCGATCGTGCAGCGCGTTCAGCGCGACATACTTCTCGAGATCGTTGGACAGGCTGCGCAGGTTGACCAGGATCCGCTCGGCCTGGGCCTGCATCGACAGCACGCCGGCAGGCAGGAAGCCGCGCAGTCCCAGCGCATCACGCTCCTGCTCGGTGAAGCCGGTCCCCTTGTTGAGCAGCGGATCGCGCAGCAGCGCGAGCCCGCGCGGGGAGTAGGTGGACAGCGTCGGTGCGCTCATGCGTTGCGGTTGGGTCAAGGCGGTCTCCAAGGTCCTTCATTCGAGCCTCGCCATACCGGAGCGCATCGGCGTTGATCGGGATCAACCGCGGCGGATTGGCGGGAACGGACTGTTAACACAGTTTACGTTCCGCGTTGCAGCAATGACGTTGTGCAACTGCGTTGCGGACCTTGCGGGACAGCGAGGGGCGCTAGCCGCGCCCTGTGACGAATGACCACAGCAATGCCAGCACGGCGACCGCCATAATCCCTGTGCCGATCCACCCCAAGGCGATCAGCCATGAGCGGCCGCGGAAGCGCCCCATCAGTCCGTGATTGGAGACGATGACCATCATCATCGCCATGATCGGGACCGCGGCGATGCCGTTCAGCACGGCGCTCCAGACCAGCATGTGGATCGAGTCGATCCCGGTGAAGCCGAGCCCGAAGCCGATGATCGTGGCTGCGGCGATGATGCTGTAGAACCCGACCGCTTCGTCCGGCTTGGCCTCCAGCGTCGCGTGCCAGCCGAAGATCTCCGCGACGCCATAGGCCGCCGATCCCGCCAGCACCGGGATGGCCAGCATGCCGGTGCCGATGATGCCGAGCGCAAACAGCAGGAAGGTGAAGTCGCCAGCGAGGGGGCGCAGGGCCTCGGCCGCCTGGGTGGCGGAGTCGATCCTGGTGACACCATTCGCGTGCAGGACGGTGGCTGTCGTGACGATGATGAAGAAGGCGATCGCATTCGAGAAGATCATGCCGATGGTGGTGTCGATCCTGATCCGCCGGAGGTCTGGATGGTCCTGCTTCGAGAGCTCGCGCAGCGGGCGATCCACCTTGCCCTGGTTCATCTCCTCCACTTCCTGTGACGCCTGCCAGAAGAACAGATAGGGACTGATGGTCGTGCCCAGGACGGCGACCACCGTCAACAGGTAGTCCGCATCGGTGGAGGGGCTCGGCCAGACCGCTGCGAGGAGCGCCGTGCCCCAGGGCACCTTGACCAGCAGCGCCGTCGCCACATAGGCGAACAGGCTCAGCGTGAGCACCTTGATCACGGGCGAGTAGCGGCGGTAGGGCAGAAAGACCTGGAGCAGCGTCGACAGCGCCGCGAAGATCAGCGCATGCTCATGATTGAGGCCGCCGATCACCAGCGACAGCGACTCGGCCATGGCCGCGATGTCGGCCGCGATGTTGAACGTGTTCGCGCCGACCAGCAGCGCAACAAGCCCGAAGACGATCCATCGCGGCGCCAGCTTCGAGATGTTTGCGGCAAGGCCCTGGCCGGTGACGCGGCCGATGCGCGCGCTGACCAATTGGATCGCGATCATGAAGGGCGCGGTGAGGAAGACCGTCCACAACAGCCCGTAGCCGAACTGTGCGCCGGCCTGGGAGTAGGTCGCTATTCCCGAGGGATCATCGTCCGCCGCACCGGTCACGAGGCCCGGCCCGAGGAGTCGAAGGATGCTCCTTGCCGATTTCTTCGGCTTGTTCGGCTCAGATTCGACGGCGATGGTCATGGCGAGCAGTCCTAGGCGGACGTATCTCATTCGAAGTCGAAACGGGCCGCTTTTGTTCCGGTCTCTGGAACCGTAGGAGAGTACCGGCGTTGACGATCACGTCGTGTTTTGACCAGGGGGGGAGCGCGTGCCGGACGAGGTGCCAGCAGGGCACGATCAGGGAGAGGCGGTTGCCGAGCGTGAACGGCTCTTTTCCGGAGGCAGCGAGCTCGCCGGCTTGATGCTGCGGTTGGACTGGGACGCGACGCCCATCGGGCCGCCGGAGCGCTGGCCGCAAAGTCTGAAGACGGCGGTCAGGATCATGCTCACGTCGCAGCAGCCGATCTGGATTGGCTGGGGAAAGGAGCTGACCTATCTCTACAACGATCCCTACAAGGCGATCATCGGCGGCAAGCATCCGCAGGCGCTGGGCCGCCCGACGTCGGTGGTCTGGCACGAGATCTGGGAGGACATCGGACCGCTGCTGGCCAAGGCCAGCCGCGGCGATCAGGGCACCTATGTCGAGGCGCAGCTCCTCATCATGGAGCGCAACGGGTTTCCCGAGGAGACCTACTACACGTTCTCCTACAGCCCCATTCCCGATGACGACGGATCGCCCGGCGGCATCTTCTGTGCGAACACGGACGATACGCTGCGGGTGATCAGCGAGCGCCAGCTGTCGCTGCTGCGTGCGCTTGCGAATGCCGGCGCGGAGGCGCGCAGCATCGAGCAGGCCTGCGCGAGCTGCGCCTCCGCCTTGGCGCAGCACTCGCTCGATCTCCCCTTCGTCATGATCTACATGATCGAACCTGGCGGCGAGACGGCACATCTCGAGTCCGTGACCGGCATCGGGCGCGAGCATCCGGCCGTGCAGGGGACGCTGCACATCGGGCCTCAAGGAGCGTGGCCGCTTGCGGAGGCGTTGCGGCGGCAGGGCGCGGTACTTGTTCGCGATCTGGCGAATCTGTTCGGGGTGCCCTTTCCGACCGGGGGCTGGCGGCAACCACCGACGCAAGCGGTGGTGTTGCCGATACCCTCGTCCGGTGAAGCGGGACAGGGTGGTTTCGTCATCGCGGGGCTTAATCCGTTTCGGCTGTATGACGAGAGCTATGCCCGCTTCCTCGACCTCGTCGCCGGGCAGATCGCTGCGGCGGTGAGCAATGGCGGTGCCTATCAAGCGGAGCGGCGTCGGGCCGAGGCGCTGGCGGAGATCGATCGCGCCAAGACGGCGTTCTTCTCCAACATCAGCCACGAGTTTCGCACCCCGTTGACGTTGATGCTGAGCCCGCTCGAAGACCTGCTCGGTCGCGACGCCACCCAATTGCCCGGCGACACGCGATCGGTTCTTGACCTCGTGCATCGCAACGGCATTCGTCTGCTGAAGCTCGTGAACACGCTGCTGGACTTCTCTCGGATCGAGGCCGGACGGATGACCGCGCGATTTGCGCCGGTCGACCTGGCCTCGTTCACGACGGAGCTGGTCTCCAACTTTCGTTCGGCGACGAACCGCGCCGGTCTCGGGCTCGTCATCCGCGCGGGCGATCTGCCCGAGCCCGTCTACGTCGATCTCGACCTCTGGGAGAAGATCGTTCTCAATCTCGTCTCCAATGCCTTCAAGTTCACGTTCGAGGGCGAGATCACGGTCTCCATCGGCTTGTCAGCCGATCGGCGCCACGCCGAGCTCACCGTCCGCGACACGGGCACGGGAATTCCCGCCGATGAACTGCCGCACCTGTTCGAGCGCTTTCGCCGCATCGAAGGCGCGCGTGGCCGCTCCTTCGAAGGCAGCGGCATCGGCCTCGCATTGGTGCAGGAGCTCGTGAAGCTGCATCGTGGTGAGATCACGGCCGAGAGCGAGCTCGGACACGGCTCGGCGTTCACCGTGCGGCTGCCGCTCGGATCGGCTCACCTGCCTGCCGATCAGCTTGGGAGGCCGCGGGGGCAGGCTGTCGCGACCACGCGAGCGCAGGCCTATGTCGACGAGGCGCTGGGCTGGTTGAGCGGCGACGATCTCGAGGATCTGCCCCACCCATCATCCTCCGATGATCTCGATGTGCCGATCGCGGCCGTGCCCGGTCGCGATCGCATCGTGCTCGCCGACGACAATCCCGACATGCGCGACTACGTCCGGCGCTTGCTCGGGGACACCTATGACGTCGAGGCGGTCGCCGACGGTCGCGCCGCGCTGCAAGCGATCCGGCGGAGCCGGCCGGATCTGGTTCTCACCGACGTGATGATGCCGCAGCTCGACGGCTTTGGTTTGCTGCAGGCGCTGCGGGCCGATCCGAAGCTGCACGACATTCCGGTCGTGATGCTGTCGGCGCGCGCCGGCGAGGAGGCGAAGGTCGAAGGACTCGACGCCGGGGCCAGTGACTATCTCAGCAAACCGTTCAGCGCGCGGGAGCTGCTGGCGCGGGTGCGTGCCAACATCGACATGTCGCGGATGCGGCGCGAGGCCGAGATGGCGCTGCGTGGATTGAATGAACGGCTGGAAGAGCAGGTCACGGCGCGGACGGCGGAGCTGCGGGCCAAGGAGGCGCGGCTGCGCACCATCTTCGAGGCGAGCTACACGTTCCAGGCGCTGTTGTCGGCGGACGGCACGCTGCTCGACGCCAACGCGACCTCGCTCGAGGCGATCGCGGCGCCGTTGCACGAGGTCGCGGGGATGGCATTCTGGGAGACGCCGTGGTTTGCCAGCACCCCCGAGATGCCCGACACGATCAGATCTCTGGTGGAGGCCGTGGCTCGCGGTGACGAGGCGCGGCAGGAACTTCAGCTCGAGCTTCCGGTCGGCGGCCTGCGCCTGTTCGACTTCCAGATGCGTCCCGTGCGCGACGAGTACGGGCAGGTGGTCGCGATCGTTCCGGAGGCGGTCGAACTGACCGAGCGGCGCAAGGCCGAGGAGGCCTTTCGGCAGGCACAGAAGATGGAGGCGATCGGCCAGCTCACCGGCGGCGTCGCGCACGACTTCAACAATCTGCTGACCGTGATCCGATCATCGGCCGACCTGTTGCGCCGCCGGCAATTGCCGCCCGAGCGGATGCGACGCTACGTGGACGCGATCTCCGACACGGCCGATCGTGCCGCCAAGCTGACCGGCCAATTGCTCGCCTTCGCGCGCCGCACGCCGATGGAGCGCCGCGTCTTCGATGCGGCAGCGCATATCGAGCAGATTGCGGAAATGCTGCAGACGGTGCTCGGAGCGCCGGCCATGATCGACCTCGACCTCCGCTCGCGGCCGCTTCCCGTCGACGTCGACATCAACCAGTTCGAGACTGCGCTCGTGAACCTCGTCGCCAATGCGCGGGATGCGATGGAAGGCCAGGGCGTGCTGACCATCCGGGGCGAGATGCTACCCGATGACGGGTCTCAGCAATTCGTTTCGATCTCCGTCAGCGACACCGGATGCGGCATCGCGCCCGAACGGATCGACCGGATCTTCGAGCCGTTCTTTACGACCAAAGGGGTCGGGCGCGGCACGGGCCTTGGCCTGTCCCAGGTGTACGGCTTCGTTCATCAGTCCGGTGGTCGCGTGCTGGCGGAGAGCGAGCTCGGCCGGGGGACGACCCTGACCTTGCTCCTGCCACTGACCCACAAGCCGCTTGGTCCCGGGGAAAGAAGCGAGCGCAGGGCGGAAGCGCCCGACGCGCGCTGGAACGTGCTCGTCGTCGAGGACAACCCCGAGGTCGGTGAATTCTCCACCCAGTTGCTCGAGGACCTCGGCTACCGCACGGTGCTGGCGCGCAGCGGAACGGACGCGCTGCGCATGATCGAGGAGAAGCCCGACAGCTTCGATCTCGTGCTGAGCGACGTCGTCATGCCGGGCATGGATGGGGTGACGCTCGGCCAGGAGATCCGCCGCCGCCTGCCGATGATCCCGATCGTGCTCAACAGCGGCTATAGCCACGTGCTCGCTGAGGGCGACCGTCATGGCTTCAGTCTGATCCAGAAGCCGTATTCGGTCGACGAGCTGTCACGCGTGCTGCGCCAGGTCATGGCCGCACGCGGCGCGGCCACGCGGCCGGCGTCGCCATGATGCTCATCGCAGCTGTCCCCTGACGATGCCGCTCCCGTCCTGATCCGCCCTTGAAGGGGCAGGCCCGTCCGGCGTAGTTTCGGGCGCGGGGGGCGCGTGATGACGGACGAGGAATGGTTGCCGGGCTGCCGGCGCGGGCTGCGAAGCCTGTTCGTTCTGGTGGTCGGGGCAGCATTGGTCGCGGCGGGCAGCGCGCTTGCCAAGGACGAGGATGATGACCAGCCCGAGCCGGGCCTCGCCAACGTCTACATCGATTTCCGCACGAACTACGCCTATGTGCCCGGTGGAGCGCTATCGACCGGCCTTGGCGACACGTCGCTGTTCGGGACATTGTCGCAGATCGCGACGTTGCGGCGGCTGCTGGAGCGTCCCGTCCTGCCGGGACGGCCGCAGCTTTCGGTGCCCACCAACCAGGGCGTCGGCGTCGATATTCCGCTGACGGTGGATCTTGGCGAAGCCCTGTCGCTCTATGCCGGCTTCACCGGAAGCGCCTCCTACAACGGCCTTTCCGGATGGTCCGACGTGGCCGTCACGAGCTGGTTTCTCGGTTTCCAGGCGGACGTCTACCAGCAGAACGGCGGGCTGTTTCCGACGCTGACCTTGCAGTCGACGATGACGCGATCGGTACCGGCCTCGCCGCTGGCGACCACCTCCTTCAACACGGTCGTGGAGGCCAAATACGCGCTCGATCCTGAGGAGACGCGAGGCTGGCTCGCGGGCGTCCAGTACACCCATGTCGAGGTCGACTCCACGCTGGCGCGGGTCGGGGGCACGACGGCGGGCTATGTCGGCGGCTTCTATCAGTGGGACAACAATTGGAAGCTCTCCGCGCGCGTCGGGCTCCAGTCGTTCGCCGGCGCGCAGCTGCTCGTCGCCACGCCGATCCCGTCCTACACACAGCCCCTGGTCCGGTTCGATCTCGATCGCATGGACGATGACGACAACCGGCTGTTCGGCATCACCGCGCAGATCGCGTGGGCTCCGAAGCCGGTCTATCAGTTGACCGTGAGAACGCCACTCTACGCGATCAGGAACTGATCGAGCGCGCGCCATCTACGGTCAGCGGATGCTGACGAACTTGCCCCATAGTCCTGCCAGCACGGCCCCCGCCATCACGTAATGCGGCTTGTCGCAGAACAGGCTGCCGACCTGACAGACATCGCTGCTGACGGCACCGAGCTCATGCTGCCCGGCGGCATAGAACAATGCGGACAAGACAGCCAGAACGGCCGCGACGACGTACATCGGAGGAACCTCCTTCTCAGCTGGTCCGATGAGCTCTCGATCGGTGACAATCGCCATTCGCCGCGACTCTTGACACGTCGGGCAAATCAGCCTCATTCTGCCACCATCGAAGAAATCATAGAGCCCGCGCCGCGAAATCGGCAGCGGGCTTTTTGTTGGTCCTCGGCGGGACTTGTTCGCGCGGTTAGCGAAGTCGAAGGTTGCGACTGCCACCTTTTGATCAAATTTGACACGTCGGGCAAATCACCGGCATATTGCCAGTATCGAAATTTCCGAAATCGCAGCATCGGCAGTCCGCGGCGCTTCGCACGCGGGTGTTTGACGGCTGTTGTTAAAGCTGCACTCTTGCCTGACGCCGTCGATCGCCAGCCTGCGGGACCGCGCGCGTCGTTGCCGTCTTCCGGATATCGGCCGTCCCGCGCGAACGGGACGGTCCGCGCGCGCGGCGACCGTCGCCGCGCTTGCTGCGGTCCCTCGTGGAGGGGATAGGGTTCGCGCCCGAAACGATCGCGTTGGCCGCGATCTGCCGCGCCTTTTCCTTCATCTGATCTGGAGCCAGGATGACCGCTTATCTGATCTCGCTCGCCTTGCTGGCTCTCATCGCGGTGGCGTCTGCCGACGCGCTGTCGTGATCTCGCATTCTTCCGGAGACGGCCATGTCGAAGACCATCACTGAAATCCGCTCGATCGCCCGCGGACATACCCGGACGGCGATCAACACGCTGGTCGGCGTGATGCGCTCGCCGAAGGCGACCCACGCGGCGCGCGTGTCGGCTGCCAACGCCATCCTCGATCGCGGCTGGGGCAAGGCGCCGCAAGCGCTGCAGAACGGCGAGGACGGCGCTTTGGAGCTGATCCATCGCATCGAGCGCGTCATCGTGCATCCGGATGAAGAGGACCAGGCGCAGGAGGATGAATGATCCTGGATGCGAGTGTGCTGTGAGCGCATGGTTTGATCGGACGACTGGCGTCTGCAAATGAGAAACGCCCCAGAACAAAGTTCTTGATTTGTTCCAATTCCATGCAATAGTGGAAGTGGTGATCTGATCCTCTGCCGTCTATCTGACCAGTGAGTTTCGCTCTCGTCTATTCGCTTAGTCGGTGAAACCGCAGATTCCGCGACAGGCCCACTCTTGATGCAGAGAAGGCGGCGCGGGAGGAGCTTCGAAGTGCCCTAGCGGCAAATGAATGGAAGAGGCGCATTGGCCACAGACTCACGAATTGCAGGTTGGTCCACATGATAGCAGAGTTACGCCTTCAGACGGAGCGCGCGTTACACCTCGTCCCGGCGGCCGTGGCGGTTATGATTTTGCTGCTCATTCTTCCATGGAACGAGGCCTCCGCGAGCGATTTCGTCCTCACCTATGCGGTCGAGGCCAAGGGAACGATCGATACAGGAAAGCTGACGACATGCGACTACGAGCGCATTTGCGAAATCCAAGCTGCCGATCTGATTATCGAGTTGATTTTCCATCGAGGAGCAAGGAGCCTTTCGACGATAGACATGAGGGCTCGAGGGGCGCTCGGATGTTGCTTCAGCGTTGATGGTGATCAGCAATTTCATGCATTCCTTGACGCCGGTTCAGTGCGGTTCGCGATCTATCGGCGTGTCGAGATAGGGAGGGACGAGTTTGTAAGGAGCGCATTCGTTCAGTACGAACGAGAGGGGACGATCCACCTTCGCTTTCTGAAGACCAATTAGGCGAAGCAGTCGAGCAATAGATTGAGAGGAAAGATCGGACATGGCAAACGAAAGAAGCTTCATCGAAAGGGCTCCGCTCCCCCCGCCGGGTGCTCCGACTGTTGAGCATGGCGACAGATCGCGCATCTTCGGGATCATTGGGAAGCAGCTCGATGCTATCTTAAATGGGCCTGAATCGTACTATCCCGACGGAACCAAGAAGGAGCCGGATGCCTTGTTGGATGATCTGACGGGGTTCTATAGCTCTGTCGAGCAACTGGGCCGGCAGTTGAATGATCCGACAAATATTATGGGGGACGTGCTAGACGAACTCAGGAAATTCAATGGCGCGTTCGCTCCGATGGCGAAATGGAGTGATCCGAGCATGCAAAGGGACAAGGCAATCGAACTGCCACCCGAGCTTGCTCCGAAGACGCTGGATCAGAACAACATAGAGATCGATCCGTTTGGTGGCCCGTTCGCGCCGCGTATGCCGTGGAGAGAGCCGAAAAAGGACCTCAATGTCTCGGCGGAAGTTGGCCGGCCAGAAGCGAGCAATAACGGTGCCGGGCAGAGTGCGTCCCGAGCCCCATCGACGACTCTGGCCACCTTCCGACTGCAGCGCGATGGCGTGCCTCTGCGGTACCTGCGAAGCCGTCCGACCGTTTGACCAGGCAAAGGTCGTTCGACCAGGATAAGAGTCCCGCGCGAGTCATTGCTAAGCAGGACGCGGCTGCATCGCAGATATCCGGAAGCAATGTATCCGGCAAGGGCGCCCGGAACCGGCAACTACCGGCCAATCTCCATCCAATAGCTGTAGTCGTTGACGTGGCAAAGGGGCGCGTCCTGCCCGGACGCACGATTGTGTCCGCAATGGATCAACACGGCTGGCGTGATAGCTCTGAAAACAGTCTTCCGTCGAAGCGAAATCTTTCACGCTGAAGCAGCTTCCCGGACCCGACCTTAGCGAGGGCCGTCATTGTCCACCCTCAGGATCCCCACCGCGAAAGTGTTCGAGCCGCTGCTTGCCCCCGCACGCTACAAGGGCGCGTTCGGTGGCCGCGGCTCGGGCAAGTCGCACTTTTTCGGCGAGCTCCTGGTCGAGACCTGCCAGTCCGAGCGTGGCACGCTCGCGGTCTGCATTCGCGAGGCGCAACGCACGCTGGCTCAATCGTCCAAGCGGCTGATCGAGGCCAAGATTGCAGGCCTCGGCCTCGGTCAGGGGTTTCGCTCCTTCAGCGATCGCATCGCCACCCCCGGTGACGGGCTGATCATCTTTCGCGGCATGCAGGACCATACGGCGGAATCGATCAAGTCGCTCGAGGGGTTTCGGATTGCCTGGGTCGACGAAGCGCAGACCTTGAGCGCGCGGTCGTTGTCGTTGCTGCGGCCGACGATCCGTGCGCCGCGCTCGGAGCTGTGGGCGAGCTGGAATCCGCGCCGCAAGTCGGATGCCGTCGACGATTTTCTGCGCGGCCGCAAGCCGGACGGTGCCGTCGTGATCAAGGCGAGCTGGCGGGACAATCCGTGGTTTCCGGCGGTGCTCGACGAAGAGCGGCGACTCGACCTTTCGCTCTATCCGGACCGCTACGAGCACATCTGGGAGGGCGACTACGTGCGCGCGTTCGAAGGAGCCTATTACGCTGATCTGCTGGCGCAGGCGAAACGTGACGGGCGCATCGGCAAAGTGGCCGCCGATCCGTTGCTACCGCTGCGCGCTTTCATCGACATCGGCGGCGCCGGCGCGACCGCCGATGCCTTCACGATCTGGATCGTGCAGTGGGTCGGCAACGAGATCCGCGTGCTGGACTACTACGAGGCTGTCGGCCAGGTGCTGGCCTTCCATGTCAACTGGCTGCGCGAGCGGGGCTATCAGAGCGCCATCATCCATCTTCCGCATGACGGGCTGGCGACCAACTCCGTGACGGGCAAGCGCTACGCCGATCATCTGCGCGATGCCGGCTTCGCGGTCGAGCCGCCGCTCAAGAACCAGGGCAGGGGAGCCGCCATGATGCGGATCGAGGCGCTGCGCCGCCTCGGGCCACAACTGTGGTTCAACGCCGCAACGACCGAGGCCGGACGCGAAGCGCTCGGCTTCTATCATGAGCGAAAGGACGAGACGCGCAACGTCGGGCTCGGCCCCGAGCACGACTGGTCGTCACACGCCGCCGACGCGCTCGGAATGATGGCGGTCTGCTATGAAGCGCCGGGGCGCATCATGAGCTTCAACCGACCGATCCGATATCAGGACGCAGGTTGGCGGTGACCAGCGGCGGCGATGGCGAAACTCGGTGGGCTCTGCAACCGGAAGGCGATGGCGAAACCAGAACAAATCGTGTACATTGTTGTCAACCCACATGACCGCACAGGGTGCCGTTGCATGAAGCGACGATGCGGTTTGTAGATGGCCGCGGACTTTGCTGTTGCCTCAACCCGCTCTGGAATGGCTCGCACGATGCGTGATCTGCTGAACCGCCTGAAATATATCTCCGTGATCGTCCTACTCGCCGTTTGGTTTCCTGTTCAATATCTATTCGTGGTGGGCGTCGCGCAATTCGTGCTGGCCGTCGTGACGACCGGATTTCTGCTTGCGGTGTTTCTTCTGCTGTTGACGGCTGTAGGGGCGAGGCTTGGAGTCGAACTGACATCGAGTCTGAGCCGATGGTTCTGGGTGCTCGTGCCGGCGCTGATTGCTGCGCCTGTCAATTTTTATATGGTGGTCAGGGGACTTCAGCACAATACGTATTATCAGTGCCGGACCTGCGGGTGGGATCTGCTGGTCGTTCCAATGTTGAACTACATTCCAAATTACGGCTGGGAGAGGATGTGGGTCGGAACTGGTTTCGTCGCCGCAGTGTATTACGCCATCCTGATTGTTTCGAGTCTTTCCATCAAGTTCATGAATGGACGTTCGTAGAGGAGTTCCATGCCGACATATTTGCGACGTGCTGAGGACCGCAGGCAGGCCATCCTGAAAGATCTTCCGGACACCAAATTCGAGTTCGAAAGTCAGAAGTTTTCGGACATTCCGAAGGAGAGGCGACCGCCGGTCAACAATCGTTATCAGCCGCACGGTGTCGCAGCTCGGGAGATCCAGAAATACAATGCGCTGATCGAGGACGCTGCCAAGCGCAATGCTCTCGATCCCGATCTGGTGAGAGCCGTCATCTACACCGAAATCTCGCGGGGTGCATACGGCTACGCCGCTGAAGCGGTGGATCGGGTGATCCGATGGTCGCTGCCGCTCCCTAAGGATTTGCTGTCCAAGACCATTCTTCCGGGCAACCTCGATCCGAGCTGGGAAAAGCTCATTCCCGGTTCCGACGTTCACAAGCCGCGAGACAACATCGAGCTCACGGCCAGGCTCATCGCGGCCATCGCCAAGCGGCTGGATGATCCAAGCGTGGAGAACATCTACGCGCTCTACAATGGCCTGTCGCACGATCGAACCTATGTGAACAAGGAGACCAAGTCGACGCCGTATTATGCCAAGCGCGCGTTCGAGGCGAAGGCATGGGAAAAGGATGATTGGTCGGCGCCTGAGGTCACCGACGATCCGGCCGAGGGCGGACAGTCGGTGCCGGGCAAGCGAGGGGATCGGGCTGGACAGCGAGACACGACCATCGCTGATGGCGTTCCTGCTGGGTGGGCGGAGCGCTTCGGCCATTGGCCGTCGGCGGCAGGCAACGCCGAGATGCCGCAGGCGCCGCTCTTGCGCGAACTCGCTCGCCTTCGCGGTGGCGGGGTGACTGCAACGCGCACCGTCTTGCCCGACGGCTCTTCGTCGCCTGGCGAGCTTGTGGCTGGACAGCGGTCGTCGTTGGCCGCGACAGATGGCGGCGCAGCAGTGCCCGATGCGGTCAGGGCGCCTATCCGTGTTCTGCGCTCCCGTCGTGCAGACCAGCCGTTACCTCTGGTGACGCCAGGGTCGACAGCAACGATGCCCGTTCAGGCGATGCCCGTGCAATCGTCCGCCGCGGATCAGGCGCCGTTGTTTGACGACCGTTTCGGCCGCTGGGGATCGACGGACGGTGCGAGCGCGCCACTCTGGCGTCATCAGCAACTCACGCCGATGCCTTGGTCTGCGGATCCGATCGGGCGGCCCACTGGAGCCGAGATGCAGGGAGATCCGTTCGCGCTTCCGGAGTTCGGAGACTCAGGGCCCGCTGATGAAGAGTGGCCCGGATCTTGGGGGGCCCGCTTGCCGTGGAATCTATCGCGCTGATAGTCGTCACCGGTGCCTGTTTGCGGTGGTGAGCCCATCGTCGGTCCGGGTCACCGTCAACGTCAGCATTCAAATCCTGTTTCAGTGAACGCCATTTGCCAACGATATGGTTCCGATCATGCCCAAAATGTCCGATGCCGATCTCAAGACGATGCTCGCCGCCGAGAAGGCCGATGCGCTCGCTGCCATCTCGGCGGCGCGGCTCGCCGAGGAGCGCGCCGATGCCATGGACTACTATCTCGGAAACATGAAGAAGGACATGCCGGCGCAGGAGGGGCGCTCGCGCGCCGTCTCGACCGACGTCGCCGATACGGTCGAGGGCCTGATGCCGCATCTGATGGACATCTTCGCGGGCTCGGACGAGGTCGTGCGGTTCGAGCCGGTCGGTCCCGAGGACGAGGCCGCCGCGTCGCAGGAAACCGACTACGTCAACCACGTCTTCATGCAGCAGAACCCGGGCTTCATGATCCTCTACTCGTTCATCAAGGATGCGCTTCTCTCCAAGGTCGGCATCGTCAAGGTGTGGTGGGAAGAGCGCGAGGAGGAAAGCCGGGAGACCTACTATGATCTCACCGAAGACCAGTTCGCGCTGCTGGCGCAGTCCGTCATGGAGTCGGACGGCGCGATGCGGATCGTGGCGCATACGATGCGTGGCCCGGAGCAGAGCGTCAATCTGCGCGGAGCCGACAACGATGCGGCAGCCCGCCACAGTAGCTGACGCGGGTGAGTGCGACGATCGTCTCGAACGCGCCGGATCAAGTCGGACGGCGGCCTCGAGGGCCGCGCTGAGCCGACAGCGAGCATGCTCATCCGATGAGGGCAGCGATGCCCGCAAGCCGGACTGCGCAAGGCTCACCGGACCTCGGGACGAACAACTGTTTTAGTATCGTCAGGAAGTCGCAGGGCTTATCGCATCGCATTTGTTCGAATGCATCAGCCCAGCATGGCTATAGCGACGATAATCGGCGCGGATCCGACAATCCATCCCCACAGCATCCACTCGTGCCGGATCGCGAGTCTCAGATGTTCTCGACCGGGCTCGGTCAGCTTCGCGGGATCCATTGCCGTGAAGTAAAAGCCGGCCCACGTCCAAAACCAAGAGCCCGGCTTTTGGTAGCGCATATCCGAGGCGCTCGGGGCAATATGGTTGTGGATGACGCGGATATCATTCAGCCATAGTCCCCCCAGCGGCAGGCCTGCGATCGCCCAAACACAGAGGATGCCGATTGCCGTGTAGGACATGTCTGCGGAGCTGATGAGGTGTCGATCAAACCTGATCGAGTTGTTGTCATAGATGATAGGTAGTCTAATGTCGGTCAATGAGAAAGGCAATCTTCGGCCGGACGGCATCTCCTTGGAGCTGCCGTCCGGGCTTGGAGCGACATACTATTGGAATCCGGGGGCGCCGTCCGCGCCGAGGATCACGGTGACAGGAGGAGTAGGCAAGGGAGGAGGCGGGGTGCACCTCATCCACCTGAGACGAGGCATGTCCTCCGAAGATACTCTCAGGTACGGAGCGTCGGTCAACGTGCCATCGTTCAATCTCAACGCAACCATTCCGGACGCATCCGGCGTTCCGCTGCCCTGGAAGGCGAAAGTATCGTCGATCGGAGTAGGAGCTGGACTTCCCGGTGTCAGCGCGAATTTTACGGCGACACCGGAGCAGATCGCCGCTTTCATCAGGAAATACGTGCTGACCCCGATCATGGGGTTGACAGATCAGTCCGCGGCGCCTGGCCACATGCCCCAGAGTCTGCCGATCCGAATTCAGCGCGGCGCTGAGCGGCCCGTGCCTTATGCGGGACATTCGGCCGGCAGCGAGCCATTCGCGTCCAGGATCTCTCCTTGGTTCTCCGACTATGCTGACGTCCATGCGCCTCCAGCTCGCGCCGTTTCGGGAGGCCCTCCCGACCGTGTGCTCTTCGATGGTGCGTCGGTCATTCCCTACATCAAAGACGGGCGCGCGAGTCTCGGAGCTCCCGCGGATCTGGCTGCTTCCGTTGTGAGTGGCGGTTCGGGAGCCCCCGGGCAAGTGGAATCTGCCGGCGGTCTTCTCGGCATGATCCAGGATTACCTCCGGGACCGTCCCGGTTCGAATTGATAGCAGCCGTACGCTGCTCTGATCTGTTGATCCGTCACGCAACGAATCCGCCGTCATGACCATGGTGCTTCCGCCAGCGCCGCTGTGCTGGGTCACGGATGCAAAGGGGGCGAGACGAGCGGGATCAAGACGAGCAGCGGAACATCGACGATCCAAACGAAAAGAAATCGCTCTCCCCACTGCGCTCGCGACAGGAGCGAGCGACCAGCTTCGGACAGCTTCGCCGGGTCGATGTAGATCGCCGGTTTGGTCAGACCAAATCGGCGAAAGTCCGCAGAACTCGCATCCGGCGCTGGATGCCTGAGGGCAACACGAAGCTGCGAACGCGCTTTGTGAGCGATCCCGATAATACCAGCCAACCAGCCGAGCACGAGTAGATCAGGAAAAGGGCTCATCACGGCTCGATCCCTCGCAAATGCCGCAACCGCGAGCTGCACGCAGTACCACACGTTCGATTCTTACAAGATATGGAGAACGATTTGTCGGTCAACAAGAATGGACATTTGCGCGCAGACGGAATTTCTGTGTCGCCGATGCAACCGGTGCCGCCGATCACGCACGACGTCACCATCGTCACCACGCGAAGATACGCCCAGGCGCGGGTGATGGGCGTGCCGCCCGAGGAGTTCGGGATCGAGCGCGGTGCGCGTTCGATCCGCGACTGCAACTACTGTTTCCACGACATCGTCACCAAGACCGAAGCGCAGCTCATTGCCGAAGGATTTGACGCGGCGCAGATCAGGTCGCTCGGCGACTCTACCGGGACCACGCGCGTGGAAACCCTGGCCCGCGATACGGTCGACGAGCATTCGCCGACGTCATCGAGCGTGTCCAATTCGGGCACCCGGCTGGTCCGGATTACGGAGCATTACCTCCGGATGGACTATGAAGGCGAGGGCAGGCCGTGCCTGTACCAGATCGTTACCGGCGGTGACGAGTGCGAGATCCTGCGCAAGGATGGCCAGGACTGCATCACGCCGTTCGATGCGATCCCGTTCGCCGCAACCACGCCGGTGCCGATGACGCACCGCTTCTTCGGCCGCTCGATCGCCGACCTGGTGATGCCGCTGCAGCGGGAGAAGACGGCACTGAAGCGGGGAGCGCTGGACAATCTCTATCTGCACAACAATCCTCGCGTGGAAGTCGCTGAGCAGAACGCCGGCCCCAATACGCTCGACGATCTCCTGGTCTCGCGCCCCGGCGGCGTCGTTCGCACCAAGACCGCGGGCGGCCTGAACTGGCAGGTGGTGCCGGATATCACCAGCTCGATCTACCCGATGCTGCAATACATCGATGCCGAGCTCGAGAGCCGTTCGGGACTGTCGAAGCAGGCGCAGGGCATCGATGCCAACGCGCTGCAGAACCAATCTGCGACGGCCGTCGCGCAGGTCTTCTCGGCATCGCAGATGCGCATCAAGCTGATCGCGCGGATCATGGCCGAGGGGGTCCGCGACATGTTCGGGCTGCTGCATGCGACCATCCGCAAGCATGGCCAGCAGCGCCAGACCGTGCGGCTGCGCAATGCCTGGGTTCAGGTCGATCCGCGCAGCTGGAAGACGCGGGACGACATGACCATCGAGGTCGGGCTCGGATCCGGCGGCAAGGCGCAGCAGTTCGCGCAGACGATGGCGATCGCCAACGTGCAGAAGGAGCTGGCGATGGCCGGCAAGATCAATCTGGTCGGCGACCGCGAGCTCTACAACACGGCGGCCGAACTGACCCGGATCATGGGTCACAAGAATCCCGGCCGCTTCTTCAACGATCCGGCCGCGGTCGACCCGCGGACCGGCCGCCTGCTGCATCCGCCGCCGGCGCCGCCGCAGCCACCGCCCGATCCGAAGCTCATCGCGGCGCAGGCGCGGGTGCAGACCGAACAGGCGATCGCGGCGCAGAAGGCCCAGCTGGCGCAGCAGCAGGCGCACAATGACCTGGTCCATCAGCAGGTGAAGATGCAGGCGGAGATCGAGCTGGCCAAGATCAAGGCCGGCCTGGATGCCAAGATCGCGCTGCTCGATGCGCATCTCAAGTCGGTCGAGGCGGCGCAAAAGCGCGAGCAGGCGCACACGGCTCATGAGATGAAGATCGCTGAAGCGGCGGTCGGCCTCGCAGCCGCCGCTGCGCACATCGATGGCGGATCTGACACCAAGACGGAGCGGCGCGATGACTGACGAGAGCCTTCTGCAACAGACGGCGGCACGGGGCGTGCGCGCGAGGGCCCTGCTCGACGATGAGCTGCTCTCCGGCGCCTTCGCTACGCTCGAGGCGAGCTACAGCGCGGCCTGGCGTCAGACGCTGATCGACGATGTCGCCGGCCGCGAGAAACTGTTTCTCGCCATCAACATCGTCAGCAAGGTGCGCGACCATCTCGGTGCGATCGTCGCCAACGGCAAGCTGGCCGAGGCGGAGCTGAAGGAGTTGGCGCAGACCGCGGAGCGGAGAAAGCGATTTGGCGTGCTGTAAGCGGGCCGCACAGAAGACCACGAAAGCTGTTGACTTGTTCTTTATTTGTTCCTTATGCTCTTAAACGACAACGGCTGGCGGTGGTCAGAATGCGAAGGTGCATCGGTCCGGCGTGCCGACCGTCTCTAACGCTTGTACGCAAGGTCGATCAGCTTCGACCGGACGATCGTCTGCCTCGACGGTTCGTTGAGCTTTCGCCATTGCCGGTCCGTGGTCAGCCAAGTCGCCCAGAACCTGCCTTGCCTTGAGCGGTAATGGCGGCAAGCGCGAGATGGCCATGAGCGTCCCGGCCCTTGAGAAAAGCCGCCACACGATTGAGAAAGGGGCTGCACTGGCCGTCCGCTTGGAGTCCGCAGCGTGATGCTTGATCATCAATCGCTGGATTGATCTTTCACAAAATGACTGTTGTCGGAGTCCTCAATTGAGCGACAAGACCTCATCACATTCTCGCCCCATCGTTCTCAATCCCAATTTGGCCGGCAAGGCTGTCTCATGAGCGGCGTCATAAAGCGGTGGTATGCCGTCTTCATCGTCGATGCCATCATCAAGTTTCTGCTGCTGTACGGTGGCGCCGTCCTTGTGTCACTCGGCATGATCATCACGGGAGGGATCGAGGCCGTCATCTACTTCGCTATCGTCGCCGCCGCGATGGCGGTTTTGACCGTGACGTTTCTGATCATGGGGGCGAGGCTCGCGGCCTTGCTTCCCTGGCAATTCATCACGCTGCATCCGGTATTTCGGGCCCTTGTCGAAATCGTCTGCGCCAGCGCCATTTTCGGCATGGTCATGACGTTGCTGTTCTCCCTTGGAAGTGGCCTAGGAGGCGGCATTCGCATGGGTCTATTGCTGGCATCGACCACGTTCGTCTCGACTTTGATCACCGTGTCGTTCCACGGCATGGCCAAGCTCCTGCTCCGGCGAGCGACAGCAATCACTCGTTGACACGTCGGGCAAATCACCATGATAAACGTATCATCACAGAATTCGAAGATGCCCGCGGCCGACCGCTTGGCGCGGGCGTTTTCTTGAGCGCAAGTTTGACTTGCGCCTGGATGTCTTTTGATCCGAAGCATGTCGTCGATCCGGGATTGTTCGTCTTGAGACTTGTTCGTCTTGGGACTTGTTCGTCTTGGGACAATGTGTCTCGAGGCGACCTCGTTGAATGCAGCTCCGCCGACCCCGGTGCTCCGGGCGCCACGGCATCGACGTTCCGCATGAGCCGAACCGAGACTGACCTCTCGCGCCATCGGGCCGGCGGGACCTGAACGACTTAGTCCATCTTCAGATATGCGCAGCCGCAGGGCGGCGCGTCGCGCTTGCGTCGTCCGCTTGCGGGCGACGCGGCGGACGAACGCTCTGCGCTGGGCAACGATCATCAAGGGATCACCGATGACCACACCTACGTCTACTTTCGTCACCTACCAGGCGGTCGGCAACCGCGAAGATCTCAGCGACATGATCTACCGGATCGACCCGGTCGATACGCCGTTCATGAGCGGCGTCGACAAGGAGAAGGCGACCGCGGTCAACCATGAATGGCAGACCCAGGCGCTGGCGCCGGCCGACGGCAGCAATGCTCAGCTCGAAGGCGATGACCCCAACACCAACGTCACGACGCCGACCGTGCGCCTCGGCAACCAGTGCCAGATCTCCTACAAGGTCGCGCGGGTCTCTGGCACCCAGCAGGCGGTCGATCATGCCGGCCGCGACAACGAGCTCGCCTATCAGGAAATGCTGAAGGGTCTCGAGCTCAAGCGCGATCTGGAGACGATCATGTGCGGCACCAACCAGGCCAAGGTCGTCGGCAACACGACCACGCCGCGCAAGACGGCTTCGATCCTGTCGTGGATCGTCTCCAACACCTCCAAGGGCAGCGCCGGCGGTGCCGCCGATCCGAGCGTAGCCGACGGCTCCGCCATCCGGACCGACGGCACCCAGATCGCCTTCACCGAGGCGCGGCTCAAGACGGTGCTGTCGTCGATCTGGATCAATGGCGGCAAGCCCGGCACGATCCTGACCGGCGCCTTCAACAAGCAGGTGTTCTCGACCTTCACCGGCCGCTCCACCGCGATCGAGGAGGCCAAGTCCAAGAAGATCGTCGCCTCGGTCGATGCCTATGAGTCCGATTTCGGCAAGCTGAAGGTCGTCGCCAACCGCTTCCAGCGTGCGCGCGACGTGCTCGTGCTCGAACTCGACAAATGGGCGGTGGCCTATCTCAACGGCCGCAACATGATCTCGATCCCGCTGGCGAAGACCGGCGACTCCGACCGGCGGCAGATCCTGGCCGAATACGCGCTCGTCGCGCGCAACGAAAAGGCCAGCGGCGGGATCTTCGACAACACCACGTCGTAGCGCACTTCGTCGTCACCCCTGATCGTCACCCCTCATGCTTGGGCGGCCCTTCGGGCCGCCTTTTTTCTTGGAGGTTCAACCATGCCGCTTCCCGGCAATCGTACGCTCAATACGGCCGATTTGACGGCCTATACGCCGTCCTGCGGCGCTAGTCCCGTCGCCGCCTATGCGCGCGCGCCGTTCCGTGGCCGCCTGCTCAAGGTCACGGGCATCCTCGGCGGCGCTATCACCACAGCGGACGGGACCGTCACCGTCACAGTGAACGGCGCTTCCGTCGCGAGCTTCGCCGTTCCGCAGTCCGGCTCTGCTGCAGGGCAGCTGTTCTCCGTCGTTCCGGCGTCTCCGGTCTATCTGAACGAGGACGACGTCATCGCGCTGACGCCGTCCGGCGCGTCCGGCACGGCGGTCCCGATGCACTACTCGATTGCAGTCAGGGGAGCCTGAGATGTCGTTCTTTCCCAAGCAGCCCTCGTCGCGCATCGGCACCACGCAGACGATCGCCTATGACGGCAGCGTCGGCGCCACCAACAAGTTCGGCCCGGGCACGTTCCAGCTTCGCCTCACAGCGAGCTCGGCCTGCTGCTATCGCATCGGCGACGGCACCCAGACGGCCACCACGGCGGACGTGTTCCTGCCGGCCAACACCGTGGAATACGTCACCGTGACGCCGGGCCAGAACATTGCGGCCATCAAGGCCGCCAGCAACGGCCTGGTCACCGCCACCGCCGGCACGCTGTGGGTCACGGAGCTGTCCTGATGGAAGGGCTGACCCTTCGGCCGCATCTCGATTCCGACGGCTCAGGCCTCGTGATCGAGCATCTTCAGGATGTCGCGCCCATCCTGGAGTGGAACAGCGAAGCCCGCCGTGACGCGCAGCAGAGCGACTGGGGCCGTCACGTCGCGCGGATTCCGAACGTCATCTACGTCAAGTGGCTGAACGAGGAATATGCCAGGGGCAACACCCGTCTGCGCCTGTTCACGCCGGAGTTCGATGCGATCGTCCAGAAGAAGCTGCACGATCCCGAGTGGGCGTATTTGCGGACGGACAAGCCTGCCCTGCAGAGCGGATGGAGGGCGGACGCATCATGCCGCTGATCTCGAACTATGCATCACTCCAGACCGCGGTCACGGAGTATCTGGCCCGCGACCAGGACACGACGCTGCTCCAGCGCATCCCGAGCTTCATTCAGCTTGCGGAAGCCAAGTTCAACCGGCAACTGTTCGTCCGGCAGATGGAGCAGCGCGCGATCGCCGTCGTCGACCTCGGCTCCAGCGAACCGGAGTTCATCGCGCTGCCCTCCGATTTCCAGTCGATGCGACGCATCCGGCTGGTCAGCGCACGCGGGCAGCCGGCGCTGGAGTTCAAGTCGGGCGTGCAGCTCGATGAGTATCGCTTTCGAATCTCCGATGTCGCCGGCCAACCGCGCTACTTCTCGATCTTCGGAGATCAGATCGAGCTCGCGCCGCGGCCGGACGCGGCCTACACGATCGAGATGGTCTACCGGCGGACCATTCCGCCGCTGGCCTCCAACGACACCAACTGGCTGCTCGCATCGGCGCCCGACCTCTATCTGTACGGCGCGCTGCTGGAGTCCGCGCCCTATCTCAAGGAAGACGGACGGATCCAGACCTGGGGCCTCGGCTTCACCAATGCGCTCGCCGATCTCAACACGCTCGGCCTGACATCGACCTTCAACGCCGGACCGATGACGATGCGATTGTCCGGTCAGGTCGTCTGACGCCGCTCACCACGAGGATCACATGGCCGCCTTCAACAAGTTCAACTGCTTCGTGCAGGATGTTGCGCATGCCTTGCACGACATGCTGACCGGAACCTCGCATGTCTACAAGATCTATCTCACCAATACGGCGCCGGTCGCGTCCAATACCGTCTACAACACGCCGGCCGATCTCGCCGCCGGGAATGGCTACACGGCCGGCGGCGTCTCGATCGGCACGATCACCGGCGGCCAGACATCGGGCACCTTCCGATTCGTCGGCGGCAGTGATCCGTCATGGACAGCGGCGGGCGGGTCGATCGGGCCCTTCCAGTACGCCGTGCTCTACAACGCGACCTCGGCGACGCGGCCGCTGATCGGCTGGTGGGACTATGGCACCTCGGTCACGCTGACCAACGGCAACACGTTCACGGTCGATCTCGACCAGGTCAACGGCATCCTGACGATTACCTGACATGGCAGCTTTTCTCGACATCTGCAGGTTCCTGCCGACGGCCGGCGGCACGACCGATTGGACCTATGCCGCGGCCGTCCAGGGCTATCAGAGCCCGGCTGCCGCCGGCGCTGCAAACGGCCGGCTCTACAAGTATCGCGCCGAGAGCGCGGATCTCACTCAATGGGAAATCGGCGAGGGCGCCTATAACAGCTCGACCGCCGTCCTGACGCGGGCGACGGTGCTGTTCAACTCGTTGGGCACCGGCACGGCCGCCGGGCAGAGCGGCGCGGGCGCGAAGATCAACTTCTCGGCAGCGCCGCAGGTGGCCGTCGTTGCGCTGAAGGAAGATCTGGTCGCGATCGAGGAAGCCAACAGCTTCACGACAGCCCAGCAAGCCCAGGCGCGCAGCAACATCGCGGCGGCCGCCACGCCCGGCATTTGGACGCGCACGGTTCTGACATCGGGGGCGGGGACCTACACCCTGAAGACCGGGTGCAGGGCCCTGCTGGTTCGCATGGTCGGCGGCGGCGGGGGCGGCGGAGGCGGCATCGGGTCGAGCGCCGGAGGCAACGGCAGCATCGGCAGTGCAACCACCTTCGGATCCCTGACCGCCGGCGGTGGCGGTCCCGGCTCGACGGGCGGATCGAGTCCGCAGTCCGGAGGAACATCGTCCGGAGGAGATGTCACCATCGATGGGTCCCGATCCTGGTCCGGCTTCGGGACGGGCGCAACGACCGCCATCTATCAGGGGGTGAACGGGATGGCATCTGCGTTCGGAAGCGGCGGGGCAGGTGGCTGGCCGGGCGCTGCGGGATCGGCAGCGACGGTGCCCGGCGCCGGCGGTGGCGGAGGCGGCGGCACCGGCGGCGCGGGACAGACTGCGGGCGGCGGCGGCGGGGGAGGCGGCTATGTCGAGAAGCTGATCTCGAGCCCGGCTGCGTCCTACGCCTATTCAGTCGGAGCCGGCGGCGCCGGAGGCAGTGCGGGAGGTGGCGGCACGGCCACGAGCGGCGGCGCCGGTGCCAGCGGCATCATCATCATTGACGAGTACTACTGATGTCGCTGCTCGGATTTGACGCCATCGGCCGTCTTGCGATCGGGCAGAGTCCGCGCAACGCCGCAACCAACACCGTGTTCATCGCTGAGCCGTCGTCTCTCGCGCTCTCCGGCAGCGCGGCCAGTTTCCAGGGGGCACTGACGGCGGTGGCCGGCGGCTTCGGTTTCGTCGGAGCTCAGGCGACGTTGCGTGTCGGGCTGATCGGCGCGCAGGGCGCCTGGCTGACGTCCGGCCAGCCGGCTCGCTATTCCCTGGCCGCATCGATCTCCGCGGGGGCGTTCACCGCATCCGGCTTGCCGTCCGCGACCAGTGCCAAGATGGCCGCTGTCAACGGAAGCTATGCTGTAGGCGGTCAATCCTCGGCCTTCATCCATGCGATGTCCGTGCAGAGTGGGAGCTATCAATGGGCCGGAGAGAGCTCCGATCGTGAGCGGGGCTTTGAAGCCTGGTATCCGCTCGGCCTAATCGAAAGCAGCTGGGCGGCAAGCGACGAGCTTCAGCCCTCCTGGCTGACGACGCCGATCGCGGCCGACCATTGGCAGCCAGTCGTCCAGGCATCGTCGTCATGGGACGCGGTTCCTGCGCCTCTCGCGCCCTGGCGCAGCCATTAACGGTTGGTCCTGCGATCGCGGCTGCGATCGTCGGCGCATTCCGGGCCGTCTTCCGACCTGATCCGTTCGTTTCCCGACCGCGGCAGAGATCTGCAGCGGCTATCCTTGTCTGGAGGTGACATGCCTCTTCTTGCCTTTGGCGAATATCGACCCGACGTGAGCGACTACGAAGGTCAGGCCACGCGCAACATCCAGAACGTCGTCCCCCGCGGCGACGGTTACGGACCGTTTCCGTCGTTCTCGCCCTACACGGCGGCTCTGCCCGATCCCTGTCGCGGTGCATTCTATGCGCTGAAGTCTGACGGCACGGTCGTGACCTTTGCGGGCACCGCGACCAGGCTCTATCGGCTCAACAACACCGATTTCACCTGGCTCGATGTGTCCAGGAGCGGCGCGGGCTATTCGCAGCTGTCATCTTCGGCGCAATGGCAGTTCGCGCAGACCGGCAATCTCGTCTTCGCCACGCAGGCGAATGCGGTGCTGCAGGTGTTCGATCTGACGTCCTCGACCAGCTTCGACAATGCACTCGGCGCGCCGCCGCAGGCCGCCTATATCAGCGTGGTCGGACGCTTCCTGGTGCTGTCGGGGCTGCTCTCCACGCCGTACCGGATCCAATGGTCGGGGCTCAACAACTTCAACTCGGCCACGTCGTGGGACGGTCTGACGGCGGGCTCCGATCATCAGGACTTTCCCGATGGCGGCATCGTCCGCGGCGTGGCCGGCGGCGAAGCGGGGATCGTCTTTCAGGACCAGGCGATCCGGCGCATGTCCTACGTGCCGGGATCGCCGATCATCTTCCAGATCGATCGCATCACGCAGGACAAGGGTCTGTATGCGCCCTACTCGATCATCCGCGCCGGCGAGCGGATCTTCTTCTACGCCGGCCAGGGCTTTCACAAGATCGAGCCGGGCGGCGTCCCGCAGCCAATCGGTCGGGAGAAGGTCGACCGCACCTTCCTGGCCGATCTCGACAAGGGCAACCTGCAACTGCTGATCGGAGCGGCGGACCCACGTTCGACCCGCGTGTTCTGGTCGTACAAATCGGTATCCGGCGCGATCGGCAGCTACGACAAGCTGCTGGGCTACGACTTCCTGCTCGACCGCTTCTTCTCGGTTGCGGCGACCGGCGAATATCTGCTCGGCATGTCGCAGACGGGCCTGACGCTCGAGAACCTCGACAGCATCTCGCCGTCGATCGATGCGATGACCTTGAGCCTCGACGCCTACGCGACGGCCGTGCAGCCCGAGATCGCGCAGTTCTCCGCAGGCCATGTGCTCGGCTTCTTCCGCGGCAGCAATCTGGAAGCGCTGATCGAGAGCGCGGAGCAGGGCACCGACGACAACCGGATCATGATCCGCGGCTTTCGGCCAGTGACCGATGCAACGTCGCTGTACGGATCGGTCTCGTCCCGCGAAACGCCCTCCGCCGTCACTGCAGCGAGCGCGGAGATCGCCGTCAACGGCCGCACCGGCCGGTGTGATGTTCGAAGGGACACGCGCTATGCGCGGTTCAGGGTACGCATTCCAGCCGGCTCGTCCTGGACGTTCTGCGCGGGCGTCGTCCCCGACCTCACCGTGAGCGGCACGCTATGACGGCCTATGTTCCGGGCATCACCGAGACCGACCTCAAGAAGATCATTCTCGCCCTACAGCAGCTCGCGGCAGGCCGATCCAACGCCGTCGGCAGCGTGACGCTTTCGGCGGGGGCGACGACGACGGTGGTCGCCGACAAGAACTGCGCGGCTGGATCGACCCCGATCCTGACGCCGGCGACCGCCAGCGCGGCGGCCGAGCTCGGCAACGGGACGATCTATGTGAGCGCGGTCGTCAACGGCTCGTTCACGCTCACCCACGCAAGCAGTGCTGTCGCGACGCGGACGTTTCGCTATGCACTGCTCGGCTGAGCTCGCTTGCGTCGATCCGCGCCAGGTCGAGTTGATATGGCCGCAGGTCGCGCCGCGCTTGCGGCGAGCGATCCGCCGCACTGGCCTGTCCGCCTTCGTAGAGATCGAGCAAGACGTGCTCGCGGGACGGGCGCTGCTATGGCTTGCGCTGAATGGCGCCTCCGGTGCGGCCACGATCGATGCCGTTGCGGCGACCAGGCTGGAGCTGACCGAGACAGGCATGGTGTGCGTCATTACGGCCTGCGAAGGCCAGAGCATGGCACGTTGGCTGCCGCTCATCTCCGGCATCGAAACCTACGCGAAGGCAGAAGGCTGTCGCGGCATGCGCCTTCACGGCCGCAAAGGCTGGCTGCGCGCTCTCGACGGCTATCGGCAGACGCATGTGATTCTTCAGAAGGAATTGAGATGACAGATCAGATTTGATGAGCCGAAAGCGTTCGTTTATGCGCCGATCAGACAAGGCGATCTCATCACGGGACAAATTAGCTGCCTTCGATTGGGGGGGGCGCGCAAGGGCGACCGATGCGCTTGACAGGATGTTCCTGTTATGTTCCTTTTTACTCGGAAAGTGTGTTATCCTCCAACTGCGCGGTTGCCGGGCAAGACGCATGTTTTACCAGACAAGTGAAGAACGCGCCCAAACGGCAAGAGTCGTAGCTGGCTTTCTGCATTCAGGAGCAAAAGCCGCTCTCGGGGCGCTGGCACTCATGATGAGTATTGACGCGCCTCTCGCCGAGGAGATTGATTTCGGCCCTTATCGCGTTGCTGCAGAATACTGCGCTGGCGACGTCGCGCGTCCGCTGTCGCTTTCGCCGGATCGGCGGACTCTTTGCTTTGAAGGCCGTCTTGATGCCGATCAGGATCTGTCGCTCGTCAACGAATTGCAGGCCGGCGGATTATTTGTTGTCCGCAGTCAAGGTGGTGACGACGTTGCCATGATGAAGCTTGCCGATCGCTTGCGTGCTCGCGACGCTATCGTCGTTGTTCGCAGCTACTGCTTGGCTGGATGTGCCAGTTATTTCGTGTTTGCCTCCGGGATGACCATCATATTGAAACAGGGGTTGGTGGCGTGGCAACCTCTTGTGGTCGACGGGTTGTGCGTAGGCTTTCTGAACGCACGCGATAAAAATTTGCCCCGCCTTGACATCGGATACTGTAGCACCGAGGGACACAAGTTCTTTTGGGCGCCTGCTCCAATCTATGAAATGAAACAGAAGTTCATGAGCACACGGCGCGCCAGTCGTGATTTTGAAGAGCCGCCTGAAAGCACATTTGTCAGGAGAGCTCTGAGCCGTCTTGGCTGGCCAAGAGAGCGCGAACTAGCGCCTGTGATGTGGACATGGCATCCTCGCTTTCACAAAAGTTCGGTCAAGACAAAGATCGTTTACGAGCATTATCCCGAAAGCCAGGAGGAAGTCGGAGCTCTTGTTGAGCGATGGCAACTCGGTGCTTGGGTTATCTATGATCCATAGGGCTCTTTTCGACATGTGAGACGAGCGATTCTCGTACCCGAAAGTACTTCGATGTTGACGGCGCGCTGACATGGCGCGCCGTTTTTTTCTAGGGGAATGAAGATATGGTAGGAAATCCAAGGGACAAATCGAGTGATTTGCCAAATGTAGTGCGTGAAGGGATCGAGCCAGAAATATTGCGTCTGCCTGACTGGACAAGGTGGCTTAGGGGCAAAGATTTCGAAAAGCCGTTCGATGGCGTTCCTTTGCCAGGCCCGAGTACACCAAGGTCGCCGCCAAGATCGCCGTCAAGACGGCCCTCTTGGTTCGAAGATCCATCAAAGCCGGGCGTGCCGCCATCGCTAGATTACGCGCCACCCGGCAACGATGGTCCGGGTTTTCCGCCTACTCCGGCACCTGTTCCCGAACCGTCACCAATCCCTGAATCACAGATCCGCAATTGGTTGTTTGACTATCTGCTCGGAAACAATCTTCTGGATCAGCGGCGAGTTCAGCACACGTTACCGTCGGTACTGAGAAGAGCTGCGAGTGGCAATGAAGTTGATTCCAACATGAGACTTGTTGCCTCACAGCAGACGGGTCAGGGTCGTCCAATCCGGGCACCACAAACAGTGTCAGCCGAAGAACCATCGAAGCCGCAGATGCGCTTCTTGATATCGCGCGTTGGGGAACGTTGATTTTCACGGGGACTTGATTGAACGATCCGTGTGCCGCTGTCTCCTCCGAACGGATCGCAGACATGGTCACGGGGACGCCTTGTGCGAGAACTGCGATGTTGCAGTTGCGCCAACTCTTAACATTGTCAATTCAAGGAATGTGCCCAATGGGCGGACAATCATCCAGCACCCAGACTCAACAATCGCAGACGCAGCCGTGGCAGCCGGCGCAGCCGATGCTGCAGGGGATTCTGTCGCAGCTCAGCAGCGGTCTCAACAATACCGGGCTGACAAGCGCCGAGAGCGGTGCGCTCGACGTGCTGAAGCAGAATGCGGCGCAGGGCAATCCCTACGCGTCCGGCATCGGCGGCTACGCGCAGTCGCTGCTCGGCGGCGGCAATGCATTGGCGCAGGCGCCTGCTGTGCAGACCAACCTGCAGACGCTGCAGGGACAGCTGGCGCCCTATGCCAATGGCAGCGTGATCGGCAACAATTCTGCGCTTGCGGCGCAGTTGGCGCAGATCCAGAACGACGTCGGCACGTCGATCAACGGTCAGTTTGCCGCGGCGGGACGCGACTTCAGCGGTGCCAATCAGATGGCGTATGGCCGTGGCGTCGCAGCCGCCGAAGCACCTGTGATCGCTGCGCAGTACAACCAGGATGTCCAGAACCAGCTCGCCGCCGCCAACGCGTTGTACGGCGCCGGCAACACCACGGCCAATCTGCTCGGCGGGATGCAGCAGCAGTACCTGGCCAACCAGGGGCAGGGCGTAACCGCGTCCCAGGCGGCGCTCGACGCCAACAATTACGGCGCCAATGCCACCTTGGCGGAGGAAGCGCAGCGCCGCGGCATTCCGGTGCAGGCGCTCGGGCTGTTGGCGCAGATCGGCGTGCCGATCGCCCAGCTCGGTCAGCAGAGCAACGGCACGTCGACGACGACGCAGCAGATGTCCGGCGCGGAGCAGTTCGCCAAGATCGCGGGCGGCATCAACAGCCTGCTGCAGCCGTTCAGCGGCAGCATCACCAACAAGTTTGGCAGCAAGTGAGCGCAACATTCCGAGGAGCGGATGCGTATGTCGAATGAACCGGAAGACGTCCTAACCGGTGCAGTTTTCGAGCTCGGCAATGCCGGATATCGGCCGATGCCGGATCCTGAGGAGCGGCCTGAGCGCGAAACGATCGACGGCGATGCTGCGTCGCTGCGCGAGGCCGCGGACCGGCGAACCGACGGCCGCCCGCCGGTCATGGTGCGCGAATATGTCGACGAGACCGGCCATCCGGTCGACCGCAGCGAGGCGGTCACGCTCGAGCGCGCCGCGCGCGATCATGCCCGCGTCAGAGCCGCCGAGGCGGATGAGACGTCGCCTCGCGCAGCCGGGCCTGATCCGGATGACACGGATCTGCCTGGCCTTAGCAGTGCTGAGCCGACCGACGAATTCGAGGAGCGCGCCGGCCTGGACAAGCCGGCCTCGGAGCACGGCCGAGCGCCACACGACGGGCGCCCGGAGCTCGCGCCGGAGTTGGAAAAGGCGCTGCAGCATCCGCAGGTGCTGCAGGCGATCGAGGAAAAGATCGGCGAAGCCGAGCGGGCCCGCCAATCCTATCGCGAAGGGCTCGCGTCGGCGCTGCAGATCGCGCAGGCGAGCTTTCTGAGCCAGTTCCCGGAATTTGCGGGCATGCCTGCCGAACAGCTCCCTGACGCGCTGGAACGGATGTCGCGCGACGATCCGGCACGGTTCGGACGCGTTCAGGCCGCCATCACGATGTCCGATCAATTGCTGGCGCAACAGGCGGAGGAGCATCGCCGGCAAGCCGAACTGGCGCGGCACAGCTTCGACAGCTTCGCCGAGGAGCAGGACAGCCGGCTCGAGGGCATGCTGAAGAGTGAGCCGCGCGCGGTCCGCAAGGCCGTCGCGGCGGAGATCCTCGCTGTAGCCAAGGAGAACGGCATTCCGCCGGCCGAGCTCGACCGCCTGTTTCGCACCGAGCCGCTGATGCGCCACGCGACCTTTCAGCGGATGATGTATGACGCGGCGCGTTACCGGCTGATGATGCGGGCCAAGGATGCCGTGGTGACGAAGGCCGTGCCGCCGGTCATGCGCCCCGGCGTATCCACCTCATCGGGCGATCGTGCGCGGACCGATCTGCGCGCGCTCAATGCTCGCCTGAGCTCCTCGGGCGATCTGAAAGACGCGGTCGCGCTCTATCAGGCGCGCCGGTCGAGCCGGCCGTGAGGCAGCCGTGACGAACCCGGTTCTGGCCGCGTTGGTCGAGGCTCGCAGGCAGCGTGCGCCGCTGTTCGCGCGATGGTGCGAGCGGGAGGGCGAGGCCTTCTGTCCCGCGACACCAGCGGCCGTCGCCCGTTTCGCGAGCGAGCATGCGGGCCTGGGAATCATGAAGCTCTGGGAGGCCGTCAACGAGGTCTCTCGGGCGCATCTCGCATTGAACCTGGCTGATCCGACAGCAGGAGCGCCTGTCGCGCTCGTGCTGGACGATGTCGCCGGTCTCGCGCCGCCGCGTGCCTGGCCGGCAACCTGGAAGGAGCGCTTCAGGGCTCTGCCGCACGATCTGAAGACGTTCGTCGCGGAGCACGAGACGAGGCGTGAGAAGAGCTTGAGGCGAGCCCAGAACGCTCTGGCGCAGGCGAACGACACCATCGCACGGCTTCAAGCGGCGACGCAGACGAGAGAGGACCAAACCAATGAAACAGCCACGCAGTACTCCGACCATCGAGGACCGGATACGGGAGCTTCGGAGTGAGATCGATCGCATCCTCCAGGATCGCGTCGACGTGATTGCGAAGGAAAGCCCGGGGGTCCCCAAGGGCGTGATCCGCAATCTCCTGATCGCCAGAGCGCCGGCCTGTGCGTGTGAGCAATATCTGATGCTCAGCAAACAGACCTGATCGCGGAGTTACAGGCCGGCAGGCGCAAGACCAGAAACGGCATCCGGGCGGCCCATGTTGGCTGCCCTTTTTATTCGGGGAGCAGCATGACACTTTATCGATGGTCGCAGACGGCATCCGCCGATGCCACGGCCGATCCGACGATCAATTGGTCCGAAGGACAGGTGCCGTCCAGCATCAACGACTCCGCGCGCGCGATGATGGCGGCGACGGCGAAGTATCGCGACGACATCGCCGGCGCGATCGCGACGACCGGAACGAGCACCGCCTACGCGGTGACGAGCAACCAGCAGTTCGACACGCTGCCGCATCTGAACGGCCAGCTCATCGCGTTCACGCCGCACGTGACGAACGGCTCGCCAGTAACCCTCAACGTGGACTCGCTCGGCTCAAAGCCGCTGCGGAGCGCACCGAACGCGGATTTGCTTCCCGGAACGATCATCCAGGGAACTCCGTACGTTGCCGTCTACAACCATGTCGACGGCAGCTTCTATCTGCATGGCTTCTATGGAAATCCCTATAACATCCCGTTGGCCGCCGGCCTCGATTTCTGGGGGACGACCGCACCGAACAGCTGCTTTGCTTTCCCCTACGGTCAAGCCATCAGCCGGGTGACGTATGCGAACCTGTTTGCGCTGGTGGGGACGACTTTTGGCGGTGGGGACGGCAGCACGACGTTTAACTTGCCGGATCTCCGGGGCAGGGTAAGGGCTTGTGTCGACAATATGGGAGGAGCAACTGCTAATCGCCTGCTATCGAGTACCATTTCCGCCCTTCGTCACAGTGTAGGTGGCGTTGGGGGTGAGGCCGTTCATACTCTCGATCCGTCTGAAGTACCTGCCTTGACTGGTGCTTCGACTGCTGCCGCTACGACTGCAATATTCTACGTGAGCGACTTCTTTTTCACCAACGGCGGACTAAGTCAAAACGTCACAACGAGTTCTTCAAATATCAACACGTCAGGCGGTGCGTCAGCGAAGGTTATGAACGTAAACATTCCATCTCTGCCGGTTGCCGTAAACAATGGGGGCGGAAACTCCCACAACAACATCCAGCCAACGATTCTGTCGAACTATATATTACGAATCATTTGATGGACCACCACCATCGGCCCTCTTCATCGAGCGTCCTGGAGCTGCGCCGTTTTAGTTCACGCAAGAATCCCCAGACCAAAATTAGCGCTCCTACGCCAATGAGCACGAATTGAACCGATTGCGGCATCGAACTGTCCGTCAGCGAAAACTCTTCTCCGGCGAAGCATAACTTCCACGAGTGAATGGTGCAACGGCCTCACTCTTTCAATTTTAAATGGAGGTCAAATGGTAGTCGCTTTGTGCGATCTGAAAGCTGAGAATTCCAGAAGGTGGATAAAAACCAATCGCCTGCGTAGTTTTTCTTCAGTCGCCCGTCGCCTCGTCGCTGCCAAGGCCCGATACCAGGCCGTCTCGAAGGTCACCGGTGTCCCCTGGCCGATCATCGCCGTGATCCACGAGCGGGAGTCCTCGCAGAGCTGGTCGCGATCGTTGGCCCAGGGAGATCCGTGGGACCGTGTCTCGGTCCATGTTCCGGCCGGGCGGGGACCGTTCGCCTCGTGGGAGGACGCCGCGGTCGATGCGCTGGTCAATTGTGCGCCGCATGCGGCGCGCTGGCGGGACTGGTCGATCGGCGGGGCCTTGACCTTGCTCGAGCACTATAACGGGCTTGGTTACGCGCGACGGGGCGTGCCGTCGCCCTATGTCTGGGCCGGGACGGATCAATATCGCTGCGGAAAATATGTCCGCGACGGCGTCTATGATGCGCAGGCGGTGGACCGGCAGCCTGGTTGCGCCGGTCTGCTGAAGGCGATGATGGAGATCGATCCATCAATCACCTTCGCGAACGGACCGGCGGAGACCGGGCCGCCGCCGGACAGGGCGCCAAAAGTCTCGACGACAGCGTCGATCACGCATCCAGCAAAGGGCTCCATCGGGGCCCTTTTTGCTGTTCTGCTGAAGCGGGTTTTCGGCAAGCGCTGAGGCCCTGCACGCGCTGCGTGTGCCCTGCGCAAGGCGGGCAATCGATGAGCCGGCGGCAAACGGCACCGATGCCGCTTCACCCGGTGGCCGGAAGCACGGCGCACCACATCCCAAGGAGATCGAGACATGTGGACGAGAATCAAGGCGGCGTGTCGTCATTCGCTGACGATCGCCTGGGGCTATCTCTTGGCGCTGTTCGGATGCTTGCTGTCGATCCTCGACAATGTCAGCGACGCGCTCGGAGATCCCAGCCTCAAGGAGCAGATCAGTGCTGCCGTGGGGGATCCGCGGGCCGTGGGGCGGATATTCCTGGTGATCTCGGTGATCACGATCGTGGCGCGGCTGCGCTCCCTCGGGAAGGCATCGTGACATGTGGATGAGCATTCTCGGCTTTGTCGGCGGCCCCGTCATCAAGGGGCTGATCGACGCCTATCAGGCGAAGCTCAAGGCGGGCAATACCGACTCCAAGATCGCAGCAGACCTGGCGGCCACCGAGATCGCCGCGCAGGTCTCCGAGTCGGATGCACAACTACGGCTGCGCGCGGCGGAGATCGGTTGCTGGTACGAACCGGACAAGCTGATCGGTTACTGCGTCTCGATCTATTTCGCCAAGCTGCTGGTGTGGGACAAGGTGCTCGGGCTCGGATCAACCGATCCGCTGGCCGGCTTCGCATCGACCACGGCCAATCTGGTCATCTCCTTCTACTTCGCCAAACGTGGCTTCGAGAACGTTGCAAGGATCATCAGGCGATGAACATCACCCATGACGAGATCAGAGCAGTCGTCGCGGAGACCCTGGCGAAACAGAGCCAGCTCCAGCGTGACGAGATCGACGCTGTCGTCATGCGAGCCATCGTGACCATCCTGACCTCCTTCGGGATCGAGGAGGAGGACCGAAAGGAGCTCAGGGCCGACTTTCAGCATCTGCGGCGCTGGCGCAAGAGCGTGGAGCAGGCGCAGAGCTACACGTTCAAGGCGGTGATCACCGTGATCGCGACCGGTCTCGTCGGCGCGATCTGGCTTGGCATCAAGGTCGTCCTCGGAAGGTGATGTGGTGGCAAGCCGTGGCCTGCAGCGGGACCGCCGCTTCCAAATCAGGGAGGTCGATGCGAGCGAGCCCGACATTCTCGATACGTTGGCCGACCTGCATGCGCGCACGTTCCTCGATCAGGCGCCGCTGCCGGATTTCGAGACCGGGCATTGGTGGCTCGCGACCGAACATGGACGGGCCGCAGGTTTCGCCGGGCTGGTGCCGTCGTCGATCGGCAGAGGAATAGGTTATCTCTCGCGAGTTGGCGTTGTCCAGGAAGCCTGCGGAAACGGGCTCCAGCGGCGCCTGATGCGGGTGATCGAGCGCCATGCACGGCGGTCCGGCTATTACTGCCTCGTGTCGGATACGACGAGCAATATCGTCTCCGCCAACAACTTCATCCGTTGCGGTTACGCCCTGTTCCGGCCGGAACTCCCATGGGCGTGGGAGAGTTCGCTCTATTGGCGCAAGATGCTCACGCCCTAAGGACCGTGCCGTGATGGCAGCTGCGCTGCAATGCAGCAGGCCGATGCGTGCCGCCCGGGGCAGGGCTTTCGTTGCGCCGTCGGTTGAGCTAACCATGCATCGAGACGCAAAGATCGCAGCAGACGATCTACGCATGGGGAAGGAACACTGGTGCATGTCGACCGAGGTCGTCCTGCCTGATCGTGAGCCGCGCCGGGCCGATGCTCCGGCAGCCTTGTCCGGATTGCTGGTGATCGACTTCACGCGTGTCGTTGCCGGGCCTGCGTGCACGCAAACCCTCGCGGATTTCGGCGCTGACGTGATCAAGATCGAGCAGCCCGGACGAGGAGACGACACCAGGGCGTATGAGCATGCGGAACGCGGTGGCGAAAGCGCTGCCTACCTCAGCCTCAATCGCAACAAGAAAGGCATGGCGCTCGATCTCGCGAACCCTCACGCGCGCGACATTGCCCGCGCGCTGATCGGCAAAGCTGATATTGTGGTCGAGAACTTCTCGTCCTCCGTGATGGAGAAGTTCGGTCTCGACTATCCGTCGGTCTCCAGCACCAATCCAGGTCTGATCTATTGCTCGATCTCGGCCTATGGACGATCAGGGCCTTTCGCATGGCGATCCGGTTTCGATCCCATCACGCAGGCGGAGAGCGGGTTCATGTCGCTCAATGGCTTCGCCGACGGTCCGCCGGTGCGAACCGGTCCCCCGATCATTGATCTGGCGACGGGAATGTCGGCATGCAATGCCATCCTGCTGGCGCTTGCGGCCAGGCAGAAGCTGGGATGCGGGCAGCATGTCGACGTGGCGTTGTTCGATGTGGCGCTGGCGATGACGGGCTTCTCCGGCATGGCCTACCTGATGAGCGGCGTCAATCCGACGCGAACGGGCAACTCGCCAAACGATTCGCCGACGGTGGGCGTCTACGAAGCATCAGACGGCCCGCTATACGTGGCGTGCGCGAATGATCGGTTGTATCAACGGCTGGCGGCGGAGGTCTTCGGCCGTCCCGACCTCCTGAGTGACCCGCGATTCGCGACGCGCAAGGCGAGATGGATCAACCGCGCTCAGCTCCGCCGCATCATTGCCGACATCTTCGCCTCCGACAGCATGGACGCCTGGATCGCACGGATGAACGCGGCGTCAGTTCCGGTCGGACGCGTCCGTACAGTCGAGCAGGCCTTCAATGCGCCGGAGGTCCGGACCCGACAGCGCGTCTGTCGCCTCCCGCACGCAACGGCGGGCACGATACCGAATATCGAGCCGCCCATTGCCATGCAGTTGACGCCGACCGTCGAGCCCTCAGCCGCTCCCCGCCTTGGCGAGCATACGGCCGCCATTCTGCGGGATCGGCTCGGATACTCTGAGCAGGATATCGAACGCTCGCGCCGGGCTGGCGCGTTTGGAGAGGGTGAGCCGGCCTCGCGAGTGTGAGCCTCCGCCAGAACCGTCGGCGAGGATTCGCGAGACCGGTCGTAGTCCTTCGTCAGATCAGCTGGCCTTGGCCATCTCATCGTCTTCCGGCGAGTTCAGATACATGCCGGACATGGTATCGACCCAGCAGAGATGGTCGTGGACCTTCTTGACCCCGGCGACGTTCTCGGCTGCAACAATGGCCGCCTGGCGGGAACGCTCCTCGGTGATGACGCCGCTCAGATGGACGATGCCGTCCTTGGCGATGACCGACAGCCCGAACGGACACCAGTCGTTCTTCTCGAGGGTGTCGATCACGCGATTGCGAATGTGATCATCGTCGGCGGTCGGATCCGGCACCTGCCGTCCGAGGGTGGCGACGGCCTGCAGCAGGTTGGCCCGTGACACGATGCCGACCACCTGATCACCTTTGACCACCGGCAGCCGCTTCACGTGGTTCTTTTCCATCAGCTCCACGATCTCCGCCAATGCGGCATCTTCCGTGATCGTGAGAGGAGACCGCGTCATCACTTCAGACACCTTGCGGCCGTGCTCATGGACGAAGTCGGCGGCCGATTTCCCGGGGCCGAGAATGAAACGCAGCCAGCGGCCGCGCTTGCGTCCAGTGCCGATTTCGGTGCGGCGGATGAAGTCGCCTTCCGAGACCACGCCGACCAGCTTGCCGGCGGCATCGACCACGGGCAGGCCGCTGACGTGCTTCTGCAGCATGATGTTGGCCGCATCCACAATCGAGGTGTCCGGCGTGACGGTAATGACGGGACGGGTCATGATCTGATGGGCGCGCATGGCGAACTCCAATGTCAAAGGCTGACTGACGGTAATATGTCGCGCAGGTTGCGACTTGACGCAGGTCAATCGGCGAGGTGACCGCGTCATTGATGCAGCGCAAGGTTTTCCGCCCGGGGATCGGCTAAGGAGGGCCTCTTCCAGCGAGAGGAGAGGTGCCATGTCTGAGCTCTCCGGGGCCAAAGTCATCGCCGACGAGACGGCCGAACTGTCCGAACGTGTCGCCCTGTCCAACAAGCATGCGCTCGAGTTGCTGATCGGTTCGCAGCAGATCATGCTGGAGGAGGTTCTCTTTGCCAGCAATGAGGCTCTGGATCGCGCGCGTACCGAGACCCATCTGCTCGCCGAATTCGTGTCGAAGCTCGCCGGCGTGCATTCCGTGAAAGGGATCCAGGCCATGGTCGAGGAGTGTGGCCGGCATCAGATCGAGTTCATGAGGCGTGATTGCGATCGGCTGTTCAAGCATGGGCAGCGCCTCATCGATGCCGGCGTGAATCTCGTGGGGCAAAGGTGGCAGAACTGAAGAATGCCGGAGCGTCGCTGCCGGTTGAGCTGCAGCATGAAGCAACAAGCGGCTTCGAGCAGCCCAACGCTGGTCGTTCCGGGGAGCCGATCGTGGTGGGACCAGATCACCATTTGGTAGCACCTGCGACAAAGCAGCTCGCGGAGGACGGGCATCCGGGCGCTGGAGAGTTTCAGCGCGAGGACCACGAGCTGGACAGAGCGTTCAGCGCCATGCTGGCGCGCATGACGGGAGGTATCTCGCCTGCGGCTCTTTCGATGGCGTATCTGGATTGGGCCTGTCACCTCGCGGCTGCGCCTCAGCGCCAGATCGAGATTGCGCGGGATGCCTGGCATGGCATGCGGCAGGTCGTCGAACGATCCGTTCATTTCGCCGATCCTCATCGCGCTTCCTGGGATCTGATCAAGCCGCAGGCCAACGATCACCGGTTTTCAAAGCCGCAATGGACGACGCAGCCCTTCAACCTGTTCGCCCAGGCGTTCCTGCTAGGGGAAGAGTGGTGGCACAAGGCGACGACGGGCGTTCGGGGTGTCGACCCATCCAATGAGGCCGTGGTCGACTTCTCGCTTCGGCAGCTTCTCGATATCTACGCACCGTCGAATTTCGCGGCAACCAACCCGGAAGTCCTGGAGAAGACGTTTCAGACCGGCGGCGAGAACCTCGTGTTCGGTTGGCAAAACTGGCTCGCCGATCTCATGCAGGTGATGCAGCCGACGAGTCCGACGAACAAATCGGAGTTCGTCGTTGGGAAGACGGTCGCGACCGCGCCGGGAAAAGTCGTCTATCGCAATCGGCTGATCGAGCTCATCCAGTACGCGCCGACGACCGAGACGGTTCGGCCGGAGCCGGTCCTGATCGTGCCGGCCTGGATCATGAAGTACTACATCCTGGACCTGTCGCCGCACAATTCGCTGGTCCGCTTCCTGACGGGCATGGGTTTCACCGTGTTCATGATCTCCTGGCGCAATCCCGAAGCGCAGGACCGGGATATTGCTTTCGACGACTACCGGTCGCTTGGTGTGATGGCTGCACTGGACGTGATCGGAACGATTGTTCCGGATCAGCCGATTCACGCCGCGGGCTATTGCCTCGGGGGAACGCTGCTCTCGATCACCGCTGCAGCCATGGCGCGCGATGGCGACGAGCGGCTCAAGACGATCACGCTGTTTGCGGCGCAGACCGACTTTACCGAGGCCGGGGAGCTCACGCTCTTCATCAACGAAAGCCAGGTTGCCTTCCTCGAAGACATGATGTGGGAGCGCGGCTATCTCGACACCACGCAGATGGCCGGCGCGTTTCAACTGCTTCGCTCCAACGATCTGATCTGGTCGAGGGTCTCTCGTGACTATCTGCTGGGGGAACGGGCGGCTCCCAGTGACCTGATGGCGTGGAATGCCGATGCGACTCGACTGCCGTACCGCATGCACTCCGAGTATCTGCGCAAGCTGTTTCTGAACAACGATCTCGCCGAGGGCCGTTACCGCGTCAACGGCAAGCCGGTCGCGTTGTCGGATATTCACACGCCGATGTTCGTCGTCGGGACGCTCCGCGATCATGTGGCGCCGTGGAAGTCGACCTACAAGATTCACTATGAGGTCGATGCCGACGTGACCTTCGTGCTCGCCAGCGGCGGCCACAATGCCGGAATTGTCGCACCGCCGGGCGAACAGGGGCACTCGCATCAGGTCCGTACCAAGGCTGCCGACGCTCCATACCTCGGACCCGACGAGTGGCAGAGCATCTCGCCGCGTATCGAAGGGTCATGGTGGCCGACCTGGGTCGACTGGCTTGGCCAGCGATCCGGCGCGGCGGGTGGGCCGCCTCGCCTCGGGACTGATGGGACGAACGATCTCGGACCCGCGCCGGGCGAGTACGTTCATACGTGAACTGAGCGCGGAGCTAAATCTGACAGAATTCGAGCGCAACTCGCGTCAGGTCTTGCCCGACAGGCGTGACAAGGCCAGAGCCAGGGTTGCCTCGGGTGTTCCAGACGCGTCGACCTGCCACCAGTCGAGCGCGCCGATATCATAGCTCTCCTGGTCCTTGGCGACAGCGACGGTGGCATCGGACGCATCGCCGACGCGACTTTGAATCCGGTCTTGCCGCACCTGCAAGTCGGCGATGAGAAACAGTCCGGCAAAGCGCAGGTTCAGCCGTTTCGCCAGCGCATGGATCTCATTCCGTTCGTCCGCGCGGGCGAAGACCGCGTCGACTACGACCGTAAAGCCGTGAGACAGCACGCGATGGGCGTGCGTTGCGAGTGCCTGGTAGACTGTCGCGCTGGACTGAGGCGTATAGGCGGCTGCCGGCAAGCGCTCGGTGTCCTTGATCCCAAACAGACGTTTGCGCAGCACGTCGCTGCGCAGCACGATCGCTCCAGGCGGAGGGGCCAAATGGGGAGCAAGCGCGCGGGACAGCGCGGACTTTCCAGTGCCTGAAAGGCCGCCGACGGCAATCATCATGGGAGCAACGGGGCGGATCAGCTCTTGTGCCAGTTGAAAGTAGCTCTTGGCGACCTCGAAGTTTGCCGAACGACCGGGGCTTGCGTGTTCGGATGCGTCGCGATCCAGCTTTGCCAGGAACACTTGCGCCCGGATCGCGGCCCTCATTGCCATGAACATCGGCAGGGCGGCCAGGCCATCGGTCTGGTCGGGCGAGGCGATCGCGAGATAGCGGTTCAACACATGGTTGGCCGCCGCCGTCTCCTCAACATGCAGAAGATCCATCAGGGGAAAGGCCAGGTCGTAGAGGACGTCAATCGTGGCGATCCGGTCGTCGAATTCGATGGCATCGAACAGGACGGGTTTGTCATCGATCAGGACGATATTGGCGAGGTGGAGATCGCCATGACAGCGCTTGACTTGTCCCGCGCGCGTGCGCTGCTCGAGCAAAGGCCGGAGACGTGCGAACGCGGCATGGCAAGCCGATCGAAGCTCGTCAATTCCGGCCGGATCGAAGCGCCCGCCGGCACGAAAGCTGGCCGCGAACGCGTCGATCCAATTCGGGAGGGACTCGATCCATTCGTTGGAGGAGGGGCAGACGGCGGCCTGATGAGATGCTGCGATGGCTTCTGCCAGCCGCTCGCCGAGATCGGGCGGCAGGTGATGGCGGCACCCGAGATGGTCGAGTGTCTGATCGTCATCGAAGCGACGCATCTCGACGGCATATTCGACCGGTGTGCCGGATCCGTCGATGGCGAACGATCCCTCCGGGGTCAACGTGATTGCGACGACGCCCCGATAGATGTCCGGCGCAAAGGGACGATTGACCTCCATTTCCTTGAGGCAGGCAGCCTTGCGTTGCGCGAGGGTGGAATAGTCAAGGAATGGCAGCCGTATGGCTCGCTTGACCTTGAGCGCTCGGTCCCCGGCCAGAAAGACGGAAGCCGCGTGTGTATCGATCCGGCGAACTTCCGGAAAGCGCCGGGTATCGCCCAAGAACGAGAAGACGGGGTCCTGGTCAGACGATGAGTTCATGACGCTGTTGCCGTCGTGCTGCGCTTCAGAAATCGGGGACCAGGACCGCGGCGCCGACGATGTGACCTTGCTTCAAGCGAGCCAGAACGGCGTTGGCATCAGAGAGCGGATAGGCGGTGGCATGAGTTCGAATTCGTGCATCCTTGGCGACGCGCAGGAAGTCGAGACCATCCTGTCGCGTGAGGTTGGCAACGGATATCACCTGACGTTCGCCCCACAGCAGGGAATAAGGGAAGCTTGGAATGTCGCTCATGTGGATGCCCGCGCAGACGACCCGGCCGCCCTTTCGGACCGCCCGGAGCGCGGCGGGAACGAGCTCGCCGGCAGGCGCGTAGATGATGACCGCATCGAGTGCAACATCAGGACTCTGACCCGATCCTCCAGCCCAGACGGCACCAAGCTCGTAGGCGAGATCCTGCGCGGACTGATCATGCTCTCGGGTGAAAGCATAGACCTTGCGACCCTGCCAGCGTGCGACCTGGGCGACGATATGTCCGGCTGCGCCGAATCCGTAGAGCCCGAGCGTCTCCGGCTCGCCCGCCATGACCAGGGATCGCCAGCCGATCAGGCCGGCGCACAACAGCGGGGCGGCGGCGACCTCGTCATCGAAGCCTTCGAGCGCAAATGCGAAGTCTGCGTCTGCAACAGCGTGGGTCGCGTACCCGCCATTGCGCGTGTAACCGGTAAAGGCAGGCGCATCGCAGAGATTTTCCATTCCATGCTTGCAGAACGTGCAGCGACCGCAGGTGTGGCCGAGCCAGGGAATCCCGACACGTTGGCCCAGCTGGTGCGTGGTGACGCCAGGGCCAAGGCGGTCGATGTGGCCGACGATCTCGTGCCCGGGAATGATCGGATAAGAGATGTTCGGAAGTTCTCCGTCGTAGACATGCAGGTCGGTGCGGCAAACGCCGCAAGCGCTGACCTTGATGCGAATCTCGCCGTGCCCGGGCTCGGGGTCTGCCAGAACCTCGTGCCGGAGGGCTGTTCCAGGCGCTTGCAACAGCATCGCGTGCATCGACAGCCTCCCGGCTCATGTTGCGCGGAGGACATAGGGCATTCACGTCTTCCGCCGCTTGACCTCGGTCAAGGTCCCCATCGCGGCCAGGAGCTTATCACGCGTGCTGCAAGCTGCGGCAGCAGGATGCATCGTGACCCGGGTGCTGGGGTGATAAGTCGCGCTAGACCCGCGTTGGATTGAAACTAAGATGCCGACGCGGCAAGCCGCCTGACCTTGGATCATCAAAATGTCGACCTACCGATTGCGGAACCTGCTGCTGCCACGCTCCATCGCTTTGCTCGGAGGAAGTCCACGGCCGAATTCCGTAGGGAAAGCGATTCTCGACAACATCATCAAGGCCCGGTTCGAGGGCCAGATCGGTCTGGTGAATTCGCGCTATCCGGCGATCTCGGACATTCCTGCCGTCAAAACTCTCGACGATCTGTCGTTCGTTCCTGAACTCGTGGTGATCACGACGCCGCTTCCGTCGATTCCCGCTCTCGTTGATCGTGCAGGCGCCTTGGGGGCCGCCGGAGCCCTGATCATCACGGCGGGGCTGGGTCACGGGGCGGGGTCGCTCGCCGATCAGGCTGAGAAGGCCGCACAACGGCATAGCATGCGGCTCATCGGCCCGAACTGCCTGGGCATCATGATGCCGACCATCAAGCTGAATGCGTCGTTCTCGGCGCATATGCCTTGTGCGGGCAATCTTGCACTGATTTCGCAGTCGGGCGCCATTGCCGCCGGAATGGTCGATTGGGCGGCCCAGCGCGGTGTCGGATTTTCCGGCATCGTGTCGATCGGAGATCAACTGGATGTCGACCTCGCGGATCTGCTCGATCACTTTGCGCTCGATGGTGGAACCCGGGCCATCCTGCTCTACATCGAGGCGATAAAGGACGCCCGGAAATTCATGTCTGCCGCGAGAGCGGCGGCCAGGGTCAAGCCGGTCGTCGTCGTGAAGTCGGGCCGCGGCGCCATCGCTGCGAAGGCCGCGGCAACGCATACAGGTGCTCTCGCGGGCGCAGACGCGGTCTACGAGGCCGCCTTCCGCCGGGCCGGAGTGTTGCGCGTTTCGGATCTGCGCGAGCTGTTCGATTGCGCGGAGACACTGGGACGGGTGGAGTCGCCGACGGGCAAGCGACTTGCCATTCTGACAAATGGCGGCGGCATCGGCGTGCTCGCAGTCGATCGGCTGGTGGAGCTCGGCGGCATCCCGTCAGCGCTGTCGCCGGCGGTCCATGACAAGCTGAATGCTGTCCTGCCCGCGACCTGGTCCGGATCCAATCCGGTGGACATCGTCGGGGATGCGGACGCCCAGCGGTATACGCGGGCGCTGGAGGCGCTGCTCGCCGACCAGGCCAATGATGCAATCCTCGTGATGAACGTCCAGACTGCAATCGCTTCGGCGAGCGAGATCGCAACGGCCGTGACGGAATTCGTCAGCAACTATCGAAAGCAGCACAGACGCTGGGCCAAGCCGGTGTTGGCCGCATGGGTCGGTGCGGAACAGACGGTCATCGAGACCTTGAGCGGTGGCGGCATTCCGAACTATCCGACCGAGGATGACGCCGTCCGAGGCTTCATGCACCTGGTGCGCCACCGGGAGGTGGTCGACTCTCTCGCGGCAGTCCCGCCGGCGATGCCGAGTTCGTTTGCCCCCGATGTCGAGACTGCCCGCCAAATTGTTGCGGCAGCGCTTGCCGACGACCGAACCTGGCTCGATCCCGTCGAGATCAGCCGTCTGCTGGAAGCATATGACATCGCGATGGTCCCGACATTCGCCGCGTCATCGGTCGATGAGGCGGTTGCCTATGCCAATCGGCTGTTTGCTCAAGGTGCGACAGTCGTGCTCAAGGTGCTCTCGCGCGACATCGTTCACAAATCCGACGTCGGCGGCGTGGTGCTCAACCTGACCACGGCCGAGGCGGTGCGGAACGCCGCGAACGAGATCATCGCGCGCGCCAAGGCGGTGCGTCCTGACGCCCGGATCTCCGGCGTGATCGTACAGGCGATGGTCCTTCGGGCCAAGGCGCGGGAGCTGATCATGGGTCTTGCCGATGATCCAACATTCGGCACCGTGATCGTCTTCGGCCGTGGCGGCACCGCGGTCGAGATCATCAACGACAAGGCGTTGGGCCTGCCACCGCTCGACCTTCATCTGGCGCGCAATCTCATCAATCGGACGCGGGTCTCGCGGCTGCTGCAGGCGTATCGGGACGTTCCCGCGGTGAAGCCAGATGCTGTCGCGTTGGTCCTGGTCAAGCTCGCGCAACTTGCAGCCGACATTCCCGAAATCCGGGAACTCGACATCAATCCGTTGCTCGCCGATGAGAGTGGTGTCCTGGCGGTCGACGCGCGTGTCGCGGTCGGGAAAGTGCCGCCGAGGTTCAAGGGCTCGGGTCACGCGAACTTTGCCGTGCGCCCCTATCCAACCCAATGGGAGCGGCATCTCCAGGTCAAGGATGGCTGGCGGATCTTTGCCCGTCCGATCCGCCCCGAAGACGAGCCCGTCATCCACGAGTTCCTCAAGCATGTGACGGCCGAGGACCTTCGCTTGCGCTTCTTCGCGCCGATGAAGGAGTTCACGCACGAGTTCATCGCTCGTCTGACGCAGCTCGACTACGCTCGTGCCATGGCATTTGTTGCTCTGGATGAATCAACCAATGAGTTGGTCGGCGTCGTGAGGATTCATTCCGATTCCGTCTATGAGAGCGGCGAGTACGCCATTCTGCTGCGGTCAGATCTGAAGGGGCGAGGCCTCGGCTGGGCGCTGATGCAGTTGATCATCGAATATGCCAAGGCGGAAGGCCTCAAAATGATCTCCGGAGATGTCCTGCAGGAGAACATCGTCATGCTGGAGATGTGCCGCAATCTCGGGTTCGAAGTGAAGACCGACCCGACCGAACGCGACCTGTGTAGCGTCAAGCTGCGGCTGTAGGTCGGTGAGATGAGCGGCTGATCCTTCAATCGGAATGCGAGGCTTCGGCAGGCCCCGAAGCCTCACTCTCCGAATGCCCCTGCGTGCGGAGCGTCTTGATGATCATCGTTGCAATCGGAACGATGAGCAACGGAATCAGATTGTTGAGTGGATGGTTGATCAGGTTCGAGACTTGCGACTGAAACGATCGCGCTTCGAGCTGCAATGCGTCCATCGATGATGAATGGATCTCGTTCGCCAACTCGAGCTCGCGGCCGGAGGGCGCGCGGGACGCTATGATCAGAAGCAGCGCCGCGATCACGATGTTGCAACCGCCGAGTGCTGCGGCGGCGACCACGGCAGATGTGATCTGGACGAGCCCAAGATAGGCTGCCAGCTCGAACATCAAGAGACCGAAGACTGCGATCAGAGCGGCGAATGCGCGCAAGCCAAGCCCGACGAGCAGGTGGCGAAGCCTGATGTCGGCGATGACCCGGTCCGTGCGCCAGAGCAGGCGAAGATGTTTGACGACGTTCTCAGTGTCCATCTAGTGTCTCCTCAACAGGAGGCCGAGCGCCATCCCGAGCGCGAAAACTGAAGCCACCGTCGCAATCGGGCGGGTCTCGATCAGGTGCTCAGCTCTAGAGGCGGCGTCCCTCGTGTCCAGACCACTGATCGCTGCTGCAAACGCGCCCGCTATCGACTGTGCATTCGTTCCGCCGCCAGATGCGTTCGCCTTCTCCACCAAATTGCTGAGTTCACGCGTCAAGTGCTGCAGCTCGTTTCGGAGCGCCGTCCCGTCGGTGACCATGGTTTGTCCTCCGCCGAATTCAATGTAGAACCTGGGGGTGCCAGAGGCTTGATCTCGCTCAACCCTGAGCGTCTCGCCGTTTGACGCAGATCAAGCGAGACGGTTCTGCGAGTTCTAGGAACGAGCGTGCGTCGGCTCGCCGACTGAGGGAGACGTTCAATTGCGTGCGCATCCGGGACTGACCGCTGCTTCGTCGCAGGAGGTGCTCGAACTCCGTCCCAGCGGATCGTGGGTGTCCCTCAATGTCACAGAACTCGAAAGCCTGACGAGCTCAGTAGATAACGGTATCGATCGAGCCAAGGCCGTCAAGCTCGATCTCGCGGCTGTCAGCGAGATCGATACCGTCGGCGCTTGGCTGCTCGAGAAACTCAGCCGCCGCGCCGCCATTGGCGGAAAACAGGTCGAAGTCACCGGCATTGCCGACAACTATGCCGGCCTCGTCGAAGAGGTGCGGCAGGTCAACCGGCGCGTGATCGAGCCGGTACCGAAGCAGAATCCGATTGTTGCCAAGCTGACCGATCTCGGCCGCTCCTCTCTGGGCGCATCCAAGGACGTGACGGTGTTCCTGGACATGCTGGCCGCGCTGTCCTTTGCCTTGCTTCGCACCTTGCGCCGGCCACGATCGCTGCGCGTCACCTCTCTCGTCTATCAGATGTATCGGATCGGCTGGCAGGCGATCCCCATTGTCATATTGATCACCTTCTTGATCGGCGCGATCATCGCTCAGCAGGGCATCTTCCACTTTCGACGCTTCGGTGCGGAATCCTATGTCGTCGACATGGTCGGCATCTTGGTCTTGCGGGAGCTCGGCGTTCTCATTGTCGCGATCATGGTCGCCGGCCGATCAGGAAGTGCGTACACGGCCGAACTCGGATCGATGAAGATGCGCGAGGAGATCGACGCCCTGGTCACGATGGGGCTCGATCCCGTCGAGGTGCTGATTCTGCCTCGCATCGTCGCATTGATCCTGACCTTGCCGATCTTGTCCTTCATCGGTTCGATGGCGGGTCTGTACGGCGGGGGCCTCGTGGCTCAGCTCTACGGTGGCATGGCGCCCGAGATATTCATCGCCAGGCTGCATGATGCGATCTCGGTCACGCATTTCGAGGTCGGGATCCTGAAGGCGCCGTTCATGGCCTTGGTGATTGGCATCATCGCATGCAGCGAAGGCCTTCGGGTCAAAGGCAGCGCCGAATCGCTGGGGCAGCAGACGACGACGTCCGTGGTGAAATCGATCTTTCTCGTCATCGTGCTGGATGGATTGTTCGCCGTCTTCTTTGCATCGATCGGGATGTAGCCGATGGATGATCTCGACGTGTCCAGCGCGATCCGCGTCACCGATCTCGTGGTTGGATTTGGCCGGCAGGTCGTTCTCAACGAACTGTCTTTGGACGTCCGCCGCGGTGAGATTCTTGGACTGGTGGGCGCCTCCGGCGGCGGAAAATCCGTCCTGATGAGGACGATCATCGGGCTCATTCCCCGCCGTAGCGGGACCATTGAGGTGATGGGTGTCCAGCTCGGCGGTGCAGAAGAGCGCACGACGCAGGGCGTCGCGACCCGCTGGGGAATCCTGTTCCAGCAGGGCGCTCTTTTCTCCTCGCTCACGGTCAAGCAGAACGTGCAGTTTCCGCTGCGGGAGAACCTGCAGATGTCGCAGGGCCTCATGGACGAGATCGCAATCGCAAAGCTCGAGATGGTCGGTCTTCGGGCCGAGGATGGCGACAAGTTTCCTTCCGAGCTTTCGGGCGGCATGACCAAGCGTGCCGCGCTGGCCCGAGCGCTCGCGTTGGATCCCGCCATCGTTTTTCTCGATGAGCCGACCTCCGGTCTCGATCCGATCTCCGCCGGCGATTTCGACGCCCTGATCAAGACGCTTCAGCAGACACTTGGCCTGACGGTGTTCATGGTCACTCATGACCTCGCCAGCCTCAACACCGTTTGCGATCGTGTCGCTGCGCTCGCGGGCGGAAAGATCGTCGCCATCGGCCCGATGAGCGATCTTCTGAGATCCGAACATCCCTGGGTCAAAGCCTACTTCCATGGCAAGCGATCCCAGATGCTGCAACCGAAAGTGAGTTGAGAGATGGAAACCCGTGCGCCATTCGCCGTCATTGGAGGCTTCGTGCTGGCGGCCATCGTCGCGATCTTTGGTTTCGTATACTGGCTCAACAACACCGGTGGGCTCGGGCCGCGCACAACTTATCGCGTTCAGTTCGAAGGATCGGTGCCGGGCCTGCTGGTTGGTGCCGCAGTTCTGTTCAACGGAATCCGCGTTGGGGAGGTGACGGAGCTCGGACTGGCGCCTGACAACCCTCGTCGCGTGAATGCGACGATCTCGGTGGCGTCAGCGACCCCGGTGCGGGTGGATACGAAGGTGGGCCTTGAATTTCAGGGACTCACGGGCGTGCCTGTGATCGCCCTGGAAGGCGGGGCGTCTGGCGCTGCGGCGGCGGTGTCAACGTTGATCGCAGAGCAGGGGGCCGGTCAGAGCATGACGCAGGCTGCCCGCGACGCCTTGCGCCGTGTCGATGCCGTGCTGGCGGAGAATGCCGGACCGCTGAAGGACACAATCGCCAATCTCAAGACATTCTCTGACGGGCTCGCCAGAAACACCGGGAAGCTCGATGGCATCGTCTCCGGGCTCGAGAAAATGACCGGCGGCGGCACGCCGGTGCAGAAGATCACCTACGATCTGACAGCGCCGCGAGACGTCGGTCCCGTCGGCAGGACGATCAAGGGGCAGCTCGCGATCCCTGAGCCGACCGCGGTTGCGATGTTGCAGACGCAGCGCATGCTGTTCTCACCCATCCGGGAGGTCCCCGGCTTTGCCGAATTCCTCTGGGCCGACAGCATCCCAAAGCTCGTCCAGGCCCGGCTGATCGACACGTTTGAGAACTATGACGTGGCCCACGCGCCACTGCGCGCCTCGGACCTCGGCCAGCCGGACGTTCAGCTGGTGATCGATATCCGGCGCTTCCGCATCGATACCGAGGGCGGTGCCAAGGCGGACATCGGGCTGTCGGCGCGTCTGGTCGAAAGAAGCGGGAAGGTCGTCGCTTCGCGCTTGTTCGATGAGACGCAGCCGATTGCGCAGATCAATCCCACCGAGGCTGTCGCCGCCTTCGACGCAGCATTCGGCAGAGCCGCCAAGTCCATCCTTTCATGGACAGTTCAGGCGCTCTGATCCCGGGAGGTCCGAACGCTCATTCGAGGCTCTTGAGATACGACAAGAAATCGTTGATTTGCGGCGGTGTCAGTTCGAATTGCGGCATCGCCGGGTGGCCAGTGACGATGCCCTCCGCCAGCGCTTCCCCCAAGGTTTCCACGGGGTAACGGAGGTGCAATGTCCGGAATGGCGGAGCCGGCTTGAAGGGGCCGTCGCCGGTGCGGCCGATGGCATGGCACCGGGCGCAATGAACCTTCGCGAACGCCCGCCCGCGCTGCTCCGGCGTCGACGCTGCGTATGATGGCGATGCGAGCGACATCGCCACGAGAAGATGACACCAAACGAGGCGTTGCATTCAAAATGTCCGCTTAAGGAAGCCGTTATCGGTCACGATAGGGCCCGCATTGTCGGTTCGTTTGATTTGAATCAATCGGAACTTGGCGCATCCGCTAGAATGCAGCCATTCCTCTTGCGCCTGGCCCTGCGGAGCCCCTGTATGAAGACGTCTCTCGTTGCAGTCGATTTCCATGGCCAAGCCTGCGCGGATTGTGCCGTGCGCGGTTTCAGCGTCTGTGCGTCGCTCGACCAGTTCGAAATGCGTGAGTTCGAACAGCTCAGCCGCAGAGCGCACTTCTCGACCTGCGAGACGATCTTTTCACAGGAAGACATGTCGTCCTGTTTCTACAATGTGTTGGACGGGGTGATGAGGCTGTACAAGCTTCTGCCCGACGGCCGCAGACAGATCGTGGGCTTCGCGCTTCCTGGCGATTTCGTCGGCATGACGACCGAGCAAAGGCATGGATTTTCCGCCGATGCGATTGGTCCCGTCACCGTGTGCCAATTCGCCAGGGGACCGTTCGGCCGATTTGCCGAGGACAAGCCGAACCTCCTGCGCCGGATGAACGAACTGGCCGTGCATGAGCTCAATCAAGCGCGCGACCACATGGTTCTTCTCGGGCGCCGGTCGGCCGAGGAAAAGGTCGCTACGTTCCTGGTCGGCTGGCGGGACCGGCTGGTCGAGCTGCGCGGCCCCTCCAACATCGTGCCGTTGCCGATGTCTCGTCAGGATATCGCGGATTATCTCGGCCTCACAATCGAGACGGTCAGTCGAACCTTTACCAAGCTGGAGCGGGAGGGGATCATCGCCATCCTTCCCGGCGGCGTATCGCTGCGCGATTCCGCACGCGCCGAGGCGCTGGCTGCCGCCTGACCATCCCCGCGGGATGTGGGGCGCGCCTCGGCATTGATCTGGATCAAAGACGGACGCGCGGGTGCTCGGGAAGAATGTCTCCAACTCAAAAATGGGGAGAGAGACATGCCGTTCGACGCCGTGATGGTCAGTGTTGCTGTGGTGGGTGTTTTCGTTGCCTTCGCTGCCGTTCTGCTGTGGGCTGATTCTCAGACAAAGCACCGTGCCTGAAGCCGCAGCTTCCCGAGCAGGCCTACAGGTCCTCTCGACCAAGCGGGCATAGCCGCGCTGCAATAAGGCGTTCAGACCCCCCGCCGGACCACGCGCCGTCGGGGGACGTCTCGTTTTGACTGCTGCCGAGACGCCCGGCGTTGCATTTTCCTGGACAATCTGCCGATCTGCCGTATTCGGAAGGTGAGCGGAGATCGAGGGGCCGGCTATCGAAAGCCGATGGGATCGTCCTTGCCGGTGGACGTCGGCGCGACCGTCGTCCTCCGACATCGAGGGCGCACCACCAGCTTGCGACGCCACCCCTTGGCCGCCGGGGGATGCGGACGCCTGGGAGACGCGGTGTGACTGAGGAGAAGAGGGGCAGCGTTCGTTCGTCCAGCAGCGGCAAGCTGTCCGTATTGCGGCAGCATCCGATGTTCCGCGAACTCGAGGCCGATGCCCTCGATCAGCTCTGCCGCTACGCCAAGCCGACCTCCCTGAAGCGTGGCGCCACCATCTTCTCGAAGGGCGATCCCGGTTCGAGCCTCTATGCCGTGATCAGCGGGACCGTGAAAATCAGTGTTTCGTCGCCGGACGGCCGCAACGCAATCCTGAACCTGATCAGCGCAGGCGAGCTCTTCGGGGAGGTCGCCGTGCTCGACGGAAGGGAACGGACGGCGGACGCCACCGCCAATACGAACTGCGAGATCCTGGTGATCGATCGTCGCGAGTTTCTGCCGTTCGTGAAGAGCCAGCCCGTCCTGGCGATGAAGTTCATCGAGCTGCTTTGCGATCGGCTGCGCTGGACCAGCGATCAGGTCGAGCAGGTGATCCTCCAAGACCTTCCACGTCGTCTGGCCAGCGCTCTGCTCGGCCTGACGGAGAAGCGCAAGCTGGACCCCGCCAGCCGCACCATCGCCATCACGCAGCAGGAGATCAGCGAGATGGTCGGCATGACCCGCGAGAGCATCAACAAGCAGCTGCGTGCCTGGGCCGCGCGAGATTGGGTGCGGCTCGAGCATGGGGCGATCGTCCTGCTCAATCCAGAGCCGCTCCGCGGCTTGGCGGAAGCCGCCCAGCAAGAGGACGAGTAGGGCTGCTTCTGAACCGCGCCAAGTGTGTCGCTGTCTGGTGACGGAGCAGGGCAGGGCGCCCGCCGGCCCGATTCGGCCTACGCGATGTCCTGGATGCGTTTTATCATCTCTTGGTACTTCGGACCATACTTGTCCCAGACCGGCTTGACGGCCTTCTGGAACGGCGCTTTGTCGGCGATCTCAATGATCTCGGATCCTGCAGCCTTCGCCTTTTCCATCGCTTCCCGTTCATAGGCCTTCCAGAGGTCGCGCTCCTCGACCTGGGCTTCGCGCGCGAACTTCTTGATCAGCGCTTGATCATCGGTCGACAAGGTCGCCCAGGCTCGCTTCGAAAAGACGAGCAGCTCCGGGATCACGAGATGCTGCGTCAGGGAGTAGTATCGCGCCGCCGTGTATTGATTGCTGAAGACGTAGCTCGGTAAGTTGTTCTCCGCTCCGTCGATCACCCCCGTCTGCAGCGCGCTGAAGACCTGTTCATAACTCATCGCGACGCCGTTGCCGCCAAGCGCATTCATCATATCGATGAAGATCGGATTGCTGATCACGCGGATCTTGAGACCCTTGACGTCCTCGACCCTTCTGATCGCCTTTTTGGTGTTGTAGATGCTGCGTGCACCCGAATTCATCCAGCAAAGCGCGACCAAATTGGCATTGGGATCGGCGCTGACACGATCGAGAAGGTCCTGACCTATCGGACCGTCCATCATCTTTTCAGAGTGCGCGATGCTCCTGAACAGGAACGGCATGTTGACGACGTTGACGTCGTCGACGATTGGTCCGAGCGAGCCGGCGCTGACACGCAGCATTTGAATAGCCCCGGTTCGGGTCTGTTCGATCGTGTCCTTCTCGCCGCCGAGCTGGGCGGACGGATACATCTGCATCGAAAGCCGACCATTGGTCGATGCTGTGAGCTTCCTGCCGAGATTCTCCGTCGCGACCACAGTGGGATAGCCCGGCGGCTGAACATCGGCCGCCTTGAACGCGGCCGTTGCTTGCGCGAGCGCATTCGAGACGGTCGGCAGGTTCGCAAGGCCCGCAAAGCCCATGCTCAATTTGACGAAGTCGCGTCTCTTCATGGCGCCGCTCCCACGGACATTGGCATGTGCTGCGACCGCGGCCAAGGCGCGGCCACCTGTTAGCTTGGTTGAGCGAAGTATTCCGGGTTCAGCGTCTGAGTTTCAGAGATGTCGCCGAGGAGCCGTTCGAGATGACTTGCCATCGCCGCCCGGGCACCCTCCGGGTCGCGCCGCTCGATCGCTTGCAAGATCTGCTCGTGCTCGGCAACCACTTCAGCCATCCGTCCGATCTGCGGGAGGGTTAGCCGCCGATAACGGTCGACGTGCACCTTGACCTGCTGGATCAGCTTCCAGATCCCGGGATAACCGGCAACCTCGGCAATTCCAGCGTGGAACGATTCGTCGGCCTGATGGAAGGCCTCGCGGTCTTTGGCAGCGCAGGAATCGCGCTGGCGCTCGAGGGTCGTATGGAGGTCGAGAAGCTTGGTCGACGTGGCATGCTCGGCCGCCATGCGGGCCGTGGTCTCTTCGAGCGATTTTCGGATGATGATCGTCTCGGGGAGCGCAGCGACCGGAATGCGCGAGACGAAAATACCGGACTGAGGGAAGATTTCGACCAGTCCTTCATCCGCGAGTTTCAGGATGGCCTCGCGGACCGGGGTTCGGCTGACGCCATAGGCGGACGCGATCCGGGCTTCTGAGACAGGCTCGCCGGGCAGGCGCACAAGCGACACGAGTTCGACCTTGAGATCGGCATAGATGCGCGATGCCACTGTCGCGCCGCGAGGCCGGCTGCTGCGGCGCACACGTGCCGACACAGGGCGTGGCACAGGGACCAATTTCCTTGGGCCTCGACTGGGCATCTGGCGTTTCCTAAGATTGATATATTAGTATATGAAACCGGTTTGACAACCCAAAAGGCCCGTTGCTCGACGAGTCCTTGTGCTGCGTTGCAAAGCCGGGATCGCGGGTTTTCGCTCGATCGTGCGGAAGACTTCGCCTTCTCTCGCGGTGACTGCGACCGAGGACATCGGTGGCGCAGCGAGTTCGCCTGCTCCCGCGCTATCCCTCGGCGCACGAATCTTGTTCATGCGAATGCCTCGCGAATGCTCTCGGCGAGAGACATGTTTGGTGTTACCAATCCCGCATGAACCAGCAGACCCGCCTCAATATCCGCCACTCCACCTGTCCGCACGATTGTCCCTCGGCCTGCGCGCTCGACGTCGAGGTGATCGACGAGAAGACGATCGGCCGAGTTCGCGGCTCGAAGCGACAGACCTATACGGCCGGCGTGGTGTGCGCGAAAGTCGCAAGATACGCCGAGCGCATTCATCATCCTGACCGCCTGATGCATCCGATGCGTCGCGTCGGCCCGAAAGGTTCGGGGCAATTTGCGCGCATCACCTGGGATGAGGCGCTCGACGAGATCGCCATGCGGTTTTCGGAGGCCGAGCGGGATTTTGGTGCTCAGTCGGTCTGGCCGTACTACTACGCCGGCACGATGGGCCTCGTCATGCGCGACGGCCTCAACCGTCTCACCCACGTCAAGAAGTACTCGCGGTTCTACTCGACCATCTGCGCCAATGTCGCCCGCGTCGGCTTCGCGATCGGGACCGGCAAGATTGCCGGTGTCGATCCGCGCGAGATGGCTTTGTCGGACCTGGTGGTGATCTGGGGCACCAATCCGGTGAACACCCAGGTCAACGTCATGACCCATGCCGCGCGCGCGCGGAAGGAGCGGGGCGCCAAGATCGCCGCGGTCGACATCTACGACAACGAAACGATGAAGCAGGCTGACATCAAGATCATCCTGCGTCCCGGCACCGACGGCGCATTTGCCTGCGGCGTGATGCATGTGTTGTTTCGGGACGGGCATGCCGACCGCGCCTACATGGCGAAGTACACGGATTGTCCGGATGAGCTCGAGGCGCATCTGAAGACACGAACGCCGGAATGGGCGTCGCAGGTCTCCGGCGTTCCCGTAGCCGAGATCGAGGCCTTTGCGAAGCTGGTGGGAGAGACCAAGCGAACCTTTTTCCGCCTTGGCTATGGCTTCACGCGCAGTCGAAACGGCGCGACGCAGATGCATGCAGCGTCCTGCATTCCCGCCGTGACCGGCGCCTGGCAGTATGAAGGCGGTGGCGCCTTCTTCAACAATGCCGCGCTGTGGCATTTCGACGAGTCGATCATCGAGGGACATGACGCGATCGATCATTCGACCCGCTATCTCGACCAGTCGCAGATCGGGCGCATCTTGACCGGTGATCGCGAGGCGCTGTGCGGCGGCCCTCCGGTCAAGGCGATGCTGATCCAGAACACCAATCCGATGACCGTTGCGCCTGAACAGGAACGGGTCCGGGAGGGCTTCGCGCGCGAGGACCTGTTCGTCGCGGTGCATGAGCAGTTCATGACAGAGACGGCGCTGATGGCGGATATCGTGCTGCCGGCGACGATGTTCATGGAGCACGACGACCTGTATTACGGCGGTGGTCACCAGCATATTTCCGTTGGCCCGAAGCTGATCGATCCCCCGGGCGAATGCCGTTCCAACCACGAGGTGCTGCAGGGCCTCTCGCGCCGGCTTGGTGCGGTTCACCCGGGTTTCGAGATGACGCCGCGCGAACTCATCGATGCGACGCTGAAGAAGAGCGGTCACGGCGATATTGCCGCGCTCGAAGCCGATGTCTGGCGCGATCTGCAGCCCGATTTCCGCACCTCGCATTATCTCGATGGCTTCGCGCATCAGGACGGCAAGTTCCACTTCAGGGCGGATTGGGCGCACCCGCCGTTCGGCCGGGTCATGGGCAACCCTGAGCGCATGCCTTCGCTGCCGGATCATTGGGCCGTGACGGAGGAGGTCGATCAGGAGCATCCGTTCCGCCTCGCCACAAGCCCGGCGCGATCGTTCCTCAATACGTCGTTCAACGAGACCCCTTCCTCTCAGGCGAGGGAAGGGACGCCGTCGCTGATGATCCATCCTCTCGATGCCGCGCCACTCGGCATCGTCGATGGCGACCTGGTGACGCTCGGCAGTCCGCGCGGGCAGACGTCGCTGACGGCGCGGCTGTTCGATGGCGTCCGCCGCGGGGTGCTGATCGCCGAATCGATCCATCCCAACCGCGCTCATGCCGGCGGCCGCGGCATTAATACGCTCACGGGCGCCGATACCGTCGCACCGATCGGCGGCGCGGCCTTCCACGACAACAAGGTTTGGCTGCGGAAGTCGGTCGCGTAACAGTCAGAAAACACCAATAACTTCAAATTCTTGATGTCCCGGTACGCGCTGCTTTCGCGCGCCGGGAAGATTTCGTTTACCCACCGGCGGGCTCCCTTGCGGGTTCTTCTTGAGCGCCGCTCAAATCCGAGGTATTCGTTTTGAGCGATGCTCAAAACGGGAAGTTTTCAAATGTCGGTCCTCAGCCTCTCCAGTCCGCGATTTTTGTCGACCTCGTCGGAAGTCTTGATGAACGGTTTAGCGCGCGCAGCGTCTCACCTGATGGTGGCGCGCATTGAGCGTATCGCCAACGCCTGTGATGTCGCCGGCCTGCTGGCGGCAAGACGCACACGGCGGCAAGCCGGCAACCACCTCTATCGCGCCGCCGGCCGCGAAGGGCGCTGGCTCCGCCGCGGCAGCCTATTCGGTTGCTTCCACTACCTCCGCGAACTGAGTTGACGGCTCAAATCCCCGGCCCCTGCGCAACGAAGCGGTCACCATGTCCTCACGTCTCACCTCATGCGTGCAGCTGTCCTCGCTCCGGATAAGCTTTTTGCACATGACCTTCGCCCTATCGTTCGTGCTGGTCGGGGCTGGCAGCGTTTCGTTGCCGCTCGACTGGCCGCCACGCGGCGGCTTCGCGGCGGGGCTCGTGGCGCTGGTGTGGTCCTCCTTCACGCTGGCCGACACGATGGCTTTGTTGTCGCGGCGTCCGCGGCGGAGCGGCCGATACGGCAGACCGGGACGGAGCGGCGCGTAACGCCGCGCCCGTGTCGGACGAGTCCATTTCAGCAGCAAGTTTTCAACCTCGCGCTATCGGCGGCACATGCGCCGCAACACACCAGGAAACGACCATGATCAAGCAGTTGATGTCGTCGCGCCGCTTTGCCCCGCTGTTCTGGGCGCAATTCGCGTCGGCGCTGAACGACAACGTCCTGAAAAATGCGCTGGTCATCATGTTGCTCTACGGCGCCGTTGCGTCGCATGGCGATGCGCTCGTGACGGTCGCCGGTGCAGTTTTCATCTTCCCGTTCTTCATCCTGTCCGGGCTCGGCGGCGAATTGGCCGATCGTTATGTGAAGGGCGTCGTCGCGCGCCGGCTGAAGTTTGCGGAGATCTTCGCCGCCGGTTTTGCAGCGCTGGGCTTCTTCCTGCATTCGGTGCCGCTGCTGTTCGTCGCGCTCGGCATGTTCGGCGTGATCGCGGCGCTGTTCGGCCCGGTGAAATACGCGATGCTGCCGGACCAGCTGACCGTCGGCGAGCTCGCGACGGGCAACGCCCTGGTGGAAGGCGCCACCTTCATGGCCATCCTCATCGGCACGATCGCCGGCGGCCAGCTGGTCTCCGGCTCATCGCATATGGGATGGGTCGCGCTCGCAGTGATCGGGCTTGCCGTGATCTCCTGGGCCTCGGCCTCGCGCATTCCGCACACCGCGCCGTCAGCGCCAGATCTGCGCATCACGGCCAATCCCTGGACCTCGACCTCGCATCTTCTCAAGTCGCTGTATGCCGCCCCGCGGCTGTGGGACGGCATGGTGATCGTGTCTTGGTTCTGGCTGGTCGGTGCCGTCGTGCTGTCGCTGCTGCCGGCCCTGGTCAAGGATGTCGTCGGCGGGACCGAGGGCGTCGTCACGCTGTGCCTCGCCATCTTCGCGATCGGCATCGCCATCGGCTCGCTGTTCGCCGCCAGCCTCAGCCACGTTCGCCCCAACCTGGCTCTGGTGCCGATCGGCGCGATCGTCATGGGCGTGCTTGGTCTCGATCTGTCCTGGGCGATTGCGACCACGGATACCGCGAAGGATGTCGCGCCGCTCGGCTTCATCGGCTCTTGGGCCGGAGCGCGCATGCTGATCGACTTTGCCTTGTTCGCCTTCGGCGGCGGCCTGTTCGTGGTGCCGGCATTCGCAGCCGTCCAGGCCTGGTCTGAGCCCAACGAACGCGCCCGTGTCATCGCTGCGGGCAATGTGCTGCAGGCCGCGTTCATGGTGGTCGGCTCGCTCGGCGTGGCCGGTCTTCAGGCCGCAGGCGTCTCGATCGCCTGGATCTTCTTCGGCCTCGCGCTGGCAAGCTTCGGCGCTGTCTGGTTCGTACTGACCAAGTGGGGCCGCGAAGGCGTGCGCGATTTCGGTGCGATGCTGTTCCGTGCGCTGTTCCGAACGGAGGTGCGCGGCCTGGAAAACCTGCCGCCGGTGGGCACCCGGATGCTGATCGCGCCGAACCATGTCAGCCTGATCGACGGTCCGTTGCTCCACGCCGTGCTGCCGATCGATGCGACCTTCGCCGTCGACACCGGCATCTCGAAGGCCTGGTGGGCGAAGATCTTCCTGAAGATGGTGAGCCACATCACGATCGATCCGACGAAGCCGCTCGGCGCGCGTGATCTGATCAAGCTGGTGGCGAGCCAGGAGCCGGTGGTGATCTTCCCCGAGGGCCGCATCACGGTCTCGGGCTCGCTGATGAAGGTCTATGACGGCACCGCGATGATCGCCGACAAGGCCGACGCCGTCGTCGTGCCCGTGCGCATCGAGGGCGCGCAGCGCTCGCATCTCAGCTACCTCAAGGACGGCCAGATCAAGCGCTCGTGGTTCCCGAAGGTGACGGTGACGATCCTGCCGCCGGTGAAGCTGAACGTCGACGCATCGCTGAAGGGCAAGACCCGCCGCAACGCCGCCGGCGCCGCGCTGCAGGACGTCATGATCGAGGCGATGGTCAAGAACGCGATGCTCGACCGCACGCTGTTCGAGGCGCTGGCCCATGCCCATCGCGACCACGACACCGGCAAGGTGATGATCGAGGACCCGCTCGGCACCAAGCTGACCTATCGCAAACTGTTGCTCGGCGCGCAGGTGCTCAGCCGCAAGCTCGAACACGGCACCATGGTCGGCGAGAACATTGGTGTGTTGTTGCCGAACTCCGCCGGCGTCGCCGTCGTGTTCATGGCGCTGCAGTCGATCGGCCGGGTGCCGGCGATGCTGAACTTCTCGGCCGGCCCTGTGAACGTGCTTGCGGCAATGAAGGCCGCGCAGGTCACGACCGTGCTGACATCGCGCGCCTTCATTGAAAAGGGCAAGCTCGACAAGCTGATCACCGCGATCGAGGGGCAGGCACGGCTCGTCTACCTCGAGGATGTGAAGACATCCGTCAGTGCCGTCGACAAGCTCAAGGGCATCCTCGACGGCACCAAGCCGCGCGTCGCCCGCAATGCCGATCATCCAGCCGTCATCCTGTTCACTTCCGGCTCGGAGGGCACGCCCAAGGGCGTGGTGCTGTCCCACCGCAACATCCTGGCCAATGCGGCTCAGGCGCTGGCGCGGGTCGATGCCAATGCTAACGATCTTGTGTTCAACGTCCTGCCGGTGTTCCACTCCTTCGGCCTCACCGGGGGCATGATGATGCCCATGTTGGCGGGCATCCCGATCTATATGTACCCGTCGCCATTGCATTACCGGATCGTGCCGGAATTGATCTACCAGACCGGCGCGACCATTCTGTTCGGTACCGATACGTTCCTCACCGGCTACGCACGGTCCGCCCATGCCTATGATTTCCGCACCCTGCGGCTCGTCATCGCCGGCGCCGAGCCGGTCAAGGATCGTACGCGGCAGATCTACATGGAGCGCTATGGCATCCGTGTTCTCGAAGGCTATGGCGTCACCGAGACGGCGCCGGTGCTGGCGATGAACACGCCGATGGCCAACCGCGTCGGAACCGTCGGCCGCCTGTCGCCGCTGATGGAGTACCGGCTCGACAAGGTGCCGGGCATCGAAGAGGGCGGCCGGCTGTCGGTCCGCGGTCCCAACGTCATGCTCGGTTATGTCCGTGCCGAAAATCCCGGCGTGCTCGAAGCGTTGCCCGAGGGCTGGCACGACACCGGCGATATCGTCACCATCGACGAGCAGGGCTTCATCACGATCAAGGGCCGCGCCAAGCGTTTCGCCAAGATCGCCGGCGAGATGGTCTCGCTCACGGTGGTCGAGCAGATCGCCGCGAATTTGTGGCCGCAGGCCGCCTCCGTCGCGGTGTCGATCCCCGACGAGCGCAAGGGCGAGCGCATCGTGCTGATCACGACGCAAAAGGACGCCGAGCGCGCGGCGATGCAGCGCCAGGCCAAGGCGCAGGGCGCGCCCGAGCTTGCAGTTCCGGCGGTCGTCATGGTGGTCGACAAGATTCCGCTGCTCGGCTCGGGCAAGACCGACTATGTCGGCGCCAAGGCGCTGGCCGAAGAGACTGCCAAGGCCGCGGCTTCGGAACGCGAGCCCGGGGAACGAGAAGTGGCGTGATGGCATCGCCGCGCCGATTTCGCCAGGAGCATGGCCCCCGCGACGCGGGGGTCGTCCTGCTGCATGGCATCGCCGGCCGCTCATTGATGCTGCGCCCGCTGGAAAAGCGACTGCAGCGCGCGGGCTTCGCCACGCTGAACCTCGACTATGAGAGTCGCAAGAAGCCGCTGGAGGAACTGGCTGAGGACATCCATCCCGCCATCAGCGACTTTGCCCACAGCCTCGACGGACCGATCCATTTCGTGACCCATTCGATGGGCGGGCTGCTGGCGCGCGTCACCATCGCCCATCACCGTCCACGGCGGCTCGGCCGCGTCGTCATGCTGGGCACGCCCAATGGCGGTAGCGAACTCGCCGACCGGCTGCAGAATGTCGGGCTCTACCGCGCCTATTTCGGTCCTGCAGGCCTGCAGTTGGTGACGACAAAAAGCGCAGCGCTCGCATCGCTGCCGCCGGCGGACTACGAGATCGGCGTGATCGCCGGAAGCCGCTTCCTCGATCCGATCTCCGGGCTGTTTCTGCTGCCATGGCCCAATGACGGCCGCGTCTCGGTCGAGAGCTGCAAGCTCGCCGAGATGACCGACTACACGGTGATCAAGGCGTCGCATATGGGCCTGCTGGTGCACCCCACCTCGGTCCGGCAGACGATCGCGTTCCTGCGCGACGGCCAGTTCGAACCGGTGCGCCCGCTGCTGCGCGACGCCATCGCCGAGATCGGCCGCCGCGCGGCCTCCTGACGCAAGTTTTCCTTGCTCCCCGCCGCTATCCCGCGACAATCTCGCATTCGACAGCAAGCGACAGGCAAGGCGATGACCGATAACAGCGTGATTCTCGACAAGCGCGGGCAGGCCCTCTGGATCACCATCAACCGTCCGGAGAAACGCAATGCCCTCAACGGTGACGTCATCGCCGGGATCTCGCGCGGCTATCGCCAGGCGCATGAGGACCCTGAGATACGCGTCATCGTGCTGACGGGGGCAGGGGACAAGGCCTTCTGTGCCGGCGCCGACCTGCAGAACTCGGGCGCGGCCTTCGCGATGGATTTCTCGCGCCCCAATGTCGACTATGCCGATCTGCTCAGGCTGTCGCAGAACGCCACCAAGCCGGCGATCGCGCGCGTCGGCGGCGTCTGCATGGCGGGCGGCATGGGCCTTCTGTGCATGACCGACATGGCGGTCGCTGCCGATCACGTCATCTTTGGCCTGCCGGAAGTGAAGGTGGGCGTATTCCCGATGCAGGTGCTGAGCCTGCTGCAGAGCATGGCGCCGCCGCGGCTCGTCAACGAATGGGCGCTGACGGGTGAGCCGTTCGACGCCAAGGCCGCTCAGTCCGCAGGTCTGCTCAATCACGTCGTCCCGGCCGCCGAACTCGACGCCAAGGTCGATTGGCTGATCGGCCGCATCGTCGACAAATCGCCGACGGCCATCCGCCGCGGCAAATATGCGATGCGCGCGATCGCCTCGATGTCGTTCGACGAGTCCATCGCCTATCTCGAAAGCCAGATCGCGCTGCTCGCGATGACCGAGGACGCCAAGGAAGGGCTGAAGGCGTTTGCCGAGAAGCGCAAGCCGGTCTGGCCGGGTAAGTAGTCTCGCCACTATCAATTCGGCGTCATTCCGGGGCGCGCGCAGCGCGAGCCCGGAATCCATACGCCCGATCGTGGTTATGGATTCCGGGCCCGCGCCTTTCAGGCGCGTCCCGGAATGACGCCGGTTGAGATGCCCGAGCGTTCCCAACATCTTTGCTGTCGTCAAACTGAACACATACATCCGCGATCTCGCGGCGCGTCGCGCCCGAGTTGTTGATCTGACATCCGCCCTCTGAAGAAGAGGGCGCAGGGAAGGCCGGGAGCTCGCCGCCCCCATGGCCCGCCTGCAGGAAGAAAAGCAGGCGGCAGTCACCACAGGTTTGGCCGCAACTTCCGGCCTTCCCTGCGCGATGGGCTTACGGCTTATACGTGATCTCCCTGGTGCGCCGGGCTTTCTGGCCACCATCCTCGCGCGAAGCCAAGCTTCGTCGTGAGTTGACATCAGCGTCGGGATGTCAGGACCACACGATTTCGCCGTCCGCCACGTCACCAGTCGTCTTGCGCAAACGCGCCTGATGCCGCGACGGCCATCGCATCAACGGTCCAACGCTCGTGACGATCGCGAGGCGCCCCTCTCGTAGGCCGTGACAGCGGAAAATGTGCGCCTGATTTGCCCGACGACGCAACGGCCCGGAGGGTGCGACATAGTAACCCGACGGGCAAAGTCTCACTGCGTGAGCATTTCCTGCTGCGGATTGCGTGGGGCGGGACTACCATGACGCCATGACCTCACATCTTGCATTCGACGGCGATGGCCTAGCCATTCGCCCTATGCGCGCCGACGAGATTGCTCTCGCCGTCGACTGGGCTGCGGCCGAAGGCTGGAATCCGGGTCTCTCCGACGCGGCCTGCTTCGCGGCGGTCGATCCGCAGGGCTTCCTCGTCGCCGAGCTCAGGGGCGAGCCGGTGGCGACCGTGTCCTGTGTGAACTATGACGATCGCTTTGCCTTTCTCGGCTTCTACATCGTCCGTTCGGACATGCGCGGGCGGGGATACGGTCTGCGGCTGTGGCAGGCGGCGATGGCGCATGCGGGGGCGCGGGTCGTTGGCCTCGACGGCGTGGTCGCTCAGCAGGACAATTATCGCAAGTCAGGCTTCGGCTCAGCCTATGCCAACATCCGCTGTGGCGGGCGGCCCTCCGCCAGACCGGCCACGGTCGGGCCAGATCTCGTCGCGCTGGCGGACGTGCCGATGTCGCAGATCGAAGCCTCGGACGCGACCGTGTTTCCGGCGCAGCGACGTGCGTTCCTTGAGACCTGGATCGGCACGCCCCAGCACGTCGGTCGGGCGTTGGTCAGGGGCGGTGAGCTGGTGGCCTGGGGCGTGATCCGCCCCTGTCGCACCGGCTACAAGATTGGTCCGCTGGTTGCGGATCGCCGTAGCGATGCCGAGACTGTTGTTGCGGCGCTGCTGGGCGCGACGGGCGATGGCGAGGTGTTCCTCGACGTGCCCGCAATCAATGCGGAGGCAGTGGCTCTCGCCGAAGGCCTCGGGCTCAAGCCGGTGTTCGAGACCGCGCGGATGTACACCGGACCTATCCAGCCGCTGCGGATCGAGCGGGTGTTCGGTGTCACGACGTTCGAGCTCGGCTAGCTCATTTGCCGAGTGGACGCGCGAAGCTCAATTCGTGACCATCGGGATCGGTGAGGTGGAAATAGCGTTCGCCCCATTCGGCATCGCGCGGCGTGGTGGAGGGTTCGAAGCCGGCCGCCAGCGCCTTTCCATAAACGGCGTCGACGTCGCCGACATGGAAGATGATGCGGCCCCACCAGCTCCACTGCTTGTCCTCCGGCATCGTGATCAGGTTGAGATAACCCGCGCCGACGCGGAAGGTCGTGAACGGCGACTCCGCGCCGCCATAGGGGATATCGGCGAAGCCGAGCGCGCGATAGAAGGCGACCGCGCGGGCCATGTCGTGGGTGGCGATGGTGATCGCGCTGATGCTCTCGATGGTCATGGAGACTCTCCGGACCGGACTTGAAGCCGCGGAACAGAGAAACGCATCTGACTGGGGTCGCGCAAGGGCAGCATTGCGGCACGTGGCCTAACGCCACCGCCGCCGGGTCATTGTGGCCCCGAGCGCGAAGAAGATCGCGGCCCCGATCGCGACCGTCGCGGCCCGCGCGACGTCGCCCGGCATGAGCATGGCCTGCTGGGCCGCGCCCTGGCTGAACGACCCGCGGGTCCGGTGCAGGCGCGTGACCGGGTGGTCAAGATTGTCGGTGCGGTCGGGCACCAGCGGCACATCGGTCTGCTGCCCGGCGATCGCCTTGGCGGCAAGATAGCGGTCGAGCAAAGCAGGCGCGACGGCATTGCCGAGGATCGTGAGCAGCGTCGGCCAGCCGATCCAATATTCGCGAAAGCCGCCATCGGCGACGCGGTAGACGGCGTCCGCGATCACCTCGGGTTCGACCGGCCGTCCCATCGGCCGCGGCGTGTGCGCGAGATGCGCGCGGGCCCAGTCGAATTGCGGCGTGTTGACCGCGGGAAGATCGACGATGCTGAGCGAGATGCGCGAGCGCTCGTGCATCAACTCGGCGCGCAGCGAATCGGTGAAGCCGCGGATCGCGTGTTTGGCGCCGCAATAGGCCGCCTGCAAAGGAATGCCGCGATAGGCGAGCGCAGAGCCGATCTGGATGATCCGGCCCTCGCCGCACCGGCGCATCGAGCGCAGCGCCGCCATCGTTCCATGCACGAACCCGAGATAGGTCACCTCCGTGACGCGCCGAAATTCCTCAGGAGTGATGTCGGCGACGGTCGAGAACACCGTCTCCATCGCATCGTTGATCCAGATATCGACCGGTCCCAGCCGCTCCTCGAGCCGTTCGGCGGCATCGAGCAGGGCCTGCGCGTCTGCGACATCGACCGATTCATATTCGGCATGAACGAAGCGCGCCTGCAATTCGCGCTGAACGTCGCGCAAGGCATCCTCGTCGCGCGCGATCAGGCCGACACGATCGCCCGCTTCGCCGAAGCGCTTGGCGATGGCGCGGCCGACCCCGGCGGAAGCGCCGGTGATGATGACGGTGCGGGCTCTGATCCGAGGCATGTCCGGTTCTCCGTGCACCCCGTCGTACAAACGTTCTGCGGCCGGCAATGTTTCGGCCGCGAATGTCCGCTCCCGATGAACTCTTGTTAAGCTCAGCGATGCAGGCCGTCGCGCGTGTCCTCGGGAACCGGGACAGAATCGAAATCGCGCGCGAGCGCGGCAAGTGCCAGCTTCATCTCCTGGCGGGCCTGAGCTGCGAAGCGGATCGCGGGTCCGGCGCGGCATCGGCCTCATGGTTCTCGGCCAGCGCCGATGCCGGCAGCGGAATCTGGGTCATGCGGCCTCCATGGTGAGATCACCAGGAAGCCGCGGAGGAATGAAAGGTTGCTATGCGAACCATCATGAAGGATTGACCAGGCTGTAGCCTATAGGCGACAATCTGCGCATGATTGAGGTGCGTCGGACGGATGAATTTTCGGCCGGGCTGCGTCACCTCAGGGATGCAGACGCGGCGGCGCGCATCATCGGCCGGATTCGCCGTATGGAGTTGGGGAACCCTGGAGATGCAAAAAGTGTCGGTGGCGGCGTTTTCGAAATGCGCATCGATCACGGGCCAGGCTACCGCGTCTACTATGTACATCGGGGAGCCGAGATCGTGATCCTGCTGTGTGGCGGCGACAAGCGTCGGCAGCAGTAGGACATCAAGCGCGCTCGCGCTTTGGCGGAGACTGTGTGATGACCAAAACGGCGCCGTTTGATGCGGCCGACTATCTGGACACGCCGGAACGCCAGACGGCCTATATTGCTGCTGCGCTCGAATCCGGTGATGCTGATTTCGTTCGGGACGCTCTCGGGCTGGTCGCCCGCGCCCGGGGAATGGCCGAGATCGCCAAGAAGGCAGGTCTCAACCGGGAGAGCCTCTACAAGGCGCTGGGCGAGACCGGCAATCCTGAATTCGGCACAGTCATGCGCATCGTCAACGCGCTGGGCCTGACGCTGTCTGCTCGTCAGGCCATGAGCGGCCCCGTGTCGAAGCGGCGCCGCTCGGCTTAGTCCAAGTATCGGCGAGTTGAACGAACTCAGCCCGCATTCGCCTTGAGGCCGGCGGCTTCAATGCCGGCGACGGCGCAGATCTCGTCGTTGTCGCTCGTGTCGCCGGAGACGCCGACCGCGCCGAGCAAAGTGGTGCCGTCCATGATCAGCACGCCGCCGGGCACCGGCACCATGCGGCCCTGCGCCAGCGTGTTGACGGCATCGATGAAATAGGGCTGCTCCTGGGCGCGCTGGAACAGCGCGCGTGAGCCGAGGCCGAGCGCGAGCGCGCCATAGGCCTTGCCATGCGCGACCTCGGCCCGCATCAGGCTGGTGCCGTCCTGAGCGACGGCGGCCTTCAGGCAGCCGCGCGCGTCGAGCACCATCACGGCGAGCGGCTTCAGTTTCTTCTCGACGCCCTTGGCGAGCGTGGCATCGAGGATCTTGCGGGCGGTGTCGAGCGAGAGGTCGGCCATGTCGAAGTCCTTTGTCGGTTCAACGAATAATGAGGTGGCTCTTGCCGTCATTGCGAGCGTAGCGAAGCAATCCAGGGGCCACGCATGAAACCCTGGATTGCTTCGTCGCTTCGCTCTTCGCAATGACGAACATCGAGATCGCGCTCCGCGGCTGCCAACGCTTGAACTACGCGCGCAGCTGCGCCCGATCCAGGCTCATCGCCAGGAGCTGCGCGGCGTGGACGGCGCCGCGGGCGGCGCCGTCGTGGATCTGGTGGCGGCAGGAGGTGCCGTCGGCGACGATGAAGGTCGTGCTTTCAGCCTTGCGCACCGCCGGCAGCAGCGAGGCCTCCGCCATCTGCAGCGAGACCTCGTAGGTCTCGGCGCCATAGCCGAACGCGCCGGCCATGCCGCAGCAGGAGGACTCGATGGTCTCCACCGCGAGCTCGGGGATGAGCCGCAGCACCTGCTCGACCGGCTTGAACGCAGCAAAAGACTTTTGGTGGCAATGGCCGTGCAACAAGGCCTTGCCGGGCAGGGGACCAAGCGGCAGGGCGAGCCGGCCGCTCTCGGCCTCGCGCGCCAAGAATTCCTCGAGCAGCAGGGCGTGGGCGCTGATCGTCTTGGCCGTGGCGTCGTTGCGCAGCGACAGCAATTCGTCGCGCAGCGTCAGCAGGCAGCTCGGCTCCAGCCCGATGATCGGCACGCCGCGCGACGCAAACGGCGCGTAGGTGTCGACCAGGCGCTGCAGCTCGGACTTGGCTTCGTCGACGAGTCCCGCGGAGAGGAACGTCCGGCCGCAACACAGCGCACGACCGCCATCGGCCGGCTTTGGCACGTAGACGCGATAGCCGCCGGCGATCAGCACGCGCAGCGCGGCCTCGAGATTCTCGCGCTCATAGACGCGGTTGAAGGTGTCGCCGAACAGCACGACCTCGCGGCCGTTCTCGGGACCGAATGCCTCGGCGTCGACGCGGAAAGTGTCGCTGCGGAACGCGGGCAGCTTGCGCTTGGCACTGATGCCTGCGACGCGCTCCATCAGCGCGCGCAGCGGCGCGAATTGATTGCGCAGGTTCACCAGCGGCGCGAAGCGGGCGGCGAGATCGGCGTAGCGCGGCAGGTAGGCCACGAGCCGGTCGCGTAGCGTGAGGCCATGCGAGTTCGCGCGCGCCGCCAGCACCTCGATCTTCATCTTGGCCATGTCGACACCGGTCGGACATTCGCGGCGGCAGGCTTTGCATGAGACGCAGAGCTTCAAGGTCTCCATCATCTCGTCGGAGGACAGCGCGCCGGAGCCGAGCTGGCCGGAGATCGCCAGCCGCAAGGTGTTGGCGCGACCGCGCGTGACATCCTTCTCGTCGCGGGTGGCGCGATAGGACGGGCACATCACGCCGCCATCGAGCTTGCGGCAGGCGCCATTGTTGTTGCACATCTCGACCGCGCCCTGGAAGCCGCCGGCGGCGCCGGGATAGGCCGACCAGTCGAGCACGGTCTTGATGTCATTGACGCGATAGTCCGGCGGATAGCGGAATAGCGTGCGGTCGTCCATCCTGGGCGGATCGACGATGCGGCCGGGGTTGAGCACGTTGCCGGGGTCGAAGCGCTGCTTGATCTCCTTGAAGTCGGCGACGATGCGAGGGCCGAACATCTGCTCGTGGAATTCCGAGCGCACGATGCCGTCGCCATGCTCGCCGGAATGCGAGCCCTTGTATTCGCGCACCATCGCGAACGCTTCCTCGGCGATGGCCCGCATCGCCTTGACGTCCTTCTCCAGCTTCAGGTTCAGCACGGGGCGAACGTGAAGGCAGCCCTCGGAGGCATGCGCATACATCGTGCCGCGGGTGCCGTGCCTGGCGAAGACGTCGTTGAGGCGCGCGGTGTAGTCGGCGAGATGCGGCAAGGGCACCGCGCAATCCTCGACGAACGACACCGGCTTGCCGGCTTCCTTCATCGACATCATCACGTTGAGCCCGGCGGCGCGGAAATCGGCGACGGCGGTCTGCAGCGCGGGCTCGGTGATCTCGACCACGCCGCCCCATTTACGTGGCCCGTTGCTCCAGGCAAAGCCGAGGTCGCCCATCAGTTCGCCAAGCTGCTTCAGCTTGGCGAGGTTTTCGTCTGTCGTCTCCTCGGCGAACTCCACGACCAGGATGGCGTCGGGGTCGCCGCGGACGGCCGCCGCGATCACCGGCTGGAACATCGCGATATCACGGCCTAGCCCGATCATGGTGCGGTCGACCAGCTCGACGGCGATCGGCTTCAGCTTGACCAGATGCTGGGCGGCATCCATCGCCTCGTAGAAGCTGCCGAAATGGCAGACGCCGAGCACCTTGGTGCGGATCAGCGGCCACAGCTTCAGCTCGATGCGGGTGGAGAAGGCGAGGGTGCCTTCCGATCCGACCAGCAGGTGGGCGAGGTTGTTGGCGGCATTGCGCGGCGTCAGGGCATCGAGATTGTAGCCGCCGACGCGGCGCTGCACCTTCGGAAAGCTGTCGGCGATCTCCGCCGCCTCGCGCTCGCCCAATGCCAGCATGTCGCGGAACAGGGCGCGGGTCTTGTCCGACGCATTGACGTCGTTGAGATCGCGCGGCACCTCGCCGAAAAGCGCGAGCGTGCCGTCGGCGAGCGCGGCATCGATGGCGATCGTGTTGTCGCGCATCGTGCCATAGCGCAGCGAGCGGCCGCCGCAGGAATTATTGCCGGCCATGCCGCCGATCGTGGCGCGTGAGGCGGTGGACACATCCACCGGAAACCACAGCCCGTGCTTCTTGAGCTGGCGGTTGAGGTCGTCGAGCACGATCCCCGGCTCGACCACGCAGGTGCGTCCCTCGACGTCGAGCGAGACGATGCGGTTCAGGTGTTTGGAGAAGTCGACGACGATGCCTTCGTTGACGGTCTGGCCGCATTGCGAGGTGCCGCCGCCGCGCGGGGTGACGATGCGGCCGTCCTCGCGTGCAATCGCCAGCGCACGCAGCGCCTCGTCCATGGTCCGCGGCACGACCACGCCGGCCGGGATGACCTGGTAGAACGAGGCGTCGGTGGCGTAACGGCCGCGGTTGAAGCGGTCGAAGAAAACGTCGCCCGTGATCTCGGCACGGAGCTTCTGTTCGAGCCTGGACGGACCGGCTTTGGCGTTCGGCATGGTGATCCCTGATCAGCCCTGGTCGCGTCGCAGTTCACCGGGCCTTGCCCCGGTGTCAATCATTTATGGAACAGCGTCAACCGAATTGCATGCAATTTTAGAGGAGCGACCTCGACCTTAGTCTAGCCTGTCGGCTTGCCGCCGGGCGCGGTCGCTGTGCCGTTCTGATCCTCGGCGAAATAGGTGATCGCAGCGGCACCCTTGTTGCGCAGGTGCTGGAACAGGATGTCCGACAGCTCGCTGCCGGCGCGCCGGCGCAGCGCGTCGAGGATGAGTTCATGCTCCCGCATGGCCTCGCTCCAGCGCTCACGCTTGCGGGCGAAGTTGGCGGAGAAGCGGACCCGGCGAATACGCCCTGCGAGACTTTCATATGTCGCATGAAGCGTGGCGTTGGCGGCGGCATCGACGATCGCGCGGTGGATGAGCTGGTTCATGCGGAAATAGCCCTGCATGTCCTGGCGCATGTAAAAACCGTACATATCATGATGATATTGTTCGATTTTTGTGATCTCTTCATCCGAGATCTTCTCGCAGGCGAGGCGGCCGGCGAGGCCTTCGAGGCCGCCCATCAGGTCAAACAGCTCCTGGATGTCGGACGCGCTCAAGGGGCGGACGCGGGCCCCCCGATTCGGCAGCAGCTCAACCAGGCCTTCAGCCGCCAGGACCTTGAGAGCTTCGCGCAATGGCGTGCGCGAGACCCCCAGCATTTCGCAAAGCTGCCGCTCGGACAGCCGGCCGCCATCGGCGACATGACCCTCGACAATATAGTCGCGCAGCCGCGCCAGGATCTCCTCGTGAAGCGAGGTCTCGTCGCGCGCGGGGGAGGGGCGGCTGGTCGGCTCGCCCACATCGACAGTTTCGATATCTGGAATCGTGGAACTCATGCTGGCCCATTGTAGCGGTAGTTACAGATGGGGTCGATTGCAGAAATGCATGCGTTGATCTCTTGTTCTTGAGAAAATTGCATGCAATTGTGGGTGCCTTGATGCCGCTGCTTCCCTGGAGTTCTGCCGTGACCCGTCACCAAGGTCGTCATTTCCTGCATATTCCGGGCCCGAGCCCCGTGCCCGAGCGCGTGCTGCGGGCGATGGACATGCCGGTGATCGACCATCGCAGCGCCGAGTTCGCGGAGTTGGGCAAGGCCGTGCTCAGCGGCTCGCAGAAGATCTTCAAGACGACCAGCCCGGTGATCATCTATCCGTCCTCCGGTACCGGTGCCTGGGAGGCCGCGATCGTCAACACGCTATCGCCCGGCGACAAGGTGCTGATGGTCGAGACCGGCCACTTCGCTACCTTGTGGCGGCAGATGGCGGCGCGCTGGGGCATCGAGGTCGATTTCATTCCCGGCGATTGGCGCCGCGGCGTTGATCCCGCGGTGATCGAGGAGAAGCTGGCGGCCGACACCGCGCATCAGCTCAAGGCCGTCATGGTCGTGCACAACGAGACCTCGACCGGTGCGACCAGCCGGATCGCCGAAGTGCGCGCGGCGATGGATCGCGCCAAGCATCCGGCGCTGCTGATGGTCGACACCATCTCAGGTCTCGCCTCGGCCGACTTCCGCTTCGACGAGTGGAAGGTCGACGTCGCGGTCTCCTGCTCGCAGAAGGGGTTCATGCTGCCGCCGGGTCTCGGCTTCAACGCCGTCTCTGACAAGGCGCGCGCGGTTGCCAAGAGCAACAAGATGCCGCGCTCGTTCTGGGACTGGGAGGATATGCTGAAGCTGAATGCGAACGGCTTCTTCCCCTACACGCCGGCGACGAACCTGCTCTACGGCCTGCGCGAGGCAATTGCGATGCTGCTCGAGGAAGGCCTCGATCAGGTGTTTGCGCGCCATCAGCGGCTCGCGGCTGCGACCCGCGCGGCGGTGGAGCATTGGGGGCTGGAGGTGCTGTGCCAGGAGCCCAGGGATCATTCGCCGGTCTTGACCGCCGTGCTGATGCCGCCCGGCCATAATGCCGATGAGTTCCGCCAGGTCGTGCTGGACAATTTCAACATGTCGCTCGGCTCCGGCCTGTCCAAGGTCGCCGGCAAGGTCTTCCGGATCGGCCATCTAGGCGAGTGCAACGAGCTGACCTTGATGGCGGCGCTGAGCGGTGTCGAGATGGGGCTCCGGGTCGCCGGCGTGCCGCATCGTGGCGGCGGCGTCGATGCCGCCATGGCGCTGCTGGAGCAGCCGATGCCCGGCAATGCGCCGCGGCATCTCGCAGTTGTGAAGTAAGGCGAAATCGCGGGCGGCGGCCGGTCATTCCGGCTGGTGTCGCACTGCACAGAAGAAAGGGAGTCGTGTGCATCTGAGGGATGTCAGCCCGAAGCGATCGGTGCTCGCGTCTTCTTTGTTGACGCCAGCGGTCTGGCGGGAGAAAAGCGCGACGAGCGCGTGGCATGCCACGTCCGCGCACCAACCAAATGACCGGGGATGGACGCCAATGACTGTGCACACAGGACGGCATTTTCTTCAGATTCCGGGGCCGACCAACGTGCCCGACCGCGTGCTGCGCGCGATGGACATGCCGACGATGGATCATCGCGGCCCCGAGTTTGCTGAGCTTGGCTTCGCGGTGCTCGCAGCGTCGCAGCGGATCTTCCGCACCAAGCAGCCGGTGATCATCTATCCGTCGTCCGGCACGGGCGCGTGGGAAGCCGCGATCGTCAACACGCTTGCACCGGGTGACAAGGTGCTGATGGCCGAGACCGGCCAGTTCGCAGTGCTGTGGCGGGGCATCGCCGACAAGTTCAAGCTCGACGTCGACTTCATCCCCGGCGATTGGCGTCATGGTGCCGATATCGCGGCGATCGAGCAGCGCCTCGTCGATGACAAGGCGCACAAGATCAAGGCCGTCTGTGTCGTGCACAACGAGACCTCGACCGGCTGCCTGACGCCGCCGCTGGAGGTGCGCAAGGCGCTCGATCGCGCCGGCCATCCGGCACTGTTGATGGTCGACACCATCTCCGGCCTCGGCTCGATGGAGTATGAGCACGACGCCTGGGGCATCGACGTCTCCGTCGCCGGCTCGCAGAAGGGCTTGATGCTGCCGCCGGGGCTCGGCTTCAACGCCGTCTCCGAGAAGGCGCTTGCGGTGGCCAAGGCCAATCCCGGCATGCGCTCCTATTGGGACTGGCAGGAGATCATCAATTTCAACAAGCTCGGCACCTTCCCCTATACGCCGGCCTGCAATCTGCTGATGGGCCTCAACGAGGCGCTGAAGATGCTGGAGGAGGAGGGCCATGAGAACGTGTTCGCGCGCCACCGCCGCCACAGCCTCGCGACGCGCGCCGCCGTGAAGGCCTGGGGCCTCGACACGCAATGCGCCGACCCGCAGGCGCATTCGCCGGCGCTGACCGGCGTCGTCATGCCCGAGGGGCACGATGCCGATGCGTTCCGCAAGACCGTGCTGGAAAACTTCGACATGTCGCTCGGCACCGGCCTGAACAAGATCAAGGGCAAGGTGTTCCGCATCGGCCACATCGGTCACTTCAACGACCTGATGCTGATGGGGACGCTGTCCGGCGTCGAGATGGGCCTTGCGCTCGCCAATGTGCCGCATCGCGCCGGTGGCGTGCTCGCGGCGATGGATGTCCTCAAGGCGCGCGAGGCCGCGCCGATTCCGAAGGTGGCCTGATGAACGCGCCTGCGAGCGGCTCCGACGATCTCATCTATGCCGTCGACGACGGCATCGCCAAGATCACCTTCAACCGGCCGCAGGCGCGCAACGCGATGACCTTCGCGATGTACGACCAGATGGCCTCGATCTGCGAGGCCATCAACGCCGACCGGTCGATCAAGGCGCTGATCCTGACCGGTGCCGGCGACAAGGCGTTCGCCTCCGGCACCGACATTTCCCAATTCCGCGCCTTCAAGACGGCGCAGGACGCGCTCGACTACGAGGCGCGCATCGATCGCGTGCTCGGCACGCTGGAGTTGTGCCGCGTCCCCGTCATTGCCGCGATCGCTGGCGCCTGCACCGGTGGCGGCGCCGGCATCGCGGCCTGCTGCGACATCCGCATCGGCACCGAGACCACACGCATCGGTTTTCCGATCGCCCGTACACTCGGAAATTGCCTGTCGATGTCAAACATCTCGCGCGTGGTGTCCCTGATCGGCCCGGCGCGCACCAAGGATCTGATCTTCAAGGCGCGGCTGGTGGAGGCGCCCGAGGCGCTGGCGCTCGGGCTGCTCAACGAGATCGTGCCGGATGTCGACACGCTGCAGGCGCGCGCATTGGAGACCGCGAAGCTGGTCGCCTCGCATGCGCCGATCACCCTCGAAGTGACCAAGGAGGCGGTGCGCCGCATCCGCCGGACGCTGTCGCGCGACGAGGGCGAGGACCTGATTCTGCGGGCCTATATGAGCGAGGATTTCCGCGAGGGCATGGATGCGTTCCTGAACAAGCGGACGCCAAACTGGAAGGGCAAGTAGTCTGACGCTGGGCTTGCGACCTTATGACGACATCATGAGGCCGCATCTCGCTTGTGTTCTTGAAGTGATCACAATAAGCCGACAGTATCCTGGTAGGATACAAGCTGGCACTTCGAACGGGGATGAAAACACGTGCGTAACCTGATCAAGATCGCAGCCACCACCGCGGCTCTTTTCGCCAGTGCGCCGGCCTTTGCCGGCTGGGAACCGACCAAGCCGGTCGAGATCGTCGTAGCCGCCGGCGCCGGTGGCGCGTCCGACCAGATGGCTCGCATGATGCAGGCCGCAATCCAGAAGAACAATCTGCTGAAGCAGCCGGTCGTCGTGTCGCTGAAGGGTGGCGCGTCCGGCGCGGAGGCGCTGATGTACATGAAGTCCAGCGATGGCGATCCGAACAAGGTGCTGATCGCCTATTCGCTGATCTACATGCTGCCGCTGTCGGCCAAGCTGCCGTTCGATTGGCGCGAGCTGTCGCCGGTCGCCGTGATCGCGCTCGACCAGTTCGTGCTGTGGGACAACGTCAATGGCCCGAAGACGGTGAAGGAGTTCATCGACGCCGCCAAGGCATCGAGCTCGCCGTTCAAGCTCGGCGGCACCGGCTCGAAGCGTGAGGATCACGTGCTGACCGTCTTCCTCGAGAAGAAGACCGGCGCCAAGTTTTCCTATCTGCCGTACAAGTCCGGCGGCGAGGCCGCGACCCAGCTGGTCGGCGGCCACACCGAGGCCAACGTCAACAATCCTTCCGAGAACCTTGAAGTCTGGCGTGCAGGCCAGGTGCGTCCGCTCTGCGTGTTCGACAAGGAGCGCATCTCCTACACCACCAAGGTCACGGAGACGCAGTCCTGGAACGACATCCCGACCTGCAAGGAGCAGGGTCTCGACGTGCAGTATCTGATGCTGCGCGGCATGTTCCTGCCGGGCAAGGTGACCCAGGAGCAGCAGGAGTTCTACGTCGACCTGTTCAGCAAGCTGGTGCAGACGCCGGAATACAAGGACTACATGGAAAAGCAGGCGCTCAAGCCGATCTTTCTCACCGGCAAGGACATGCTGCAGTTCCTGGAAGAGGACGGCTCGCTCAACAAGCAGCTGATGACTGAAGCCGGCTTCGTCGCGAAGTAGGACGGGGCGAGGGGAGCAGGATCCATGTCCAACGCTGAGCTCGAGATCGCGGTCGACGATCCCACTGCGCCGGAGGAGAACTCTCCGTCCGTGACATCCAACCGGACGGTCGACGTGGCGGTGTCGCTGCTGCTGCTCGGGCTCGCTGTCCTGCTGGCCTGGGACAATTGGCGGACCGGCGCGTCCTGGGACTCGACCGGTCCCGAGCCCGGCTACTTCCCGTTCTACCTCTCGGTCATTCTCGGCGGTGCCAGCCTCTACGGCATCGCCGCCGCGTTCCTGTCGCGCAAGGAGGCGGTCGAGACCTTCGTCACGCGGGCGCAGCTGCGCCGCGTGATGGCGGTGTTCGTCCCCACGCTGTTGTTCTGCATCGCCATGCAGTTCCTCGGCATCTATGTCGCGAGCTTCCTCCTGATCGCCGGCTTCATGCGCATCGTCGGCAAGATCGCGATCTGGAAGTCGCTGCTCACGGCGTTCCTGTTCAGCGCCGTGATGTTCGTGACCTTCGATGTCGTGTTCGACGTGATCATGCCCAAGGGACCGCTCGAAGCGGCGTTCGGGCACTAACAATCCTCCCACCGTCATTGCGAGCGAAGCGAAGCAATCCAGACTCGAGCCTGACAACTCCTGGATCGCGTCGTCGCTTCGCTCCTCGCGATGACGGAGTAAGTGGAACTGACCAATGGAAGCCAAGTAATGGAAGCTCTGGGTCTGCTGCTGCACGGGTTCGCGGTCCTCCTGACCTGGAAGACGCTGCTCTTGATGATGGTCGGGCTGGTGCTCGGCGTGTTTGTCGGCGTCTTGCCGGGGCTCGGCGGCCCCAACGGCGTCGCCATCCTGTTGCCGCTGACCTTCTCGATGGATCCAACCTCGGCCATCGTGATGCTGTCCTGCATCTATTGGGGCGCTCTGTTCGGCGGCGCGATCACCTCCATCCTGTTCAACATTCCCGGCGAGGCCTGGTCGGTGGCGACCACCTTCGACGGCTATCCGATGGCGCAGCAGGGCAAGGCGGCGGAGGCGCTGACCGCGGCCTTCACCTCGTCCTTCATCGGCTCGCTGGTCGCGGTGCTGCTGATCACCTTCCTGGCGCCGTGGATCTCGTCCTTCGCTTTGAAGTTCGGCCCGCCCGAGTTCTTCGCGGTCTATCTGCTCACCTTCTGCTCCTTCGTCGGCTTGGGACGTGAGGACAAGCACAAGACCGTCATCGCGATGGCACTCGGCCTGCTGCTCGCCGGCGTCGGCATGGACACCGTCTCGGGCCAGCTGCGCATGACCTTCGGCTCGACTGATCTCTTGCGCGGCATCAACTTCCTGGTCGCCGTGATCGGCCTGTTCGGCATCAGCGAGATCCTGCTGACGATGGAGGAGCGCCTGGCGCTGCGCGGTCACGCCGCGTCGATCTCGCTGCGCACGGTGCTCGCCGTCTGGAAGGACCTGCCGAAATACTGGATGACGCTGTTCCGCTCCTCGGTGATCGGCTGCTGGCTCGGCATCACGCCGGGCGGCGCGATCGCGGCCTCCTTCATGGGCTACAACCTCGCCAAGCGCTTCTCCAAGGACCAGGACAGCTTTGGCAAGGGCCGCATCGAGGGCGTGTTCGCGCCTGAGACGGCGGCGCACGCCTCGGGCACCGCCGCGCTGCTGCCGATGCTCGCGCTCGGCATTCCCGGCTCGGGCACCGCGGCGATCCTGCTCGGCGGCCTGATGGTGTGGGGTCTCAATCCCGGCCCGCTCTTGTTTGTGGAGCACAAGGATTTCGTCTGGGGCCTGATCGCCTCGATGTATCTCGGCAACGTCGTCGGCCTGGTGCTGGTGCTGTCCACCGTGCCGATCTTCGCCTCGATCCTGCGCGTGCCGTTCGCGGCGGTGGCGCCGATGATCGTGGTGTCCTGCGCGATCGGCGCCTATGCGATTCAGAACGCGATGTTCGACGTCTGGCTGATGCTCGGCTTTGGCGTCGTCGGCTACGTCTTCAAGAAGATCAAGATTCCGCTGGCGCCTTTCACGCTGGCGCTGGTGCTCGGCAGCCGCGCCGAGGACGCCTTCCGGCAGTCGATGATCATCTCGGGCGGCAACATGAAGGTGTTCTGGGCGAACGGTCTCGTCGGCACCATCACGACACTGGCGATCGTGCTGCTGTTCTGGCCGTTGATCGATCGGCTGGTGGCGAGCGTCAGCAAGTCGAGCCCGCCGGCAGCGAAGGCTGAGGCTTAGGCGCGGTCTTCCACCCACGGTCATTCCGGGGCAAGGCCGCAGGCCTTGAACCCGGAATCTGGAGATGAGTTGGCGTTCTTTTCGACAGCTCGGGATTCCGCGTTCAATCGCCAACGCGTAGCCGCTGCGCGGCTTCGCGCTGTCGATTGCCCCGGAATGACGTTGGAGGCGCGATGGGCCACGCGCCTATCAATTCGGCGGTGTCAATCGCCACACCGGCTCTCACCACGCGTAGCGCACTGTCCCTTTGCCGGCATACGACCGCGTCACGTTCGACACTTCGCTCTCGAACGTCGCCATCGCGCTCCAGCCGTTCAGCCAGTTCATCTCGATTGAGGTCGTGGTCAATGCAGAGTCGCGCGCCTGCGCTGCGCCGTTGACGACGAAGCTCGCGCCGGGCAGCGTCTGGAACGTCGCGGCGACGGAGCGATCGGGATTGAAGTCGTGAGCCCACGCGAGGCGGCCGCGCAGGGTGAGATTGCCGTCTGCCAATGCATAGGATTTGTCGGAGCGCAGGCCGAGCTCGGTGCGCGTGTCGGTGACGGTCTTCCCTGCGTAGGTCAGGGCGAAGGTCGCGGCGCCGGCGGTGGCCTGTTCGATATAAGTGGGCAGGCGCAAGCTGGTCACCTGCGCTGCCGCGTAGGGCGTGACGCCGATGCCGCCGAGCGGCGCGACGAAGCGCGTGCCGCCCTCGATGCGGCCGGTCCACGCATTGGCCTGATAGCTCGCGCGCAGCCGGTCCGTGCCAGAAATTGCGACGGTGCGGTCGGTGGTGACGTCCTGCCATCCATAGGCCAGCGCCGCCCGCAGATAGCTAGGGCCGACATGGTGATGCAGATAGGCGCCGGCCTGGAACAGGTCGGAGCGGCCGGAGCCGAGGCCGTTGACGCTGAAGCTCGTGCCGCCTCCGGCGAGGGCAAAGCCTGCGATGGTGCGCGGCGCGATCCGATAGTCGGCGCCGACGGCGGTGCCGGCAAGGCGGCTGGTGGTGTCGTTGGAGCCGACGCTCGCATTGCCGCTGGTGGATTGCGAGCCGCCGAAGCCGGCCGCCCACACGTTCCAGCGTTGCGCGAAGTCCGCTGGCCTGTCGTCGGGCAGCATCGCGAAGGCATCGGTGCGTTTGCGCGCCGCGTCGGCGTAGCTGCTCGCACCACCGCTGCCCTGGCGTTGCGCGAACGGATCGGTGAGCAGGCCGGCGAACTGGCTCATCGCATTGAAGGTGGTCTGCTGCACGCCCGTGGCGCTCTCGCCAGAGGTCTGCGTCAGACCAGCCTGGTTCAATCGGCCGAACACCACCGGAATGTCGCCGGTGCGATCGAAGTAGGCCGACAACGTGTCGCCGACCGCCTTCTGATTGCCGTTGAGGCCACCGGGCAGGGCGAAGGCGAGGACCAGGTCGAGATAGGCGTTGTTGGCGTCGTAGCTCAGGCTGGTCTTGAAGCCGGAAGGCAGGTTGGTCTTCACGACCGATCCGAAGCTGCCGGAGATGCCGCCGCTGGTCGTCAGGATCGTGTAGCGCTTGTCGACATAGCCGCCGGTGCCGAACACGGCGTTGACGGTCGCACCGCCGAGGGAGGCAGATCCACTCACGCTGGCGAACGAAGCCGTCGTCGGATCGAGCTGCACCAGATAGACCGCGCCCGACTGGAAGGCGAGATTGCCGATGATGGTCATCGACGAGCCGGCGGTGCCGTTACCCGGCGCCAGCGTGCCGCCATTGTTGATGCTCACCGTCATCGGCGGATCGACGAGACCCGCGCCCATCAGCGTGCCGCCGGCATTGACCGTCACGCCCGAGGTATTGGTGATGGCGCCGGCGACTTCCAGCACGCCGCCGTTGACGATGGTGGCGCCGGTATAGTTGTTCGTGCCGGTGAGCGTCATCCGGCCGGTGCCGGTCTTGGTGAAGCCGCCGCTGCCGGAGATCGCGCCGGAGAAGCTGGTATTGCCGTTGTTGCCGCCCGCCGTCAGCATTGCCGCGCCGAGCAGGACATTGCCGCTGCCGGCCAGCGAGCCGATGGCCTGATCGAAGCCGTTGAGATCGAGCGTCGCGCCTGACGCGATCATGAACGCGCTGGCCGAGGCGAGCACGCCGGAGGCGCCGGCCTGCAGGGTACCAGCACTGATCGTCGTCGCGCCGGTGTAGGTGGTCGCTCCGTCGAACCGCATCGTGCCGGTGCCGACCTTGGTGAAGCCGCCGCTGCCGGAGATCGTGCCGAGGAAGTTCGTGCTGGTATTGTCGCCGCCCGATGTCAGCGTGCCCGCGCTGAGCAGCACGGCGCCCCCGCCGGTGAGCGAGGCGATGGTCTGGTTGAAGCCGTTGAGATCGAGCGTGGTGCCGCTATCGACCTCGAAAGAGCTCAAAGGTGCGAAGGCGCCGGCCGCGCCCGCGCGCAGCGTGCCGCCATCGACGATGGTCAGGCCGCTGTATGTGTTGGTGCCGCTGAGCGTCAGGAGTCCGGGCCCGCTCTTGACGAAGGTGCCGTTGCCCGAAATCGTGCCGGAGAACACCGCGGCTCCGCCATTGTCGCCGATCGCCAGCGAGCCGTTGCTCCCGAGCAGCACGTTGCCGCTGCCGCTGAGCCCGCCGATGGTCTGGCCGGTGCCATCGAGGTCGAGCGTCGCACCTGTCGCGATCATGTAGCTGCTGGCGACCGAGAGAACGCCGGACGCGCCGGTCCGCAGCGTGCCGCCGCTGACGAGAGTGTCGCCGGCGTAGCTGGTGATCCCGCTCAGCGTCAGGACTCCGGTGCCGAACTTGGTCAGGCCGCCGCTGCCGGAGATCGTGCCGCTGAGCGTGGCGTTGTAGCCGTTGGTGTCGAAGCTGCCGCCGCCGGCATTGAGCGTGATGTTGCGGCTGGAGCTGAAGCCCGCCAGAACTTGCAGCGTGCCGCCGCCGAAGGAGAGCCCGCCGGAGGCCGCGCCGAGATTGGCATCGGAGGAAACCGCAAGCGTGCCCTGGTTGATCGCCCAGGGCGTGACGGCGGCCGTGGTGCCGGTCAACGTCCAGGTGCTGGTGCCGGTCTTCACGAAGCTCGAGAAGCCCTGATACTGCGCCGAGCCGCCGATGCTGGAGACGTCGAATGTGCCGTTCGCCGCGCCACCCAGCCGGAACGTGTCGCTGCCGGTGCCGACCACATTGCCGTTGATGAGTGAGCTCGCCCAGATCTCCAGCACGTTGCTGCCGCCGGTGAAGGTGATGGCGTTGGCGTCGAACAAGGGATCGCCGCTCAAATTGGATCCCGCCGAGATCGCGCCGCTGTTGATGACGGTGAGATTGGCCCCGCGCACGCCGTTGCCCGCTGACCCGAAGACGCCATTAGACGAACTGCCGCCGATGCCGCGGATGCCTGTCGCGCCGCCCGTGATGCTGCCGGAATTGATCAGCGTGCCGCCGGTCGCGAAGACGACGCCCGCGCCACCATTGCCTCCGTCCCCGCCCGCGTTGGGCTGGCTGCTGTTGAGAGCATTGCCGCCGTCGCCGCCGTTGCCGCCGGTGATGCTGCCGGAATTGGTGAGAACGCCCGTGCCGGTCAGATAGACGCCGTAGCCGCCATCGCCGCCGGCGCCGCCATGCCCATTGTTGTTGGCCGTGCCGCCCGGACCGCCGATGCCACCGGCGATCGCGCCGGTGTTGGTGTAGTTGAGGCCAGTGCCGTCGATGACGAGCCCATAGCCGGCTGCGCCGCCGCCACCACCGCCCCAGCTCAGGCTGGCGGAGCCGCCGCGTCCGCCATAGCCGCCAGTAATGGTCGCAGTATTGCTGCCGTCCGTCGTGACCACCGCACCATGAGCGCCGCCACCGCCACCGCCGCCGCTCGACGTGCCGCCGCCGCCCTGGCCGCTATTCCCCTGTTCGCCCGGCGCTACGCCGCCCCGGCCGCCGCTGAACGCGCCGGAGTAATCGCCACCACCGTCACCGCCGATCGCGCCTGCGCCGCCGCCGCCGCCCCCTTGCGTGAGGTTGCTGCCCGCAACACCATTCGCTCCGGTGCCGGTTGCCGAACTGGCGCCGCCGTTGCCGATGCCGTTGACGTTGCCGCCGGAGCCGCCGCTGGTCGCCTGGGCGAGCGCTGGGCTTGCCAGTGCGAGCGATAGCAGCGCCGTGGTCGCCGTGAGCCAATGCAGGCGGGTCCGTCGGAGAGAACCGGCCGCACGATCGGTGTTCGATGTTTCTGGAATCAGCACGCCAGCCCTTTGCGCAGCTCGAAGTCAGGGCCGGTGCCGATCGACGGACAGAGGCCGTCATCCAAAGCACGCAAAAATGCGGAGACGGGAACTGTGACTTTTTGGGTGAATTGCAGCGCCGCGCGGTTCGCGGCCGGACTGTGGCACCACCGACACGGTCGCGACAGGCCGGATTGACTGCGGCGGACCGTTGTTCGATTCGCCCCGGCGCTTCTCCAGAGGTTGTGTCTTTGCGATGACAGCTTTTTAGGCAGAGCGGTGGTAGGCTTCATTCATGGGCAGATTTCGTCCTGCTCAGCGTGGTGACGCCTCACGGATGGTCATCGCGCCCTGATGTTTCCTCCCGAGACGATCCCTTGCCCGGCGCTTGCGTCGGGCTTTTTTTGTGCTGTCCTCGTCAGGACGGCCTGCTCATCAGCGGGACGAGACAAGCAAAAGCCTCCGTCCGGTTCATCGAACGAAGGCTTGGTGATACTACATCGACAGGACGCGCGCGTGCTGGCGTCAGCTCCGTCTCAGTTGACGGTCTCCTCGACCGGCAGGTGGTACCAATCCGAGTCGTTGTCGAGCACCGTCTCGTCGAACAGGACAGCGCTGTCCTTGGTCAGAGCGGCCGCGTTGACGTCGCGGACCATGTCCATCGCCGTCAGAAACTCGTTCAACTCGGATGCGCTCATGACCCGCTACTCCTTACGCCCGCGGGCCACCTCAGGTCCGCGTCAACTGATGAGAAGAGATTAACGCGGTCTTGCCTCGGCCTCAATCCGGTCAAGGTCGAAGTTCCAACGTGGTGACATCTGGGCCACAGCGACGGGATGCCGCGGCTTCGTCATATTGCACCTGCTCACACGACACGATGCAGGCGGAGATCGGCGATCTCGCCGTCGGTGAAGCCGAACTCGGAGAGGATCTCCTCGGTCTGCTCGCCGAACTCCGGCGGCCGCGCCGCCATGCGGGTCGGTGTGCGGGACAAGGTGAAGGGCTGCGCCACCAGCGTGATGTCGCGGCCGTCGTCGCTCGGCACCGGCTGCGCCATGCCGAGATGCTTGACCTGCGGATCCTCGAACATCTGATCGATTGCGTAGATCGGCCCACAGGGCACGCCGGCGGCGTTGAGCTCGGCGACCCATTGCTCGCTGGTTTTTGAAAGCGTGCGCGCGTTGATCTCGGCATTGAGCGCGTCGCGGTTCTTCGAGCGCGCCGGCGCCGTGGCGTAGTCCGGATTGTCGATCCATTCGGGCGCGCCGAGCGTCTGGCACAGCCGCTCCCAGATCCGCCCGCCGGTCGCGGCAATGTTGATGTAGCCGTCGGAGGTCTTGAAGACGCCGGTCGGGATGCTGGTCGGATGATTGTTGCCGGCCTGCGGCGCGACGTCCTTTTCCATCAGCCAGCGCGCGGCCTGGAAGTCGAGCATGAAGATCTGCGCCTGCAACAGCGAGGTCTGCACCCACTGGCCTTCGCCGGAGACTTCGCGCTCGAGCAGCGCGGTGAGGATGCCCATCGCGCAGGACAGGCCGGCGGAGAGATCGGCGATCGGAATGCCCGCACGCATCGGGCCTTCGCCGGGCGCGCCGGTGATCGACATCAGCCCGCCCATGCCTTGCGCGATCTGGTCGAAGCCCGGCCGCTTGGAATAGGGACCGTCCTGGCCAAAGCCGGAGATGCTGCCATAGACGATGCGCGGATTGACCTTGCGCACGGCCTCGTAGTCGATGCCGAGCTTGGTCTTCACGTCGGGACGATAGTTCTCGATGACGACGTCGGCCTGCTTGGCGAGCCGCATGAACACGTCGACGCCCTTCGGGTCCTTCAGGTTGAGCGTCATCGCCCGCTTGTTGCGATGCAGGTTCTGGAAGTCGGAACCGCGGCGCGGGCCGCCGAGCGCCTCGCCGCCATCCTCCATGACAGCGTCGATCTTGATGACGTTGGCGCCCCAGTCGGCGAACTGCCGCGCACAGGTCGGGCCGGCGCGCACCCGCGTCAGATCGAGCACGGTGAAGCGGGACAGGGCTTTGGACGCGCGCGGGAAGGCCATGCGGACGAACTCCAGGGAACGTGACATGGCTGTATAGGAGAGCGCGCGGGAGGCGACAATTGCGCATGGGACGTGCGCAGGGCGCGGCTCATGCCGTCGCCGCAGGGCTTCGCCTCGGTTGCAGGAACCAGGCTCAGCGTTCGTCTGATATCACCTTGCCGTCGTTCGGCAGCGTGCCCGGCGCGACCAGCTCGACTTGGCCGCCGAGCTTGGCGACGCTGCGCAGGCTGGTGGCGAGTGCCTCTTGCAGCCCGTCTGCCGGCGAGGCGCATTCGGCCTTCAACGTCATCGCATCGGTCTCGCCGGCGCGGGTGACGACCAGACGAAGGCGGCCGAGCTCGGGATGGCGCTTGCCGATCTCGGCGACCTGCTCGGGCCGCACGAACATGCCCTTGACCTTGGTGGTCTGGTCGGCGCGGCCCATCCAGCCCTTGATGCGCATGTTGGTGCGGCCGCAGGCGCTGAGGCCGGGCAAGGCGGCGGTGAGGTCGCCGAGCGCCAGGCGAATCCAGGGATGGTCAGGATCGAGCGAGGTCACGACGATCTCGCCGACATCGCCGTCCGCCACGGGATCGCCGGTGCCGGGGCGGACGATCTCGAAGATGAGGTCCTCGTTCACGACCATGCCGTCGCGCGCTGATGTCTCATAGGCGATGATGCCGAGATCGGCGGTGCCGAACGCCTGGTAGGCATCGATGCCGCGCGCCTTGATCTCGGCCTGCAGCGACGGCGGGAACGCCGCGCCCGACACCAGCGCGCGCTTGAGGGAGGAGACGTCGCGGCCGGCGGTCGCGGCGGCGTCGAGCAGGATCTTCAGGAAGTCGGGCGTGCCGCTGTAGCCGACCGGACGGTACGCCTCGATCAGCTCGAACTGCGCCTCGGTATTGCCCGGACCGGCGGGGATCACCGCGCAGCCGAGCGCGCGTGCCGACGCGTCGAAGATGAAGCCGCCGGGCGTGAGGTGATAGCTGAAGGTGTTGAGCACGACGTCACTGCTGCGAAAGCCGGCCGCGAACAGCGCGCGGGCGCCGCGCCAGGGATCAGCGTGCGCGGCCTCCGGCTCGAAGATCGGCCCGGGCGAGGTGAACAGGCGCGAGAATGCCCCGGGCGGTCGCGCGACGAAGCCGCCGAACGGCGGCGCCGCCTTGTGCAGGGCAGGGAGCTCGGACTTGCGCAGCACGGGAAGCTGGGCGAGCGCGGCACGGCTTGTGATGTCCTGTGGATCGATACCCTGCAGCAGCGCCGCATAGGCCGGCGCGTTCATCGCCGCACGCAGCACGTCGGGCAGGCGGCCGAACAGATCCTGCTCGCGTTCGGCGGGATCACGGGTCTCGAGGGCGTCGTAGTGGGTGGTCATGTCAGGTCCCCAGGTGCCGCTTCACCTCTCCCCGCGTGCGGGGAGAGGTCGCATCGCATCGCCAGATGCGATGCGGGTGAGGGGGGCTCTCAGCAGGCGCGGTGCCCGGAGCTGCCCCTCACCCCGACCCTCTCCCCGTAAGAACGGGGAGAGGGAGAAGAAAGAGCTACAGCCACCGCTTTCGCCGCTTGAAGCTCTTCAGGTTCTTGAAGCTTTTGCGCTGGTCGCCGGCGCCGCCGAGGTAGAATTCCTTGACGTCCTCATTGTCGCGCAGCGCATCCGCGGTGCCGTCGAGCACCACCTTGCCTTGCTCCATGATGTAGCCGTGGCTGGCGACCGACAGCGCCGCGCGCGCGTTCTGCTCGACCAGCAGAATGGTGACGCCGAGATCCCGGTTGATCTCCTTGATGATCGCGAACACTTCCTTGACCAGCAGCGGCGAGAGACCCATCGACGGCTCGTCCATCAGGATCATCTTCGGCCGCGCCATCAGCGCGCGCCCGATCGCCAGCATCTGCTGCTCGCCGCCGGACAGATAACCGGCCAGGCCGGTGCGCTCCTTCAGCCGCGGGAAGTAGTTGTACACCATCTCGATGTCTTTTGAGACTTCGCGATCGCTGCGGGTGAACGCGCCGAGCTTGAGGTTTTCCAGCGAGGTCATGTCGGCGACGATGCGCCGGCCTTCCATGACCTGGAAGATGCCGCGGCGGACGATTTTCTCGGGATCGATGCCGTCGATGCGCGCGCCGTCGAACATGATCTCGCCGCGTGTGACCTCGCCATCCTCGGTCTTGAGCAGACCGGAGATCGCCTTCAAGGTCGTCGACTTGCCGGCGCCATTGGCGCCGAGCAGCGCGACGATGGCGCCCTTCGGGACGTCGAGGCTCAGCCCGCGCAGCACCAGGATGACGTCGTCATAGACGACCTCGATGTTGCGCACGGAGAGCAGAGGGGCTGCTGTCGCGCTGGTTGTGCCGGTTCGCGGAGAGTCGAGTGTTTCGGTCATCGTGGTTGTCCACCGCTGTCGTCCCCCGCGAAGGCGGGGGACCCAGTATTCCAGAGACGCCGTTGCTTCACCGAGAAGCCGCGGCGTACTGGATCCCCGCTTTCGCGGGGATGACGATCGTGTGTGGAGTTGCTGCAGAGCTTGCTCGGCAGCAGCTCAACAGCTTACCAACCCGCCCATTCGGCCTTGCGCGGCAGCTCGATGGTCTTGACCTTCTCGAGCTTGATGACGCCCTTGGCCATGAGGTCGTTGAGGTCGCCATCGGTCGGCCCGGTGACGCGGGCACGATAGAGGTCGACCTTCATGGTGCCGCGATGGTCCTTCTCGGTCCAGGTCGAGGGGCTGCAGACGCCTTCCATGCCGGCCGGCACCCAGTCCTTCTTCTGGTGGAAGCCCTTGGCGACGTTCTCGCCGGTGGCGCCGCCGTTCTTCGCCGCCCAGTCGAGCGCTTCCTTCATGTAGAGCGCCGAGCAGACCGCGGCGACGTAGTGCACCGGGCGATAGATCTTGCCGGTGGGATCCGACATCTTCGAGATCTCCTGCACCGTCTTCATGCCCGGCGCATCGCCGCCCCAGGCGACCGAGGTGCGCAGCGGGAAGATCACGCCGTCAGCGGCATCGCCCGCGGTCTTGGCGGCGTTCTCGTCCATGCCCCAGACGTTGGACAGGAACTGGATGTCGACGCCGGCATTCTTGCAGGCCTTCATCACCGAGATGTTGGAGGCCGCGGTGTTGCCGAGATAGGCGTAGTTGGCGCCGGAGCTCTTCAGGCTCAGGCACTGTGCGCTGTAGTCGCCCGGCGCCAGCGCGAACACCAGCGGCGGCAGCACCTCGAAGCCGAGCTCGGTGGCGAGCGCTTCGCCCGCGGCCTTCGGCGCGTTGGGGTAGGGATGGTTGGCGCCCATGTGGACGAATTTCGGCTTGCCGGGCTTGCCCTTCGCCTTCCAGTCCTCGGCCGCCCAGGTCAGCTCGGCGCGCAGCGCGTCCGAGTAGCTCGGGCCGTAGAAGAAGTTGTAGGGCGCGGGCTTGGCCTTGCCGCTGGTGCCTTCCGGGTCGGTCAGCGCGGCGGCGTAGGAGCCGGACATGTCCGGGATCTTGTCGTTAGCGAGGAAGCCGGTCAGCGCCTCGGTGTCGGCGGTGCCCCAGCCCATGATCGCGGCGACCTTGTTGTCCGGCGCCGACCACTTCTTGTACAGCGCGATCGCCTTCGGCACCTGGTAGCCGTAGTCGTTGCTGTCGACCGCGAGCTGCTTGCCGCCGATGCCGCCGTTCTTGTTGACCCAGGCAAAGGTGTCGACCACGGCCTGGCCATAGGGCGTGCCGACGTCCGACGTGCCGCCCGAGAGATCCTGCAGATGGCCGATCGCGATCTGCTGCGCTTGCGCCGAGCTGGCGAAGGTGCCTGCCAGCAGCGCGAGCGCCGCCGAGCCGAGCCATGATTTGATCGTCATAGTGCTTCCTCCTGTGGTGGTCCGGGCCGGATTGTCGCCGGTCCCTGTTGGTTGGAATCAATGCGAGAACGGGTAGAGCTTCCAATATGTCTTGATCTGCCGCCAGCGATGCGCCAGCCCGTCCGGCTCGAACATCAGGAAGCCGATGATGATCAGGCCGATCGCGATCTCGCGCAGGAAGGTGATATTGTTGTTGAGCGCGAGCGCCTTGTCGATCGCGCCGCCCTTGAGATGATGGCTGAGCCATTCCATCGATTCCGGCAGCAGCACCACGAAGGCCGTCCCCATCAAGGTACCCATGATCGAGCCGGTGCCGCCGATGATGATCATGGCCAGGAACAGGATCGAGCGCTCGATGCCGAATCCTTCCTGCGAGACCACCAGCTGGTAGTGCGCATACAGCGCGCCTGCGATGCCCGCGAAGAAGGCGGCGAGGCCGAACGACAGCGTCCGGTATTTGGTCAGGTTGATGCCCATGATCTCGGCCGAGAGATAATGGTCGCGGATCGCGATCAGCGCCCGGCCGTCGCGGGTGCGCATCAGATTGGTGACCAGGATGTAGCAGACCAGCACATAGGCGAGAACGACGTAGAAATATTGCCGGTCGCCGCGCAGCGTGTAGCCGAAGATCGAGAACGGATTGGCCGACGCAGGCACCGAGCCGCCGGAGAACCACTCGGCCCGTGAAAAGAAGTCGAGCAGGATGTATTGCGCGGCGAGCGTCGCGATGACGAGATAGAGCCCCTTCAGCCGCGCGGCGGGAAGGCCGAACACGAGCCCGACCAGCGCGGTGACCACGCCGGCGAGCGGAATCGCGAAGAACACCGGGATCGCATAGGCGTTGTTAAGGTAGGCCGAGGTGAAGGCGCCGAGCAGGAAGAAGCCGGCCTGGCCGATCGAGATCTGGCCGGTGAAGCCGACCAGGATGTTCAGGCCGAGGGCTGCGATCGAGAAGATGCCGATCTGGATCGCGATCGACAGCCAGAACTCCGAGAATACCTGTGGTGCGAAGCACAGCAGGATCACGCCGGCGATCGCGAAATTGCGGCTGGTCGTGGTCGGGAAGATCGTGGTGTCGGCCGCGTAGGAGGTGCGGAAGTCACCGGCGGGAATGGTGGAACGTGCGACCATGATGGGCTTCTATCTCGCCTCAGGCTTGAGTTGCGTCATGGGCTCGCCGTTCTTCTTTGTTTGAGCATGATCGTTACCGAAAGCCGGTGCCCACTTTTCGGCGATCATGCTCATATCCGCTCGATGTCTCGGGTGCCAAACAGGCCGTAGGGCTTGATCATCAGGATGATGATCAGGACGTAGAACGGCGCGATCTCGTAGAGATTGCCCCAGTGCAGGTACTGGCTGTCGACATATTGCGCGATGTTCTCCAAGAGGCCGATGATGATGCCGCCGAGCACTGCGCCGCCGACGGAGTCGAGGCCACCGAGGATCGCCGCCGGAAACACCTTGATGCCGTAGGCGGACAGACCCGAGGAGACGCCATTGACCACGGCGACGACGACGCCGGCGACCGCCGAGACTGTTGCCGAGATCGCCCAGGCCATCGCGAACACGCTCTTGACGGAGATGCCGAGCGACTGCGCAACCTGCTGATTGAAGGCGGTGGCGCGCATGGCGAGGCCGTATTTCGAGGCTTTGAAGAACCAGGCCATGCCGAGCATCATCAGCACGGACACGACCAGGCTCATCACGTAGACGGTCTGGATCTGCAGCCCGAAGAGGTCGACGGCCTTGCTGGAAAACACCGGCGGGAATGGCTGCGGGTTGACGCCGTAGATCCATTTCAGCGCGGCCTGGAACACGGTCGAGAGGCCGATGGTCACCATGATGACCGAGATGATGGGCTCGCCGATCATCGGCCGGAGGATCACGACCTGGATGGCGATGCCGAACGCGAACATGAAGATCAGCGACAGCGGCATGCCGGCCCAGAACGGCACCTGGAATTTGGTGAGCAGCGTCCAGCACACCCAGGCGCCGATCAGCAGCAGCTCGCCTTGCGCGAAATTGACGACTTGCGTCGCCTTGTAGATCAGCACGAACGACATCGCGACCACGCCATAGAGCGTGCCGACCACGAGGCCGTTGACCAGGAGCTGGATGAGGAAGGCGGAGTTCATGGTCAGTCTCACTCGTCATCGCCGGGCTTGACCCGGCGATCCATCGCAAGAGAGGTTTTCGGAAGGGGATGGATGCGCGGGTCAAGCCCGCGCATGACGACCGGGTTTGAAAGCAAGCGCATCACTCGGCCGCCTCCGCCATCGGTCCATGGCCACCCAGATCCACCACCTTCAGCGTCGTGCGGATGCGCTGCGTCGTGCCGTCCTGGAAGCGGATGACGGTGTCGACCGGGATCGCCGGCTTGCCGCCATAGATGCCGTCGATGATGTCTGCGTATTTCTCGTTGATGACGCTGCGGCGCACCTTGCGGGTGCGGGTCAGCTCGCCGTCGTCGGCGTCGAGCTCCTTGTAGAGCAGCAGGAAGCGGGTGATGCGCTGGGCGGGCGGCAGATGGGCATTGACCGTCTCTACCTCCTTCTGCAAGAGCGCATAGACCTCGTTGCGCGAGGCGAGGTCGGAATAGGTCGTGAAGGCGATGCGGTTCTTTTCCGCCCATTTCGAGATGATCGAGTAGCGGATGCAGATCATCGCCGCGAGATGCTCGCGGCCAGCGCCGAGCACGACGGCCTCGGCGATGTAGGGCGAGAATTTCAGCTTGTTCTCGATATATTGCGGCGAGAAGCGCTCGCCGCGCGACGTCTCGGCGAGGTCCTTGATGCGGTCGATGACGACCAGCTGCCTGGCGTCGTTGAAATAGCCGGCATCGCCGGAATGCATCCAGCCGTCCTTGATATCGGCAGCCGAGGCCTCGGGGTTCTTGTAATAGCCGAGGAACATGTTGGGATGGCGCACCAGAATCTCGCCGATGCCCTGGCTATCCGGCTGGTCGATCTTGATCTCGATGTCCGCGGCCATGGGCACGCCCGTGGTGTCCGGATCGACCTTGTCGTCAGGATGCAGCGTGTAGGCGCCGAGCAGTTCGGTCTGACCGTACAGCGTGCGCAGCGGCACGCCCATGGCGCGGAAGAACTTGAACGTATCGGGCCCAAGCGCGGCTCCGCCGGTGGCGGCCGAACGCAGCCGGGTGAAGCCGAGCCGGTCGCGCAAGGCGCGGAACAGCAGCATGTCGGCGAAACCCGAATGCTGGCCCTTCTCCAGCGCCGCAAGGCCAGCCGACATGCCCACGTGGTACAGCCGCTGCTTCAGCGGCGAGGCATCCATCACGGCGGCGCGGACGTCGGCGGCGATCTGCTCCCATACGCGCGGCGCGAACAGCACGAAGGTCGGCGCGATCTCGCGGAAGTCGTTCATCAGCGTGTCCGGCTCTTCGACGAAGTTGACCTTCATCCGGCAGAGCAGGCCTTTGCCGAGCACGTAGACCTGTTCCATGATCCAGGGCAGCGGCAGCACCGAGACGTATTCATCCTCCGGCCCCTTGGGGTCGAAGGCGAGATAGGTCGCGCAATGCTTGAGCACGCGCGCGGCCGAGAGCATCGCGAGCTTGGGATGAGAGGTCGTGCCCGACGTGGTGCAGAGGATGGCGACGTCGTCGCCGACCGTGGCATCGACCATCCGGTCGTAGAGATCGGGCTCGCGCGCAGCCCGGGCGCGGCCGAGCTCGGCCAGCTTGTCGGCCGGCATCAATCTCGGATCGTCATACTTCCGCATGCCGCGCGGGTCGGAATAGATGATGTGCTTCAGTGCCGGCACGCGTTCGGCGAGGTTGAGCAGCTTGTCGACCTGCTCCTCGTCCTCGGCGAACACCAGCCGCGCCTCGCCATAGTTCAGGAGATAGGCGGCCTCGTCGTCGAGCACGTCGCGATAGAGGCCGAGGCTGTGGCCGCGGATCGCATGCGTTGCGATCTCCGCCGCCACCCAGTCCGGCCGGTTGTCGCCGATGACGCCGATCACGTCGTCCTTGCCGAGACCCAGCTCGACCATCCCGAGCGCGAAGTCGCGCACGCGCGTCTGGTAGTCGGCCCAGGTGAAGGTGCGCCAGAGACCGAGATCCTTCTCGCGCAGCGCGATCTCACGGCCGTGTTCTTTCGCATTCAGCCGCAGCAGCTTCGGATAGGTGTCGGCCTGCTTGACCCGGCCTGCATAGTCCATCATGCCGCGTCCTCCGCGATGGACGGCGCCTCGTCGGGATCGACCAGCAGCTCGTCCTCCTCGCCGAGATAGGCGCGCTTGACGTGGGGATCGGCGAGCACCGCGGCGGGATCGCCCTCCGCGATCTTGCGGCCGAAATCGAGCACCATGACGCGGTGGGAGATGTCCATCACCACGCCCATGTCGTGCTCGATCATCACGACCGTCATGCCGTATTCCTCGTTGAGGTCGACGATGTAGCGGGCCATGTCCTCCTTCTCCTCGAAGTTCATGCCGGCCATCGGCTCGTCGAGGAGGATGAGATGCGGCTCCAGCGCCATGGCGCGGGCGAGCTCGACGCGCTTGCGCAGGCCGTAGGAGAGGGTACCGGCCGGCGCCTTGCGCACCGACTGCAGGTCGAGAAAGTCGATGATCTGCTCGACCTTTTCGCGATGCTTCAGCTCCTCGCGCCGCGCGCCGGTCAGCCAGTACAGTGATCCCGTCAGGAAGTTGTTCTTCAACAGGTGATGGCGCCCGACCATGATGTTGTCGAGCACGCTCATGTGGTGGAACAGCGCGAGGTTCTGGAAGGTGCGGCCGATGCCGATATTGGCGCGCGCGTTCGGCGGCAGGCCGGTGATGTCGCGCCCGCGGTGGAGCAGGCGGCCCTCGGTCGGCTTGTAGCGGCCGGACATGCAGTTGACGATCGAGGTCTTGCCGGCGCCGTTCGGGCCGATGATCGAGAACAGCTCGCCCTCGCGCACGCCGAAGCTGACGTCGGTCAGGGCTTTCACCCCGCCGAAACGCAGCGAGACTCCGCGCGCTTCCAACGTATAGTCCAAGTCGTCCTCCCGAACGGTCTTCGGCGCTTTGCGCGCTCTTCAGGAATCGTGTGGCGCGACGTTGAACTCGTCGCTTGGCGCAAGCCTATCCCGCGGGCCGGTTCCGCGCCATCCGACGAATGACGGGCCGCCCCGGATGGGTGCACTTTGCCGCATCTCGATGCGCCCGGCGTGGGCTTCGGCGAGTCGAATGCGGTGGTCCTGGATAGGAGAAAGCGCTATCAGGAACTGTCTTGTGCCTGACAATTCCCAGGCAAAATTCATCCGGGCGTTGTTGCGATGCAATATGATCGCCGTGGGATTCGACACGACGAGATGACGGCTTGATCTCTTCCGACACCCTGCTGCGCATTGCGCCCTGGTCGCGCCATCTGAAGCCCGAGGAGATCGACGTGGCCGCAGCCGGCATCGTCGAGCGTTCCTTCGCGGCCAACGAGCACATCTTTCTGCGGGGCGACCAGTTCGAATATTGGACGGGGATCGTCACGGGCCTCGCGCGCATGAGCACGGTATCGCGGGGTGGGAAGGCCACGACCTTTGCCGGCATGTCGGCGGGCGCCTGGTTCGGCGAGGGCAGCGTGCTCAAGAACGAGCCGCGCCGCTATGACGTGGTGGCGCTGCGCGACAGCCGCGCGGCGCTGATGGAGCGGCCGACCTTCATGTGGCTGTTCGAGAACAGCGTCGGCTTCAACCGCTTCCTGGTCACCCAGCTCAATGAGCGGCTCGGCCAGTTCATCGGTCTCGTCGAGGTCGGCCGCACGCTGGATGCGACGGCGCGGCTGGCGCGCAGCATCGCCTCGCTATTCAATCCGATCCTCTACCCGAACACGACCCGCCACCTGGAGATCACCCAGGAGGAGATCGGCGCGCTGTCCGGCCTGTCGCGGCAGAATGCCAATCAATGCCTCAAGTCGCTGGAGCGCGAGGGTCTGCTGCGCGTCGAATATGGCGGGGTGACGGTGCTCGATCTCGACCGGCTGCGCTGCTACGGGGATTAAATCCGCCTTGAATCGGCTGATCTTGCGCGGCTTTGTCTGCGGGGCTTGACCGCTGGTCCCGGCTATGGACTCGTCAGGGAACCTGCGGCCCTGGCGGCCGGAGTCAGTGTGTGGAGACGGTATGGTGGGGCAGAATTGCAGCGGCCGCGTGGCCCTCATCACGGGCGTCACGGGCCAGGACGGGGCTTATCTGGCCGAATATCTGCTCGGCCTCGGCTATACCGTGCATGGCATCAAGCGGCGTTCATCGTCCTTCAATACCGCGCGGGTCGATCATCTCTATCGCGACCCTCACGAAGGCAACGTGCCGTTCCTGCTGCATTATGGCGACATGACCGACTCCACCAACCTGATCCGGCTGGTGCAGCAGATCCGCCCCGACGAGATCTACAATCTCGCCGCGCAGAGCCATGTCGGCGTCAGTTTCGAGAGCCCGGAATACACCGCCAATGCCGACGGGCTCGGCGTGCTCAGGCTGTTGGAAGCCATTCGCATTCTCGGCATGGAGAAGCAGACGCGGTTCTACCAGGCCTCCACCTCGGAGCTGTACGGCCTGGTCCAGGAGATCCCGCAGCGCGAGACCACGCCGTTTTACCCGCGTTCACCCTATGGCTGCGCCAAGCTCTACGGCTACTGGATCACCGTGAACTACCGCGAAGCCTACGGCATGTTTGCCTGCAACGGCATCCTGTTCAATCATGAAAGCCCGATTCGCGGCGAGACCTTCGTCACGCGCAAGATCACCCGCGGCGTCGCGCGGATCGAGGCCGGCCTGGAAGAGACGATCTATCTCGGCAACCTCGAGGCCAAGCGCGACTGGGGCCATGCCCGCGACTATGTCGAGGGCATGCATCGCATTCTCCAGGCCGAGACGCCGGACGATTACGTGCTGGCCACCGGCGAGACGCATTCGGTGCGCGAGTTGGTCGAGCTCGCCTTCGCCGAGGTCGACCGCCGCATCGAATGGCGCGGCGAGGGGGTCGAGGAGACCGGCATCGATTGCAGATCCGGCAAGGCGGTGGTGCGCATCGACCCGACCTATTTCCGGCCGACCGAGGTCGATCTTCTGGTCGGCGACTGCAGCAAGGCGCGCGACAGGCTCGGCTGGGCGCCGAAGACCAGCTTCGCGCAGCTGGTCAAGGAGATGGTTGCGAGCGATCTCAGCGCGGCGCGGCAGGAGACGGTGCGTGGCCACGCCTTCTGATCTCCAGCCTTTTGAACTCCAGCCTTTTGATCTCCGTGGCAAGCGGGTCTTCGTCGCCGGCCATCGCGGCATGGTCGGCAGCGCGCTGGTGCGGCGCTTGGCGAGCGAAGGCGTCACGCTGCAGACGGTGTCGCGCAGCGAGGTCGACCTGCGCGACCAGGCCGCGGTATTCGCGTGGTTCGCGCGGATGCAGCCTCAGGCCGTGTTCCTCGCGGCCGCCAAGGTCGGCGGCATCGTCGCCAACAACACGCTGCGCGCCGAGTTCATCTATGACAACATCGCAATCGCCACCAACGTCATTCACGCCGCGCATGTGAACGGCGCCGAGAAGCTGATGTTTCTGGGCTCGTCCTGCATTTATCCGAAGCTCGCGCCGCAGCCGCTGCGTGAGGATGCCATGCTGACGGGGCAGCTCGAGCCCACCAACGAGCCCTATGCCATCGCCAAGATCGCCGGCATCAAGATGGTCGAGGCGTATCGCAGCCAATATGGCGCCGACTTCATCAACGTGATGCCGACCAATCTCTATGGTCCCGGCGATAACTATCATCCCGAATACAGCCACGTCGTCGCGGCGCTGATCCGCCGCTTCCACGAGGCTAAGCTTAGCGAGGCGCCGGAGGTCGTGGTGTGGGGCACCGGCACGCCGCGGCGCGAATTCCTCTATGTCGACGACATGGCCGATGCCTGCGTGCACCTGATGAAGACCTATTCGGACGCCGAGCTGGTGAACATCGGCACCGGGGAGGATATCAGCATCGCCGATTTCGCGAAGGTGGTGGCCGCCACGGTGGGTTATCAGGGCCGCCTCAGCTTCGATCCCTCTCGCCCCGACGGCACGCCGCGCAAGCTGCTCGACGTCTCGCGCCTCGCCAAGCTCGGTTGGCGCGCGACGACCTCGCTGGAGGAGGGAATAGAGCGCGCCTATCAGGCGTTCCTGCAGGAGACCGGGCAGGCTCTTGCGTAACTCTCCGCCGTCGTCCCGGCCTCGAGCCGGGACCCATAGCCACCGAACGCTATTAGGGAACCGGGCTGGCGGTGACCTGCCTCATCCCGGCCGGTGGCTATGGGTCCCGGGTCAAGCCCGGGACGACATCTTCAATGAGGTGCCGTTCGCTGTGCCTTCACACCCAGCGCCGTGGCCATCGCCGAGATCAACGGCTTCATGAAGTAGGCCTCGCCCACCGGCGTGATCGATGGCGACAGCCCATGCGCGGCGAGCTCATCGGTCACGACCGGCCCCACGGATGCGATCTGCGTCCGTGCCAGTCCCTGCCGCAGCCGGTCCTCCACGCCGTGCGCCTTGGCGACGTCGAACAGCCGGCGCGGCTGGCCCGAGCTGGTCAGCGCGATCGCATCGACATGGCCCGCGATCATCTCGTCGATGGCGGTGAGGATATTCGAATCCGCCGCTTTCGCGTCGTAGACATAGGGCAGCACCGGGTCCACCGCGGCGCCCCCGGCCGTGATCGCGCCGATCAGCGCGGAATGGTCCTTGTCGGGATAGAGCTGCAGGCCGAGACGATGACCCTTCAGGTCGTAGCGTCCGAGCAACTCGGCGACGCCTTCGGAGGTCGGCTTCTCGGTCGTCGCCTGCGACTCGAGGCCGAGCTCGCGCAAGGCGCGCCCTGGCTTGGGGCCGCGGGTGAACTTGCGGGCCTTGCCCAGCGCTGCGACGAACTCGGCCTCGACGCCGATCCGGCGCACCACCGTCATCAACCGCCGCAATCCCTCGCCGGTCATCAGCACCAGATCATCGAACGGCTGCGCAATGGCGCGGCGGATCCAGGCCTCGACCGGCGCCGGGTCGGGCGCATCCTCAATCGTGAACATCGGACATTGCAGCACGTCGGCGCCCTGTTCGGCGAGCAGCCGGGAGAATTGCGCCTCCTCGCGGGTCTCCAGAATGAGGATGCGGTTGCCGGTCAGCCTGTCAGCCATGGTTGGTCTCGCCGGTGAGAGGTGATCTTTTGTTCATCCTGCCTCCGCGTCGAGCGTTGGCGCAAGCGTGCGGAGGGTGGTAGAGCAGGGCCGAACGGGCGCCAAGCCCGCCGCATCATTCATCTTCATCTCCCCGCCGGTGACGCCATCGCCATGTCCGACCACCAGTATGTCCTGACCCTGTCCTGCCCGGATCGTCCCGGGATCGTCTCGGCCGTGTCCACGTTCCTTGCCCATAATGGCCAGAACATTCTCGACGCCCAGCAGTTCGGCGACTTCGAGACGGGTCACTTCTTCATGCGCGTGGTGTTCACCGCCGCCGATCTCGCCGTCAACCTGCCGGCGCTGCAGACCGGCTTCGCCGCGATCGCCGAGCGCTTTGCAATGGACTGGCAGATGCGCGACCGCGCCGGGCAGCGCCGGGTGATGCTGCTGGTGTCGAAGTTCGACCATTGCCTGGTCGACATCCTCTACCGCTGGCGGACCCGCGACCTGTCGATGATCCCGACCGCGATCGTCTCCAACCATCCGCGCGAGACCTATGCCGGGCTCGATTTCGGCGACATTCCGTTCCACCACATGCCGGTCACCAAGGACACCAAGCGCGACCAGGAGCAGGCGATCCTGAAGCTGGTCGACGACACGCAGACCGATCTGGTCGTGCTGGCGCGCTACATGCAGATCCTGTCGGACGAGATGTCGGCGAGCCTGTCCGGCCGCTGCATCAACATCCATCACTCGTTCCTGCCGGGCTTCAAGGGCGCCAAGCCCTACCACCAAGCCTATGAGCGCGGCGTCAAGCTGATCGGCGCCACCGCGCACTACGTGACCCGCGACCTCGACGAAGGCCCGATCATCGACCAGGACGTCGAGCGCATCAGCCATCGCGATACGCCCGAGGACCTCGTGCGCAAGGGCCGCGACATCGAGCGCCGCGTGCTGGCGCGGGCGATCCGCTATCACCTCGAGGACCGCGTCATCCTCAACGGCCGCAAGACGGTCGTGTTCATGGACTAGTCGAACCGCTGGCGGAAGTCGCGGGCGGTCCAGCCGACATCGCGGATCGTGGGCGTGGCGTCGAACGCCATGTCCTGGGTCATGCGCAAAGCCCATCGCGACATTGGCGCGCCGGGGTGGAACGGCGCGAGCAGGGGTGACCTCAGCGTTGGGACGCCGGCGCCTGGGCCTTGGCGTCGGACTGCGTCTCCTTGTCGCGCTCGCTCGCCGGCATCTGCCGCCGCCGCTCCCGCTCCTGCATGAACCGGTCGTATTCGACCGTTCCGGGACGGGGCGGGGCGTCCGCGGGCAGACCGCCGGCCCATTGCGGGATCGCGTCGCCCATGCCCGCGCCGACCTTCGCGTTGATCGACGAGCAGCCGGCCAGGGGCAGCACGGCAAAGACGGCCAATAGCGGGATCAGAAGGCGGAAACTGCGTGGCATGTCTCGGCAACACCATGTCGAACGGGGCATTTGGGACCAGGGCAGGCGAGTTGAGCGGCCCGGGTTTGTCGTCACCCAGCGACGCGCTGGGCTCCAAATAAAGGTATCATATTACGGTAAACGTACTCGCTCCCCAGCACTTTGTCCCACGGCCACGCGGGGCTAAACCCTCTCAGAAATTACGCAGTTGCATGGCTGGCATACAGAATCTATTCCGAATTGCTATAGCTGTTAGAGCGTGCGGCAGATGTTCGGAGATCACAAATCGCTCTAGCGTCGCCGCAAAACTGGGCATTTGGTCTTAAGCACCGTCCTTCAGAGGCGGCGCAAAGGGAGGATGGCACGTGAACAATCGAATTGCGGGGCTGATGGTGCTCGGCGCGGCCGCGGTTGCCGCTGGTCCGGTTTACGCCGAGGATACGTTCAAAATTGGCCTGATCGTGCCGATGACCGGCGGCCAGGCGTCGACCGGCAAGCAGATCGACAACGCGATCAAGCTCTACATGCAGCAGAACGGCGACACCGTCGCCGGCAAGAAGATCCAGGTCATCCTCAAGGACGACGCCGCGCTGCCCGACAACACCAAGCGGCTGGCGCAGGAGCTGATCGTCAACGACAAGGTCAATGTCATTGCCGGCTTCGGCGTGACGCCGGCGGCCTTCGCGGCCGCGCCGCTCGCGACGCAAGGCAAGATCCCGCAGGTCGTGATGGCGGCCGGCACCTCCATCATCACCGAGAAGTCGCCCTACATCGTCCGCACCAGCTTCACGCTGCCGCAGTCCTCCACGATCATCGGCGACTGGGCGGTCAAGAACGGCATCAAGAAGGTCGCGACGCTGACCTCGGACTACGCGCCGGGCAACGACGCGCTGGCCTCGTTCAAGGAGCGCTTCACCGCCGGTGGCGGCGAGATCGTCGAGGAAGTCAAAGTGCCGCTGCAGAACCCGGACTTCGCGCCGTTCCTGCAGCGCATGAAGGATTCCAAGCCGGACGCGATGTTCGTGTTCGTGCCGGCCGGGCAGGGCGGCAACTTCATGAAGCAATATGCCGAGCGCGGCCTCGACAAGAGCGGCATCAAGGTGATCGGACCGGGCGACGTCACCGACGACGACCTGCTGAACGACATGGGCGACGCCGTGCTCGGCGCGGTCACCGCCCACATGTATTCGGCGGCGCATCCCTCGGCCAAGAACAAGGAGTTCGTCGCGGCCTACAAGAAGGCCTTCAACAGCCGTCCCGGCTTCATGGCCGTCGGCGGCTATGACGGCATCAACCTGATCTATCAGGCGCTGAAGAAGACCGAGGGCAAGACCGACGGCGATTCCCTGATCGCGGCGATGAAGGGGATGGCCTGGGAGAGCCCGCGCGGCCCGATCTCGATCGATCCGGAAACCCGCGACATCGTCCAGAACATCTACATCCGCAAGGTCGAGAAGGTCGACGGCGAACTCTACAATGTGGAGTTCCAGACCTTCGAAGCCGTCAAGGATCCGGGCAAGGCGAAGAAGTGACGCCTTAGCGGCGTCATCGAAGGGCGCACCGCACGGGTGGTGCGCTCCCTCTCCCGCTTGCGGGGGAGGGCCGGGGTGGGGGCGCCCCACGGCGTACTGCTCGTGTGGTTTCCCCCACCCGGATCGCATCTGATGATGCGATCCGACCTCCCCCGCAAGCGGGGGAGGCGCTGACCGAGCAAGCGTTTGATGTGTGCCCTTCCCTGGAAGGGATGAGACCAGGGGCCGACGTACACCTCAATGACCTCCATCCTCACCAATCTGTTCGACGGCGTCGCCTACGGCATGCTGCTGTTCGTGCTGGCCTGCGGGCTTGCCGTGACGCTCGGCCTGATGAACTTCGTCAACCTGGCGCACGGCGCCTTCGCGATGGCCGGCGGCTATGTCTGCGCGGTGCTCGTCAACCGCATCGGCTGGCCGTTCTTCGCCGCGCTGCCGATGGCCTTCGTCGCCAGCGCGTTGATCGGAGCTCTGCTGGAGCGCACGCTCTACCAGCATCTCTACGCGCGCAGCCATCTCGACCAGGTGCTGTTCTCGATCGGGCTTGTCTTCATGACGGTCGCGACAGTCGACTACATCATGGGCTCGTCGCGCATCTTCATCAAACTGCCCGCGGTGCTGCAGGGCCAGTTCGACATCTTCGGCGTCGGCATCGGCCGCTACCGGCTGATGATCATCGTGATCTGCGGCCTGCTCACAGTCGGGCTGCAACTCGTCCTGTCCAAGACTCGCTTCGGCAGCCGGCTGCGCGCCGCGGTGGATGATCCGCGCGCGGCCAGCGGCCTCGGCATCAACGTGCCGCAGGTGTTCGCCTTCACTTTCGCCTTCGGCTGCGGCCTTGCCGGCCTGGGCGGCGCGCTGAGCGCCGAGATTCTCGGCCTCGATCCGTATTTCCCGCTGAAGTTCATGATCTACTTCCTGATCGTGGTCACCGTCGGCGGCTCGTCCTCGATCACCGGTCCGTTCCTGGCCTCGCTGCTGCTCGGCATCGGCGATGTCGCCGGCAAGTATTACGTGCCCAAGCTCGGACCCTTCGTCATCTACACCATCATGATCGTGATCCTGATCTGGCGCCCGAACGGCCTGTTCGGTCGCACGGCGACGCGGTGAGGATCGCATGACCACGAACGCACAAACCGAGGTCGGCTTTCACGCAAGGCAGCACGGCCGCTGGCACTGGAGCGAGTTCGCCTTCTGGATCGTCGTCCTGGCGGTCGGGCTGGCGTTTCCCTCGCGCTATCTGATCATGACCGAGATCCTGCGGCTGGCGCTGTTCGCGCTGTCGCTCGATCTGATCCTCGGCTATGCCGGCATCGTCTCGCTCGGCCACGCCGCGTTCTTCGGCGTCGGCGCCTATTGCGCCGGCCTGTTGTCGGTGCACGGCCTCATCAACGAGCCGGTGCTGGCGCTGATCGTCGCCGGCCTTGCCGCCACCGTGCTCGGCTTCGCCACCAGCTTCCTCGTCATCCGCGGCGTCGACCTGACGCGGCTGATGGTGACGCTCGGGATCGCGCTCCTGATGGAGGCGCTCGCCGAGCGCTTCTCCAACATCACCGGCGGCACCGACGGTCTCCAGGGCATCGACATCCAGCCGATCTTCGGAATGTTCGCCTTCGACATGTTCGGCAAGACCGGCTTCTTCTATGCGCTCGCGGTGCTGTTCGTGCTGTTCCTGCTGGCGCGGATCATCGTGCATTCGCCGTTCGGCCTGTCGCTGCGCGCCATCAAGAACAATCCGCTGCGCGCCGCCGCCGTCGGCATTCCCGTCAACAAGCGCCTGATCGCGATCTACACCGTCGCGGCGTTCTACGCGGGCGTCGCCGGCGCGCTGTTCACGCAGACCACGGCGCTCGCCTCGCTCGACGTGTTCTCGTTCGAACGCTCCGCCGACCTCGTGCTGATGCTGGTCATCGGCGGCTCCGGCTATCTCTATGGCGGCCTGATCGGCGCCGCGGTGTTCCGGATGCTGCAGGAGCTGTTTCAGTGGATCACGCCGCAATATTGGATGTTCTGGATCGGCCTCGTACTCGTGATCATCGTGCTGGTCGGCCGCCATCGTATCCATGGCTATGCGCTGTGGCTGCCCAATTTGATTCTCCGGCAGATCGCCGGCCGCAAGGCCGCGGTGGCCCTCACCGACAACGAAGCGCCATGACCTACGCCCTGGAAACGCGCGGCCTCGATAAGCATTTCGGCGGCCTCCACGTCACCCGCAATCTCTCCCTTCAGATCGTTCCTGGCGCCCGGCACGCGCTGATCGGCCCGAACGGCGCCGGCAAGACCACCGTGATCAATCAGCTCACCGGCGTACTGGAGCCGAGCTCGGGACGCATCCTGCTCGAAGGCCAGGACATCACCGATCTGCCCGTGCACAAGCGCGTGCTGCGCGGCCTGTCGCGCACCTTCCAGATCAACCAGCTGTATCCGGACCTGACGCCGCTCGAGACCATCGGCCTTGCCGTGTCCGAGCGGCTCGGCGGCGGCGGCAATTGGTGGCGGCGCATGGGCACGCGCGACGACATCAATGCCGAGATCGCCGAGACCCTGGAGCGCTTCCGGCTGCTCGACGTCATGAACGACCGCACCTCGACCTTGCCTTACGGCAAGCAGCGCCTGCTCGAGATCGCGGTCGCGATCGCCGCCAAGCCGCGCGTGCTGCTGCTCGACGAGCCCGCAGCTGGCGTGCCCGAGGGCGAGCGCAAGGACATTCTCGCCGCCGTCGCCGCGCTGCCGCGCGACGTCACGGTGCTGCTGATCGAGCACGACATGGATCTCGTCTTCTCCTTCGCCGACCGCATCTCCGTCCTGGTCTCCGGCGCGCTTCTGGTCGAGGGCACGCCTGAGGAGGTCGCGCGCGATCCGCAGGTCAAGGCCGTCTATCTCGGCGAGGCCGCGTGATGACCGATCTGCTCGCCATCGAGAACCTCCGCGCCGGCTACGGCCAGGCCGTCGTGCTGCCGAACATGTCGCTGTCGCTGCCGGAAGGCCAGGTGCTGGCGCTGCTCGGCCGCAACGGCACCGGCAAGACCACCTTGATCAACTCCATCGTCGGCGTCACCCGCCGCTTTTCCGGCAAGCTCGCGCTCGGCGGCACCGACATCACGTCCCTGCGCGCCGACCAGCGCGCCCGCGCCGGCATCGGCTGGGTGCCGCAGGAGCGCAACATCTTCCGCTCGCTGACGGTCGAGGAGAACATGACCGCGGTGGCGCAGCCGGGCCCGTGGACGGTCGAGCGCGTCTACCAGATGTTTCCGCGGCTCAAGGAGCGCCGCAACAATTTCGGCAACCAGCTCTCCGGCGGAGAGCAGCAGATGCTGGCGATCGGCCGCGCGCTGACGCTGAACCCGAAGGTGCTGCTGCTGGACGAGCCGACCGAAGGATTGGCGCCCATCATCGTCGAGGAGCTCCTGGCCGCGATCGGCACCATCAGCCGCGCCGGCGGGCTGTGCTCGATCATCGTCGAGCAGCATGCGCAGAAGCTGCTCGCGCTGGCCGACCGTGTCGTGATCCTGGAGCGCGGCACCATCGTGCACGATGCGCCGTCAAGCGACCTGAAGGCTGACCCTGCGCCGCTGGAGCGGCACCTCGGAGTCGCCAGCGCTGCGGCGCACTGATGCTCGGGTTCGCTGGACGGGCCTGGCCGGCGAGGCAAGCTGTCTCGAACAGGAGCGGGGGTGTTATTCTGTATACCGGAACATCGACCGCAGGGAGCGCAGTCAAGAGCGCCCTATGACCGGAATCGTGAAATCGGCCTAGACTCCAAAGCCAGACCGGCGCACGGGTGGGACTTTCCACGCCCCGCACACAATCCTGACCGAACGGAATTGTATACTGATCGGAGACGCGCTAGGGCTTGCCCCGGCTTTTGAGAACGCGCGGGCGCCGGCCACGGGGCCGCACGTCAAGGTAGATCATTCAACCGGTCCAACGACCCAATCGAAGACGTCGACCATTCCAAGGAGTGAACAGATGCAACGCACCAAGCCTCCCTTCCGCGCCGACGAAGTCGGCAGCCTGCTGCGCCCGCAGAAGATCAAGGACGCCCGCGCCAAGCTGGAGAAGGGCGAGATCTCCGCGGCCGACCTCGCCAAGATCGAGGACATGGAGATCGAGAAGGTCGTACACCGCCAGGCCTCGACCGGCCTGAAGCTCGCGACCGACGGCGAGTTTCGCCGCTCCTGGTGGCATTTCGACTTCCTCGCCAAGCTGACCGGCTGCGAGCTGTTTCATCCCGACGCCGGCATCCAGTTCACGGGCGTGCAGACCCGTCATGACGCGGTGCGCGTGATCGGCAAGCTCGACTTCCCCGACGACCATCCGATGCTCGACCACTTCCGCTTCCTCAAGAAGCACGCCGATACGGCGCATGTGACGGCGAAGATGACGATCCCGTCGCCGGCCGTGCTGCACTTCCGCGGCGGCCGCAAGTCGATCTCGAAGGACGTCTATCCCGATCTCGACGCGTTCTACGAGGATCTCGGCAAGACCTACCGCAAGGCCGTGAAGGCGTTCTATGACGCCGGCTGCCGCTATCTGCAGTTCGACGACACCGTCTGGGCCTATCTCTGCTCGCAGGACGAGCTGCAGAAGGCGCGCGAGCGTGGCGACAATCCCGATGGCCTGCAGCAGATCTATTCGCGCATCATCAACTACGCGATCGCCGACCGTCCCGCCGACATGACCATCACCACCCATGTCTGCCGTGGCAATTTCCGCTCGACCTGGATCTCCTCGGGCGGCTACGAGCCGGTCGCCGAGACCATGCTCGCCAACACCAACTATGACGGCTACTTCCTGGAGTATGACAGCGAGCGCGCCGGCGGCTTCGAGCCGCTGCGTTTCCTGCCCAAGGGCAACAAGGTCGTCGTCGTCGGCCTCGTCACCTCCAAGGTCGGCGAGCTCGAGAAGAAGGACGACATCAAGCGCCGCATGGAAGAGGCCTCGAAGTTCGCTCCGCTCGACCAGCTCGCGCTGTCGCCGCAATGCGGCTTCGCCTCGACCGAGGAAGGCAACATCCTGAGCGAGGAAGAGCAGTGGGCCAAGCTGCGCCTCTGCGTCGAGCTCGCCGAGGAGATCTGGGGGAAGTAAGCTCTTTAGGAGCGGAGCCCTGAGCGATGGCTGATCCCAGCGCCGCTCACGTGACCTTATCGAAGCGGGGCGGACTCGATGTCCGCCCCGTTTGCGTTAGTGCAGCACCCTTCACTCGGGAACGTCGCAACACGTGGGACGACAGCCCCGCGCAAAGTCGTTGCGACCTATTCCGCGGGACTTCCGACGGTCACCGCCTGCCTGACGTCGTCGCGGGCGAGGATCATCAGCAGGCCGACGATGATGAACTCGACCGCGGCAAAGGCGATGAAGGCGCCGGTGAACGAGCCGGCCGAGGCGCTGATGATCGCGCCCATCATCCATGGTGCGACGAAGGCCGAGAGGATGCCGAACACCTCGGCATAGCCGATCGCCGCCGGCGCGAGCGCATCGGAGTATTTTTCGCTCAACAGGGCGAAGATCGCGCCGCCGCCCAGCAGCGCGATGCCACTGAGCGCCGCAAACAGCACCAGCATGCCGAACGGCATCGGCGTGACGACGCTCCACAGGAACATCAGGGCGGTGAGCAGGGCCAGGAATGCGGTCAGCTTGATCATGAACGGCTTGCCCAAGCGGTCGGACATGTAGCCGCCGATCACCAGGAACAACACCTGAGACAGTCCCATCACGGTGCCGATCACCGCGCCGGAGTCCGGCGCCATGTGCTGCACGGCGATGAAGGCAGGTACGACCCAGGTGGCGGTGCCTGCGATGGCGAAGGTGCAGGCCACGATGCCGAAGCCGCCGACCGCGATCCATTTCGAACGGAAGATCTCGCCGAGCGGCAGATGCTGCTGCTGGGCCTCGTTGCCCCAGGTGAAGCCGTCGACATCGATCTCGCGCGGATGATTGCGGACGACGAGCGCGTCGACCGCCGCGACGATCAGCGTTCCCACCGCCAGAACGGCGAAGAAGGTCCGCCAACTGGTCGCGATCGTCAGCGGAATGCCGAGCGCGAAATCCAGCGTGATGGCGAGGCTATAGGCGGCGAGGATGATCCCGACCACCGAGCCGCGCTGGCTCTGCGGAAACCAGCCGAAGATCAGCTTCATGTTGCCGATGAAGATGGCCGCGTCGAAGAAGCCGATCACGAGCCGCAGCAGGATGAGCTGGAGATAGCTCTGGACGAACACCTGGAGCACCATGCCGAGGCCGGTGCCGGCAAGCCCGATCAGCAGCAGATTGCGCGCGGTCATCGAGCGGCTGACCGGCGACCACACCACCATTCCGATGCCGTAGGTGAGCGCGAAGATTCCTTGCGCCAACCCTGCCTCGGCGGCATCGAGTTTGAGGCTTTCGGAGACGAAGGGCAGGACCGCCGCGAAGGCGTACCAGTCCGCCGCAAGAAAGATCTCACAGAGCACCGCCAGCGCCAGCATTCCCTTTTGCCAGCGTGCGATCCGGCGGCGGTCGCTTTCGGAAATTGTCGTCCAGTTTGTCGTCAGCACGGTCATGGTCGATCCTCGCAGGCTGGATATCGTCTGGCACGGGCCCGGGAGTCAGGCGGGCGGCGGCAGGAAATTGACCTCGTGCTCGGCGGCGCGGCGCACGACTTCCTCGGGATCGGCGAGGTCATGGATCCGCTCGAACAGCTCCTTCAGCGAACGCGTCGGCGCCACCCAGAACAGGCTCGTCGCGGTCTCACCCGACTTGTTGAAGATGCCGTGGGGGATCCCCTTGGGCATGCGAACGAGATCGCCGGCCTTGGCCACGAAATCCTTGCCGTCGAGCCACAGGTCGTAACGGCCGGTCAGCACGTAGACGAATTCGTCCTGCGTCGGATGCACATGCGGCGGCACGAACGTCCCGCTTGGAAACACTGCGTGCCAGGCCATCGAGGCTTCGGAGTGCTGCTTGAGCGTGTAGGTCTGGCCCAGAATGTTCCAGACGATGTTGCCGAAGCCTTGTTCGGACGGGGTCACGCCCGGGGGCATCTCGATCATGCTTGTGTCCTCTGTTGCGGTGTTCAATCGGCGAGAAAATCGAGGACGTGCTGCGCGGCAGCGGGAGTCTCCTCGAAGACGAGATGGCCCGTCGCGGGCACCAGCGTGACGCGGGCTTTGGGCAGGCCGGACTTCCAGGCCTCCGCTTGGGCCGTCGGACGCAGCCGGTCGGCCGCGCCCCACAGCACCAGGGTCGGCATTGCAAGCCGATGCAGCCAGTTCGCGAGCTTGGGATTGCCCTGAGGCTCGTCGCGGATCAGCTTGGCGAAGCCTGTGACCTCGCGTCCCAGGCGCTGGTCGAAGTCGGGGTCTGGAGCGGTTGGAAAGTAACGCAGCGCTGCGGCTGGATCATGCGCGAGATAGGCCGGCAATTCCTGCGGCGGGATATCGAACAGTCCCGGTGCCGGCGCGCTCGGCACCACGAGACCTGCGGGGGCGACCAGGACCAGCTTTCGCACGCGATACGGCTGGCGGATCGCGAACTCCGCGGCGAGCCATCCGCCCAGCGAGAAGCCGGCGAGGTCGAATTGCGCAAGCCCGAGTCGATCGAACAGATCCATGTAGTGGAGCGTGTGATCCTCGATCGTGTCGATCGCATCGGCATCACCGGACTCGCCGAAGCCGGCGTGATAGGGAATGATCACGGTGTGCCGCTTCGCCCAGTCCCGCGCCATCTCGAAGCCGGTGAAGGTGCCGGTGCCGTGCAGGAACACCAGCGGCGGACCGCTTCCGATCTGCAGGACCACCGTCTGCACGCCGTTGATGTCGTATTCGCTCCGAATGAAGCCGGTGAGATCGGGGGAGAGTTTGAGTGTGTCGTGCAAGGCGCCAACTCCGGCTGATGTCTGTGGTCGTGTGTCGGGAGGCAAGTTCACGCGGCGTTCGCCCGGCGGCCGTCGAGCATCATGGCGAACTGCTCGACCGCATTGGCGATGCGCTCCGTGATCGCCGGCGCGAACGGTTGATCGATCTGGACGTCGCCGCTGCTGGCGTAGATCGCGGTCGAGACCGTGCAGGCCTCGAAGAAGCCGAACAGCGGACGGAGCTGGTGTTCGACCACCAGGGAGTGGCGCAGACCGCCGCCGACGGCCGTGAGCAGCACCGGCCGATTGCGCAAGCTGCGCGGTTCGATCAGGTCGAAGACGTGCTTGAACAGACCGGGATAGGAGCCCTGGAACACCGGGCATCCGATCACGAGGCCATCGGCCTGCTCGATGGCTTCGACGACAGCGCTGGCTTGGCCGTCGAGCCCGATGCGGGTGAAGGCGGCGAGGCCTGTGCCCGCATCGACGAGGTCGAGCACGTTGGTTTCGAAGCCGTGCTTGTCGCGCAGATCGGCAGCGACGGCTTCCATCAGTATGCGCGATTTTGCCGGCCGCCAGCTATTGCCGCAGAAACCGACGATCCGAGCTGTCGTCACGTCCACGCCCTCATGCCCAGCCGCACGTTCAGCCCGTGACCCCGAATACGGTCCATTGCGCGCCCGGGCCGGGAAGGCCGAGCAGCGCGCGGCCGCATTCCTCCACGATCTGGTCGGCCATCAGGATGTGCTGAGTGCCGGCGTGGATGTCGCGATAGAAACGCTGCATCGGCGTGTTGTGCAGCGAGGCTCCGCGCGCGGCGCGGTGCGCGAACGTCCCGACGTCGGACAGCACGTCGTGGATGTGGCGCAGCGACAGCTTGATCATCGTCAACTGGTCCAGCGACAGCTTCTTGCCGTTGGCGCAGGTCTCGGAGACGTCTTGCCAGGTTTCATGCACCAGCGCCCGCGCCGCGCGGAAGCGGGCTTCGGCCTGCGCGTATTGAAACTTGAAGCTCGCGCTCTCGCGCGATTTGCCGAAGGGGTCCTGGCGCTGCACGATGACCTTCACGAGTTCGTCGAGCATGCGGCGTCCGACGCCGACCGCCCAGCCCGAATGCGCCCAGGCGCTGTAGCCTGCGAGTCCGAGTCCGCCTTGCGCGCCGCCGCGGCGCGGCGCCTCGATGTCGAAATCGTAGGTCATGTGAGCAGGCACGAACAGCTCGTCGCCCTCGCTCAGCGTATAGTCGAAGCTTCCGGTCGCCCGCAGGCCGAGCACGTCCCAATTGCCCATCAGCTTGATCGTCGCGCGCGGATGATGGGCGACGACGATCTTGGGCTGGCCGTTCGGCCCCAACACCATGTCCTTGCCGGATGCGTCCGTCACGAAGCAGCCGGAATGCACCCACTCTGCATGCTGGATGCCGCTGCCATAGGCCCAATTGCCGCGGATCATATAGCCGCCGTCGACAGGGCGAGCGTATCCCCGTGGAACGCCGTTGCCGGCAATGGTGATATCCGGGCCACCAGCAAACACTTGTTTCACGCCCTCATCCTCGAGGTAGATGGCGAGTGTCGTGCCTTCCATGTTGCATCCGATCGCACACCAGCCGGCGGATGCGTGGGTGTAGGCGAGGCGCTCGATCACGGTCATCGCGTCGTAGGGAAGAAGCTCGGCGCCGCCGACCTCCTTCGGAAACAGCATGGTGTAGATGCCGGCCTTGCGCAGCGCGGCCACGACGTCATCGGTCAGATAGCCCTGCGCCTCGGCCTCGGCGGCTTTCGACTCGACCAGCGGAAGCAGAGCGTCCAGCCGGGCATGAAAGTCGGCCACCGTCGGCGTTGCGGTGGATTTGGCCGCGCGCTGTGCAAGAAGGCTCATGGTCGATGTCTCCAACGTCAGGCTGTTGGCCGCCCACGCGCGCATGGGCGGCGGGAAGGCTCGGGTCGGTGTGAACACGGGGCGGCGCTGTGCAATACGAGTCCGTCGCGTGCCAAGCCGGTTGGCACGTGTGATGGACGGCTTGCGATGATGTCGACCTTCCCCGTCGGAACCGCGCAACAATGGCCGCGCGATCACGATGCTTGGATGCTAGGGATGAGGTCGGTGAACGGGCAATCCCCCATCATGGGGGGGACGACAGAGGTGCACTGCCGCAAAGCTGAGCCCTTGGAACGAAGCTTTGCCGCTTCTTTTCGCTTGACCAGACAACAAGCAGCGACGAAGCTTTAAGCCTATAATAATCGCCAATTCCACGTCGTTGCTCTCGGGCGCGACACGATCTCGCGAGGAACGTTGGTGAGAGCCGAACAGGAGCATGGGGGTGGTCTGCCCGAGAGGCAGCTCGCAGATCAGCTGCTCTCGATCGCAGAGAGCCGGTCCGTTCGGTCACTCGGCATTGCCTGCTGTTCTGCGATTGCGCGCATGACAGGGTCGCCGACAGTCGGTCTCTATCTTCTCGATGGCCTCGAGCCTGAGTTGGTCTACAGCGATCATGTCGCCGAGGGCCTGCTGGAGAACTACAAGGCCGGTTTCTGGAAGTGTGATCCCGTGCTCGACTGCATCATGACCAGGGGCTGCGCGGCCGACGGCGAATCCGTGGTCGGTCCGCAGCAATGGCGGCACAGTGCATCGTTCGAGATGCTGCACGAATGGGGCTTTGCCTACAACATGGGTGGGCCGCTGTGGAGCAGCGACAAGATCGTCGGCGTGCTGTTCACCGCGACGACTAACAAGGATGCACCGTACACGTCGCGGACGCGGCAGCGCATGGAACTCCTGTGCCGTGCCGGCTCGCTCGCTTTGACGAACATGAAAGCCGGCGAGATCGAGGCGCATCTGAGTGGCAGCCCGGTTCACGAACCGGCACCATTGCTGTCCGCATCGCTTCCGCCACGCTCGGCCGAGGTGGCTGTTCGCGTGTGTCGTGGCCAAACCAACAAGGAAATCGCGCGGGAGATGGGGATCTCGGATCAGACCGTGAAGGAGCATGTCGCAAACCTGTGTCGCCGCTTCGGAGCCCACAATCGCACCGAGCTGGCGGCCTTGTTGCTGAACATGCCCGGCCGGCGATCCATGACCAAAGCACAGGTTGCGACCCGCGCCCCCGGCTGTCGCCCTCTCTCTTCTTGATCGATCGTCAGCGCTATCTGCGCCTGTGGGGGCGAGCTCGCCGAGAGAATCTGGGGAAGTCATCGGCGTCTGAGATCAGAGATGATCGAGCAGGATCAGGCCCTGCCGGATCCAGCTTTCCTGATCTCAGTTCGCCCGCGTCCAGGTCGATGACCGGCAGATCATGCCGCCGAGCGCACAGCCCGAGGTCGTCAGGGTGTTGCCCGAGAGGGTCATCTTGGCATCATAGGTCTTGCCGTCATCCGGATTGCTGTAGCTGCCGGCCCACGCGTTGGGACCCGTCGACTTCATCCCGGAGAACAATCGCTGGCCGACCTTGGCCGGGGTATCCGTGCCGTCCTTGATCCAGACCAGCGTGCCGCAGACGGCGCCGCCGCAGGGCGCGAACTTCACCTTCGAGGCGCCGCTCTCGCGCAGCCAGACACCGGTGACGTCGTCGGCGCGCGCGGCGTTGCCCAAAAGTGCAAGCGCCAAGCCCAGTCCAACGACGAGACTCTGTCGATTGATCATGTACGCCTCTCCCCGGCATGCGAGACGAACGTTTGCCTGCGGTCGCGGCGTCCGGCTGCGATCCGTGTCGTCTCTGTCGGCCGTGAGGATAGCAGGATTCGACCACGCTGCATCCGCCGCAGTGCCGGGTGATGCCCCCAGCCGCGGCTCATTTCGCCGCGAGATAGACCTCACCGAGCAGCGACGAGTTCGACCACGGCACCTGCTTGTTCTGGGTGGCGGCGACGACCTCGGCGCGGACGCGCGTCAGCATCTGCTGCACCTCGAGGCCGGGCGTGCCGATGTGTCGCGACAAGGCCGCCGAGAACGGGCTGTTGTCGCCCTGGCCGTCGAGCGCGACCTTGCCGGGCGCCGTGGCGAAGGCGATCAGCGTGCCCGCTCCGGACGTCGCGCCGGCCCCGAGCGACGTCGGCGCGGCAAGACCGCTGGCGCTCAGGCTTCGGCTCGCGCCGGGACTGGCTGTCATGGGAGCAGCAAACGGATTGTTGCGGCAGGCGTCGAGGATCAGGATGTTGGTGCGGATCTGGTCATCGAGACCGGCCAGGATCTGGTCCATGTCGATCATCGCGGTGACCACGTCGCTGCCTGCGGAGGGCGCGATGTCCGTCGGCACCAGATAGTTGCGGCCGTCGATCTGCACGCCGTGCCCGGCGTAGAACACCACGGCCATCTGCGCTTGCGCCTGCGCCGCCTCGCGCAGGAAGTCGCGTGTCCTGGCCTGCATCGCCGCGCGATCGAGATCGATGCCCTCGACGACGGTGAAGCCGATGTCGCGCAGGCTCTTGGCAACAATGCGCGCGTCGCGCGGCGGATTGGGCAGCGGCTGCACATGCGCATAGGCGCCGTTGCCGATCACCAGCGCCATGCGCGGCAAGGTCTGAGCCGCTGCCAGTTCGGAGGAGGGCGAGACTGCCGCCGGCTCGGCGCGTTGCGCCGGTGGAGCAGGGGGCTCGGACAGCAGCGACAGCCGCACCTTCGCGGTGGCCTGGTTGGCCTTGCTGCCGGCATCGGAGGCGGTGGGCTTCAGCGCCGCGGCATAATCGGCCTTGGCGGCATCGCGCTCGCCCTTCGCCTCATAGGCCAGCGCGCGATGCACATGCGCCGAGATGACCACACTGCCGGGTGGGGTCATCACATTGACGGGTGGATTCTGCGCCAGCCGGACCGCCTCGGAGGCATCGGCGATGGCGCGGTCGACATTGCCCTTGGCGCGCCAGATCACGCTGCGATTGACCAGCGGCGAGGCCAAGGCCGGATCGAGCCGGATGGCCTCGTTGATGTCGGTGAGCGCACTGTCGAGATCGCCGGTCGCCGCCTTGGAGATGCCGCGGTTCTGCCAGGACAGCGCGGATTTCGGCGTCAGCCTGATCGCCTGGTCATAGTCGGCGATCGCCTTGGCGTAGTCGCCCGTGCCGCGATAGGCATTGCCGCGGTTGTGGAAGATCGTGCCGCTCGGCGGGCCGCCCTTGAGCGCGTCGTTGAAATCGGCGATCGCGATCTCATACTCGCCCTTGTCGTAATAGGCCGAGCCGCGGAGATTGTAGATCGCCTGTGCCGGCTGCAGCCGCAGCGCTTCGGTCGCATCGGCGATCACATGGGCGTAGTCGCCTTTCTTGTTCCAGCCGACAGCGCGCCAGAAGTAGATCGTCCCTAACTGAGCGCCGGAGAACACTTTCAGCGCGATGATCTTGTTGCAGGCCGCGATCATCTGGTCGGCCGGCGTGGTCTCGGTGGTGCAGAGCGGGCCGAGCTGGGACTTCGACTGGGCCAAGCTGGGAGGTGCCCAGAGGGCCGTCAGCAGCGGTATCAGCAGCAGGAAAGAGCGGCGCATCGGCAGGGACCGGGGGGAAGCGAGGGCGGGAACCACTCCGGTTTGTTGCGTCCGGGCAGTTCCGGGTTCAGCCCCTTTCCATTGGTGGGCAGAAGGTGCTACAGCGTTGGGCCAACGGGCATCTGCCCACCCTCGTTTCCCACCCGTTCCCGGCCGCATGAAGAACGATCAGCTGCTCGCCCAGATCACGGAGTTCTGCCGCCAGTCGGACATGGCGGAATCGACGTTCGGCCGCCGCGCCGTGAACGACGGCAAGCTCGTGCAGCGGCTGCGCGAGGGCAAGCGCATCACCATCGACACGCTGGACCGCATCCAGGCCTATATCGCAGCGTCCACCGGCACGCTGCCGCCGCCGCGGCTCGACGTTGTGCCGGAGAAGCGCGACCCCAAGAGCAATTTCCGCTTCTTCGAGAACCGGCAGAAATATCTGCTGTTCGTGCACACCTGCAGCGAGAAGCGGGTGGTCGCCGAGCGCGTCGGCCTGGAGCTCGCCAGCATACATCCGCGTCCGCCCGCGTTGCGGCTGTTCGACGCGGGCGTCGGCGACGGCACCGTGCTGTCGAAGGTGCTGCGCACGATGCACGGCCGTTTTCCACACATTCCGTTCTATGTCGCCGGCAAGGAGCTGAGCCTCGAGGACGTCCGGCTGACGCTCGAAAAAGTGCCGGACCGGCTGTTCGAGCATCCGGCCTCGGTGTTCGTGTTCACCAACATGAACTATGCCGAGGCACCATGGCTGACGCCGGCCTCGCCCTCGGTGGCGGCCTCGATGATCTGGCACGAGGTCGTGCTGCAGGGCGATTCCTCGGGAGATTTCGAGGCCCAGATCACGGCGCTGAAGCCGTTCCTGGAGCAGAACTGGCGCGCCAACGTCTCCCAGCGGACGGGCATGCCGGTCTATGAGCGGCCGATCGCGCTGGTGCTCTATCGCGAGGACCACCGCTTCCTGCTCGACAACATCATTCCCAGGGCAGGGCGGGTCGAGGCCAATTTCGACCTGATCATCGCCTCGCAGCCCTACCGGGCGCGGTCCTCGGTGAATTTCCGCGCCAAGCGCATCATCGCACCGCTGGCGCGGGCGCTGAAGCCGGGCGGCCGGCTGATCGGAATCCACTCCCACGGCCAGGATCCGGGCCTGGAAATCATCCAGTCGGTGTGGCCCGGAGAAAATCCTTTCTCGGTCAGCCGCCATGAGCTATTGCGCGCCGTCAAGTACGAGCTGGGCTCCAGTGGGCGGGACTTAAATTTTAACGCCTATGCGGACAATCGCTCGATTTTCAGGTATGAGATGGAGGCTCTGCCCAACGAGGTCACCGGTGCGATCGGAACCTCGACGGCCTTTGCAGCCTGGAACGCGGCGGTGTATGTCGCGCAGATCGAGGAAGACCGCCTGACCGAGGTGGCCCACTCGTCCCGCGCGCTCGACGCCGCCAGAGAGGTCCTGCGAAAGCACAACGGGCTGTGGTTCTACGACGAGTCCTACGTCATCTCGCGGCGTCGCGACTGACATCCTGGGGATCAATCGAGGTCACCTTGAGATCAATACAAACGACCGCCGTGGGCGGCAAAGAAGGGGTTGCTTGATGCGCGCGTCATATCTGTTCACGTCGGAATCGGTGTCCGAAGGCCATCCGGACAAGGTCTGCGACCGCATTTCGGACGAGATCGTCGACCTGTTCTACCGCGAAGGACCGAAGGCCGGCATCGATCCGTGGGCTATCCGCGCCGCCTGCGAGACGCTGGCCACCACCAACAAGGTCGTGATCGCCGGTGAGACCCGCGGCCCGTCCTCGGTCACCAACGAGCACATCGAGCACGTCGTCCGCGAGGCCATCAAGGACATCGGCTACGAGCAGAAGGGTTTCCACTGGAAGACCTGCGACATCGAGATCCTGCTGCACCCGCAGTCCGCCGACATCGCGCAGGGCGTCGACGCGCTGCAGCCGGGCGAAGTCAAGGAAGAGGGCGCCGGCGACCAGGGCATCATGTTCGGCTACGCCACCAATGAGACGCCGGATCTGATGCCGGCGCCGATCTTCTACGCCCACAAGATCCTGCGCCTGATCTCGGAAGCCCGTCACTCCGGCGTCGAAAAGGTGCTCGGCCCGGACTCCAAGAGCCAGGTCACCGTGCAATATGAGAACGGCAAGCCGGTCGGCGTGCGCGAGATCGTGGTCTCGCATCAGCATCTGGTCGAGGACATGACCTCGGCGCAGGTGCGTGAGCGCGTCGAGCCCTACGTGCGCAAGGCGCTGCCGGAAGGCTGGATCACTTCGAAGACGATCTGGCACATCAATCCGACCGGCAAGTTCTTCATCGGCGGTCCCGACGGCGATGCCGGCCTCACGGGCCGCAAGATCATCGTCGATACCTACGGTGGCGCGGCTCCGCATGGCGGCGGCGCGTTCTCCGGCAAGGACCCGACCAAGGTCGACCGCTCGGCCGCCTATGCGGCGCGCTATGTCGCCAAGAACATTGTCGCCGCCGGTCTCGCCGACCGTTGCACCCTGCAGCTTGCCTACGCCATCGGCGTGGCGCGGCCGCTGTCGATCTATATCGACACGCACGGGACCGGCAAGGTGTCGGAGGATGCGCTGGAGAAGGCCGTGGCCAAGGCCATGGACCTGACGCCGCGCGGCATCCGTACCCACCTCGACCTCAACCGCCCGATCTACGCGCGCACGTCGTCCTACGGCCATTTCGGCCGCACGCCGGACAATGAGGGCGGCTTCTCCTGGGAGAAGACCGACCTCGTCGAGCCGCTCAAGCGCGCGGTGTGATGCATACGTCATCTCTCTCCGCGCGCGGGGAGAGATGACAGCCGATGCTTCGCATCGGTGTCGTCAGACTGAAGACGGCGGCAGAAGGCCGCCGTTGCCTCTCCCCGTGAGGAACGGGGGGAGTGATCTGGACTGCGCCTCGACGCGTCTCTCTTCGTTCGTCACGACCAGTTTCGAATTCATCCGACCAGGAAACCCGACATGACCGCCAAGCCAGGCTTTACCGACTACATCGTCAAGGACATTTCGCTCGCCGAGTTCGGCCGCAAGGAGATCTCGCTCGCTGAGACCGAGATGCCCGGCCTGATGGCGACGCGCGAGGAGTATGGCCCGAAGCAGCCGCTGAAGGGCGCGCGCATCGCAGGCTCCCTGCACATGACCATCCAGACCGCGGTGCTGATCGAGACGCTGGCCGCGCTCGGCGCCGACATCCGCTGGGTCTCCTGCAACATCTACTCGACCCAGGACCACGCCGCCGCCGCGATCGCCGCCGCCGGCATTCCGGTGTTCGCCGTCAAGGGCGAGACCCTGGTCGATTATTGGGACTACACCGCCAAGCTGTTCGACTGGCACGGCGGCGGCCACCCGAACATGATCCTCGATGACGGCGGCGACGCCACCATGTACGTCCATCTCGGCCTGCGCGCGGAGAACGGCGACACCGCGTTCCTCGACAAGCCGGCCTCCGAGGAGGAGGAGGTGTTCTTCGCGCTTCTGAAGAAGCAGCTCAAGGAGAAGCCGAAGGGCTACTTCGCCGAGATCGCCAAGTCGATCAAGGGCGTGTCGGAAGAGACCACCACGGGCGTGCATCGCCTCTACGACATGCAGAAGGCCGGCACGCTGCTGTGGCCCGCGATCAACGTCAACGACAGCGTCACCAAGTCGAAGTTCGACAACCTCTATGGCTGCCGCGAGTCGCTGGTCGACGGCATCCGCCGCGGCACCGACGTGATGATGTCGGGCAAGGTCGCGATGGTCGCCGGCTTCGGCGACGTCGGCAAGGGCTCGGCCGCCTCGCTGCGCCAGGCCGGCTGCCGCGTCATGGTCTCCGAGATCGATCCGATCTGCGCGCTGCAGGCGGCGATGGAGGGCTATGAGGTCGTCACGATGGAAGACGCCGCGCCGCGTGCCGACATCTTCGTGACCGCCACCGGCAACAAGGACATCATCACCATCGAGCACATGCGCGCGATGAAGGATCGCGCCATCGTCTGCAACATCGGCCACTTCGACAACGAGATCCAGGTCGCCTCGCTGAAGAACCTGAAGTGGACGAACGTCAAGCCGCAGGTCGACGAGATCACCTTCCCCGACGGCAAGCGCATGATCCTGCTGTCCGAAGGCCGCCTCGTGAACCTCGGCAATGCGATGGGCCACCCGTCCTTCGTGATGTCGGCGTCGTTCACCAACCAGACCCTGGCGCAGATCGAGCTCTACGCCAACAACAAGGACGGCAAGTACAAGAAGGAAGTCTACGTGCTGCCGAAGTCGCTCGACGAGAAGGTCGCGCGCCTGCACCTGTCCAAGATCGGCGTCAAGCTCACCGAGCTGCGTCCCGACCAGGCCGCCTATATCGGCGTCAAGCAGGAAGGCCCGTTCAAGTCGGACCACTACCGCTACTGATCGCAGCGCTCACGCGCGGCGGAGACGACGAAGGCCGGGGCATCGCCCCGGCCTTTTGTTTGTCCAGCTCCGTTCAGCCGCCCGCGCGCGCCGCGCCGTGGCCGCGATGATAGTCGTTCGGCTGCGGCCACGGCCAGCCGGCCAGCCGCGTCCGGTCGGGCTCGTAGATCTCGACGCGCAGCGGATGGCAGGCCGCCGCATCGCTCGAATGCGTCGCGCCGCAGTCGCCGCCCGGGCAGGCCGAGAGCGCGCCAATGAGGTCGATCTCGGCCAGGAACTCGATGAAGTCGCCGGGACGCACCGGGCTCGCCTTCATGAAGTACTGATGCGTATCGCGGGTGAAGCCGGTGCACATGAAGACGTTGAGGACGTCGTGCACGTGATGCTCGACGGCTCGCGGCTCTGCTTTCAGCTCGGCGGCCAGCGCACGCGACAGGTTCGAATGGCAGCAGAAGTCATAGCTGCCGCCGCTGAGCAGGCGGTTGGTGTAGGGATCGCAGCGCGTGCCGATCACGTCGTGGATGCCGGCGCCGTCGGCGTCGAAGCCGTACCAGCCGAGCGTGTCGTAGCTGATCGTGGCCATCGGCCGCAGGTTCGGCATGGTGCTCCACAGCCGGTCGCCGGTGGAGACGTGCGTGGCATGCAGCGCCCGCGTCTTGCCGCTGAAGAAGCGCTCGGACAGATCATGCGCATGCCACAGATTGAGGTCTCCGACCTGCGGGCCCTCGATGCTGACGATGCGGAAGAACTGCCCGCGCGCCACCCGAAAGCTGCGCGCATCGCGCGGCGGCACGATCACCTCGTCGACCTTGCTCAGCGTCTGCCGCGCCGCCTCGAGCATCGTCATGTCCGGCCGCGGCAGCGTGCCGGCGGGATAGACAATGGCGGGGCGGACTGCGCGCCGTGCGGCGGCATCGGCGGGCTCGGGCGGCGATTGTGATGGCATGATCGTCTCATGAGGCGGCAGGTGGGAGACCGTCACCATAGCGCCTCTCGGCCGCTTCTGTCCCGGGCGGCCGATTGCCGTCCGGACGGCCGATCGACTGGCCTGCGTTAGCCGGTCCGTCGCGAGCCCAGCGCCGAGGCGCGCACGGCCTTCGCGCGCTTGGCGGGATGATGCTCCGACCGCGCTGCGATCCGCTTATGCTTCTTCGTCTCCGCCGCCGCGAGCTTCACGGCCGGCGTGCGGTGCTTGGTGTATTCCTCGCCGTCGACCGGGCCGACATGCGGCGGGTCGCGATCGAGATAGGGCCGGCCGATGCCATAGCTCTTGCCATTGGCGTCGACCCACTTCCAGAGCTGCTCGGTCGCGACCCAGCGCTGCGCGCGGGTGGCGCCGTTGACGCTGACGATGTCGGCCGCGAGCCCATGGCCGTAGCCGCCGCGCAGGCTGCCGCCGTGATAGGAGCGGTTGCTGGCGGCCTTCAGCCCGCTGGCGATCTCCTGGCGATAATCGTCGCGGAAGCCGCTGGTGATGCCCGGCGCGAGCCCTGCGGCCTCGGCGGCGTGCAGCGTGTGAAACAGCTTCAGCTTGAAGCCGCGGTCCATGCCGCCGATGACGTATTCCGCCATGCTGCGGCCGACGCGCTCGGCGGCCTTCGGATCCTTCCAGGTGAAATCATTGTCCACGAGCCTGGTGAAGCTGCGCGTCACCTTGACCAAGCGACCCTTGCGCTTGATGGTGACCACGCGGCGCTCGGTCTCCCTGATCTTGTCCAGCTTCGGCGCGCGCTCATACAGCGCGAACAGATAGCGGTCGACGCAGGCGTCGATATCGGGGCACTCGTCGAGGATTTCGATACGATCGGCGCTGGCGACGGTGGGCTTCGGGATGTCGCCTGACGGTGCCGGCGATTCGTCGGCAGGGAGAGCCGCCGACGGCGTGATCGATGCCGTCGTCAGCGCCGTTTCCGACGAGAGCGGCTGCGCAGCCGCGGCCTCGGTCGTGGTCACCGCCGTGACCTCTGCAACGACTGGCGTCGCCGCCTCCGGCTCGGCAGCGCCGGCAGGCCAGGCCATGACGCAGCCGGCGAGGACAAAAGATCGGCACAACGCACGCGTGGTGAACTGCTGCGAGCTCATCATCCGGCCTCCGAGATCCAGGCCCCTGCGAGCAGGAGCGGTCAGGCATCCGATACCTGCGATTGTTCGGTGCCGGGCGGCCGGGCGCAATATCACAGCGTGTGCCGCCGGCAGCTTTTGCGTGACCTGTGACATCAGCGCAACGGCCGCGGATTGCGAGTTCCGTGTGTCGCTTATGAGTTGAGTCTTGGGCGGTCGCGGTGCGCGCGAGGCATCGTCCGCCGCAGCAGCTTGCGCCCGGTCAGCATGGCGCGCGCGAGATTCTCGCCCTGCATCCGGCTCACCAGCACGACGCCGGCGACATGCAGCACGACGAGCGGGATCAAGAGATACGACGTCACCTCGTGGGTGTCCTCGACCCACCAGAGGCCGAAGAAGCGCACGGTGACCTGCATCGCGCCGGTGACCGCGGAGACGATCAGCACGAGCAGCAGCACAAGCTGCATCGCCGTGCCCGCGGGATTGAGGCCGAGATAGCGGCCGGTCTTGCCGCGCCGCAGGCTCCACAAATAAGAGGGCGTCGCGCGCAGCCGCGCCTTGAGGCTGCGAAAGCGCGAATGGCGCGTGCCGATCAGGCCCCAGATCAGTCGGAACGCGAGCAGCCCGAGGATTGCGTAGCCCGCCACCCGGTGCAGCCCATCATAAACGTTCGGCGTCACCCAGGCGATCAGCACCAGCACGGCCAGCAGCCAGTGCCACAGGCGCAAGGGAAGGTCCCAGACCTGCACCGTCTCGGCCGGGTCCGGGGTCTTCACGCTGGCGCTGGGAGCTGTGCCGTGCATCGGTATCATGTCACGTCATCCAGCCGCGCCGGATGACGCCTCTGCCGACTACGTCTCTGCCGCTTACTTGGCGACGGTGTGCTTCAGGCTGAGGTCCTCCGGGCTGTAGAACAGCTCGTACAGCTTGCCTTCCTTGACGCCATACACCTCGTAGCAGCTGCCCTCGATCTTGGAGCGGCGCACCTCGTAGCCCAGCGCCTTGGCCTTCGCCTCGGCCTCGGCGGCCGGCTTCCACTGCGCCTTGTCGAGCTTGGTGCAGTCCTTGTAGCCGTCGGCCAGGGCCGGCGAGATGGCGAAGCCGGCGAGTGCGGCGCCGAGCAGGGCGGCGGTGGTCAGTCTCATCAATCCCTCCAATGAGCAAATTCAAACACGATGCATCGTGGGATCAGGGAAGACGGCAATGGCATGAATGTGTCAACGGAGCGGCAGCTGGAATCGCTCTTAGAGGACTTCCAAATTCGTCCCGAAGCTGCAAAACAAGGGGTGCCGCGCTTGCCCCCGCATCCGCGACGTTAGGTCTCGCTCATCACTTGAAGCCCAGTGCCTTCCGCCACACCGCCTCGAAGTCGGACGCCGAGATCTCTCGCGCGGAAAATCCGCTGAGGGCATTGATCTCGGAAAGCGACGGAATCGTGCCTTCCGGCATGACGTCGCGCCAATTCGCCTGAGCGAAACTGCAGGTCTCGAGCCGGCCGTCGGGATACATCCTGATCCACCGGATCGGACAACGATCGCGGTCGAGCTCGCCATAGCACTCGATTTCGGTATCGCCGTCCGGGGGATTGATCGTGTGCATGTAGCTGTGCGGCGGTCCGACCGACGGCGGCGGAGGCCGGGAGCGAAGATGGTTGATCAAGTCCAGCGCGGCTCGTTGGCTTTCGGGCGGCGCGATCCAGCTCGTCTCCTGCTCGCTCAATCCCAGCGCGGCAAGGAGCTCGGCGACCAGGAGCGCGACGCCATCTGTGGCGAGTTCGGCGCCATCGATGAAGGCGGTCGGCCCCGTCGCGCCGAAATGCTCGATCTGGTGACGCAGCTCCATCAGCAGAACAATGCGACCCGACCCGAGTCTGAGGAGCACGCCTGACGCGTCGCCGAGCCCGCCCTCCTGCCATGCCTCGACCGTCCAGCCGTGGCTTGCCGCGAGCTCCGTCAGTCGCCGTTTCACCGTCACAATGGCCATGTCCACGTTCGGAAAGCGATAGTCGAAGATCTGTTCGGCGTGAGTCATGGAAGGCTCGTCATTGAATGGGCCGGAGGTGCCGATGCTGCGCACATCGAACGCAAAGGGACGATGGTGATCGGTGCAGCACGCCATTGTAACGGGACGGGCCCGCGGATCGTCAACGCCGGCAAGGTGCTCCCTGGACGACGTCTCCGATCTCTGACAAGATCACCGGCATGATCTCACACGTCCACCTCGCAGGCGCGGCCCTCGGGCGCCGAATTACCGACCCGGCCTGATCCGTCGGGCCGGGCGATGCTGCCTGCGAACTATCTGTGAACGTGTCGAGTGCCCGAGCTGGCGCCGGAGGTCTTTCATCATGTCTTCGAACCCACCCACGCTGCACCTGGTGTGCGGCAAGATCGCTGCCGGCAAGTCGACGCTCGTGGCTGAGCTCGGCCGGCGCCCGGCCACCATCGTGGTCGCCGAGGACGACTGGCTGGCGCAGCTCTATCCAGGCGAGCAGACCAGCCTTGCCGACTATGTCCGGAATTCGTCGCGGCTGCGGGCCGTCATGGGGCCGCATGTCGTGGCTCTGCTGTGTGCCGGCGTCTCGGTCGTGCTCGATTTCCCCGCCAACACGCTGGCGAGCCGCGCCTGGATGCGCGGCCTGTGCGAGGCGGCCCGCGTGCCGCATCAGCTGCATCATCTCGACGTCCCCGACGAGATCTGCAAGGCGCGGCTGCGGGCGTGAAACGAAGCGGGTGGGCATGCCTTCACGGTGACGGACGAGGAGTTCGACCTGTTCACGTCGTACTTCGTGGCGCCGACGCCCGAGGAAGGGTTCGACGTGATCGTGCATCGGCCCTGACGTCGCTGGCCGCGCAAGGGCCAGCTCCATCCGCCCGTCATTCCGGGGCATTCGCACGTTCGCGCGAGCGGACGTGCGAATGAGCCCGGAATCCACAGCCACAGGCCGGCATGAGCGGTCAGATCATCGTGGAGAAATCAACCCACGCTCTAGGGGAGGCGTGGCTATGGATTCCGGGCTCGCGCTGCGCGCGCCCCGGAATGACGCCGGAGAGAGTTTGGCCTTCATCGATGACGACGTGGCGGCGACGCGTTGAACGGCGCGTCTATGCCGCACCCGAGCCGATCCGAAATCTTCGGTTCTGCCGGCCCTTGTTGTCGACCTTCAGAATGCGGATGCGCCGCGCCTTTGCCGTCGAGACCAGATGCGTGCCGCCGCAGGCCTGGCGGTCGAGGCCGTCGATGTCGACGATGCGGATCATGCCGTCGGCCTGACGCGGCGGGGCGACGGATTTGGCGCGGAAAAGTCCGGCTGTGGCCTGCGCCGCGTCGTAGTCCATGTCGAATGTGCGCACCGGGCGGTCGTCGGCGATCGCGGCGTTGACCGCGTTCTCCACCGCGCGCAGCTGCTCCGGCGCCACTTTCGGCAGATCGAAGTCCACGCTGAATTCGTCGGTGTCGGTCATGCGGACGCCGGTCAGCAGCGCGCCGTCGAACAGCGTGTACACCGCGCTGTTGACGAGGTGCGCCACCGTGTGCTGCTCGCACATCCGCTGCCTGAAGGCGTGGTCGACGCGCAACTCGATTGTCCCGTCGGGAATGGCCTCATCCCCGATCAGGTGCCAGAGGCCCTCGGCGGTCGCCTCGAAGCCCACGACGTCGCGCACGATCCCGTTCCAGGCCATGGTGCCGCGGTCCGGCAACTGACCACCGCCGCCCGGATAGAACGGCGAGCGCGCCAGCAGCACCGCGCCCGGGCGGGCGTCCAGCGTGGGCAGGTCGAGGCTCAGCACCTCGGGATGCTCGACGGCGAAGGGACGGGGAAGAAAGTCGGTCATGCGAATGGGATCGCTGCGTAGCCTGGATGAGCGCAGCGACATCCGGGTTCACCGAGAATGCGCATGAGACCCCGCATGTCGCTGCGCTCATGCGGGCTACGAAGTCTACGCAGCGTGGTTGATCCGTGCAATGTGCCTGCCGTCCTTCACCGGCACGCCGCCACGCTGAACCACGCCATGCGAAACGCGCCGTCGCGCAGGCGCAGGCACACGGTGTCGCCCGGCTGCAGCCGCTCGTGCAGTGCCTGTGGCACATGCGCCTGCGTCGGCGTTGCGAACGGTCCCCAGGCCTCCAGCGTCACCTGGTGGCCCGCGAGCCGGCTGTGGCCGAGGTGTTTTGACAGCACCCGGCTGCGCAGCAGGGCCGGGGCCGAGCGATCGAGTGCGGTGTTGAACTGGCCGAGCGTCCCGAAGGCATAGGCGCCGACGAAGACAGACGCGAGCAGCAGCCGCCAGCCGCGCCGGCGCAACTGGGTTTCGAACCGCATGGCGACGACGAGGAAGATGATGGCGACGGCGATGGCGAACGCCGTGAGCGGCAGCCAACTGACGAGGTTGACATCCGAGAGCGTGCGCGCAGCGAGCGTCCCGGCGGCCACGATGCAGCCGGTGCCGAGATTGGCGCCGTAGCCGGAGCCGAGTCCGATCCTGAACAGGCCGGGGAAGCGCAGCGTGAGGATCAGCGCCAGCAGCGGAATGACGGTGACCACCGCGATCAGTTGCCCGGCCGGAAAACTGGGGAACAGCGACCAGGCTCCCAGCCCGATCGCGGTCAGCGAAAAGCCCAGGGCGATGCGCTTGGCCCGCACGCTGTCGCGTTCCCGGCTGCTGCCGTCGCCGGGCGTCTGCTGAAGCGGGTCGGGGGCGTTCATCGCGAGGTCCGTCTCATCGGGGTCATCTTGATAGAGCAGGAGAGTTGATCGAATGCCAATGCACGGCCGATTTGACAGCGGCGAGCAGGGTTGCAACTGTCGGTGACGAGACGCAAGACGCTCGCTTCAGGGAACGCCAGGACCGCCTCATGTCAACAGAACATGTCGACGTGCTGATCGTCGGCGCCGGACTGTCCGGCATCGCCGCCGCCTATCATCTGCAGCACAAATGTCCGGGCAAGCGGTTCGCGATCCTGGAGGGGCGGGGCGCCATCGGCGGCACCTGGGACCTGTTCCGCTATCCCGGCATCCGCTCCGACAGCGACATGTATACGCTCGGCTATTCGTTCAAGCCGTGGACCGATCCCAAGGCGATCGCCGACGGGCCGCAGATCCTGAAATACGTTCGCGACACCGCGACCGAGAACGGCATCGACCGCCACATCCGTTTCAACCATCGCGTCATCCGTGCGTCCTGGTCGAGCGCGGACGCGCGCTGGACGGTGGAAGCCGAGCGGACGACGGAGCAGGGCACGGACACCGTGCAGATCACCTGCGGCTTCCTGTTCATGTGCTCGGGCTACTATCGCTACGAAAAAGGCTATCTGCCGGACTTCAAGGGCATGGCGAATTTCAAGGGCCGTATCGTGCATCCGCAGGCCTGGCCTGAGGATCTCGACTATGCCGGCAAGCGCGTGGTGGTGATCGGCTCCGGGGCCACCGCCGTCACGCTGGTTCCGGCCATGGCCAAGACCGCGGCGCATGTCACGATGCTGCAGCGCTCGCCGACCTATGTGGTGTCGCGTCCGGCGCAGGATGCGCTCGCCAACAAATTGCGCCGGCATCTGCCCGCGAGCCTCGCCTATCACCTGATCCGCTGGCGCAACGTGCTGTTCGGGATGTATTTCTTCCAGCTCAGCCGGCGCAAGCCGGAGCGCGTCAAGCAGCTCATCCTCGGCGGCGTGCGCGCCGCGCTCGGCCCGGGCTACGACGTCGCCACCCATTTCACGCCGCGCTACAACCCATGGGATCAGCGGCTGTGCCTGGTGCCGGACGGCGACCTGTTCAAGACCATCCGCGAGCAGCGGGCGTCAGTGGTGACGGCGGGGATCGAGACCTTCACCGAGCGCGGCCTGCGCCTGTCCGATGGAAGCGAGCTCGAGGCCGACGTGGTCGTCACCGCGACAGGACTCGTGCTACAGGTCCTCGGCGGCATCGAAGTGGTGGTCGACGGCCGCAAGATCGATTTCGCCAAGACCCTGAACTACAAGGGCATGATGTATTCCGACGTGCCGAACCTCGCGGCCACGCTCGGCTACACCAATGCCTCCTGGACGCTGAAATGCGACCTGACCTGCGAATATGTCTGCCGCCTGCTCAACTACATGGACCGGCACGGCTACCGCCAATGCGTGCCGCACAATGAGGACACCACCGTCATGCCGCTGCCGTCGCTCAGCTTCAGCTCCGGCTATGTGCAGCGGTCGATCGCCGACCTGCCAAAGCAGGGCTCGAAGCGGCCCTGGCGGCTTTACCAGAACTACGCGCTGGACATCGTTTCGCTGCGTTTCGGCAAGGTGGATGACGGGGTGATGCGGTATTCGTGATCTGACATCTGCCTCGGCAGGCCGACTGAGCTTCACCGCGAACTATCTCTCCTCACCCTGAGGAGCCCGCCTATAGGCGGGCGTCTCGAAGGGCGAGGCCCGAGCGGTGGCCTCATGGTTCGAGACGCGCCGCAACGAACACTGCGCGTTGTCTCCACCAGTCCCGCGGCGCTCCTCACCATGAGGTTCTGGCACCCAAGCGGTCCTGCACACCGACCATGAACACGCCAAGAGGCGTGTTCATGGAGAGGATCGGCACCCGGGGGGCTTGCGCGCCGATCCTGGAACACGCCAGCGGGCGTGTTCAGGCAGAGGTTTTGTCACTGAGACCGGTGCTGCACAGGCAGGACGAACGTCGCCGCCGCGATGACGGTGCGCTCGGGGCGAATGAGCGGGTCACATCCTCGGCTGTCAACACTCACCGCTCCGCCGCGCCCTCGCGCAGCGGGGCGCGGCTGAGGTCGTTGCCGGCGGCAATCGCCTTCTGCATCAGACGCACCAGCTCCTTCGCCTCGGCCCCCGTCAGGCCGCGCACCATCAGCCGCTGCGCAGCCTCGACCGCCGGCGTGATCGCCTCCAGTGTCCGTCGCCCCTCCGCCGTGATCGAGAGCTCCCGCGCGCGCCGGTCGCGCAGGCTCGCCTGGCGGACGACCAGACCCTTCTGCGCGAGGCGATCAATCACCCCGGTGATGGTGGTTCGGTCATAGGCGATCAGGCCGGCCAGCGTGATCTGGTCGATCGCCGGATTGGCCGCGATCGCCGCCAGCGCCGCGTATTGCACCGGCGTCAGGTCGAAGCCCGCCGACTCGACCTCTGCCAGGAACACCGCCACCGCGATCTGCTGAAACCGCCGTGCCAGGTGCCCCGGCATGTCCTGCATCTCGGCCAATCCCATCTCCTCTGCTTGCTTGACAAGTATACTGATGATCAGTATACTGATCAATAAGGAACAACGCGGGAGGGCGCCTCATGCAATTCCACCTGAACGGATTCCAGCCGGGTGATCCCGACATTGCGGACGCTGCCGAGCGGGTGGCGAGCTCGGGTGCGACCGGCGCGCTGCCGGCCGAGGTCGACGTCCTGATCGTCGGCTGCGGCCCTGCCGGCCTCAACCTCGCCGCTCAGCTCTCCGCCTTTCCCGAGATCAAGACCTGCATCGTCGAGCAGAAACCCGGGCGGCTGCTGCTCGGACAGGCCGACGGCATCGCCTGCCGCACCATGGAGATGTTCAACGCCTACGGCTTCGCCGAGAAGGTGCTGAGGGAAGCCTGCTGGATCAACGAAACGACGTTCTGGAAGCCAGATGCCGCCGACAGCGCGAAGATCACGCGCAGCGGCCGCGTGCAGGACGTCGAGGACGGTCTGTCGGAGATGCCGCATGTCGTGCTCAACCAGGCCCGCGTGCACGATTTCTTTCTCGACATCATGCGCCGCTCGGCGAGCCGGCTCGAACCGCATTACTCGCGGCGGCTGCGCGACCTCGCGATCGACCCGGCCGCGCCAGCCGGCGCGCACGGCGTAACCGTCAGCTTCGACCGCATCGATCCCGCGCATGAAGGGCAGGTCGAGACGATCAAGGCACGCTATGTCGTCGGCTGCGACGGCGCGCGCAGCGTGGTGCGCAAGGCGATCGGCCGCGAGCTGCATGGCGATTCCGCCAATCATGCCTGGGGCGTGATGGACGTGCTCGCCGTGACCGACTTCCCGGACATCCGCTTCAAGTCGCTGATCCAATCATCGAGGGACGGCAGCCTGCTGGTGATCCCGCGCGAGGGTGGCTATCTCGTGCGGCTCTATGTCGAGCTCGCCAAGCTCGAGGTCGGTGAGCGTGTCGCCGGGCGCAACATCACCGTCGACGAGGTGATCGCCAAGGCGCAGCGCATTCTCGCGCCCTATACGCTGGAGGTGAAGGAAGTGGCGTGGTGGTCGGTCTACGAGATCGGCCAGCGTATCACCGACAAGTTCGACGACGTGCCGGAGGCGGAGGTCGCCTCGCGGCTGCCGCGCGTGTTCATCGCCGGCGATGCCTGCCACACCCACAGCCCGAAGGCGGGGCAGGGCATGAACGTGTCGATGCAGGATACCTTCAATCTCGGCTGGAAGCTCGCCGCCGTGCTCGGCGGGCGCTGCGCGCCGGAGCTGCTGCACAGCTACTCGGCCGAGCGCAAGGCGATCGCGCAGGAGCTGATCGATTTCGATCGCGAATGGTCGGGCATTCTCGCCTCGGCCGCCAAGCAGGGCGGGGCGGATGCGGCGAAGACGCAGGACTACTTCGTGCGCCACGGCCGCTACACCGCGGGCACCGCGACCCACTACCGGCCTTCGGTCCTCACCGGGGACGACACCTTCCAGCAACTGGCCGCGGGCCTTGTGATCGGCAAGCGCTTCCATTCCGCGCCCGTCATCCGGCTCGGCGATGCCAAGCCGCTGCAGCTCGGCCATGTCGTCCAGGCCGACGGCCGCTTCCGGCTGTTCGCCTTCGCCGGCGCCGAGGACCCGAGCGCGCCGAACGCCGCCATCCACCGCTTGTGCAGGTTCCTCGCCGACGACGCGGCGTCACCCGTGCGGCACTACACGCCCGATGGCGCCGACATCGATGCCGTCATCGATCTCAGGGCGGTGTTCCAGCAGGGCCATCGCGAGCTTGCGATCGAGGCCCTGCCGGCGTTGCTGCTGCCGAAGAAGGGGCGCTACGGCCTGATCGACTACGAAAAGATGTACTGTCCCGACCTCAAGAGCGGCCACGACATCTTCGCCATGCGCGGCATCGATCGCGCAAGCGGCTGCCTCGTGATCGTCCGGCCCGACCAGTATGTGGCCGACGTGATGCCGGTCGACGATTTCGGCAGGCTGGCCGCTTATTTCGCCGGCTTCATGCGGCCCGCCGCCGGAAGGTAAACGAAATGCAAATCACATCGCCGGATTCCCGGCCTCCGCGATAGCCAGATCCAAATCTTTCCGCGCTACAAATTCGATCTCAGGATGGACGATTGAGTGGGCGAGTGGCGAGATGTTGATGTTGGCGAACCGTCGCAAGAGCGAACGTCGGCTGTGCAGGAGGATCGCGAAGATCCATTATGGCAATGGCAGCCTGCCGCGTGACTGCACCGTGACGGATATTTCCGACGGCGGCGTCAAGGTGGTCGCCGAATTCGTCGAGATCCCGCCGCAGTTCACCATCGTGTTCGCGCCCGACCACCAGCGCAAATGCCGGCTGGCCTGGCGCATCGGCTGCGAGTTCGGCGCCGAATTCATCGACTGATTCTTGGATTGAGTTGCGGCCGCCGCGCTCGCTTAACGGGACCTTAGGGTTAATCTGCCAGCGTGCAGATCATCGGTCCCGAAGTAGTTCAGTTGCATGCGTACGCGGCCCTCTCGATCTCTCCCTCTGCGCCGGCCGGCGGCGTTCGCGCTGTGCTTCGGCGTCGTCCTGCTCGGGCTCGGCGCATGCCAGACCACCGACCTCGGCGACATCACCGGCGCGCTCGGCGGCAAGGCTGAAAAGCCGGCCGCGCCCGCGTCCGACCCGCGCGCCGAGCTCGATCAGCTCCGCGAGCGTTTCCGCGCAACGCCGAACGATCCCGACATCGCGCTGCGCTATGGCGTCGCCCTGCGTGCCACCGGCCAGCGCGCGCAGGCCGTGGCCGTGCTGGAGCAGGCGACCATCGCCAATCCCGGCCACAAGGGGCTGCTCGCCGCCTACGGCCGCGCGCTCGCCGACAACGGCAATTTCCAGCAGGCCTTCGACGTGCTGAGCCGGGCGCATTCGCCCGAGGATCCCGACTGGCGCATCCTGTCGGCGCAAGGCGCCGTGCTCGACCAGATGGGGCGCAACGAGGAGGCGCGGCAGTACTACATCAGCGCGCTGAAGATCGCGCCTGATGATCCGTCCGTGCTGTCCAATCTCGGCCTGTCCTACGCGCTGTCCAGCGAGCTGCCGAAGGCCGAGGAGCAGTTGCGCAAGGCCGTTGCGCATCCCGATGCGAGCCCGCGCGTCCGCACCAATCTCGCCGTCATCGTTGGCCTTCAGGGCCGCATGAGCGAGGCCGAGACCATCGCGCGCTCCGGCCTGCCGCCGGAGCAGGCGAGCGCCAATGTCGCCTATGTGAAGAAGATCCTGGTGCGCCGCCAGGTCGCGCAGCGCGAGCTCTCGCCGCGCCACGATCGTCCCGTCGCGGGGCAGCCGGACAAGGCGCTGGCGAAGGCGCTCAGCCGCAGCGACGACTGAGCGTTATTTCGCGCCGAGCAGCTTTGCGATCGGCGCCAGCAGCGAGCGCTGCGGCTTCGGCTCGACGCGTCCGGTCAGCCGGTTGGCGATCTCCTTGAACAGCTTCGGCGTGCGGCTCAGCGCTCCGACTTCCGCGATCATCTGGCCGTTGTTGGCGGCGGTGCCGAACAGCTTGCAGTCGAACGGGATGATCGCGACCGGCTCGGCCTCGACCGTCTTGGCGAAGCGCTTCAGATCGATCTCCGGCCGCTTGGGCATGCCGACCTGGTTCAGGCAGTACAGCGGCGGCCGATCGTTCGGCCGCGACGATTTGAGCACGCTGAGGAGGTTCTTGGCATTGCGCAAATTGGCGAGATCCGGCTCGGCGACGACGAGGATGTCGTCGGCATTGATCAGCGCATGGCGCGTCCAGGCCGACCATTGGTGCGGCACGTCGAGCACGATGCATTGCTGGGTCAGCCGCAGCGTATCGAAGATCGCGTCGAAGGCGTCTGCGCCGAAATCATAGACGCGGTCGAGCGTCGCGGGCGCCGCGAGCAGGTTGAGATGCTCGGTGCATTTGGCGAGCAGGCGCTCCATCAGCGCGGTGTCGGGCCGATCGGGCTGGAAGATCGCGTTGGCGATGCCCTGCAGCGGATCCTGGTTGTAGTCGAGGCCGGCGGTGCCGAACGCCATGTCGAGATCGATCACGACGGAATCCAGCGTCAGGTCGCGCGCCATGCTCCAGGCGACGTTGTGCGCCACCGTCGAGGCGCCGACGCCGCCCTTGGCGCCGACCACAGCGATGATGCGGCCGGTGATCACGTCCTCGGAGGCCGAGAACAGGCTGCAGATGCAGCGGATGATGTCGATCGTCTCGACCGGCCCGACGACGTAGTCGTTGACGCCGCGCCGCACCAGCTCGCGATAGGCGACGCCGTCGCTCATGCTGCCGATCAGCACCACGCGGGTGCCGGGATCGCAGACGCTGGCGAGATCGTCGAGGCCGCCGATGATGTCGCCGCCGGGCTTGGTCTCGATCACGATGACGTTCGGCGTCGGCTGCGAATGATAGGTCTCGATCGCCCGCGCCATGCCGCCGGCCTTGATCGTGATGTGCGCCTTGCCGAGCCTGCGGTCCTGGCTGGCGGCGAGCACCGCCGCCGAGGTCTGGTCGGTCTCGGTGAATGCCTGCACGGAGACGCGCGGCACCGGCGCGATGTGATCGTCGAGCATCGGGCCGCTCGGGCCCGGCTGCTCCTCCTGGCTCTGACGGGACGCGTTGATCATTTGCCTGTTTCGCTGAGCTTGGCCTTGTCGGTCTCGGGATAGGTCACCGCCGTCGACTCGCCCTTGCGGTATTTCTCGAACAGGGCGGAGCGGCGCGGCGTGTAGGAGGCGGTTTCCGCGCGCGGCTGCTCGAGATCGGCCGGGTTGTCGATCATCGCGGCGAGATTGCGCTGCGTGGCGCAGCCGAAATTCTGGTAGTGCTGATTGGCGCTGTAGCCGGGGTTGTTGATGTTCGGCCCGAGATCGTCGGGCCACAACCCGCAGGGACCGGCGACAGCGGCGATCTTTGGATAGGTCAGCCGGATGACGGCGAGCTGGCGCGGATCGTCGGGCATGGTGTTGCGCAAGCTGATCGCGTGGCCGGGCACGCCGCCCGCGGTCAGCGTGGCGCGGATCTCGCGATAGGCGTCCGCCGCGGCGCGCGCATTCGAGGTGCCCGTCGGCACCTCCGCGACGATGCCGCCGGTGCCCTCGCGCAGCCAGTTGCGGGCAAGCCCGGCGACATCGGCGCGCTGCTGCGACGTCAGGCCGCCGCGGCCGCTGCCGATGAAGACGACGGTCGACTGCCGGCCTTCCTCGATCGCGATCGGATGGCGCATCTTGTAGTCATCCGGAATGGTCGCGACGACCTCGCCGGTGGTGTAGTTGCAGGCGCCGAGCGTCAGCGCCAATCCGGCGATGGCCGAAAGCCTTTGCAGCGCGCGCCGTCCGTCCCGTGCAGATGATTTCGCCATGATCGTTCCCCGTGCCCCCGAAATCCCGCGCGTCTCAGTCGATGATGAAGCCGAAGCCGGCCGGCTGCCCCGTCGCCGTGTCGACCTTGGCGGCGATGCCGTAGAGCCGGTTCATGCGGCCGAGCAGAGCGGACTCCGCATCGGTGGCCGGCGCGAAGCCGTCATCCGGGCGCGACAGCTCCTTCTGGGCGACGGCGCGCACCACATAGGGCGTCACCATCACCATCAGCTCGGTCTCGTTGTTGACGTAGTCCTGGCTGCGGAACAGCTGGCCGAGCACCGGCAGCTGGTTGAGCCCGGGCAGGCCGTTGACCGCCTGCTTGGTCTGGTTCTGGATCAGGCCGGCCATCGCCATCGAGCCGCCGGAGGGAATCTCCAAGGTGGTCTCGGCGCGGCGGGTGCGGATCGCGGGGATGGTGACCGACGACGTCGAGGCCGAGGTCAGCGCGTAGGACACCGTGATCGCGTTGTCGTTCGACAGCTCCGACACCTCCGTCATCACGCGCAGGCTGATGCGGCCCTCGCTGAGCACGACCGGCGTGAAGTTCAGCGAGATGCCGAACTTCTTGTAGGTGATCGAGGTGCTGCAGACCCGCGTGGTCGGATCGCAGGAATAGCCGCCGGGGATCGGGAATTCGCCGCCGGCGATGAAGGTCGCGGATTCGCCGGAGATCGCCGTGAGGTTCGGCTCGGCCAGCGTCTTGACCACGCCCGCGGTTTCCATCGCGCGCATCGTCGCCGACACCGACGACAGGCCGCCGCCGGTGGCGGAGAGCCCGTTGGTGCCGACCAGCGACTTGCCATAGGCGGTGAACGGGTTGGTCTGGTTGAAGTTCACGACCGCGGTGCCGTAGGTCATGCTGGCGCTGAGATCGATGCCGAGCTGCTTGACGACCTCGCGGCGGACCTCGGAGACGTTGACCTTCAGCATCACCTGGTCGCGGCCGCGCACGACGATCGAGTTGACGACCTTCTCGTTGCCGCCGACCAGCCGTGCCGCGATCTCGCCAGCCTGCTGCGCCTCGACCGGGCTCGACACCGAGCCGGTGAGGATCACGCCGTCGCCGACGCCGTCGATCTTGACGCCGGGAATGCTCTGGCTCAGCGCCTGGCGCACGCCGTTGAGATCGCGCTTGATGGCGATGTCATAGGCCGCGACCTGCTGGCCCTCGCCGTCGAAGAACACGACGTTGGTCTGGCCGACGGTGGCGCCGATGATGTAGGCGCGCCGCGCTGAGCGCACGACCGCGTTGGCGATCTTGGGATCGGCCACCAGCACGTCCTTGACGTCCTGCGGGAAGTCGACGACGACGGACTTGCCGATGCCGAGCGACAGATAGCGAACCTTCGACGACCCGACCGACACCATCGGCGTGTCCAGCCTGTCCTCGGCCGCCTTCACCGGCGCGAACGCCGGATTGAGCACGAGGCCGAGCGCGGCCGTCACTGAGAGTGCGCGGACGGCCCATGCTCCGAGCGCTGCGCGTTGATGCCCACCCATCATTGTCCCCGTCCTTCTCATCACTTCGCCGCCGAAAGCTGGCTCGTGATCCCATAGCGAATGATCTCGATGGAGCTTCCCCGTCGCGCCATCTGCTGCTGCGTGTCGGTCTTGCCGGCGTCGGCCGCATTGACGTCGGCGATGGAGCGCAGCGCCAGCGCCAGCGATCCGGTCTGCCGCGCACGCTGCAGCGTCTCGGCCTGCTCGGGCTTGAGCTCGAGCGTCACGGTCTTGCCGACCACCGTGTTCTGGCCTTCCTTCTCCTTCGGCGCCTGGTCGATCGCCAGCACGCGCACGTTGGAGAGGATGATTTCGGAGGTGACGTTGTCGGGCGCGCCCGGCCGGTCCGGATTCTTGTCGCGCTTCGACAGGATGACGTCGACGCGGTCGTTCGGCAGGATGAAGCCGCCCGCGCCGGTCTCCGGCGAGATCTCGGTGGAGATCGCGCGCATGCCCGACGGCAGGATCGCGGCCATGAAGCCGGAGCCGTCCGCCTTCACCAGCTTCTGCTCGCGGATCGGCTCGCCGATCACGAAGGGCGAGCGCGCGATCGAGCCGATCAACTGAGTGGCGGCCTCGGGGCGGTCTCCGCGGCGGATGAAGATGTTGCTCGCCGCTTCAGGCCAGGTCTGCCAGATCAGGTCGCCTTGCTTGATCGGCTGTCCCAGGCCGATGTCGTTCTTGGCCACCAGCACCTCGACGGTCGGCAATTGCGCGACCGGCGCGACCGGTGCCTGCGGCTGGCTTTCGGAGGTGCTGACGAGGTAGGCCGCAACGCCGCCCGCGCCGAGAGCGATGGTTAATACCACGATGCGTGCGGTCATCATCTGCGTGACTACTCTACTCACTCACAACAGGGGCGACATGCGAGCCGAGTGACAGCTGTCCCCCTCACTAACGACTAAGCGCCAATGGTATAGACAGACTTGAACGCGGCGGACCGCAGCCCCTGCCTCAAGCAACGATTGTGCAAGTGGTGAACAGGTTGTTAGCGTGCAAATAATGAAACGCCGCGAATGTGTTAGCACTTTGCGCGCAGCGCGCCTGCACGCATCCGTCGGCGCTCACTCGGCAGAATGAGATCGTGAGTTGCAGCGGCGCCTCAGTGCCGATTCCGTTAAGCTTGATCGTTTGCTAACAACTCGCGCGAGGAACGTCGCCGACGCCGAATGGTTGTGCGGTGGCGCGGATCGGCCGCGCGCCATTTGCATCCGCGCCGCGCGAGCCACGTACGCAGCGCCTTCGATGGGAGACGAGATGTCGCCACGTCATTCCGCGCTGCACCGTAGTCAGACGGAGCGGCATCTTCAGAAAGCCGAAACGGGTTGGACCTACGATTCCGTTGGGCGGGATTTCCGTCCTGATTTTCAGAGTTCCTTAGGATTTTGCGCGCACCGTCCGGCCATGATGGCTGGGTTCATGCGCGGCGTATTTTGCTCGAAAATACACGCAGAGATTGCATTGCCTGCGCCGTGCCGCGAGCCGCGGCCGGCGGTCGGGAGTCACGGGGATGGATGGGGGGTGAGGGGAGGCGTGCAATGTCGGTTGCTCGATTCCTGAAGCAGCGTGCGGTCCGGATCCAGACGGTCGGCACCTACACGCTGCCCAACTGGTATGATCCGCAGGGGAAGCTGCGCTCCTTCGCCTGCCGCACCACGCGCGTGTCGCCGTTTCGCGCGCTGCTCGACGTGCCCGTGGTCGGCAAGGTCGGTGACCGCCTGACGTCGTACTTCCGCGACTTCGGCAAGTTCGAGGGCGAGATCAGCGACACCGTGCATGGCGGCTTCCTGCTCGAGCTGGAGATGACGCGCGCCGAGCGCGCCAAGCTCGCCGAGAAGCTGGTGTGGCTCGAAAAGAAGCAGAAGGACCCGTCGATCCGCGATTCCCGCCGCGACGCGCGCTTCGTGCCGAACTCGCCGCATTCCGAGCTGACGCTCGCCGACGGCAGCTGCATCCCGTGCCTGGTGATCGATGCCTCGATGTCGGGTGCGGCCGTCTCGGCAGCCGTCCAGCCGGAAATCGGCACGCCGCTCGCGGTCGGCAGCTGCATCGGCCGCGTCGTCCGGCATTTTCCCGACGGCTTTGCCGTGAGGTTCGTCGACACGATCCCGGCGTCCTCGGAGCTCGAGCGTCGCGTGATCACGCCGCCATCCCGCCCGACGCGGCACAAGCTCGCTACGGAGCATGACGACCACCGCGTCGAGGCGCCCGAGGATTTCTTCATGGTGTGAAGGCCGGCGGCCCGATGGAAGGCGTTCTCACCGCGCAGACGGTTTTTCACCCTCCCCTCGAGGGGGAGGGTCGCCTCACGGAGCGCGAAGCGAACCGTGAGGCGGGGTGGGGTGATCTCTCCACTCGCGCCAGCGTCTGCGGAAAGATCACCCCACCCCGCTCGCCCGCTTCGCGTGCGACCGACCCTCCCCCTCCAGGGGAGGGTGGGCAACCCGGCGCGATCGACGTCGCCTCCACGGTCCGCCAAGGGGCCGCATGCCACCGACTGCGTCTGCCGAGCAACATCCGCAGTTTCGCGTATTGGGTGAGGGCACGAATCCGGGCAAGGGGAACCGGCAGGCGTCCGCACGGTTAACGCGCTGTTAAGCGGCGTCGTGAAAGCTTTGCGGTGCCGGGTGCAATGCCAGGAGGATCAGTCCCATGGAGGCCCAGAAGACCGCGGTGGACGCCATCGTCGTCCTGACCGGGTGCGAGCGTGAGGCGGTCGCCGCCTTCATCCGCCGGATGTATCTCGCTGGCGTACGCGATCCCAAGCGGCTGACCTTCAAGGGGCTGCAGGAGATGGCGCGGGGCTGACCGCGCCAGGCCGACGGCGGGCGCCGCGACCGCTCCGGCTGTTGCCGCCAGGGCACGCCGGGCGATTATTGCGGTGCGTTTCCAATCACAACTCGTCCCCTGGGGGATGCAGCCTGCCGCGCTTCCGGCTAAATTAAGGCCATGCGGCTGGCATCAGATTACCGTTTTTCCTCGCCCACAAGGCGACACGGTTGTGCGCAACACGCTCTGAGCGGCCGGATCATGGGGACCGGGCATGCTCAGTCAGATCTTCGCGCCACAACTCGTCGGCCTCTACATCCTGATCGGGGCCACCTTCTACGTCCATTTCCGCGGCAAGGAGCGGCTGCGCTTCGCGCGCCAGCTCGGCGATCACTCCACCTATCTCGCCCCCTACAACGTGCTGATGTATGCCGGCTCGGCCGTGCCGAACACGCCGGTGATCCCGGTCGAGCAGTTTCCGGAATTGCAGAAGCTCACCGACAATTGGCAGGAGATCCGCGAGGAGGCGGTGCGCCTGTTTGACGAAGGCTTCATCCGCGCGGCCGCCAAGAACAACGATTGGGGCTTCTATTCCTTCTTCAAGAGCGGCTGGAAGCGCTTCTATCTGAAATGGTACGACGACTTCCTGCCGTCGGCGCGCACGCTGTGCCCGAAGACGGTGGATCTGCTTAACTCCATCCCGAACGTCCACGGCGCGATGTTCGCGATGCTGCCGCCCGGCGGCAAGCTCGGCGCCCACCGCGATCCCTTCGCCGGCTCGCTGCGCTATCACTTAGGGCTGGTCACCCCGAACTCCGACAAGTGCCGTATCCTGGTCGACGGCGTGCCCTGCGTCTGGCGCGACGGCGAGGCCTTCATGTTCGACGAGACTTTTATTCACAGCGCCGAGAACGCGACCGACGTCAACCGCATCATCCTGTTCTGCGACGTCGAGCGCCCGATGAAATACGGCGTCTTCACCGCCATGAACCGCTGGGTCAGCCACCACATCGTCAAGGCGTCGGCCACGCAGAACGTCGAGGGCGAGCACGTCGGCGTGCTGAACAAGGTGTTCGGCAAGCTGTACGAGTTTCATCTCGCCACGCGCAAGGTGAAGGCGTGGAACAGGACGGTGTACTACGCGGCGAAGTACACGCTGACGGTGGCGATCGTCGGCGCGATCGTGGTGTCGGCGTTCCGATGACGAGAGTGAGGCGGATGAGCGGAGCGTAATCCGCCGCTTCTTGTCCGGGGAGACTGCCAAGGAGCATTCTTGAACGAAGGTTTTCTTCGAGAGTTTGTCTCGCCTGATGGTTCAGCGACGATCGTGGTCGAGGACGACGGCCGGGTCGCCTATGCCTATTGGCTCGACGCGAGCGGTTCGATCTGCGGCGACGTCTGGCTCTACAACCGCTGTCCGGCCCCTCAGCAACCCGAATGGCACGACCGCGAGGCCGCGCCCTATGCCAATCCGGCTGCGTTCATCGACCCGACTGTGAAGTTTTCACCTCCTTCGTCGGCGACTTCCATCTCGGTCGACTGGGATTCACCGGGCTCCGAGATGTCTGCCTCTATTCGCGTCTCGGAAGTGCTTCTGGCGAAATTGACGCAGGGAAGCAAACCAGGTTGGTCCCGTTTGGTCGCCAAGGATGGACCGTTGGCCTTGTGCTTGCCGGAATAAATTCTTGTCGCGGCGTCCCGTCAACCGAGAGTAGGGCGGATTGGCGTAGCGTAATCCGCCGTCCTTCGTTACGTAGCGCGGCGGATTACGCCTTCGGCTCATCCGCCCTAAGCATCCTTATCCGCCTCTACGCCGCTGCGCGGCCGACCTCCCACAACTCCAGCACATCGTCCCGCGCAATTCCCCGCGTGATGAAGACGATGCGCGAGCGGCGGTCGGGGTCGGGCCAGGCGGCAAGCGCCACCGGTGGATGGAAGACATGGTGCACGCCGTGGATCACCACCGGCGTCGGTTCGCCGTGTAGATTGAGGATGCCCTTCACCCGCAGCAGATCCTCGCCACGCACTTGGCGAAGATAAGCGAGCCAGCCGGACACGGTCATCCAGTCCAGCGGCTCGTCGAACGCGATCATGAAGCTCGTGACCGCCGACTCATGCGCGTGGCCGTGATCGTGATGGCCGTGACCGCCATGATCGTGGGTGTGATGCTCATGCGCGGCTCCGCAATCGTCAGCGAAAGCGTGTTCGTTGAGCCAGCGCGCGACGTCCACCGCCTTCTTCTCCGGATCGATCAGCGCGGCCCCGAACAGATCGGCGGGATCGATCTCGCCATGGAGCACGCGCGCGATGTGGGCGCCTGGATTGAGCCGCTTGAGCCGCTGCTCCAATGCGGCAACATCGCTGACCAGGTCAGACTTGGTGACCAACAGCCGGTCGGCCAGCGCCACCTGTTTCACCGCTTCATCCTGGCGGTCGAGCTGATGCGTGGCATTGACGGCATCGACCGTCGTCACGACCGTATCGAGGCGCAGGAAATGCGAGACCAGCGGATTGTTCAACAGCAACTGGAGGATCGGCGCGGGATCGGCAAGCCCGGTGGTCTCGATCAGGATGCGCCGAAATGGCGGCACCTCGCCGCGGTCGCGCCGCACCAGCAGCGTGCGCAGCGTCTCTTCGAGATCGCTGCGGATCGTGCAGCAGATACATCCGCTCGCGAGCACGGCGACTTCGCCGTCGACGCGTTCGACCAGCAGATGATCCAGCGAGATCTCGCCATATTCGTTGATGATGACGGCGCTGTCGCTCATCTCATCGCGGCGCAGCAAGCGATTGAGCAGCGTCGTTTTGCCGCTGCCGAGAAAGCCAGTGATCAACGACACCGGCAAGCGCTGAGCTGATTTGTCGCTCTCGAACAGACTCATCGGCGCCTCTCCCCACTGTCTTGTATTTGTCGCTGGACATTAGACTAACGGAGGAGGAGCATGCCGAAAATGATTTTCTAAAGGCTCAGCAAATGAGCTCAACCTGGGGAGGGTGACGATGGACGACGAGGTCAGGAGTCAGCAGACCAATCAGGATCGCAACGAGGGACCGGCCACCGATCGCCGGACATTGCTGCGCACGGCAGGTCTCGCGGGGGCCGCGGGCGCGGCGCTTGCCGGCTCCATGCACGGCAAGTTCTCGCTGGCGCCGATCAGCGAAGCGCAGGCGCAGACCACGCCGATGCCGAAGGGGACTGACAAGCCGTGGTGGCCGTCGAAATGGGGCAAGGACGACGAGTCCGGCGCGTCCAACCACATCACGCCCGAGAAGGTTCTCGACACCGTCAAATGGATCAAGGACGGCAAGATCTACAAGATCGGCCGCGTCTACGAGACCGGCATGCCGCTGTTCGGCGCGCGCGTGTTTGCCTTGCGGATTCCCGGCAGCCCGACCGGCGGCCCGTTCGGCGACAACCGCCTAGTCTATCACGACGAGTTTCTCGCTACCGAGATCGGCCAGACCGGCACCCAGTTCGACGGTCTCGGCCACATCGGCCTCCAGCTCGGCAAGGACGGCGACAAGGGCGAGATGAAGTTCTACAACGGCTTCTCCGCAGCGGAGATCAGCGACGCCTACGGCCTCAAGAAGCTCGGCGTCGAGAAGCTGAAGCCGCTGTTCACCCGCGGACATCTGATCGACATGGTCGCGCTCAAGGGCGGCATGATGGACGCCGGCCAGGAGATCACCTCGGCGGACATCAAGGCGGCCTTGCAGAAGCAGAACATGAGCGAGGCCGACATCAAGCCGGGTGACGCGATCTTCTTCCACACCGGCTGGGGCTCGCTGTGGATGAAGAACAACGACCGCTTCAACAGCGGCGAACCCGGCATAGGCCTCGACGCCGCCCGCTGGGTGATCGAGAAGGATCTGGCGCTGACCGGCGCCGACACCTGGGCCGTCGAGGTGGTCCCCAATCCCGACAAGTCGCTCGCCTTCGCGGTTCATGCCGAATTGCAGACCAAGAACGGCATCCACAATCACGAGAACCTGGTGTTCGACGAACTGATCGCCGCGAAGAAATATCAGTTCGTCTATTGCTTCACCCCGTCCCCCATCAAGGGCGCCACCGGCAGCAACGGCTGCCCGATTGCGATTACGTGATCGCATGCGGCCGACGCGTGGGTGAGATCTCACCCACGCGAGGGGATCACGATGTCGGTGTTTGGTGAGAGAAGGTAGGTTGATTAGTTAGCGCAGCGAAATCCGCCACCCTTCGCCGCGAAACGCGGCGGATTACGCCCACATGCTAATCCGCTCTGCGCTGGTATCCTTAAGGTCGCGGTTGCCAGCTCATGCGTAGAAGGTGCTTTCGTACTTCATCCCGAAGCATTCCCAGTTCGGTCATTGGTACCATCTGGTCCCAATATTGGAAGTCCTCCATTTCCTCGCCAAGTCCCCTCAGACGGGCAGCCAGACAAGCGGCCTCATCTCGACGGAAATAGTGGTGACCGGTTCTGGCACCATCGAGGCGGACATAGTCCACTTGGTTCATTTCTGCCACCAGAGCTAGGGCAAAGTCGGCATTCGCCAGGGCACTCACGAAGGCCGGATCGGAAGCGAGATCGTTTTCAAGACTGGGGGCGCCGTCTAGTGTGGGCCGCTCGTACGGGTAGGGATCATCAACGTCGATGAACGCAACATCACTTTCCGTGATCTCGACTTTGCCAGTTCGATATTTTCGCGGAGGATGATCCGCGGTCCGCCTCCAAAGCATGCCATGGTTTATTTTGAGCGCCTTCGTGCGACGGTCGTCCGCAAGTCGCACATTCCAGGCTTGCCGCGGCTTACCCAAAAGCCAGGAAACTATGGCTGGTCCGTGCTGCGTTCGCCAACGCATCGGACCTTGCCAGGTCGTTGGTGCCAGTCTCGCCTTGTCTCTCGCTCCGGCCAGTGCACGCGCCAGAAGTTCGTCGTCATCCAAAGGAGTACGTGCGCCCTCGATGAACCAACCTCCAGGTAGCGGCTCTCTCGGTGAGACAAGTTCGCCATATTCGGGATCGCTCGGATCGCGAACGAGGTGCTCGATCATATCCTCGGGGTATTTTTCGGCTGACATTCAAACTACCCGATGAAAAGGAGAGTGCGGACCTTTCTTGATACGTGGCACGATAGCATCAGGAGCCGCACACAATCGAAGATGCGTTCTGCGGCTGGTTAACACGTCATCTTGAGTGCTCCTAAGTATTTTTGGTTCTCGACCGTTTGAGTGGCGAGTGTAGGTTGGTTCATTACTGCCTTCGCTCATAAACGACGCGCGGCGCTTTTTATGAACCGTCGGGCAAATCACGTCTCTGATCTGAAACCCCATCAAGTATTCCGAAAAAGCAAAATCAGCTTGACAGTTTCGTCAAATCAGCATTACAGTCCGCCCATCCCGTTGCACGGTAGGGGACGGTTCGCGGTCGTCACGGACGTTGGCAGCGGGATGCGGTGGACGCGGGCGGCGGCGTGTGATGAGCACGGACGACCGCTTGTCTCGCGGACGGTGAAGGCGTGTGGTTCTGATACTCCGATGCCAGTATCAACCAGGCGACGACGCCTGACGGCGTCGCGTTGGGGATGGTGGCCAGAAAGCCCGGTGCACCAGGAAGAGCGCGCTATAGCCTGTTAAAACCATCGCGCGGGGAAGGCCGGGTGTGTTCGGCCAGACCTGTGGTGACTGCCGCCTGCTTTTTTGTTTGCAGGCGGGCCACGGGCGCGGCCAGCGCCCGGCCTTCCCTGCGCCCTCCATTTTGGAAGAGGGCGGGAGTTGGAGCATGACTCGGGCGCGGGATGCGTCGCGGGACGGTGGATGCTCGTGTCCCTGATCAGCCCGATGCTGTTTGAGATTGTGGATCAGATGATGGTGCATGCCCATGCGCCGGCTGATGGCTTGTGCCGTCGGCGATGAGGTGTGCCGCACGTCCGGGGCCGCATGGTTCGAGACGCGCCGCGTCCGACTATCTTGCCTCGGATCGGCCCGATCGGCGCGGCGCTCCTCACCATGAGGGGTGAGGTCTCGCTGCGCGGACGGTGCGCTCCCCTCCCCCTTGCGGGGAGGGGTCGGGGGTGGGGGTCTCCGGGCGCTGATGTCAGTTGGGAGGCGTGGAATGGCTCCGATTGGGCGGTGTTCTAGAGGCGCGAGGACTGCGTGCCCGAGCACCGAGGCGGGGGTGTTGCCGTTGACGCGTTTTCTTCGCTGCTGAGAGAGCGAAATTCGGGGACCCCCACCACGGTGCGCTCCCCTCCCCCTCTTGCGGGGAGGGGTCGGGGGTGGGGGACTCCGGGCGCTGATGTCAGTTGTGAGGCGTGGAATGGCTCCGATTGGGCGGTGTTCTAGAGGCGCGAGGACTGCGTGCCCGTGCATCGCGGCGGGGATGTTGTCGTTGACGCGTTTTCTTCGCTGCTGAGAGAGCGGAGTTCGGGGACCCCCACCCCCGACCCCTCCCCGCAAGGGGGAGGGGAGTGGACCGGCCGTGGTGTGAGAGTGTGGCCGTTGCGGGAAGGCGCGAACGAAAAAGGCCGCGCTGGGCGTGGCCTTTTGCAAGGGCTGTGGCGCTGAGGCCGGTCTGCGAGGCGAGGCGGCTTACTTCGCTGCCGGCCCGATGCTCACCTTCAGCGTGCCGACGCCGTCGACGCCGCATTCGATCGTGTCGCCAGCGACGATCGCCGCGACGCCCGCGGGGGTGCCGGTCATGATGATGTCGCCGGCGGCGAGCTCGACCTGCTGGGACAGCTTCCAGATGATCTCCGGCACGTTCCAGATCAGCTCGGAGAGATCGCCGGCCTGGCGCTCGGTGCCGTTGACCGACAGCCAGATCTTACCCTTCGCGGGGTGGCCGATCTTGGCTGCGGGCTGGATCGCCGAGCAGGGCGCGGAATGGTCGAAGGATTTGCCGACTTCCCACGGGCGCTGCATCTTGCGGGAGGCGAGCTGCAGGTCGCGGCGGGTGAGGTCGATGCCGACGGCGTAGCCGTAGACGTGGTCGAGCGCCTTGTCGGTCGGAATGTTCAGGCCGCCGCTCTTGAGCGCGACCACCAGCTCGACCTCGTGATGCATGTCCGTGGTCAGCGGCGGGTAGGGGATGACCGCGCCCTCGGGCGCCAGCATGTCGGCGTGCTTCGCAAAGAAGAACGGCGGGTCGCGCTCGTCATTGCCCATCTCGCGGATGTGCTCGAGATAGTTGCGGCCGACGCACCAGATGCGGCGGACCGGGAAGACACCGGCTTCGCCTGTGACGGGAAGGGAAGGCTGCGGGAAGGCCGGGATGACGGTGGAGCTCATGAAAGGTCTCGATGCGGTGAAATGGGCTTGTCAGGATGTCGCGGTCATGGGGATCACGTTCGGCCCCATGTCGCGCTGTTGCAGGCGGAAGAACGAAGCATAGCGGCCGCCACGGCGCAACAGATCGTCATGCCGGCCCCGTTCGACGATGTCGCCGGCCTCGACGACGAGGATGGCGTCGGCGTTCATGATGGTGTGCAGGCGATGCGCGATGACGATGGTGGTGCGGTTCTGGCAGAGATGCTCGATCGCCTCCTGCACCTGGCGCTCCGACTCGGAGTCCAGCGCCGCCGTGGCCTCGTCGAGCAGGATGATCGGCGCATTGCGGACCAGCGCGCGGGCGACCGCGATGCGCTGGCGCTGGCCGCCGGAGAGCTGGGTGCCGTGCTCGCCGACCGGCGTGTCGTAGCCGAGCGGGAAGCCCATGATGAAGTCGTGCGCGCAGGCCGCCTTCGCGGCCTCGATGATCTCGGCCTCGGTGGCGCCGGGCTTGCCGAAGGCGATGTTGGCGCGGATGGAGTCGCGGAACAGATAGACGTCCTGGCCGACATAGGCGGTCTGCTCGCGCAGGCTTCGCCGCGACACCTGCGCGATCGACTGGCCGTCGATCAGGATGTCGCCTTCGGTGGCCTCGTAGAAACGCAGCAGCAGCGCCAGCACGGTCGACTTGCCGCCGCCGGACGGGCCGACCAAAGCGGTCACCTTGCCGGGCTCGGCGACAAAACTCATCCGGTTGAGCACCGGCTCGTTGTCGCGATAGGCGAAGGAGACGTCGCGCAGCTCGATCTTGGCTTGGCTGAGCTTCAGCGCCGGCTTGTCGTCATCGGGCTTTTCGCTGGCCGGGCTGTCGACGACTTCGAGCAGCATGCGCGCGCCGACGAGCTGGCTGTTGAGATCGATGTTGAGCCGGGCGAGGCGCTTGGCCGGTTCGGTCGCCATCAGGAAGGCGATCATGAAGGAGAAGAACTGGCCCGGCGTGGCGTCGAGCGCGACCACGGAATAGCCGGCATACATCAGGCAGCCGGCGACGGCGAAGCCGCCGAGCATTTCCATCAGCGGATTGGAGCGGTTGGAGACGCGGGCCATCTTGTTGGAGTTCTGCTCGACCGCGGCGATGTTCGCATCGATGCGCGCCCGCATCGTGTCCTCGAGCGTGAACGCCTTGACGGTGCGGATGCCCTGCAGCGATTCCTGCATGGTCTCCAGGATGTCGGCATTGCCGGTGAACTGGCTGTAGGCGAGGCCCTTGATGCGCTTGACCAGCTTGCGCAGCACCAGCATCGCCGGCGGCACCACGACGAGGCCGAGCAGCGACATCCAGGGGTCCTGCAGCACCATCACCGCGATCATGCTGATCAGGGTGACGAGATCGCGCCCGATGGCGTTGATCAGCATGCTCAGGATGTCGGTGATCGACTTGGCGCCGGACGTGAGGCGGGCCAGGAACTCGGAGGAATGGCGCTCGGAGAAGAAGCCGACGCTCTCGTTCATCAGCTTGGCGAACAATTGCCGCTGGTTGTTGGCTAGGATGGCGTTGGAGATCTTCGACAGGATGACGGCGTAGCTGTAGGTGGTGATGCCCTTGACGAACAGCAGCAGCACGGTGACGCCGGAGAGCGCGACGATGCCGGGGATGCTCTTCTCGACATAGGCCTTGTTGATGACCTGGCCGAGCACGTAGGTCGCCGCGGCGCTCGCTCCGGCGGCGACGGCCATCAGCGCGAAGGCGGTGAGATAGCGGCGCCAGTAGACGAGGCCCTGTTCCATCACGAGGCGGCGGATCAGGATCGCGGCGCCATAGGGATCGTCGGTGATCTTCTTGGGAAATTCGGCCATTCTGGTCCCTGGCCGCCCCTCGGCAAATCGCCGGAGCGGACAGGTGTGCTTGCCCGCTCGGGGCGGCTTTTTCAAGCCCCCCGTTCTCCGGCTAAGTGCTTGATTCTACGCCGAGGCCCGCTGCAAGGCGCCGCTGTGGCGTTCCAGGAACAGTTTCTCCTCCCAGGCCAGCGCATGGGCGGCGATGGTTTCCAGATTGTCGTAGGCCGGCGTCCAATCCAGCAGCGCCTTGAGGCGGCTGGTGTCGGCGACCATGCTGACGATGTCGCCGGGGCGGCGCGGCATCGATTGGGTCGGGATGGCGCGGCCGGAGACGCGGCGGACGGCCTCGATGGTCTCGAGCACCGAATAGCCGCGGCCATAGCCGCAATTCAGCGTCACCGAGGCGCCGCCGGTGCGCAAATAGGCCAGCGCGGCGCGATGCGCCTGGGCGAGGTCGCTGACATGGATGAAGTCGCGGATCGCGGTGCCGTCCGGGGTCGGATAGTCGGTGCCGAAGATGTCGATCTTGGCGCGCTGGCCGGTGGCGACCTCCATCGCGATCTTCATCAGATGCGTGGCGCCGACCGTGGCGAGGCCGATGCGCCTCTGCGGATCGGCGCCGGCGACGTTGAAATAGCGCAGCACGACATAGTTGAGGTCATGCGCCGCGGCCGCGTCATGCAGCATGATCTCGGCCATCAGCTTCGAGGTGCCGTAGGGCGAGGTCGGCCGCGTCGGCGCGGTCTCGAGAACCGGAACCTGCTCCGGCTCGCCATAGACGGCGGCGGTCGAGGAGAAGATGAAGCGGCTGATGCCGCGCTTGACCGCCGCATTCAAAAGGCTGCGCGTGGTCATGGTATTGTTGCGGTAATACAGCAAGGGATCGCGCACGGACTCCGGCACCACGACCGAGCCGGCGAAATGGATGATGCTGTCGACGCCGTGCTGGCTGATGACGCCATCGACCAGGTTCTCGTCGCCGGCATCGCCGATGAACAGCGGCACGCCGTCGGGCACGAAAGCGGAAAAGCCGGTGGAGAGGTTGTCGATCACCACGACGTTCTCGCCGGCTTCGGCCAAAGCGAGCACCATGTGGCTGCCGATATAACCGGCGCCGCCCGTCACCAATACAGTCATCGTTCGCCGCAATCCCTGTTGTTTTCAGGCACGGTAACGCCAATGAAATGAAGGACTTCTTGAACGGGGATGCGAACTGGCGGCGGTGCTCAATGTCCCGTATAGGGAACCGCTAAAATTGGAGTGATTGGGTGGGTTCCGAGCCGTTTTCCGCCGCCGATCTCGACGTGATCGTGCCGAACCTGCACCGGCGCTACTCCGGCGTGACGGCGACCAACCGGATGGTGGCGCCGAAGCTGGCGAAGCTGGTGCGCGCGGCCTGGTTCGGCAGTTACGCGCCGGAGGGGATCGCGCGGATCGGCGTGGCCGACGTGATGAAGCTGTGGGGCCGGCGGCGGCCTTTGATCTGGCACGCGCGCCGCAACGACGAGATGATCGTCGGTGTGCTCCTGCGCGCGCTCGGCTGGCCGCTGAAGCTGGTGTTCACATCAGCCGCACAGCGCCATCACAGCTGGATCACGCGCTGGCTGATCCGCCGCATGGACGCGATCATCGCGACGAGTGACATCTCGGCGTCCTATCTGAAGCGCGAGGCCGTTGTGATCACGCATGGCGTCGACACCGAGGTGTATCAGCCGCCCGTCGATCGCGCGGCTGCCTTCGCCGAGAGCGGACTTCCCGGCAAATACGCCATCGGCTGCTTTGGCCGTGTCCGCGCGCAGAAAGGCAGCGATGTGTTCGTCGCCGCGATGTGCCGGCTGCTGCCGCGCTATCCGGATTTCTCCGCCGTCCTGGTCGGCGCCGTCACGCCCGAACAGATGCCGTTCGCGAGCGAACTGAGGAAGCAGATCGCCGCCGCGGGCCTGGAGCAGCGCATCGTCATCACTGGCGAGCTCGACATCGCCGAGGTGCAACGCTGGTATCAGCGGCTGACGATCTACGCCTTCACCTCGCGCAACGAAGGTTTTGGCCTGACCCTGATCGAAGCCATGGCCGCCGGCGCCGCGCTGGTGGCGGCACGCGCGGGCGCCGCCGAGATCGTGGTGGAGGACGGCGTCACGGGCAGACTGGTGGCGCCTGGCGATGTCGATGCGCTGGTCACAGCACTGGAGCCGCTGATGCGGGAGCCGGCGGCGGCGCAGGCGATGGGCGAGAAGGGGCGGGCGCGCGTGGTAGACAAGTTCAGCCTCGAAGCCGAGGCCGAGAAGATCGCCGCAGTCTATCGCGGGCTGGTCTGAGCAATGACGTCGGCGACGAACGCATCGAGGTCGCCGCCGGCGAACAGGAAGCCCGGCAGGCCGGCGGCCTCGGCGGCGGCGATGTCGGAAGACCGGTCGCCGATCACGAAGCTGCCCTCGCGCTGCACGGGCCAGTGCTGCATCAGGTCGAGGATCATGCCCGGCTGCGGCTTGCGCCAGGGATGCTCGCGCAGATATCGCGCGACGGAGCCCTCGGTATGGTACGGGCAATAGCGGATGTCGTCGATCACGGCGCCCTGCGCCGCCAGCTCCGCCCGCATCCACTGATGCAGGCTGAGCACGTCGTGCTCGCTGAACAGCCCGCGCGCGACGCCGGACTGGTTAGTGAACAGGAAGACGTGGTAGCCGGCCTGATTGAGCCGCCGGATCGCCGGCGCGACATTCGGCATCCAGCGGATGCGCTCGGGCGAGCCAATGTAGTTGTCGTCGTGATTGAGGACGCCGTCGCGATCGAGAAACGCCGCGGGCTTGAGCTGCACTGTGGTCATTCAGGTCTGGTCTCGCATCAAGGCCGCCTCGATGGTCTCGCAAATGCCGTGCGCGGTGGCGAGGTGGATCTGCTGGATCAAGGGCGTGTCGTCGCTCGGCGCGACCAGCAATTCGTCGCACAGCTCGCCCATCGCAAGGCCCTTCGCGCCGGTGAAGCCGATCGTGACCAGCCCGCGCTCGCGCGCCTTGCGCAGCGCGTTGAGGATGCTCGGCGAGCGGCCGGAGGTCGAGATCGCCAGCAGCACGTCGCCGCTGACGCCGAGGCCTTCGACCTGGCGGGCAAAAACGTGATCGAAGCCGTAGTCGTTGCCGATTGCCGTGAGCGCCGAGGTGTCGGTGGTCAGTGCGATCGCGGCATAGGCCGGCCGCTCCTGCTTGTAGCGGCCGACGATCTCGGCGGCGATATGCTGCGCATCCGCCGCGCTACCGCCATTGCCGACGATCAGCAGCTTATGGCCGCCGCGCAGCGCCGCGATGATCTCAGCGGCGATCCGCTCGGCGCTCGCGAGCATCGCGGCATCGCCGGCGGCACGTGTCATCGCCGCCTGCGAGCGGGCGAGATGGCTGGCGATCAGGCGGTCCGGTGCGGAGGTCACGGTGGCGGCTCGGATGGCAACAGGGCCGGTGTAGGGGGCGCGGCGCCGCCGCGCAAGCTAGGGTCCCACCGGGATCGCGGCCTTGGCCAGGATCTGCTGCGCAAGCGTCGCCACGTCGGTGGCCGGGATGTCGCGCATGCAGCGGTGGTCGTTCATGCGGCAGACCGGACGATGGCAGGGCTGGCAGGGCACCTGGGTCTTGGTCTGCACCGTCGCGGCGAGACCATTCAGGGGGGCCCAGTGGTACGGGCTGGTGGGGCCGAAGATGCCCATGGTCGGCGTGCCCAGCGCCGCCGCGATGTGCATCAGGCCCGAATCATTGGAAATGGCGACACCGGCCGCCGCCATGGCCAGAATGCCGTTGCGCAGGTCGGTTCCGGTGAGGTCGCGGACGTCAGGCCCTCCCTGGGATACGATCTCCGCGGCCAGCGCCTTTTCGCCGGGGCCGCCGACGACCCAGACATCGAGGCCGGCGGCGATCAGCAGCCGGGCTGCTTCGCCATAGAACGGCCAGCGCTTGCCAGAGCCCACCGAGCCCGGCGCCAGCGCGACGGCAGGGCGGCTGCCCAGGCCATTGGCCTCCCGCCAGCGCGCGACGTCCTCCGCCGGCACCCGCAACTGCGGCACCGGCCATTCCGGCGGCAGCGGCGCGCCGTCGGGCTGCGCCAGCGCGGCATTCTTGTCGATGAAGCGCGGCAGCTTCTTCTCGCCCCAGCGCCAGCGGTTCAGCAGCCCGAACCTGAATTCGCCGACGAAGCCGACCCGCTCGGGAATCGCGGCCAGCGCGGGCGCCAGCGCCGACTTCCAGGTCCGCGGCATCACCAAAGCGGTGCGATAGTGACGCTCGCGCAACAGGCTGGCGAGGTGCCACTGCTTGGCCAAAGCCAGCCGGCTGCGCGGCAGGTCCCAGACGATGCCGGAACGGACGCCGGGCATGTAATCGACCAGCGGAGCGCACAGCGACGTCACCAGCAGGTCGACGGGACGATTCGGCCAGCGCTCCTTGAGCACCCGCACCACGGTGTGGCCACGGACGAAATCGCCGATCCACATGTAGGGGATGATCAGGATCGGGCTGGCGTCGTCGGCGTCCACCTCGACCTTGGCCGAATTCACGTTCATTCTTTATCCGCTTGCCTGTGCGCGGCGCTGGTAGCCGCTCGGCCGCCGCAGGTAAAGTGGGCGAGCGCTGCCGTCACCAAACCGCTTACACTTTGGCCCCGCATGCGCTACGCGAGGGCCGGGTTTTCGGGATCAGGACGGGTTGCGCAATGTTGCTGGTGACCGGCGGCGCCGGGTTTATCGGATCGAATCTGGTGGCGGCGCTCAACGACGCCGGCCGGACCGACGTCGTGGTGTGCGATACGCTCGGCAGCGAGGGCAAGTGGCGCAATCTGGCCAAGCGGCAGCTCGCTGACGTCGTGCCGCCGGCGGAACTCGGCGAGTGGCTCAACGGCCGCCGCCTGGACGCCGTCCTGCATCTCGGCGCGATCTCCGAGACCACTGCGGTCGATGGCGATCTGGTCATCGAGACCAACTTCCGCACCTCGCTGCGTCTGCTCGACTGGTGCACGGGGAGCGCCACGCCGTTCATCTATGCCTCCTCGGCCGCCACCTATGGCGACGGCGCGCAAGGCTTCGTCGATGATCCCTCGCTCGCCGCGCTGAAAACGCTGCGGCCGATGAACCTCTATGGCTGGAGCAAGCATCTGTTCGACATGGCGGTTGCGGCGCGCGCCGAGCGCGGCGACAAGCTGCCGCCGCAATATGCAGGCTTGAAGTTCTTCAACGTGTTCGGGCCCAACGAGTACCACAAAGGACCGATGGTCGGCGTGCTCGCCCGCCGCTTCGACGACATCAAGGCCGGCCGCACCATCCAGCTGTTCAAGTCGCATCGCGAGGGCATTGCGGACGGCGACCAGCGCCGCGACTTTATCTACGTCGACGACATCGTGCGCGTGATGATGTGGCTGTTGGCCTCGCCGTCCGTGTCCGGGCTGTTCAACGTCGGCACGGGCGAGGCGCGCAGCTTCAAGGAGATGATGCTGGCGGCCTATGCTGCGCTCGGAGCCACGCCGCTGATCGAGTACGTCGACATGCCCGAGGCGATTCGCGACAGCTACCAATATTACACGAAGAGCGACGTCCGCCGGCTGCAGGCCGCCGGCTATAATGGCGGCTTCACCTCGCTCGAGGACGCCGTCGCCGACTATGTCCGCGGCTATCTCGATTCGGCCGATCGATTCCGCTAGAGCATGATCACGCTGACCCCCATCCAGACGTATCGAGACTGCCGCTGATGTTCGACTTCGACGATCTCTCGCAAGCGATCGCCCGCCAGACGGTGCTGTGCGTCGGCGACCTGATGCTGGACGAGTTCGTCTATGGCGAGGTGTCACGGATTTCGCCGGAGGCGCCTGCGCCCGTCATCGCCGTCCGGCGCAGCGAGACCAACATCGGCGGCGCCGGAAATGTCGCGCGCAACATCGCCGCCCTCGGCGCGCGCTGCGTGTTCGTCGGCCTCATCGGGCAGGACGCGGCCGGTGATCAGCTCGAGGCCGAACTCGCCAAGGAGGCCGGCATCGAGAGCGTGCTGGTGCGCGATCCCGTGCGGCCGACGACCCGCAAGGTGCGCTTCGTCTCCGAGCATTTCTCCACTCACATGCTGCGGGCCGATTGGGAGCGTGCCGCCCCCGCGAGCGGCGAGATTGAGCAGACGCTGATCGCGGCCATCCTGCCCTTGCTCGCACGCGCCGACATTGTGCTGCTGTCGGACTACGCCAAAGGCGTGCTGACGGCGCGCGTGCTGCGAAACGTGATCGATGCCGCGCGCAAGGCAGGCAAACGGGTGATCGTCGATCCGAAGAGCGCCAATCTCGCGATCTATCGCGGCGCCAGCGTGTTGACGCCGAACCGCAAGGAGTTTTCGGAAGCCACGCGCAGCCGCGCCGAGACCGAGCAGGAGATCGCCGTGGCCGCGCAAGATGCGATCTACCTCGCCGACTGCGAGGCGATCCTGGTGACGCAGAGCGAGCGCGGCATGACGCTGGTGCCGCGGCAAGGCGATCCGGTCCACGTGCCGGCCTATCCGGTAAAGGTGCGCGACGTCTCCGGCGCGGGCGACACGGTGGTCGCGGTGCTGGCGGCGACCTTGGCGGCCGGCGCCGGCTGGGCGGACGCGTTGCGCATGGCCAGCGCGGCAGCGGCCGTCGCCGTCAGCAAGCAGGGCACCGCAAGCGTGACCGCGGCCGAGCTCCGGCGCAAGATCCTGCCGCATGCCTATCTCGCGGCCGAGGAGAAGATCGTCACCGGCGATGATGATCTGGTCGCGCGCGTCGAGGCGTGGCGCCGCGACGGATTGCGCGTCGGCTTCACCAATGGCTGTTTCGACATCCTGCATCCCGGCCATGTGAAGGTGCTGACGGCAGCGCGCGCCGCCTGCGACCGCCTCGTGGTCGGGCTGAACAGCGATGCTTCGGTCAAGCGGTTGAAGGGCGAAAGCCGGCCGGTGCAGGACGAGCGCGCGCGCGCCGAAGTGCTGGCGGCCTTGGAGGCGGTCGATGCCGTCGCGATCTTCGGGGAAGATACGCCGCTGCGCCTGATCGAGCTGGTCCGGCCGAGCGTGCTGGTCAAGGGCGGCGACTATACGCGCGAGCAGGTGGTGGGTCATGAGGTCGTCGAGGCCCATGGCGGCGAGGTCCTGCTGATCGACATCCTCAAGGGACACAGCACGACGGCGCTGGTGGATCGCGCGCGGAGCGACAAGCGATGAGCGCGCTGGCAGGCCATCCCGGCCCGACCTTGCTGGTGCGCCGCTGGCGCGATCCCGCGGCATGGCGGACCACGTCCGACGTCGTTGCGATCCTGCTCGCGGTCTCGCTGCCGTGGTCGACGTCGCTGGTGTCGATCCTCGGCGTGGTCATGCTGATCACGATGGTGCCGTTTCTCGACATCGACCGCCTGCTGCGGGTGCTGAAGCGGCCGATCGCGCTGGCGCCGATCGGGCTGTTCCTGCTGGCGCTGCTCGGAACGCTGTGGTCCGACGTTGCCTGGGGGGCGCGGCTGTATGCGGTCGGACCGGCGGCCAAGCTGCTGGTGCTGCCGGCCTTGTTCTATCACTTCCAGCGCTCGGAGCGCGGTCTGTGGGTGTTTGCGGCCTTTCTCGGCTCCTGCGCGCTGATGGTGGTGGCGTCGACGGCGGTCGCGTTCAATCCGGCGTTGGCGCTGAAGGCCAATGCCGACCGCGGCATCTTCGTGAAGAACTACATCGACCAGGGCCAGGAGTTCTCGCTCTGCGCCGTGGCGCTGGCCTATCCGATCGCGCAGCTGTTGCGCTCGCGCCGCTATTGGCAGGCCTCTCTGCTGACGGCGCTGATGATCGCCTTCCTCGCGAACATGGCTTTCGTCGTCGTCTCGCGGACGGCGCTGGTGACGATCCCGATCCTGGTCGCGGTGTTCGGCCTGATGCATCTGCAATGGCGCGCCAATCTCCTGATCGCGGTCTCCGCTCTGGCGTTCGGCTTCGCGGCATGGGCGGTCTCGCCGCAATTGCAGGCGAAGGTCGCGACGTTCGCCAGCCAGTATGACGACTATCGGAACGATCGCGCCACGACCTCGATCGGGGAGCGTCTGGAATACTGGCGCAAATCGCTGCGCTTCTTCGCCGAGGCGCCGCTGATCGGCCATGGCTCCGGCTCGACGCGCCATCTGTTCGAGCTCGCCGCGAGCGGAACCAAGGAGCTTGCCTCGGGCCAGGTGATCGGCAACCCGCACAACCAGACGCTCAACGTCGCGGTGCAATGGGGCGCGCTCGGCGTGATCATCCTCTATGCGATGTGGGCCGTGCATCTGCTGCTGTTCCGTGGCGAGGGGCTCGTACCGTGGATCGGCCTGCTCGTGGTGGTGCAAAACATCTTCACCTCGCTGTTCAACTCGCACATCTTCGATTTCCACGAGGGGTGGATGTATGTGATCGGCGTCGGCGTGGCCGGCGGCATGGTGCTGAGATCGCGGCCGCAGGCCGAGACGACACAGGGGCCTGTCACGTCATGACGCGTCTGGCCCAGTTGACCTACCGGAACCTGCTGATCGCGGCGCATGACATCCTGGTCAGCGTCGTCGCGCTGTTCGCGGCGTTCTACATCCGCTTCGAAGGCGCCAGCTCCTTCTGGGAGCGGGTGCCGCTGCTGCTGCAGCTTCTGCCTTACTTCATCGCCTTCAGCTTCATCGTCTTCTACTTCTCCAATCTGCTGACCACGAAGTGGCGGTTCATCTCGCTGCCGGATGCGCTCAACATCGTCCGCGTGGCGACCGTGCTGACGCTGGCGCTGCTGGTGCTCGACTACATCATCGTGGCGCCGAACGTGCGCGGCACGTTCTTCTTCGGCAAGCTCACGATCATCCTGTACTGGTTCCTCGAGATCCTCGGGCTGAGCGCGCTGCGTTTCGCCTACCGCTACTTCCGCTACACGCGGGTGCGCCGGCACGCCAAGTCCGACGATGCCGCGCCGGCACTGCTGATCGGCCGCGCCGCCGATGCCGAGGTCGTGCTGCGCGGCATCGAAAGTGGCGCCGTCAAGCGGATCTGGCCGATCGGCATTCTCTCGCCGTCGGCGGCCGATCGCGGCCAGTTGATCCGTGGCGTTCCCGTGCTCGGCGGGATCGACGACGTCGAGGACGTCGCCGCCGATTTTGCCCGGCGCGAGCGGCCGATCGCGCGCGCGCTGATGATGCCGACTGCGTTCGAGCCCGACTGCCATCCGGAGACGTTCCTGATGCGCGCGCGCCGGCTGCGCCTGATCGTCAGCCGGCTGCCGTCGCTGGAGAGCGGGGATGCGCCACGGCTGGCGCCGGTCGCGGTCGAAGATCTCCTGCTGCGGCCGAGCCACAAGATCGATTACGGCCGGCTCGAAGCGCTGGTGAAGGGCAAGGCCGTCGTCGTCACCGGCGGTGGTGGCTCGATCGGTGCCGAAATCTGCCAGCGCGTCGTGGCTTTCGGCGCGGCGCGGCTGCTCATTCTCGAGAACTCCGAGCCGGCGCTCTATGCGATCACCGAGGCGCTCGCGGCGGACCCCGAGGCGAATGTGGCCGTCGAGGGCCGCATTGCCGACATCCGCGATCGCGACCGCGTGTTCGCGCTGGTCGGCGAGTTCAAGCCGGATCTGGTGTTTCACGCGGCCGCCTTGAAGCACGTGCCCATTCTGGAGCGCGACTGGAGCGAAGGCGTCAAGACCAACATCTTCGGCTCGATCAACGTCGCCGATGCCGCGATGGCCGCCGGCGCCGAGGCCATGGTGATGATCTCGACCGACAAGGCGATCGAGCCGGTGTCGATGCTCGGCCTCACCAAGCGCTTCGCCGAGATGTACTGCCAGGCGCTCGATCGCCAGCTCGCCGAGCGTCCCGCCGGCCGGCCGCCGATGCGGCTGATCTCGGTGCGGTTCGGCAACGTGCTGGCGTCCAACGGCTCCGTCGTGCCGAAGTTCAAGGCGCAGATCGAGGCGGGCGGTCCCGTCACCGTGACCCATCCGGACATGGTCCGCTACTTCATGACCATCCGCGAGGCCTGCGACCTCGTCATCACTGCAGCCTCGCACGCCTTGGCGCCGCAGCGCCCGGATGTGTCGGTCTATGTGCTCAACATGGGCCAGCCGGTCCGCATCGTCGAGCTGGCCGAGCGCATGATCCGCCTCTCAGGGCTGCAGCCGGGCTACGACATCGAGATCAAGTTCACCGGCATCCGTCCGGGCGAGCGGCTCAACGAGATCTTGTTCGCCAGCGAAGAGCCGCCGGTCGAGATCGGCGTCGCCGGAATCATGGCGGCCACCCCGAACGAGCCGCCGATGCCGACCTTGAAGGCCTGGATCGCGGCGCTCGACCAGGCGATCACGCGCAATGACCCGGTCACGATCAAGTCGGTGCTGAAGGATGCCGTGCCGGAGTTCGGCTCAAGCGCCGCCTGATCGCGGCTGCGAGAAGCGGCGGAGCACGAACGCGACGGCGGCAAGGCCTGCGAGCAGCAGGGCCGCGTCGGCCGCCATCGACTGCAAGACGACCGAGGCGCCGGCCAGCGCGGCGAGCCAGAGATTGAGCAGGAAGACTTCTCCGACGACACGCGCAACGGTGAAGCCGTTGTCGGTCGCCTGCTGATAGAAATGCGTGCGGTGCGCCGCCCAGAACGGCTCGCGCCGCGCCATCCGCCGCAGCAGGGTGAGGGTCGCATCGACCAGATAATACAGCGGCAGCAGCAGCGCAGCCGCCACATATCCTTGCCACGCCAGATGCAGCAGGCCCCAGCCGAGCAGGAGTCCGATCGGCAGGCTGCCGACATCGCCGAGGAAGACCTTAGCGACGGGGCGGTTGAACGGCGCGAAGCCGAGCATGGCGCCTGCGAGCGCTGCTGCGATGGCGGTCGCCGGCCACGGCAGCGATCCGGACAGGCCGAACATGACCAGTGTCGCCGTGATCGGCACCGCTTCCGACACCGTCATCAGGTCGAGCCCGTCCATGAAATTGACGAGGTTGACGAACCAGAGCCCGGCGATCAGCAGCAGCATGCGCTCGACCGCAAGCGGGATCGGAAACAGCCTGAGGTCGTCGGGCGCGGTGAAGATGACGAGCGCAACGGCCAGCCCCTGCAGGACGAAGCGCGGCAGCACGGGGATCGGTCTGACATCATCGACCAGGCCGACCAGCGCCAGCATCGGCACCGCGATGAACAGCATCAGCAGTGGCGCAAAGCCCATCACGGAGGCGAACGCGCCGCCGACCACGAGCGTCGCGCCGATCACCGCGATCCCGGCGCCCTGCGGCGTCGGGATCTTGTGCGAGGAGCGCGCGTTCGGCCGCGCCAACGCATAGCGCTGCAGCAGGGGACGCAGCAGCACGATGAGCACGGCGCACATCACGGCCGCAAGCAGGGCGATAAGGGCCAGGATGGTCGCTGGATTTGTGATCATCGCGGCGCGTCCGTCGCGGAGGTGAGGCGATCATACAGCGCGACCACCGAGCGGCCGATGATCCGGGCCGACAGCTTGTCCTCGACCAGCTGCCGGGCCGCCGCGCCATAGCGGGTGCGCAGTTCGGCCGAGGTCGCCAGCTTAGCCATCGCTTCGGCGAGTGCGCTGGCATCCTCCACCGGCACCGACAATCCCGTCTGGCCGTGAATGGCGATCTCGCGGCACCCCGGCGCATCGGTCGAGACCAGGGGCCGGCCGCAGGCCGCAGCCTCCAAGAGGCTCACCGGAAGTCCCTCGCGATGCGACGGCAGCACCGCAACATGGCAGCGCCGCCAGAGCTCGGTGATGTCCTTGATCTGGCCGAGCAGGGTGATGCCGGGCTCCTTGCGCCAGGCCTCGATCTCCTCGGCCGAGACGGAGGCCGGATTGGCCGGATCCGGGGAGCCTGCGATCAGCAGCTGATCGTCGCGGCCCTGCTGGCGCAGGATGCGGTGCGCCTTGACCAAGGCGCGGACGCCCTTGTCGGTGAGGAGCCGCCCGGCGAAGCCATAAGTGATCGGTCCGTCCGGCTCGGGCAGCGGCTGGAAGCGCTCGGTGTCGACGCCGGAGCCCGGGATCAGCGTGATCTTGTCGGCGCGGACGCCCATCGCCTGCAGCGCCTCGCGATCGTCCGGGTTCTGCACCAGCACGCAGCTCGACGCCCGGTTCATCAGGCGCGGCAGCAGCCATAGCAGGCCCTGCTTGAGCAGGCGCGAGCGGAAGCTCGACGAGGTAAAGACGTAGCCAAGGCCGGTCAGGGCGTTGACCACAGGGGTCGCGTGCCCGAGCGCGGCGAGTGAGCCGAGCACGCTCGCCTGCAGCCCCGAATGGTGCACGACGTCAGGCCGGATGGCGGCCTGCACGGCCCGGATGGCGCGGATCGTTGGCCAGGCCGACGACGGCGACAAGCCGCCGCGCTGGAACGGGATCGGATGCAGCACGAAGCGTTCGGCGGCAATCGCGGCCGCGCCCGCATTCACATTGGTCGCGACATGCACCTCGTAGCCGGCCTCGCGCGCCGCGCGCGCCATCGGCAGGCGATGCATCAGGAAGGCGAAATCCTCATTGGCGACATAGAGCAGGCGGCGCGGCGAAGCGGGGCGGGGTAGGGACATCACTTTCACGGTCTCGGGCGGTCGCAGCGCCGTATAGGCCAAGACCGCGCCGCGCGCGAGCCGTTATCGACCGACGGCGGCCGAAACGCCGGAAACGATCGAGAGCGCCACCCACCAACGCCGGGGGCGCCGGCTTGGCCACCCGGATGGCCGGAATTCACACCAGATGGAAGCTCGACAGGTGCGACAGAAGCTCGGCCGTCGACACATGCTGGATCGTGATCGTGTCCTGAGCCGCATCGGTGATGACCGCATTGCCCGAGGCATCGTCATGGATTGCAGCCTGCAGCGCCGCCTGGTCAGCGAAGATGCCCTGGTTGAACACGATCTTGTCGGTCCCGGGAGTGAAGCCGGATACACTCACGTTGCCGAAATGCTCGGCGAAGACGAAGGCGTCATGTCCCTGAAGGGAGACCGGCTGACCGGTGGCCGCGGGGGGAGCGTTGACGCCGGAAATGAGCACACCGCCGTTGCTGTCCGCGGCGAAGTGGAAGCCATCGTGGAGCTCGGGGCCTGCGAAGTGCAGGACTGCGCTGCTCGTTCCGTCGTTCAGCGATAGCTGGCCGCTCTGATCGTCATAGACCGAACGGAGCGAGGCGAAGGCGAGGCTGCTGATCTTGATCTGGTCGGCAGTGCTTCCGTAGCCAATCAGCTCTCCGCTGAACGTGCTCGAAATCTCGAGAGCGTGGCCTGCCAAAGGACCCGAAGCCGCTGTCTGGATCGCAGAGGGGGAGGCAGCCAAACTCGTCGAGCTCGGGGGGCCAATGATGCTGTCGCCGTTCAAATCCTGTTGGAAAATCAGCTCGAACGACTTCACCGACGCAGACGTTCCATCGACGAGGCCGCTCAGGTTCGAGCTGTAGTTGCCGTTGGAGTCGATCGCCCAGAATGTGAACTGGCTTGTGCCGGGAATCTTCCAGGCCACATCGAAGCCGGTGGCCGTTTGAATCGCGCCGATCGGCGTGATCGTTCCGAAGATGCCGTCCGTGACCGGTGATCCTGCGTATTTCAGCTGCGGGCCGCTGCCATTCACGTAGATGTAGTAGGTATCGGCGATGTGAAGCAGATTGGTCGAGCCGTTCGTGCGCACCAGGGCCGCGGTGACGCCGATCGTGCCGTCACCGTTGAAGTCCTGGCCGAAGGTCGTCTCCATCGACTCGGTCGCAAAGCTGCCGGCGGACACCAAGCCGGTGAGGTTGCCCGTATAGTTGCCGTCCTTGTCGGTCGTCCAGAACGTGAACCTGTTCGTTGCGGAATCCTTCCAGGCCACGTCGAAGCCGTTGCCGACCTGAACCGCCGCGATCGGCGCGATCGTTCCGAACTGCCCGACAGTGAACGGACTGCCGGCGTACTTGAGCTGCGGCCCGGATCCATTCACGTACATGTAGAAGCCGTCTGCGATCTGCAGCAGACTGGTCCCGCCGTTGGCGTGCACGAGCGCCGCCGTGACGCCGATCGTGCCGTCGTTGTTGAAATCCTGGCCGAACGTGGTTTCGAGGGCCTCGGATGTGATGCTGTTGCCGGACACGATCCCGGACAGGTTCGACGTATAGTTTCCGTTGTTGTCCGTGGTCCAGAACGTGAACTGGTTCGTACTGGGAATCTGCCAGGCGACGTCATAGCCGGCGGCTGTCTTGACCGCTCCGATGGGGGCGATGCTGCCGAACTGGCCGGCGAGGACGGCCGCGCCGGCGTACTTCAGGACAGGCCCGACACCGCCCGAAACACTGTTCAGATAGTATGAGCTTCCGACCTGTGTGAGGCTCGTATCGCCATTCGTCCGAATGACGGTGCCTGACGACCCGATGAGATGAAACCCCAGCGCGACCATCTGCTTGAGGTCGATGGACGTGAGCGTCTGGAGCGTATTGTAGGTATAGAACTCATTGAACGGATCGTTTGCTCCCTGTACGCCGCTGTTCAGGAAGTCGCTGGGATCCGACGACTGGCCATAGTCGCCGAGCTTGGTATAGCCGCCATCGACCGAGAAATAGGCCGTCGACGCCGTCGCGCCGCCGGTCATCAGGCGGACGCCGGGACTGGAGAAACGGAACAGATCGAACACGTCGGGCTGCGGCCCGTAGGGGACGCGGCCGAAGGCGTGCGTCAGTTCGTGCAATGCGACGCCGACCAGCAAATTGGGATTGATGTCGGTCGCGAACGTTGCGCTGCCGTCATCGGTGGTCGCGTCGTTGGCGCTCAGCCCGCCCCACAGTTTCAGCTGCGAATTCCAGACCGCGACGTAGGACTGTCCCTGAATGCTGGATCCGGTGGGCAGGGCATTGAAGGTGGTGTCACCGGGGCTCGCATTAGTGATCAGGTTGGAGCGGACGCTGGAATAGCTCATCCACTGACCGTTGTCCGGCCCGGCAGCCGCGCCGCCTCCGGTGCCGCTGTAATCGATCTTGAGATTGACCGTGATGTGATCCGAGATCGCGGAGGTCAGGATTGCCGCGGCTTGCTGAATGCCCGCCCGGAAGCTCGCGGGCGCATTCATCGCCGCGGTGTCGAACAGCAGATTGATCGTCAGCCCGCCTGCCGTCACCGAGGTGATGGCGCCGACGCCGGCGAAATCGCCCTGAGCGAGCAAGGATTCGACGGCCTCTTCCGGAAGCTCGATGGGCGTAGACGGAGGGGTCCGTTCGTCGCCTGCCTGGGTTGTGTTCGGGGAGCCCTGTAGCGACGCTGACATTGCCTCAGTCCCTGCAATTCGTATCGGCGGAGCACTGATCGCCAACGTCCATCCGCTGGCGGCGATTCGCGCTCCTGCAGGCTTTACCTATCAGGCCGATCGTCTTGCCCGAAGGTTAATGTGCCGAACATCGGGAAATTACTGGGATACAGGTGGGCGTTGATCGAACGCGGCTTCCCTCGCGCGCTCAGTCCAAGAGTTCAGGAACCCGATCGAGAAAAGCAGGCACGGGCAATGCCGCACCGAAATTGTACGGGTTGTCGCGAAGAGTGGCCCGATAGCGATCGAGGAGGGGGCCGCCCTCGCGCATGGACTGGCCAATGCCGTCCAGGCCGTCGAGCTTGTAGCGAACCGCTTCCAGCACGTCCTGCGCCGTGTTGGCGTGAACCTCCAGGCCGTAGCGCGCCAGCACGGCGGTGTCGATCAGCAGCGCCTGCAATGGCTGGCGATAGGTTTCACGCAGCGACAGGTAGCGCCGGTTGCGCCGGTCGTAGACCGGACGGACGGTGAAGTCGGTGCGCTCGTGCCAGAACTGGCAGTCATTGGAGATGCAGTTCACCAGCAGCATGGGTGTTCCAAGCGCCTGCACGGCCGTGGTCAGGCCCGACGTGGTGCCGACGAACAGGCGTGCGGCGGCGCAGAGATACAGGTCCATCTCCGCCGATTTGATGTCGCTATGGGCATAGTCGAACACGCCTGCCATGCCGCGCAGCGGCGTCATGCTGCGGTCGCCGAGCCGGACGACGGCGCCGCCGCGCGCCGTGATGGCGGTGATCGCTTCGAGATAGTCGCGGACATTGGCGGAGCGATGCTGGCGGGTCGTGCCGGGACCGTCGCCGTGATAGCCGCCTTCGCGGATGTGGATTGCGACGAACCAGTCGGCGGTGACGCCGGCGGCGCGCAGCTTGCCGGCTCCCTTTTCCATCAGCTCTGCTGAAACCGTCACCAGCGGCCCGCGCTGCTGTTCAGCCCAGGCGACCTGGGCCCGCGAGGCTGCGTGCGCCCAGGGCTCGGCCAGGCCATCCTTGCCGCGGACGGCAATGAACTGATCCCCGACCAGCCGCTGATAGGGCAGGAGCTCATCGACGAGACCCGGGTCTTCGATGATCGTGACATGCTGCTCGAACAGCCTGAGAAAGGGCTGGTTGACCACCTTGTTGGGCGGGGCGAGCAGCACGTAGTTGGCGCGGGGCAGGATGCCCATCGCGGCCATGCGCAGATGGCAGTCGATGAAGCCGATATGGCCGATCAACGTCACCCATTCGTAGCCGAGCAGCCGGACCGGGAGTGTTGGATCGAAGATCCTGCTCGCGGCGGCGATCCGCTGGACCAGCTTGTCGGGAACAGACCATCTGCGCGCCAGGGCGTCCTGATGATCGAGCGCCGCCTGATAGCTGCGGAACGTGTCGTTGTAACGACCCTGATGATAGAAGTTCTCGCCGAGCTGAATCAGATTGTCGTAGATCAGGAGTTCGCCGGCATTCTCCAGCTCCCAGGAGCCGGGCGTGTAGGTCGACGGGTCGTAGCCCCCGGCATAATTTTGATGCGCCATCACCGAGCGCGGATCGCGTTCGACCGAGGCCTTGAAGCAGGCGGCCGCCTGGGCGTGATCGCCGGCCAGAGCATGGACAGCGCCGAGCTTACGCAGCGCGTTGCCGTCCCCGGAGGATGCGGCGGCTTCGAGGAAGTGAGCGGCGAGCGTGAGATTGCCGCGGTACATGTGAGCGACGCCGGCCGCGAAGTTGATCGCAAAGCTGTCGATCGTCTCGGGCTGCGGCACCTCCCGCACGATACGATCATAAGCGCTGCACAGGGCCAGGGTGGTGAAATAGGCCTGGGCGCCGACGCCTGCTCGCGCACGGATCTGGCTGCGGAACATCAGGTTCAGCAAGCGAACCGCACGCAGCGCGCTCGGCTTGCGGCTCGCGGCCAGGTGCACCTGCGCCGCGGCAGCCAGCGTGGTCGAGACGACGCGGGCCAGCAGATCGTCCATCCGTGAGCCTTCGGCCAGCCGGCGGTCCATCGACCGCAGCAGCCGTGCGCCTGCGGGCGCCAGGATGACGTGGTTATCGAGGACATTGGCGGCGCGGGTGGTCAGCGGCAGCAATTGCCGGCGCCGCGCGCTCAGGAACGCATAGAGGCGAAAGGCCGTCCCAGTCAGCCAGACCCGTGGTGACCATTTGCCCGGCACCGGCAGGCTCCCGGTCGCTGCCGGCGCGACCGACGTCGTGACCGGCGCGGGCGGCCGGCTGCCCGCCATCCGCTTGCCGAGGCGATGGCGCAGAGAGCCGAAGGGGGCGCGCGTCGTCATGGCGCGCGGTACGCCGGGGTCGCGGAGATGATCTGCCGTCGAACCCCGCGCTGGGCGAGCAGACGCATGAGCGACATCGGGCGGGTCCTCAGGGTGATCCAGGCGAGAGCAGCCAGTCGTCCGGCTGCCCCGAGGCTGAGCATCACATGCAGCAGCCGGGTGTCGAGCACGTTTCCGTCGAGCAGGGCGGCGACGCGTGCGGCCTTTGCCGCGGGCGCCATCGCGTTGCCCAGTACCGTCCGCGCCGCGCCGAAGCGGTTCCGCCGTGCGAATGCCTGGTCATAGCCGGGAGGAAACAGGCTGCTCCGCTGGATGAGCGTGGAAATCTCGGCCAGCTTGGCGTTGAGCAATGCCGGGTCGGTTGCTGTCGCGGTCGAGTAGTTCTGGCCGTGGATGCGCCAATAGCCGAGGACGTCGGCGATGAACGAACAGCCATAGGTGAGCGCCAGCCGGCGGGCGAGGAACGCATCCGAGAACGAGCCCAGCGTGACGTCGAAACCGCCGAGCGCCTGCAAGGCCTGCTTGCGGTACAGCGAGGTGGTCCCGGAGAAATAGTTGTCGCCGAAGCCCAGCATGCGGCGGACGGCGGCGGGCGCCAGCATCGTTGATGCGGACGCCGGCAGCATCATCGGCCGCAGCATGCGCTTCGCGGACGGCCCGCTCGGCCCGATGATCTCGCAACAGGCGAAGATCAGACCGGCTTCGGGATGAGCCGCGGCTTGGCTCATGGCCTTTTCGAGATAGGTCGGATGCAGCGCGTCATCGGCCCCGAGAAATCCGACCCACTCCGTCTCCGCAAGGGCCAGCGCCTCGTTCTGGCCGCGCACCACGCCCTGGTTGACCTCGTGACGGATGAGCCGCCAGTTCGGCCGGTCCGCCACGAAGCGCGAGATGACCGCGATGCTGTCATCTGTCGAACAATCATCGATGACGATGACGCGGTCGGGCGCGCGGGTCTGCGCGGCGATGCTGCCGAGTGACTCCGGCAGGTAGTGCGCGTGATTGAAGTTGGGGACGACCAGGGTGACGGTCGGCGCGGCGGCTCGGCTGGTCGTGGGGGTCATGGCTCAGCGAACATCCCGCCGCATGTCTCGAGTTCGCCCGCTCAAGCCGGAGGCAGCTCTTTCACGACGTCATCGAGAGCGCCGAACGCCCGCACGCGCCCGCCCTCGAGATAGAGCCCGAGGTTGCAGGTCTCCCGCAACAGGCCCAGATCGTGCGAGGCCAGCACCACGATGCCCGAGCGCCCTGTGATCTCTTGCAGCCGGTCGTGCGTCTTCTTGCGGAAATGAGCGTCGCCGACCGCGATCCACTCGTCCATCAGGATGATGTCGCCATGGATCGAGGCTGCGATCGAGAACACCAGGCGCAGCAGCATGCCCGACGAATAGGTCCGGATCGGCAGTTCGAGATAGTCGCCGAGCTCGGCGAATTCGGCGATCTCCGGCACGCGCTGCTCGATCTCCTCGGGGGAGAGGCCCAGGATGAGGCCGCGGGTGCGGATGTTCTCGTAGCCCGAGGCTTCCTCATCCATGCCGAGGCCGATGTCGAACATCGGCACATTGCGTCCGACGACGCGCAGCGAGCCGCGTGTCGGCTCGTAGATTCCGGCGAGCACGCGGATCAGCGTGGTCTTGCCGGCGCCATTGTGTCCGACGAGGCCGAGCCGGTCGCCCTGCTTCAAGGTGAAGCTGATGTCGTCGAGCGCCTGGACGAATTGGAACGAGCCTTGGCTGCGGGAGACCTGGCCGCCGACGCGCGAGGCCGCCTTGATGGCCAGATGCCGAAACGACCGCGCGTTCGGCGGCGCGACCGGGAATTCGATGCCGATTTGCTTGGCTTCAATCAGAGGCATGAGGGATCTCGAATGGCCATCATCAGGCCCAGTAGACGACGCGCGAGCGGTAGCGCGTGTAGATATAGACCATGGCGGCGGTCAGCACGGCGACAACGCCGATGGCACCGGCCCAGGTGGCGAGGTTGGGAACGTTGCCCATCAGCGGGCCGCGCGTGATGGAGAGAAGATAGGCGATCGGGTTGAGCGTGACTGCCCACTCGCCGCCGCGGATATGCGACGGCTCCCAGATGATCGGCGAGATGAAGAACAGGAGCTGCAGCACGGCGGCCATGACGGGGGGCACGTCGCGATAGCGCACGCAGATCATCGAGACGATCATCGAGGCGCTGACGACGAAGACGTAGACGATCATGAGGCCGAACAGCGCCAGCACGCTGCCAAAACCGATCGACCAGGGATAGACGAGCCAGATGAACGGGATCACGGCGATGTTGTGCAGGAAGATAATCAGATTGCGCTGAACCATCCGCATGATGTGGATCAGGATCGGCATGTCGACCGCTTTGATCATGCCTCCCGCATTGATCATCGTGTAGCAGGACTCGCTGAGCGACGAGGAGATGAAATTCCAGATCGTCATGCTGACCATGAAGTGGGGCAGGTAGGTCTTCATGTCCGCGCCGAGGAACCGGCCGGCCACCGTTCCCATGATCAGGGCCGTAATCGCATTGGTGGCGGTGATCCACCATGGTCCGAGCATGGTGCGGCGGTACTTGGAGCGGATATCGCCGGCGGCCAGGGCGCGCCAGGTGACGTGACGGGTGATGAACGGGGCGATGTCCTCGCGGCAGCGCGCCCAGGAGAAGCGACGCTTATCCGCAACCACGAACCGCTCGACCTGTCCATCGGTCAGGGTGGTCATTCCCGCTACCTCGCATGTGCCGTAAGTGTCTGGCCTGTCAGCCGAAACCGTTCGGGATCCGGCGCGGCAGCGACGGATCGTCAGCGCTTGCTGGACCATGTTACGCGGGGGCTGTCAACCGGGCAGCCCCGGGGCCATCAGGGGGGCGTGGAGATCCGCCCCGTGGGCTCAGAGTGTCGCCGTGCCGGCCGCAGCGACGATGCGAGGCTCAGGGAGCGGCACCAGGAAGCGGCCGCCGGCCTCGAGATACGCCTGGTTCCGTTTGAGGATCGGATCGGCATAGATCCAGGCGAGAATCACCACCAGGTCCGGCTTGCGCGTCGCGAGTTCGCTGGAGGGCAGCACCGGAATGTGGGCGCCCGGGCTGAAGCGGCCGTGCTTGAGCTGGTTGTCGTCGACGATGAACTTGATCCGGTTCTCCAGCTCGAAATGGTAGAGCAGGGTGGTCGTGGTGGTCGAGGCGCCATAGGCGGCGACCAGCTTGCCCTCAGCGATCGCGGCATCGACGGCGGCCAGCACCTTGCGCTTGCAGTTTTCGATGGCCACGAACCAGTCGCGGTAGATCTGCGGCTTGGTCACACCGCGCCGCTCCTCCTCGGCGATCAGCTGCGACAGCTCCGCCGAGCGCGAGCGCTTGCCGGTCGATTTCGGCTGCGCGAAGGCCCGGATCGAGCCGCCCTTGGTCCCGGTCCGCTCGACATGGAACAGCGTCATGTCATGGCGATTCAGGAAGGTCTCGAGCGGGATCAGCGCATGATGCGAGACATGCTCGTGATAGATGGTGTCGAACACCATGTTGTCGATCATGTCGACGATGTAGGAGACTTCGAACACGAAGGCGCCGTCGTCGGCCAGCAGCAGCCGGATGCCCTTCACCACATCCGACATGTTGTCGATGTGGGCGAAGACGTTGTTGGCGCAGAACAGCTTGGCTTCGCCCTGTTCGGCCTTGATCCGGGCCGCCAGCGCGCTGGTGAAGAAATCCGGGATCGTCGGAATGCCTTCGCCAGTCGCGGTCGCCGCGATGTCGCGCGCCGGATCGATGCCCTGCACGCGCATGCCCTCGTTCTTGAACGCCTTGAGCAGCGAGCCGTCATTGCTGCCCATCTCCGCGACCAGGCTGCCCGCAGGGATCGCGAGCGTCGACACGACGGATTGGGCGTAGCGCTTGAAATGCTCGACGAGGCCGAGCGACACCGAGGTGCGGTAGGTGTAGTCGCGGAACAGGATGTCGGGATCGACGACGTCGAGATTCTGCAGATGGCCACAGGACAGGCACAGATAGCAGTCGAGCGGATAGAGGTCCTGCTTTTCGTTGAGCCGATCGGCCGTGACGAAGGCGTCCCCGATCGCAGAGGCCCTGATCGGCAGCACGTGATCGAGCGAGGTCGAGCCGCACAGGCGGCAATCGGTCTTGTGCTTGACGTGTTGCATGTACTGGCGATCCTGGGTTGCGGGCCCGCAGAGGCGGGGTGGTCGGCCGAAGAGAGATTTGCGCCGCGTTTTACAGGCCCGCGAAGCTCTTGGCGACCTCTTCTTGCCAGACTGTGGACACTCCGCCATCCAGAAACAGGCTCTGCCCGTTGATGAACGAGGAACGCTCGCTGCACAGGAAATCGAGCGCGTCGGCGCATTCCTCGGCCGTACCGAGACGGCCGAGCGGGACCAGCTTGCGGTAGGTCTCCATCAACCTGTCGTTCTGCTCGTAAAAGATGCGCGATTCGCGCTTCAGATAGGTCAGCGGCATGATCGCGTTGACGCGGATGCCGCGCCGGCCGAGCGTGGCGGCATAGTGGCGGACCATCGCGTTGAGGCCGCCCTTGACGACGTGATAGCCGACCGGCTGCGACGAGCCGACGAATTCGGCGTAGACCGAGCTGACCACGCCGATGGCACGGTCGCCGGCTTCGGCGAAATGGCCGGAAAAGCCCTCGATCAGGTCACGCGAGGCGGTCAGGCCGACCTGGATCTCGCCGGCCCAGGGGTCGCCCTGGCCGCGGAAGCGCTGGCTCAGCACGAGGTAGCGGACCGGACCATTGGCGTCGGCGACGTCGCGCCAGAGGCTGGAAAAGCTGTCGCTCCGCTCAAGATCGGCGGAAAAATGTTTCAGTCCGGGTTGATCGGGAAAATCGGCCGGGCGTTGCCGCGACACCACGCTGACCGCGCATCCGCGGGCCAGAAATCGCTCGACCACCACGCGGCCGAGGCCGCGGGTGCCGCCGACGACAACAGCATGCTCGGTCATGCTGCGGCGTCCTGAAGCGCCGCGACGCGCTTGACGAGATCGGCCTGGTAGGCAGCAGCCTTGGCGGCGTCGCTGTCCTCCGGCGCGAAATCGGCGAACACGCTGGCGCCGGGGCGGAACGGTCCATTGGTGATCTCATGCACGATCAGGAGATCACTGCGAATGATCAGCGTATGGAAGAAGGCGTTCGACATCCGGTAGTAGAACGGACGCGTGCCGCCCGGCGCCCCCAGCTCCACCACCCGTTCGATGCCGCCGTCATCGTTGAACACGACGATGTCGACCTCGCCCTCGATGATGTGGAAAGCTTCGCTTTTTCCGGGATGCTTGTGCGGCCGGATGTAGCTGCTCGCGTCGATCGCGATGATCATCTCGTGCAACTGGTCCTCGCCGTCGGGATGCGTATTGATCCGGGCCCGCTTTTTCGGGCTGGCCTTGACGGCGGCCTTGAGGGTGCTGATCTCGGCCACGCCGACCGAGGCGATGGGACCCTCGGCCAGGAACACCTCGGGAGATTTTTGAACGAGGCTCATGGCGCCATGTCCTTCAGAATGGAGTTGCCGTCCAGGTTAGCGCAGACGGAGCGCACTTCACACCGCACATGTGCCAGTTCTCCAGCCACGTGCCTCTTGACATGGTCGGACGTGGCACCAGGCGGGGAGGGATCCGCTCTTCGGGCTATCGGACGATGAGGGTCTAGCATAGGGCGGCGCAGGCAGGATGCAAAACCGGGGCTTTTCCGCAGGCTAGATCATTGGCCGGGGCGCGATGTTCGAGGCGCAAAAGCGCGGCAGCCCCGTCCAGCTCGGTCGATAGCGACTTATCCGCGCACCGCTCCTGATCGAGCTACTGCAGCTGGAAATTCCGCTGGTCAACGAAATGCAACCCGCTATCCTCGGACGCCGTCGTGCACGATGTGGTAGCGATGGTTTCCGGGTGCAACCACGATTGATAGCCTCGGCTTGATTGATTGTTGCGCGTTGTGCCTCGGCTCGTTTCTGACTTGATGATCTTCTCGATCCAAATGGGGCTGCGACACCGCGCTTTTGGGTGCCGCGTCGGTCTAGTGCAGGGAGACTCTGTCGGTGGGTATGAATTTGAACGGCCCGATTTATTTGCAGCGCAAGGGATTTTTGACGCCGCAGCTAAACAAGGTGCTCGATATCGGACCTCAGAACGTGCTGCTCGTGAAGGAGGAGCAGATCCGGGAGTTCATCGAACGCCAGGGCGGGTCGACCATGCCTGGCCCGCAGCTCGACAAAGAGATCCAGCGCCTCGTGTATTTTTCGACCCCGCGTCCCGAAGAGCGAACGACGCTGTTCTCCGAAATCACGGACCTGACCAACATCGAGTACAATTCCGTCGACGTGTGCCCCGGCCTGAAGACGAGGATCCTGGACCTCAATTTCGATACAGTGCCCGGTGACATGATCGATCACTACGACGTCGTCTTCAATTTCGGGACGACCGAGCACATCTTCAACCAGTGGAATTGCTTCGAGTTCGTGCACGATGCGTTGAAGGTCGGCGGCATCGCGTATCACCAATTGCCGGCGAGCGGATATCTCGATCACGGCTATTATTGCTATACACCGCTGTTCTTCCGCGAGATGGCTCAGGCGAACGGCTACATGGTCGAGCACATGGCGGTGACGCCGGCCGGCGAAAGCAGGATCGACGTCATCGGAATCGAATCCATGGGGGGAGATTCGCTGTTGAGCAACACTGCCCCCTTGGGACAGGACAACCGCGTGCCGCAGTTGAACATTCACGTCATTCTGCGGAAAACCAAGCACGCGCCATTCCGGGCATCGCTCGAAATCGCGACAGCGCATTCGCAGGTGAATTCGACGATGTTGGAGCGCTATCAGAACGGCGGCGGCGCGATGCCCGCCGGCAACGTACCCAAACAGAGACTATCTGAACTGCTGGCCGCGGAGCGCGAATTGATTGCGCTCAAGCGATCACGGTCCTGGCACATCACGAAGCCGCTCCGTGACGCGGCAGACCTGGTGCGTCGGGTCCGGAGCGGGAGATGGGAGATGTCAGCCTGATGGCGGGAGCTTGCGGCGCCGCAAGCTCCTGCAAGGCAAGGCCTGAAGCCGTCACCCGAGACCGCCAGTGATGGCATTGTTCAGCGAAGCGTAGACCGAACGGAAGACGACTCCGCGCTCGGCGAGCGGCGCAAGCTTGTCGCGCACCCGTCCTTCGATGTGGGGCGCGACCGCAAACAGGCATGTGCCGATCCGTTGATCCGCGAGCAGGCGCTCTGAACCCACCACGGGGACGCTGAACCCAGGCGGAAAGAAGCCCGCCTTGTCGGGATCGTCGTCGACCGCCAGCGCGATCATGTCGGCGACCCCGAAGGCGTTTGCAAACATGATGGCGTGATGCCCGATGCCGAACAGGGCCAGACCATCCTTGTTGGGGCCGGCGGCTGTCCGCAGCAGCGACTGCAATTGTCCCCGCTGGTCCAGAAATCCCTGACGATAGCTCCGGAACAGCTCCGACGCGCCCCGCATCGGGAGGGGAGGCGCATCCGGCGACGGCGTCAGCACCGCGACCAGCGCGTCTTCGAGCGCGCCGGGATAACGCAACAGCGTCAGCACCCGGTATCCGCTCGCCTGCGCCAACAGGCGCAAGGTCTCCTCGACGAAATAGCAGCTGTGCTCTTCCCAAAGAAAACAATAGTCGCGCGCAGCCAGAAACTTGCTGCTGTCGGGGACCTCGACCAGCAGCAGGCCCTCGGGGCTGAGCAGATGCTTGAGGGCCCGTAAGGCGGCCACGGGCGTCGGACTGTGCTCGACGATGTAGCGGCACGAGACGATGTCGAAGGTCCCGTGCTCTGCCGAGTCGGCCGACAGCCGTTCGTCGTTGAGGATGGCCTGCCAGCTTTCGAGGTACGGATGACGGCCGGCGGGGGCGTCGACGCCGAGCGGCAGAGTCCTGGTCTCCAGCCCGCGCCCGCCGAGCCGGGACAGCAGCGGCAGTTCGAAAGGACCGGTCCCGATCGCCCGTTGGGCTTCGGGGCGCAGCGAGAGCAGGCTGGCCGCCAGCGCGTCGAGATGGCCTTCCGGTTCGCGATAGCGAATCCACGCCACGCGCGGCATCAGCAGATCGGTGGAAGCCGTGCTGCGCAACTGCACCAGTTGGCAGAACTCGCATTCGACGATGTCGAGATCGACCCTGCGGTCGACCACGCCATCGTCGCTGAAATCGTTGCAGACCGGCAAATGGCCGAGCGACAGCGGCGACGACCCGATCGGGTGACCGCAAACCCGGCAACACGTCTCGTGGTTCTGATCGGAGCGGGCGTTACTCATCGCGATCGGTTGTCCCGTGATGAACCTGGATTGGTACTCAAACCTGAACCCGAATGACCAGCAGCGAGCGGCGAGGCCGCTCGCAACCTCATGCGACATCGCTCCCCATCATCCGGCGGGAGACCGATGAGAGGGCGGCCCGAGGCCGCCGACGAAACATCCCATCGTCATGACGTCACAGTCGCCGCCCTCGTCTCAAACTCACTCGAAGAAGATGAATTCGTGGTCGCCGGTGTAGCCGGAGCGCTTGAACTCGAAGGCCCATTCCTCGGGGGTGTGGAAGATGCGGCAGGTGAGCTGCCAGTACATCAGGTTCACCTTCTCGCGCTCGTTGCGGTAGCCCTCGACGCAGAGGTACTTGCCGCCGCGGCTGACGCGCTCCATCTCGCGCAAGGCCGCATCGAGATCGTAGTTGTAGAGGTTGTGCAGCGTGTTGATCGAGATGACGAGGTCGAAATACTTGTCCGGGTAGGGCAGCTTGGCGGCATTGCCGACCTGGCAGAACGGCTTCACGCTCTCCATCGTGTGCTCGACGCCGTAGGAGGAGATGTCGATGCCGGCGACCTCGAGATCCGGAATCGCCTCGCGGAAATCGTGCAGGATGAAACCCTTGCCGGAGCCGACGTCGAGCACGCGCATGCCCGGCTTGATGCCGTAGGTCTCGATCATCGCGTCGGCGACCTTGCGCCAGCGGCCGTCATATTTGTAGCCGCCATAACCGGTCTCGCGGCTGCCGTCCCAATAGTCGTAGTCGAACTTGATCGCCATTTCCGCGACATCGGCCTTGTCGCGCTGGGTGACGCGCGCGAGATAGTCGCGCTTGGTCGATTTGTGAACGAGACTGACGAACTCGCGATAGGCCATGAAGATCTCCGGACGTGTGAGTGTCGATTAATCGGATGTGGCGCCGATCAGGCCGAGCTGCGCTTCGGCCTTGGCGAGCTGCGCGGCGCAGCGCTGCGCCCAGGCGCCGGTGTCGGCGAAGGCGCGCCTCGTGGCGCCGAGCGGCAGGAAGTCGTTCAGGATGATGCAGGTCCATTTGACCTGGTAGGCGTCGATCAACAGCCGGCAGCGCGCCACGCTGGCGGCGTCGAGCGCGAGGCCCTCGGTCAGCCGGTCGATGAAGTGCTCGTGCACCGCGAGCGGCACCGGCACCTCCGGCTGGCAGAAGAAGTCGGAGACCAGCTTGGCCGGATCATCGCGGCCGGCATATTCGAAGTCGAGGAAGCTCAGCTTGCCCTGATCGTCGATCAGCGCATTGTGGAAGCCGAAATCGGACGGCGACAGGCAGACCTGATCGGCGGGGATGGCGGCCTCGAAGGCAAGCCCTTCAGCCGCAGCGCCGCGCAAAATGTTGGCCTTCACGTCGGCCCATTCCGGCTGCAGCCGCTCCGCCACAAACTGCCGGGCCGCGGCGACATGCGGCACGTCGGCATCGAGCGTCGCCAGCCGCGCCACCCGGCGCTCGACGGTGGCGAGGTGCTCGGCGAGCGAGAAACAGGCCTCTGATCCCGGCGCCAAGGCCGGGCGGGGCGGGGCATTCACCGCGAGCACGAAGTCGATCGCGGCATCGACATGCGCCGGCGCCAGCTCGACCGCGGTCAGCTTGCGTCCCTCGACGAAGCTGTAGAGCCCGGCCTGCTCGGCGCGGTCGCACGCCAGCGGCTCCGGAACGACGCGGACGCCGTTCGACCAGGCATGGCTGACGAAACTCCATTCGGCGCCGAGCCGGTCGCGGGTGTCGCGGGCGTCGGTGAAGTAGCGCTTGAGGACGAGCGGGCCATCTTCAGTATCGAGACGGAAGACCTGGTTGTTGCGGCCGCCGGCGAGCCGCGTCAGCGCCGTCGGACTGGCCTTGCCGGCCTGCGCGGCGAGGCGCTGTGCCAGCGCCAGCAGAGCGGCATCGGCGCTGGCCTCAGCCGCGGTCACGGATATCCGCCGCGATCTCGGACCACGACGCCCGGCGCTCGTAAGGCACGGCCTTGGCGGCGAACTGGTTCTCCGGGTCGAACAGCACCTTGCGCATGCCCTCAGGGAAGCCGCTCATCCCCAGGATCTCCGGCAGATCGTCGACGAAGACCTCGCAGCCCAACGCATGGGCGCGCGCGACCTTCTCGTCCTTGGTCAGCTCGAAGAACACCCGGTCCGGCGCGATCTGGCCGTGCGCCGTGCCCATCAGGCCGCGATCGGTCAGGAAGCCGCGCGCGGCGGCATGCATGTCGTGCTTCGGCCCGAGAATGGGGTGCTTGGTCTTATGGCTGACGATGAACAGGTCGTGGCCGGCGGCGCGGGCCGCCGTGACGAACTCGGCGAACCCAGGATAGGGCGACACGAGGTCCATGCGGGCACCGTAGACATAGCCCTGCAGCTCGGTGAAGTCGTCCTTGCGCCCGGAGCCGTTGAGGTGGTCGCGGACGCTGTTCTTGTCGCGGCCGAGGTCAGCCGGGATCAGGCCGCGCTCCAGCGCGGCCGCATGAAACACGCCGTCATAGCAGGCGATCGTGTTGTCGAAGTCGATCCCGATCCGCATGGCCAGAACTTAAGCCAGCGACATGTCGATCAGCGGACGGCCGACCTTGCCGGCGGCGAGGTCCTGCAGCGCCTGGTCGGCCTGGGCGAGGCTGTAAGGCTTCGACAAGAGGTCCCGCACCGGGAAGCGGCCGGAGCTCAAGAGCCGCCCGTAGCGCCCGTAATCGCGATCCGGCACGCTGTCGCCGCCCCAGGTGCCGAGCAGGCTCTTGCCCTGGTTGAAGACGCCGGGGTTCAAGGTCAGCGCCGCGCCATGCTTGGCGTTGCCGATCACGACCGCGCGGCCGCCCTGCTGGCGGGTGGCGTTGATCGCCTGATCCATCACGCCGGGGATGCCGGAGGATTCGACCGCGAGATCAACGCCCTGCGGCACGATCTTCTTGATCTCGGCCAGCACGTCGCCGGCCGCGTCGATCACATGCGTCGCGCCGTAGATCTGCGCGAGCGCGCGGCGGGTCGGATTGGGGTCGATGCCGATCACCGGCATCGCGCCGGCGAGCGCCGCCGCCATCAGCGCGTTGAGGCCGATGCCGCCGGTGCCGAACACGGCGACCGCATCGCCCGGCTGCACCTTCAGGACGTTGTAGACCGCGCCCATGCCGGTCGGCGCAGCGCAGCCGAGCAGCACCGCGACATCCATCGGCAGGTCGGGCGGCAGCAGGGTCAGGCGGTTCTCGCTGACCACCGAATGGCGCTGGAAGGTGGTGACGCCGCCAGCGTTGACCTTCTTGCCGTCCCAGTCATAGACCGCGCCGCCGGCCTCGATGCCGGTGCCCTTGATCCAGGACAGCACGACCTTGTCGCCGACCTTGACCTTGGTGACCGCGCTGCCGGTCTCGATCACGGTGCCGGTGCCTTCGTGGCCCAGGCAATGCGGCACCCATTTGTCCTCGCCCTTGTCGCCGCGCCACTCCATCACCTGCGTGCCGCAGGCGCCGGAATAGGCGATCTCGACCAGCACCTGGCCCGGCTTCAAGGCGGGCGTCTCGATCTCGGCGAGCACGAGCGGCTGGCCGGTCTGGACCAGGAGGGCAGCTTGGGTCTTCATGTGATGTCTCAGCTCAAGGCGTGGATGATCTTGTCCGCGATCTGGTGGCCGGTCAGGCCGAGCACCTCGCGGGCATATTCCTGTTCACCGGATTTCTTGAAGAAGGCATCCGGCGTGCCGAAGCGCAGGAATTTCTTCGCCTGCGTCTCGCTGTCGACGAGCCACTCGGAGACGGCCGCGCCGAAGCCGCCGATCAGCGAATGCTCCTCGATGGTCGCGACCAGCTTGAAGCGGCTGAACGCCTGCTTGAGCTTGTCCTCATCCAGCGGCTTCACGGTGTGGAAGCTGACGACCTCGGCGGAGATGCCCTTTTCCTTCAACTTATGTGCGGCTTCAATGGCTTCCGGCAGCATGTTGCCGGTCGAGAGCAGGCACACATCGCTGCCTTCTTCGATCGTGATCGCCTTTCCGATCTTGAAATCCGCGATCGGGCCCTTGTGAACGACCGGCTCACCCTTCTTGCCCATGCGGATGTAGACCGGGCGGTCCTGCTGCATCGCCGCGCGCAGGGCGCCGCGGACCTCGAAGGCGTCGCCCGGGCAGATCACGACCATGTTCGGGATCGAGCGCAGGAACGAGATGTCCTCGCAGGCGTGATGGGTCGGGCCGAGGCCGGAATAGGCGAGGCCGGCGCCGACGGCGACGATGGTCACCGGCGCCTCGTGATAGCAGACGTCGGTGCGGATCTGCTCCAGGCAGCGCGTCGTCACGAACGGCGTGATCGTATAGGCGACCGGGCGCAGGCCGTTCATGGCCATGCCGGCGGCGACGCCCATCATGTTGGCTTCGGCGACGCCGCAGTTGAAGAAGCGGCTGGGGTGCTTGTCCTTGAACTTGTCGAACAGGCGGTTGCCGATGTCGCCCGACAGCATCACGACGCGGGGGTCGTCATTGCCGAGCTTGGTCAGTTCGTCCGCGAACGCGTTTCTCATGACAGGCCGAGCTCCTTGAACGACTTGACGACTTCCTCAGCGGTGGGGGCGCGGTAATGCCAGTTGTTGTCGTCTTCCATGAACGACACGCCCTTGCCCTTCACGGTGTGGGCGATCAGCGCCACCGGCTTGCCCGAGCCGTTCGGGATGTTCTGCATGGCCTCCGCCAGCGCGCCGACGTCATGGCCGTCGATTTCATGCGCGTCCCAGCCGAAGGCGGCCCATTTGTCGCGCAGCGGCGCCAGCATCAGGGTCTCGTTGGAGCGCGCGGTCGCCTGCCACTTGTTGTAGTCGACGACGACGCAGACATTCTCGAGCTTCTGGGCGGCGGCGAACATCGCGGCCTCCCACACCGAGCCTTCGTTGTTCTCCCCGTCGGAGAGCAGGGCGAACACGCGGTAGTTCTCGCCCTTGATGCGTCCCGCCAGCGCCATGCCGCAGCCGAGCGGCAGGCCGTGGCCGAGCGAGCCGGTGGCGGCCTCGACGCCGGGCAGCAGGTTCGCCGGCGGATGCTCGGCGAGCCGGCCGCCGTCCTGGCAGTAGGTGTCGAGCTCCTCGAGGGGGAAGTAGCCTTTCATGGCGAGGGTCGCGAACAGCGCTGCGGCGGCGTGGCCCTTGGACAGGATGAAGCGGTCGCGCAGCGGATCGGTGGGGTTCTTGGGGTCGATGTTCAGGACGTGCCAATAGGCGGCGGTCATCGCATCGGCGCAGGACAGCGACGACGCCAGATGCGCGGCCTGGGCCTTGTGCGACATCTCGATGATCTTGCCGCGCAGCTTGGCGGCCTGCGCCTTCAGGGCGGCCACGTCGGGCTTGGCCGCGGTGTTCCGGACTGCCACGTTCATCGTGCTCTCCAGTCGCGCCCCACGGGGAGGCGCAGGAATAAATCAGGGTTTATGCTCGTACTTGGTCGGCAGCTTGGCCATCACATCCTCGAAGCGCCGCGCCCAGGCGATGACGTCGTCGATGCCCTGTTCCAGCGAGAAGGTGTCGCGCCAGCCGAGCTCGGTGCGCAGCTTGAAGCTGTCGAGCGTGTAGGCGGTGTCCTTGCCGGGCCGCTCCGGTCCGATCTCGACGCAGTCCTCAAAGTTCTTGCCGAGCCGGGCGAGGATCATCTCGACCAAAGTGCGGATCGACACCAGCTCGTAGCCGGAGATGTGATAGGTCTCGCCGAGCTTTCCGCTGCGGCCGATCTTCACCGTCGCGTCCGACACGTCGGTCATGTGGATGAACACGCGCACCGACTTGCCGCCGCCGTCGAGGCGCAGCTTCTGCCCGGTCATGGCCGCGACGATGGTCCGCGGCACGATGCGGTAGAGCTGCTGGCCCGGGCCATAGACATTGGCCGCACGGGTGAACACGACCGGGAATTGGTAGTTGGCGAAGTAGGTGCGCAGGCTCATGTCGCCGGCCGCGCGCGACACGGCATAAGGCGTCGACGGGTTGAACGGCGCATCCTCGCGCACCCAGCCCTCGGTCGAGCCGTAGACTTCCGGCGTCGTGACGTGGACGTAGCGGTCGAGGCCGTCATAGTTGCGCAGGATGTCGTGCAGGCGGACGGCGGAGACGACGTTGGTCATCATCCAATGGTCCGGGTACAGCCAGCTCTCGCCGACCATGCTCTGCGCGGCAAAGTTCACGACATGGGTTGGCCGCTCGGCTTTGAGCAGCGCCTTCAGCGCCTCGAGATCGTGGTTGAGGTCGACGCGCTGGAAGCGGACCTTGCCGGGACGCTTCTGCCACTTGTAGGGCAGGAACGCGTCATGCGGCTCGTCGGAGCGGCTGGTGGCGATCACGTCGTGACCGGCCGCGGCCAGGAAGTCGACAAAGGTTGCGCCCGAGAAGGAGTTCGAGCCGAGGATCAGGTACTTTTCGTTCGCAGCCATCGTCTCTGTCCGTCAGACCTCGCGCGTCGTGATGATGTCGCCACGCTGGGCATACAGCCACTGCATGATCATGTGGCCGATCACCATCTGCGCGTCCTCGGCGATCTGCATGTCGTCGACGGCGAAATGGATCGGCACGTCGGCCAGCGCCTTGGCCTTGCCGCCGGTGAAGCCGAGCACGGCATAGGAGGTCATGCCGATCTTCTTGCCCTCTTCGAGCGCCTTCAGGATATTCGGCGAATTGCCGGAGCCGGAGAAGGTGATCAGCACATCGCCTTTGCGCGCGAGCACCGCGAGCTGCAGCGAGAACACCTGGTCGTAGCCTTCGTCATTGGCGAGGCAGGTGATCACCGAGGGATTCGACGACAGCGAATGCACGCGGAGGCCGGAGCCCGGCGTCTTCGACAGCGCGTAGAGGAAGTCGTTGGCGAGGTGGTTGGCGTTGCCGCCGCTGCCGCCATTGCCGCAGAAGAACACCTGCCGGCCGGTCTGCCAGCAGTCACGCAGGTCATAGGCGAGCTTCTCGACCGGGGCCCAGTCGAAATCCTTCAGCACGGTGCTGAAGCGGCTGGTGTAGTCGGCGAACAGGCTGCCGGGGGTCTTGAAGGCCAGGACGTTCATTTCACGACCTCCTTCTCCATCCATTTCAGATTGTACCAGCGGTCGTCGTTCTTGAGCTGGCCTTGCGAGTACATGCCGATGATCTCCTTGATCGCGTCCTCCACCGTCTTCTTCGGACGGAAGCCGGTCGCGAGCAGGCGATCGGAGTTGACGCGATAGCTGCGCGGATCGTTCGAGGGCGTCACGATGACCTCGGCCGGCACGTGCTTGGTGACCATGTTGGCGATGTCGAGGATCGAGATGTTCTCGAAGCCGGCATTGTAGACGCCGGTGTGCTCGGGATGATCGAGCAGGAAGAGATAGAGGTCGGTGATGTCGTCGATGTGGATGTTCGGCCGGGTCTGGTCGCCGCCGAACACCGTGATGCGGCCGTTCATCAGCGCCTGCATCGTCAGCATGTTGACGGAGACGTCGAGGCGCTGGCGCGGGGAGTAGCCGCACACGGTGGCGGGGCGCACGATCTGCACCACCATGTCGTCCTTGTAGGACAGCACGATGCGCTCGCCGCACATCTTGGTCTTGTTGTACTCCGAGATCGGCAGCAGCTCGAGATCCTCGGTGACCTGCTCCTCTTCCTTCACGCCGTAGACGCTGCCAGAGGACGCGTAGATGAAGCGCTTGATACCGTGGCGGTAGGCGCGATCGGCGAGCTGCATCGTGGCGAGGCAGGAGATCTCCCAGGTCAGCTTCGGATCGAGATCGCCGCAGGGGTCATTGGCGACGCTGGAGAGATGGATGATGGCGTCCACGCCGGTCAGGTCAATCGCGTCGGGATTGCGCACGTCCCCCTGAACGACGGTGAGATCCGGATGCGGCTCAAGGAAGTTGCCGAACCACATGATGTCGAACGCAACGACCTTGTGGCCGGCCTTCAACAGCTTCGGCACGAGCACGCTGCCCTTGTAGCCGCACGCTCCGGTCACGAATACTTTCATCTGAGCAATCCCCGTGGCTCGCCTGTCGTCTCGCCGGCTGGCGCGTCGCGCGCACCTTTATACAAATTGGCTGGGGAAGGCGACCGGCCCGGCGGCAATAGCCGCCCGTCAAACGTCCCCGCCACGGCGCGGTTCGTGATTAAACTCCAAATGAGCCCGGCGCAAGCTTTCCGGGTTGCCGATATCCCGATGATAACCGCTGGTTTCCACGCACAAAATGCGTCCCAAATAGTTGGGGATGATTTCGGTGGAGAGGTCGACGACCGGCTTTCCGAGCGCCGCGATGTCGGCGATCACGCTGGGCTCGAACACGTAGACCGCGCCATTGGCGAGGTTCCCGGGCGGATTCTTGACCTTCTCGTGGAAGGCGATCACACGGCGCTGATCATCCAGTTCGAGAATCCCGCACGAGCTTGGATCGTCGGTCCGGAACGCGAGCATCGTCATGATGCAGCCGGACGGCCGGCCGTGATGGGCGGCGAGCAGCCCCTTGACGTCGAAATCCGTCAAATTGTCCGCATGGGCGACCATGAACGGCTGGTCGCCGAACCAAGCGCGGTTGGCCAGCACGGTGCCGCCGGTGCCGAGCAGTTCATCTTCGTGAACGAGATCGATCCGGTTGCGCCAGCGCGACTGCGCGACATGGGCCCGGACCTGCTCGGCCAGCCAGTGCGTGTTGAGCAGCGCCCGCTCGACGCCGCCTTCGAACACGAGGTCGAGCCAGTAGTCCAGCAGGGGCCGGTCGTGCACACGCACCAGGCATTTCGGCGTCGTGTTGGTCAGCGGACGCAGCCGGCTTCCGATCCCGGCCGCGAGCAGAAGGGCACGCATGACGACATCCTACTCGTGGCTGAAGCCGGTTTCGTCGATTTCCTTGACCAGTTCCGCTGTCGTGAGCGGCAGGTTGCCGACGCGGGAGACCTGCAGCGCCGCGGCCAGCGAGCCGAGATAAGATGCTCGCCAGATATCGGCGCCCGCGCGCAGGCCCATCGAGCAGGCCATGAAGAAGCTGTCGCCGGCGCCGGAGACGTCCTTCGGCGACGGGTTGAACGCGGGCAGACGGTCGGAGGTGAAGGCGCCTTCGGCCATGGTGTTGATCAGCGCGCCCTCAGCGCCCAGCGTGATCACCAGGTTCTTGGTGCGTGCCCGCTCGACCAGCCGCTCGCTGATGACGGCGAGGCCGGAGATGAAGTCGTTCAGCGCGACGCGCGCCTCGCGCTCGGTCGGCGTCAGCAAGGTCATGCCCTTGAACCGGGAGACGTCGCCGGTCTGCGACGAGACCTGGCTGTCGGCGGCCATCATGACGCCTCTGGAGCGCGCGAGATCGGCGATCGCATCCACCAGATCCTGCGGCAGGCAGCCGTAATTGAAGCAGGAAAACAGCAGCAGATCGCAGGTCTTCAGGGCGCGTTCGACCGAGGTCAGCATCTGCCGCTGCAGATCGGCGTCCGCGGCGTGCTGGCGCAGATGATTGACGCGCAGCAGCGTCTTGTTCAGCGCGCGAAAGCGCTGCTTGCGCGTCGTCGGCCGGGTCTGGTCGGCGAAGGCGTTGAAATTCACGCCGTGCTGCTCAAGCGTGCTGCGGGCAAAGCGCGCCGCATCATCGTCCCCGACCAGGGTGAAGAAGCTCACATCCGCGCCGAGCCCATGGGCGTGGGCCGCCACGGCGCCGGCCCCGCCCACGAAGGTTCGGGTCATCAATGGCGTCACGACGATGGTCGGATCCTCCTGCGACATTCCGACGGCGTCGCAGGTGACATATTCGTCGACGATCAGATCGCCGATCACGGCCACCCGCATGCCCGAGAGCTTGCGCAGCAGGTCCTTCAGGCTCGAGATCTCGAAACCGTGGCGTTTCGGAAACTCGAGCGGCTTGCGGACGGTGGAGATGTCGATGTTGGCGTCGCGTTCCAGCAGCGACAGCGAGGCGAAGCGCAGTTCACCGGAGGAGAAGATCAGTCGGCCGCCATAGGCGTCCACAGCCTCCTGTTCCGGGTTGGTCCGGTCCTCGAACTCCTTGCCCTTGACGACGATCGTCGGTTTCAACTGCCCGATGAAGTCGGACGCGGAGGTCTCCAAACGCACGGCATGGTGCACAAACGAGATGGAGCGCACGTTGTCCAGCCGCATGTCCTGCGCCAGGGTCACGCCGGGCGTCGAGTCCGGATTGACGCCGACGACGAGCACATCGGCCTGCTCGGCCGCGAACTTCAGAAGCCGTAGATGTCCGGGGTGCACGACGTTGAAGTTGCCTGACACGAAGGCAATCGTCTGACCGGGCTCGCAGGAAGCGCGAATTGTCTGACAGACCAGATCCATCTGCGTCATTTCGATAACCTGATCCAAGGGCTTCGACTCCGGCTCATCTGTCCTGAATGGGCCTCGCTGCCGGCTGCGTATGCGAATCGCCGATGCAACGGCCAGGATCCGGGTGATCGTAGCGGCGAAGGTCCAACTTCAGCACGCCTCGTCGACGTTGATTCTATTGCGAAAAGTCGAAGCATTCTCATGATCGGTGACGAGAGGCGCGAGGCATCCAGGCGTTGTGCACCCCTCTTTAACAGGTGTGCGCAGCAGCACAAACCCCTGCACGGCCTGTTGTTGAATTCTCGGACGATGAAGTTGCGATCATCGCGCAGATCTCAGGGTGACGGATGTCGGTTCACAGCGGCCAATCCTGCTGAGACATGCTGCGTTCATGCCCGGGATGGTCGTCTCCACACGCGCCGCGCGGAGATCTCGCGTTGTGCCCTTGAACGTCGCGGCCGATGGCGACGGAGAGCAAGAGCGATGGAGGGGAGGATCCTCGCGCTCTGGTCAGTGATAGAGATCGAACTGCTCTTCCTTGCGGTCGAGGTCGGCCGCGAGTTCGTTGCGATCGATGCGCGGGAAGTGCCTGCTGAAATCGGGGCGGTTCAGCAATGCGAGATAGGTCTTCAGCATGCCGCGTTCCGAGGGATGAGCCGGATCGAAGAAGTTCTCAGTCGTCTGCGAAATCTCGGTACGGCTCATGTCGAAGAACGAAATTCCCAATTGCGCGAATCTGCTTGCGGTCTGCGGGCTCTTCAGCTCCCGCCACAATCCTGAATAGGGCCAGTAGTTTTCGTCGGTATCGAGGAAAGCCGCGGCGCTCTCCAGCAGAGGGTACTGAATAGCGATCACCGTGAAATTGCGCTCGCGCGCCAGTCGGGACAGCCGCTCGATCTCGCCGAGCTGCCGCTCGCTGAGATGCTGGGCTCCGGGAAAGGATGACGTGACGTATTGAGCGCCGCGCGCTAAGGTTTCCGCGGCAAGATTCCGATAGGGCGGAGCGACCATCACCGAACCGTCCTTGCGGAAGCCGAATTGGCCGCGAATGGCCTCGGTCCCGATCAGCCTGTTGCCGTCGATCGGCTCGTGCTGGGGAGTGGTCACCGCGGAGAGGATGGCATCGCGGTTGCCATGGGTTCGCATGACGAAGTCGATGACATCGTGCAATTTCCGACGATGCGACGCCAGCCCCTGGCTGAAGTCCATCGTGCGCTCCTTCTGCCAGACTTCTGCGAGAGAATCGCCGAACAGGAAGTAATCCAGCGCGACGATGACGACACGAGGTTTGGCGACGTGAGTGGCGCGGTCGATGAAGTCGACGACGTGGGTGAGCGGCCACGCCGTCAGGCATGCATTGTAGGCGACATAGGGCCGGAACATCTGGTCGCGGGCCTGACCGCACCGCGAGCTGCCGACAAGCAGCACCTCGGGTTGAACCTGCTTGATGCGTTCCAGCTTGTAGGGGGCGTAGTCCTTGAAAGACCCGAGCCAGAGAATACGATCATGGTGCGATTGCTCGGCAGCGATGCTCGACAGCGGCACTGTTGCACCCAGCCGCCAGCCGATCCATTCGAGGCTTGCAAGCAGCGGCAACAATAAAGCCGCGAGCAGCGCCAGTACAACTACAACATAGCGCGTCACGGCCGATGCCAACCCCGCCTCGAATTGCTGGAAACTCTATCTTAAGTCTCGGAAAAATCCACCGTTATCCGTACTTTCCCAGGGGGCTCCCGTCCACCCCGACGCTAGCGTCTTTCGCCATCCCCAATGGCTGTTTTCGGCGCTTGATGCCCGGCCGCGGTGTCGAGGTTGCGCTCGATCTCAGTTGCGTCGATGTTCGCGAACATGCCGCGGAACTCATCATCCTTGAGCAGATGCAGCATCACCTTGGCGGCGCCACGTTCTGCAAGATGATAGGCGTCGACAAAGCTCGCGGTCTCGTCCTCGAATTCCAGTCGTCCCAGATCGAAGAGCGGAATGCCCAGCGTCCTCAGCCAATCGCGCATGTCCTGCGTGGCAAACTCGCGCCAGGCGCCGAACCCGTAGCGACCGCCTTGTTCGCGATCCAGCAGTTCGATGCCGGCGCGGATGAACGGAAGTTGCACCCCGAGCAAGGTGATGCCACGCGTCCGCGCCATCTCGGCCAAGGCAGCGATTGGCCGCTTGAGCCAGGGGGAGATGCCTGCCGCACGCGGCAATGTGTCGGCGAGGGTGGCGGCGTTCATGAATCGGGACCGGGCATCAGCCAGGTGCGCGGGTGAATACTGGTAAGAACCGTCGCTGCGGAAACCTTCTTCGTGAAGGATCGATTGGGTTCCGGTGAACACCGTCGGCGCATTCAAATAGTTTCGGAAGGTGGCCGGATGGCGGGTCGCCGTCCGGGCGAAGTCGAGCAGGCTGCCGCTCAGGTAGGAGAGCGGCCAATTCTCGTGCATCTTTCGCGTGATCGCGAACCATTCCTCCCATCTGTCGGCGAACAGGAAATGGTCCAGCGACAGGATCGCTATCCGCGGTCGGTGTTGCCGCGTGGCCAAGTCGAACAGCGTGGCCGTTTGGCCCGTGGTCCAGGCGGTGAAAGACAGATTGTAGAAGCGGTACGGCTTGAACATCTCGGCGCGGAATGCTCCGGCGCGAGACGTGCTGATCCATATGATGTCGGGGCGCTCTTGCTCCAGCCGCGCCAGCTTGAACGCCGCATTGTAGCGCAAATCGTAGGGAAGCACGATCTGCTCGGGATTGTCCCGTTGCGAGTTGGCAAGCTGCTGCAGGCTGCTCGACGCACCGAACCGTTCTCCAGCCCGAAAAAGACCGAGGGGAAGCAAGTAGCCCGCGAGTGCGGAAGCCGCCAAGACGCTGATGACATAGCGTCTCGTCCGGTCGGGCTGCGGAGGGGCATCGGCTCGCTGCGGCGAACCAATCACGCTGCGATCGTCGCCTTCGCCGTTCGTCAGCATCGCCAATCGTCAAGTTCTGCCGGATCAGCCCCGCGGATCATCTGAGGGCGACTAGAACTGGAAGTAAAGGAACTGCGACGTGTCGCCGGCGATGATGTTCATGAGGACGGCTGCGACCAGCGCGACCGATGTGCCGATCGCCCAGGGCAATGACGGACGCCACTTCAGACTGAGAATGCTCCAGGGGCGCGGATTGTGATAGGTTTCGAGCCCGACCTTCCACCGATCGAACATCGCGTTCACGTTGGGCAATCCCAGGCAGGCCGCATAGCCCAGCACGATTGCCAGCATGATCCGTGCGTCGATGAGATTGCTGATCGTGATTTTTTCGGAGTTCGAGAGACCGACCATCCCCTTGATCAGCCTCACGGCCGCAGCGGGATTGTCGGCGCGGAAGAACACCCACGCCAAAACGACGACGAACTGCGTCAGCAGCAGCGCGGCTGCGGCGTACCAGATGGAGCTGGACAAACGCGCGAGCGTCGGCTGTCGCTGAACGAACTTGCTCCAGCGGTGATTGATGATGAGGAAGAGCCCGTGCAGGGCGCCCCATATCACGAAGGTAAAACCGGCGCCGTGCCAGAGGCCGCCGAGCAGCATGGTCGTGAACAGGTTGATGTTCCGCCTGTGCTCGCCGTGACGGTTGCCCCCGAGAGGAATGTAGAGGTAGTCGCGCAGGAAGCGTGACAGCGAGATGTGCCAGCGGCGCCAGAACTCGACAATGTTCTGTGACTTGTACGGCGAATCGAAGTTGAACGGCAGCTTGATGCCGAACATGATCGAAATCCCGATCGCCATGTCCGAATAGCCGGAGAAGTCGAAGTAGATCTGCAGCGAATAGGCGAGCGCGCCGCCCCAGGCGTCCATCAGATGGAGATGGCTGGAATTCGCGGCCTGGAAGACGGGATTGGCGACGAGCCCGAAACCATCGGCAATGAACGACTTCTTGAACAGGCCGATGGTCAGGATCGTCAGGCCGATGGCGATGTTCTCGAGCGAGATCTTCCGGCTTTCCTCCGAGCCGAACTGCGGCATCATCTCGCGATGATGGAGGATCGGTCCTGCGATCAGATGCGGGAAATAGGTGACGAACAGGCCATATTTGACGAAGCTGCGCTCGTCGGAATAGCCACCATAGACGTCGGCGAGATAGGCGATCTGGGTAAAGGTGAAGAAGGAGATTCCCAGTGGCAGCACGATCGCGAGCGAAGGATACTTGGATGCGCTCAGCGCGTTGAGGATCTGAATGCCGAAATTCGTGTATTTATAGAAGGCCAGCGCCGCGAGATTGAGCGTAATGGCGCCGGCGAAGAGACCGCTGCGCGCCTTCCCCTGTTGTCCCGCGATCAGCAGGCCCATCGTATAATTGAAGACGATCGAAACGAGAATGATCGGGACGAAATGGATGTCCCAATAGCCGTAAAACGTCAGCGATGCGGCGGCCAGCCAGCTCAGGCGCGCGACGGGAGAAACGACAAACCGCGCCAGCAGGAAGTATCCGGCGAACGTCACCGGCAGGAACAGGAACAGAAACTCGAACTGCGTGAAGAGCATGGAAAGTTTCTTGGTGTTGCCGCGGGTTAATTTGGTTTATCAACGATCGTACGCCATGCCAAGGTTATCCTGGGTGCGGGCGTCGAAAGTCTGTGGGATTGTGGTTCTCCGACACGCCGTCGGACTGGCTGAACGGTGCTGATGATGCTTTAAGTCCGCAAGCGGCTTCGTCAAATCTGATCGGCAACTCGCAAATGCGCGCCGCGCTGCTGCGGCCGGCGCTCCAGGAAACGGCTCTGCGTTCAGGGGTGGCGTGAGCTGGTCAGTTGGTGGCTACACTCGAGGGGCAGCGAACGCTCCTCAGCATGTTCCGGAATCCGTGGAAGTGAGATCGAGCCATGTCATCAGTCGCCGGAGCGGGGGCCAAGTCCGAAGCCGGGTCCGAAGCCAAGTCTGGAACGCCCGCGGTCCGACGCTACCTTCTCGTTGTCGGCCTTTGCGGAGTTGTCGTCTTTGGCCTGTTCGTCGTCGGCATTGCCCTGTTTTCATATGACGGCTGGACGTTTCGCGACGGCTGGCTGCAGATACCTCGCCAAGGCGATGCCGGATGGTACCGCGATTTCGGCGGGCGCAATGTGCCGCAAATCCAGGATCAGGACGTCTTCTTCAGCAATGTCGGCTCATCAGTCGACGCGGCCCGGAGCTCGGACATCGTCTTTCTCGGCCCATCGTTCGTCGGTTATGCTCTCGATCGCCGGACGCTTCTCGCAGACCCGCAGCTGTCTCGCCTGAAGATCTACAACATGTCCTTCCTGGGTCTGCGCGGGGGCGAGTTCTCCCGTCGGCTCATCGAGCGCTGGAAGATCCACCCGCCGCTCTGGGTGATCAACGCCGACGATCAGTTCGTCCACTTCTTCAGCAACGATCTGAATGTCACCCTGGGCCCGCAAAAAATGCCGATCGCTGCGGTGACGCGCACGCGGCTTCGTGGATATCTGACGGTCGTGGGGCGCAATCTTCATTGGCGCATCGAGGACATGGTGGCTGCGTATCGCAGTGGGCAGTTCACCCCATCCGGGCTGTACCGGAACATTTCCGACGGAGACCTCGGGCTGGACGCAAATCCAGCCTATGTCGCGGACGGCAACAAGCCGCTCGTTTCAGCGCGCGACCCGGACTGCCATACCACGCCCGTGATTGTCGACTACGCGAAAACGATGCTGAAGGAGATCGGCGGTCGCGCTGTGCTTACCCTGGTTCCGCACAGCCAGTCATGCTTGAAGCAGGCCGAAGAGCTGGCGAAAGCGCTCGACGTGGATTTGATCGCGCCGCCCTTCGACGGCATGACGACCGTGGACGGCGGCGGTCACCTGGACCGCCGGGGCGCAGAAAAATACACGAGCTATCTCGCGCGCGAGATCGTCCGGACGCGGGCGTTCAAGCAGGCATTTTCCAGCAGGCTCGGACTCGCCGACTGAAGTTCATGCGACATGGCGGCCGCTTCATGTTGTGAGAAGCGGATGTCGTCCCGCGGCGCCAGATGAGATCGATTCGCAGGCGCGTTGGCGTACGGAATCTGCCGATTGGGCTGACGAATCTCGGTTCACGAGCCAGGGGATGGGGAGGCTACCGGGCAGGGGGCTCCGTTCATCGAAGCCGGCAATCGTGCAGGACAGGTCGAAGCGTGCGGTGTTCGCTGAACGCGCTGTATAGCGCGGTGGCATGTGTTCGCGGTGAGATTCGGTTTGCGCCGAGCTGAAAGCCAGATGAACAGCAAGGCAGCAAGTTGCGGATTTCTGCACTCTGTCGGCGCCGATCAGTCTGTCGCGAGGTTCGGCTTGGCTTGGCAGCATTCGCTCTGCTATACGTCGTGCCTGGGGCAGACGATACAACTTTGGATCATCCATTGCCGAGCTGATAGCTCGGCAATGCCCGTTGTTCCTTGGGGCTTCGCATTCTTATGAATTCATTCTCGAAGCTGATCGTCGACATCGTATTTGCACGCAACTTGCTTCGGTCATCCAACCCAAGCTGAATCTGTCTGCGGGGAAGCAGGTACATCGGCTCCGTTGGGGCGTTACCGGAGGAAGTTGAAGCTCAAAATGAAGCCCGCTCGCTATCGCAGGTTTGTCTATCTGGCTTTCATCACGTTCGGCGCGGCGCTGAGTCTGCTGCCGCGGCGATTGGTGTTCCTTGGTCTCGTCATCGCCGAGTTCGTGAGATTGCCGCTGCGTGAGCGGATGTACCAGGCCTACTTTCCCTACGTCACATCTCATCTCGCGGAGCACGCTGACTACCGCTATTCGACGGCTCTCAGTCGTCGCTTCTATCGGGCATCGATCCATGTCCTGTACCGGATCGGAGCCTATCGGAAGGTGATCGAGTCTGTGCGTCGGGAGACGTTGCGTTTGGACAGCCCGGCCGTCAGGTATGCGCTCGTGAGGTCGCTCTTCGAACTGGGCGAGTTCGATGAAGCCCTGGATGCGGCAGCGGGAGCGACAGACGACGATCTGATCCGAATCATCGATCTCGCCTTTCACAGGGCGATGCTCCAGATCATTGACGGCGATGAAGCGGGTGCGTTGGACGCGCTATTCTGGGCCTGCCGGGGCAGCCTGCATTTTTTTCGTCCTCATCAGAATATCGCTGCTCGCGGTTCGTCACGCTATTTTCCCAACCAAATCGATGTGCTCTCGGGAGCGCCCGGCCGGCTGTTCGATCTGTGCAACTTCACTGGACAGCGGGTGACGCATGTCGGACGCGGCGAGCTTGGAACTCGCTTGTTCGAACGTGCTTTGGACGCGCAAGAGGAACTCCGCCAATCGCCACCGCTGCTATCCGCAGAGTTGGCAGACCTGCTCCGCCGACTCGACGTCTCCCTGGAGGAGCTGCGTTTGGTGCCGGAGGAATGGGCCACCCAGATCGGCCATCTGGGGATGCTCGACATTCTGTTTCGTATGCGTGAGCTTCGCTGGTGGTCGGGCAAGGCGGTGATCGTTGCGCGCCCGGGATTGATTGCCAACGACCCATTCTTCCGTCTTTTCGAACGCTTCGGTCAGATCCTCGTGGTCGGTGAGTCGATCTCTGAGCGGACCGCACATGAGTTGTTGTCCCTTCAGCGATGGTATGGCCTGAATTTCAATGCGTGCCGGCTGCCGGACGGACGTGCCGTGCCGTGGCAGGAGGCGGGAGCGATCGCCATCGAGCAATGGGAGCGCGAAGGACGACCGCATCCGTTGCGGGAGGTCTATGATCAGGCGACCAATCTTGCGGATGTTGCCGCCGACGGATTCCGGCGGCTCTGTTCCAGATACGGAATGAAGCCCGACGACTGGTACGTCTGCCTGCACACCCGCGATGCAGCCCACTATTTCGAGTTCATGGGGACAGGGCAGACGCATCGCAATGCGCCGATCGAAACGTCGCTCGAGGCCATCCGACTGATCACCTCGCGGGGTGGATGGGTGATCAAGCTTGGTGGGCCAAAATCTCCCAAGCTTCCTCCGATGGAGCGAACCATCGACTACGCATTGAGCGAGTTCCGCTCGGAGTTGATGGATATTCACTTGATCCGTCATGCCCGCGCCTTCGTCGGGACCACGTCCGGACTGACGAACGTGGCCGTGAGCTTTGGGATTCCCTGTGCCATCGTCAATGCCATCACGACCGATGCCCAGCTCTGGCACGCCAATGTCCGTTTCGCGTTGAAGCACGTGAGGCTGAGGGATGGAACGACGCTGACGCAGCGGCAGCTGACAAGCGAGCCGTGGCGATGGCGGGTTTTTGATGCCGCCGTGCTGGGCAGGAACGGCGCGCATCCGGAAAACAATTCGTCCGATGAGATCTGTCATGCGGTCGAGGAAGTCCTGGCGTTGGCCGAGGGACGATCGGCGGAATTCGAGGCCCGCTATGACACGGCGGGACTTCTGGATCGCTGGAAGCGCTCCCTCGCGCTGCCCTATTTCTACGGTCCAAGTCGGCCCAGCCTTGCGTTTCTCGCCAAGCATGAGAAGACGTTTCTCCCGAATGAGGCGGGGGTAGCCGAGCTCTGCCTCGAAGAGCCTTAGCGTTGAACGAGAACTCATGTGCGGCATAACCGGACTGTTGCGGCCGGGCGGGGCTGACGAGAGCATGCTGACCGGCGTCGTCGCCGGCATGACGGCGGCGCTCGCCCATCGCGGGCCGGATGCATCGGGGCTGTGGACTCGGGCCGATGTCGGTTTGGCCCTCGGCCAGCGGCGACTGGCGATTCTCGATCTTTCCGAGGCGGGCGCGCAGCCGATGCACAGCGCCTGCGGGCGCTACACCATCACCTTCAACGGCGAGATCTACAACCATCTCGAAATTCGGGCCGAGCTGGAGGCGTGCGGCGGGGCGCCGAACTGGCGCGGCCATTCCGACACCGAGACGCTGCTTGCCGCCGTCAGGCAATGGGGCATCCAGCCGGCGCTGCAGCGCCTGATCGGCATGTTCGCGTTCGGGCTATGGGATGCCGAGATGCGGCAGCTGACCCTGGCGCGCGATCGCTTCGGGGAGAAGCCGCTGGTCTACGGCTGGTGCGGCACCGACCTGGTCTTTGGTTCGGAGCTGAATGCGCTTGCTGCGCACCCCTCATGGGCGCCGTCGCTCGATCGCGCGGCGCTGACATCGTTCATGCGCTACTCCTACGTTCCGGCGCCCGCGACCATCTGGACCGGCCTGCGCAAGCTGCCTTCGGCCTCGTTCGTGAGCTTCTCCGCGAACGCCGCGCCGGGGAGCCTGCCCGCGCCGCAGGCCTATTGGTCGCTGCGGGACGTCGTCGTCGCCGCCCAATCCGATCGCATCCAGAGCGAGCCGGACGCGGTTGCGCGGCTGGAACAGCTGCTGTCCGCCGCCGTGAAGCGCCAATGCCTCGCGGACGTGCCGCTCGGCGCCTTTTTGTCCGGCGGCGTCGATTCGTCGACCATCGTCGCCTTGATGCAGGCCCAGACGAGCCGGCCGGTGCGCACATTCAGCATCGGGTTTGCGGAGGGCGGCTACAACGAGGCCGAGGATGCGCGCAAGGTGGCGCAGCATCTCGGCACCGATCATACCGATCTCTATGTCGATGCGCGGACCGCGATGGACGTGGTTCCCAGGCTCCCGCTCATCTATGACGAGCCGTTCGCCGATTCCTCGCAAATTCCGACCCATCTGGTGGCGCAACTGGCGCGCCGCCACGTGACCGTGGCCCTGTCCGGCGATGCGGGCGATGAGCTGTTCGGCGGCTACAACCGGCATGTCTGGGGCGAGCGGCTGCAGGCGCGCCTCGGCCGGCTGCCGGTGCCGGTGCGGCGGATGCTCGGGGCCGCACTCGGCGCGGTCGCGCCGGAACCTGCGGACACGATCCTGTCGGCGCTGCAGCCCATTCTTCCGGCGCGCTTTAAAGTGCGGCATGCCGGCGATCAAGCCGCCAAGCTCGGCCGCCTGATGGCCGCGGACGGTTTCGAAGGCCTGTACCGGACGTTGTGCTCGATCGACCAGGATCCCGCCCGCACGGTGATCGGCGGTAAGGAGCGCGCCGGCTGGGCGGCCGATGAACTGCACAAGCTGACGCAACCGCTCGATCCGCTCGATCGCATGACGCTCGCGGACTCCCTCAGCTATCTCAGCGACGACATCCTGCAGAAGGTCGATCGCGCCGCGATGGCGGTGGCGCTGGAGACGCGCGTGCCGTTCCTCGACAAGGACGTCGTCGAATTCTCCGCCAGGGTTCCCGCCAGCATGAAGGTGCGCGATGGCCGCGGAAAATGGCTGCTGCGGCAGGTGCTGTATCGCCATGTGCCCGCCGAGATGATCGACCGGCCGAAGACCGGCTTCAGCATCCCGATCGACGCCTGGCTCCGCGGCCCGCTGAAATCATGGGCGGCGGATTTGTTGTCGTCATCGCGGCTGCAGCGGCAAGGCCTGTTCGACCCTGCGCGGGTAACGCGCATGTTCGACGAACATCTCAGCCGCCGGCACAATCACGCCTACTGGCTGTGGAATGTGCTGATGGCGCAGGCCTGGCACGACCAATGGGCGGCCAACCGTTAGGCGTCACTCCTCCGCGGTCGCGGGGATAGCCATCCGGCCCGCGCCCTTCTCGGCGCTGAGGATCCACACCAGCCCGCCCATGCCGCCGACGATGAAATAGATCGCGCCGAACAGGATCGAGACCACCGTGCCGTCGGCCGGCGCCAGCCCGGCATAGCCGAACGTCACCATCATGGTGGCTTCGCGCACGCCCCAGCCCGCGATCGAAATCGGCAGCATCGTGATCAGCATGATCGGCGGCGTCAGCAGGAACAGCTGCTCGAAGCCGACGGACGCTGCGATCGAGCGCACGGCGCACCAGGCGATGACGACGGCCAGCACGTGGACGGAGAGCGAGAGCGCGGCGATCTTCACCGCGGTGGCCTTGCCGAAGATCACCTTGTTGGCGATCACCGAGCAGGCATAGACGTGACGCGTCGGCCACCACGCCTTCATCCACGCGGCGGGCAGGTAGCCGATGATCAGAAAGCCGGCGCCCGCCGCCAATGCGGCGGCATCGACGAGTACCAGCGCAAGGCGTCCGTTCTCGTTGGCGATCAGGCCGTAGCTCCACGGCAGGCTCGCGACGATGATCAGCGCCAGGGCGATGAACCCGACGGCGCGGTCGGTCAGGATCGAGTAGCTGGCCGCGCGCCATCCGGCGCCGGTGCGGCCGATCAGCCACAGCCGCACGGCATCGCCGCCGATCGAGGAGGGCAGGGTCTGATTGAAGAAGGCGCCGATCATGTTGTAGCGGAAGGCGCGCATGTCGGTCAGCGGCGCCCCGCACAGTGCCGAGATCTCGCGCCAGCGCAGCGCGCCGATGAAGATCTGCAGCAGCGTGATCGCCACTCCCAGCACGATCCAGCCGATGCTGATCTGGCTGAGCCGCTCGCGGATCGCCGCGAAGTTGATCCCGCGCAGCGCGAGATACAGCAAAGCGAGCGAAACCACGATCCGGAGAATGAGAATCAAAAACGCTCGCATGCGAGGGCTGGCTTCGCTCTTGGTTGAAAGGTCCCAAGCCGAGTGCGAGACGCGCAACTCCCGTCCTGGCGGCATCGAGGCCCGGATGGGACCGGCCCATCGGGGCGGCCGACCCCTTGCGGTCCCGATGCCCCGGTGGCTAAACAGTCGCAGGGGTGGCGTCAATGGCCTCCGAAACGACCGGAATATCAATTTATGTCTCATGGCCGGAAGATTGCGGTGATAGGCCTCGGCTATGTCGGCCTGCCGGTCGCCGCCGCGTTCGCGCGCGCGGGCTGCCCGGTCATCGGGTTCGACATCGATGCCGTCAGGGTCGCCGAGCTCCGCGAGGGCCGGGACCGGACCTGCGAAGTAGATGCGGCCGACCTCCGCTGGCCCGGCCTGCGCTTCAGCAGCGACCCTGGTGAGATGGCCGCGGCCGACTTCTTCATCGTCACCGTCCCCACACCGATCGACAGCGCGCGCCGGCCCGATCTCGGCGCCATGCTCGCCGCGACCCGGGCCGTGAGCGCCGTGTTGAAGCGTGGCGACATCGTCGTCTACGAGTCCACGGTCTATCCGGGGGCGGTCGAGGAGGACTGCGTGCCGCTGCTCGAAAGCGGCTCGGGGCTGAGGGCCGGCCGCGACTTCAACGTCGGCTATTCGCCGGAGCGCATCAATCCCGGCGACAAGACGCATCGCTTCGAGACCATCACCAAGGTGGTCTCGGCCCAGAACGCCGAGACACTCGAGACGGTGGCCGCCGTCTACGGCTCCGTCGTGTCGGCCGGTATCCACCGCGCCCCGTCGATCAAGGTCGCCGAGGCGGCCAAGGTGATCGAGAACACCCAGCGCGATCTCAACATCGCATTCATGAACGAGCTGTCGCTGATCTTCCAGGCGCTCGACATCGACACCGGCGACGTGCTGGCGGCGGCCGGAACCAAGTGGAACTTCCTGCCCTTCACGCCGGGCCTCGTCGGCGGCCACTGCATCGGCGTCGATCCCTATTATCTCACCTATCGTGCCGAAAAGGCGGGCTATCACCCCGAGGTCATCCTCGCGGGCCGCCGGATCAACGATGAGATGGGGCGGCGCATCGCGCGGGAATGCATCCGTGGGCTTTTGAAGCGGCGCGGCCGCAGCGGCGTCGTCACCATCCTCGGCATGACGTTCAAGGAGAACGTTCCTGACATCCGCAATTCCCGCGTGATCGACATCATCAGCGAATTGCAGTCGTTCGGCATCGAGGTGCAGGTCGCCGATCCGCTCGCCGATGCCGCCGCCGTGCATGAAGAATACGGCATCGGCCTCACGCCGATGATGGAGCTGCAGCCTGCCGACGCCGTCGTGCTCGCGGTCTCGCACGATCCGTTCCTGGCCGGCGGCTGGCCGCTGGTTCAGCGGCTGTTGCGCGAGGAGAGCGGCCTCGTGCTCGACGTCAAGATGAAGCTCGACCGCGCGAGCAAACCCGCCGCCATCGAACTCTGGCGACCGTAAGGAAGTGACCATGGCCGATCAGCCCATCCTCGTGACCGGCGCCGCCGGCTTCATCGGCTTTAACCTGTCACAGAAGCTGCTCGCCGAGGGGCGGCAGGTCGTCGGGCTCGACAATCTGAATTCGTACTACGATCCCAAGCTGAAGGACGCGCGCCTGGAGATCCTGAAGGCGCAGCCCGGCTTCACCTTCCACAAGCTCGATCTCGTCGATCGCGCCGGCGTCAAGGCGCTGTTTGCCCAGAATCGATTTCCCGCGGTGGTGCATCTCGCCGCCCAGGCCGGCGTGCGCTACTCGCTGGAAAATCCGCATGCTTACGTCGACGCCAATCTCGAAGGCTTCATCAACGTGCTCGAGGGCTGCCGGCATCACGGCTGCGGGCACCTGCTGTTCGCCTCGTCCTCGTCGGTCTACGGCGCGAATACGAAGCTGCCGTTCTCGGTCAAGGACAATGTCGACCATCCGATCAGCCTCTATGCGGCGAGCAAGAAGGCCAACGAACTGATGGCGCATTCCTACAGCCATCTCTACCGGCTGCCGGCCACAGGGCTGCGCTTCTTTACCGTCTACGGCCCCTGGGGCCGGCCGGACATGGCGATGTTCATCTTTGCCAAGGCCATCCTGGCGGGACAGCCGGTCAGGCTGTTCAATCACGGCCAGATGCGGCGTGATTTTACCTATGTCGACGATATCGTTCAGGCCATCGGCCGCCTGATCGGCCGTCCGCCACAGGGAAACCCGGATTGGGATGGAAACAGGCCCGATCCTTCGAGCAGCCGGGCGCCATGGCGGATTTACAATATCGGCAACAATCACCCCGAGCAGTTGACCGACGTGATAACGCTGCTGGAGAAGGAATTCGGCCGGCCGGCGATCAAGGAGATGCTGCCGATGCAGCCCGGGGACGTCGAGGCGACCTATGCTGACGTCAGCGACCTCGAACGGGACATTGGCTTCCGGCCGGCGACGTCGATCGCCGACGGCATTTCACGTTTTGCGAAATGGTATCGCGATTACCACCAGATTTGATGGACTGATTTCATGACCGGACGCATCATTCCCCTCATCATGTGCGGCGGCGCCGGGACCCGGCTGTGGCCGGCCTCACGCGAAGTGCGGCCCAAACAGTTCCTCCCGCTGTTCGGCGCGCGCTCCACCTTCCAGGACACGCTGCTGCGCGTGTCGGACGCTGACCTGTTCGCGCGGCCGATCATCATCACCAACATGGCCTATCGCTTCATGGTGCTGGAGCAGCTTGCCGAGATCGGCATCGAGGCCGATGTCCTGCTGGAGCCGATGCGGCGCGACTCTGGGCCGGCGATCGCCGCCGGCGCCGCCTTCGCTCAGTCGCGCGACCAGGACGCCGTGGTGCTGGCGCTCGCGGCCGACCATGTCGTGCGCGACAACACGGCCTTCGTGGCGGCCTGCCGGCAGGGGCTGGCGGCGGCGGAAGCTGGCCGGATCGTCACCTTCGGCGTCAATCCGGAGCGTGCGGCGACGGAATACGGTTACATCAGCCCTGGCGCTGTGGTCTCCGGAGAAGTACGGGCCGTGGCCAAATTCGTCGAGAAGCCGGACCAGCCGACCGCCGAGCGCTACATCGGCGAGGGCTATCTCTGGAACAGCGGCAACTTCATGTTCCGTGCCGGCGTGCTGCTCGACGAGTATCGCAAGTACGATGCCGGCAGCGTGCAGAGCGTCGCCGACGCGGTCGCCAAGGCCGGCCGCGATCTCAGTTTCATCATCCTGGACTCCGATGCCTTCGCCGCAGCCAAGCCGATCTCGATCGACTATGCCGTGATGGAGAAGACCGAGCGGGCCGCCGTCGCGCCGGTGTCGTGCGGCTGGTCCGACGTCGGCTCGTGGCACGCGGTCTGGGAGCTGTCCGACAAGGACGGGCAGGGCAACGCCGCGCGCGGCACCGCCGTGTTCGAGGATTCCCGCAACTGCAACGTCGTCACCGACAAGGCGCTGGTGGCGCTCGAAGGTGTCGACGATCTCGTCGTCGTCGCTGCGCAGGACGCGGTCCTGGTGTCGCGCCAGCGCGACGCCAACGGGCTGAAGCGGCTGGTCGCCAAGCTCAAGACCGTGGCGCCGGAGGTTACCGAGGCGCACATCAAGGTCCACCGCCCCTGGGGCAGCTATCAATCGGTCGACAATGGCGAGCGCCACCAGGTCAAGCGCATCGTGGTGAAGCCCGGCCAGCGGCTGTCGCTGCAGAAGCACTACCACCGCTCCGAGCACTGGATCGTCGTCCGCGGGGCGGCGCGGGTCACGGTCAACGAAACGGTCAAGACCGTCCACGAGAACGAATCGATCTATATCCCGATGGGCGCGGTGCACCGGCTGGAGAACCCGGGCAAGATCCTGCTGGAACTGATCGAGGTCCAGACCGGCTCGTATCTCGGCGAGGATGACATCATCCGGATCGAGGACGATTACCGCCGCGAGTAAAGCGGGCGCTCGCCGCGAATCAGGCGAGCCGTGCTAGATAGCCCCGGATCAGCCCGCCGGAGAGCTTCGTTGCAAAGCACGATCGGATCGCGCGCGTTCCAGAACGCGCGCCTGCAGAAGAAGAACCGCAAGCAGGCAGATGGCCTGATGCCGAAGGCCGTCGAGGCCTATCGCGCGGGCCGGCACGCGGAGGCCCAGGCCATCTGCGGCCAGGCGCTCGGCCTCGTACCCGATCATTTCGACGCTCTCCACCTGCTGGGCGCCTCCGCGCTCGACAGCGGCCGGTTCGATCTCGCGGAGCAGGCGCTCACCCGTGCCGTCGCCGTGGAGCCCCGCAACGCCGAGGCGCTTGCCAATCTCGGCCTCGTGCTGTTCAGCCTGAAGCGCTACGAGGAGGCGCGCGCGGTGCAGGAGCGCGCCGTCGCGCTCAAGCCGACCTTCGCGACGGCCTGGACCAGCCTGGGCAACACCTTGATGAACATGCAGCTGTTCGCGCAGGCGATCGAAGCGCATGACCGCGCCATCGCGCTCAAGGCCGACTTCGCCGACGCTTATTGCAACCGGGGCATGGCGCAACTGCTCCTGCTGCGCAACGAGGAGGCAAGGCAGAGTTTCGATCGCGCACTGGCCCTGGCGCCGCGCCACATGCAGGCGATGTTCGGCAAGGGGCTCGTCAGCATCAATCTGCGGCACCTCGAGCCGGCGCTGGCGGCCTTCAATGCGGCGCTCGCGCTCAAGCCGGGAGCGGCCGCCGTGATCGCGCAGCGCGGCCGGCTCTACGTGCAGATGGCACGGTTCACGGAGGCCGAGGCGGATTTCGATGCTGTGCTGGCGGTCGATCCCGGGCAGGAGTCTGCACTGCTCGGCAAGGCGCATGTCTGCGTCCTGACCGAGCGGATTGCGCCAGCGATGGTCGCCTGCAAGCGGGTGCTCGAGCAGAACCCGAGGTCCGAGGTGGCGTTGATCTGGCTCGGCACCTGTCTCGCCAAGCAGGGCGATACCGCCGGCGCCATCCAGCATTTCGACCGCGCGCTCGAGATCAAGCCGGATTTCGAGGATGCCATCCTGAAGAAGATCTTCGCGCTCGATTTCTATCCCGGCGCCGACGTCGCCGTGCATCAGGCGGTCCGGCGCGAATGGTGGGAACGCATCGGCGCGCGCATCCCGCAGCGCCAGTTCGCCTCCATCGACCGCAATCCGGACCGCCGCATCACGGTCGGCTACGTGTCGTCGGACTTCCGCAGCCATTCGGCGGCGCTGACCTTCCTTCCGGTGCTGCGCCATCACGACCACGCCGCCTTCAAGGTCGTCTGCTACTCGTGCTCGACGCAGCTGGATTCCGTCACCGAGCAGTGCAGGGCGACGGCCGACATCTGGGTCGATGCCGCCCAGATGTCCGACGACGAACTCGCCGACCGCATCCAGGCCGATCAGGTCGACATCCTCGTCGACCTCTCCGGCCACTCGGCCGGCAACCGCCTCACGGTGTTCGCGCGCAAGCCCGCGCCGATCCAGGTCACGGCCTGGGGCAATGCGACCGGCACGGGATTGCCGACCATGGACTACTTCTTCGCCGATCCGGTGTCGGTGCCGGTGGCGGTGCGGCCGTTGTTTGCGGAAAAAGTCTACGATCTTCCGGCGCTGATCACGACCGATCCGCTGCCCGGCGCGCAGGCGACGCCGCTACCGATGCTGCGCAACGGCCACATCACCTTCGGCGTGTTCAACCGGGTCGACAAGATCTCCGACCAGGTGCTGACTGTCTGGACCGCGCTTCTCCGCGCGCTTCCCGACGCCCGCATCATCATCAAGAACGGCGCGCTCGACGATGCTTTCCTGCGCGACGGACTGATCTCGCGCTTCGTGGCGCACGGCATCGTCGAAAGCCGGCTGACCTGCCTGGGATCGTCGATGCGGCAGGAGCACATCGCAGCCTTCGCGGAGATCGACATATCCCTCGATCCCTTCCCGCAGAATGGCGGCGTGAGCACCTGGGAATCGCTGCAGGCCGGCGTGCCCGTCGTGGCGAAGCTCGGCAACAGCTCGGCCTCGCGCGCCGGCGGCGCGATCGTGAAGGCGATCGGGCTCGACGACTGGGTCGCCGAGGACGATGACGGCTACGTCGCGGTCGCGCTCAAGCATGCGGCGGATCCCGAGGCGCTGGCGCGTGTCAGGGCCGAACTGCCGGCGCGCGTCGCGAGCTCCGCTGCCGGCAATGTCGAGGCCTACACGCGCAAGGTCGAGGACGGCTATCGCCAGTTCTGGCGCGACTATTGTGCCGCTGGCTGACGGTCCTGCGTTCGCGTTCACTGTCCTCTCCCTGTTCACGCGTCCCATTGTTCGAGTGAGTGCTAATGCGTCACCCCCTGGAGGCCACTCGTGGCAAGCAATGTCGGTTCGCGCGCATTTCAGAACGCGCGGCTGCTGAAGAAGCATCGCAAGCAGGTCGATGATCTCCTGCCGCGCGCGGTCGCGGCCTATCGCGCCGGCCGGCGGGCCGAAGCGCTGACAATCTGCGGCCAGATCCTGGCGTTGCTGCCCGACCATTTCGACACGCTGCATCTGCTCGGCGTCGTCGCGCTCGACAGCGGCGAGATCGATCTCGCCGAGCAGGCGCTCACGAAGGCGGTCGAGATCGAGCCGCGCCATGCGGAGGCGCTGTCCAATCTCGGGCTGGCGCTGTTCAACCGCAAGCGTTTCGAGGACGCCCGCAAATGCCAGGAGCGGGCGGTCGCGCTGAAGCCGAATCTCGTGGTCGCGCTGACCGGGCTCGGAAACACGCTGATGCGTCTCGGACGCGCTGACGAGGCGATCGCCGCGCATGACCGGGCCATTGCGCTGAAGCCGGACTACGCCGATGCCTATTGCAATCGCGGCATGGCGCTGCTGCCGCTCAACCGCAACGCCGAGGCGATCCAGAGCTTCGACCGCGCGCTGTCGCTCAACCCGCGCCACATGGAGGCGTTGTTCGGCAAGGGGCTGCTCAGCCTCGAGCAGCGCCATCTGGCGGAGGCGCTCGCTTGCTTCGATGCTGCGCTCGCGATCAGGCCGGGTGCGCCGCTGGTGCTGGCGCAGCGCGGCCGGCTGCATCAGATGACCGGGCGCTTCGACCTCGCCAAGGCGGACTACGTGGCGGCGCTGGCGCGCGATCCGACGCTGGAGATCGCGCTGCTCGGCAAGGCGCAGCTCGACCACTTCACCGACATCGCCCAGGCCGTCGATGGCTGCCGCAAGGTGCTGGAGCAGAATCCGCGTTCCGAAGACGCCTGGCTGTGGCTCGGCATCTGCTTCGGCAAGCAGGGAGAGCTGGATGCCGCCATTGCGCATTTCGATCGCGCGCTGGAGATCAGGCCCGACTTTCCGGAGGCCATGACTGCGAAGATCTTCACGCTCGAATTCTCGCCCGAGGCGGATTTCGAGCTGCATCAGGCGGTCAGGCGCGAATGGTGGCAGCGCATCGGCAGCCACATCGCGCGCCGAGCGCCGCCGCCGCGTGACCGCGATCCGGAGCGGCGGCTGACGATCGGCTACGTCTCGTCGGACTTCCGCAATCACTCTGCGGCGCTGACCTATCTGCCGGTTCTGAAGCATGCCGACCGGCAGGCGTTCCGCATCTGCTGCTACGCCTGCTCTCCCGTGAATGACGCCGTGACTTCGCAGTTCCGCGCCTGTGCCGACGTCTGGATCGATGCCTCGCAATTTTCCGACGATGAGCTCGCCGATCAGATCGAGGCTGACGGCGTCGATATCCTTGTCGATTGCTCCGGTCACTCGGCCGGCAACCGGCTGCCGTTGTTCGCCCGCAAGCCCGCGCCGGTTCAGGTGACGGCCTGGGGCAGCGGCACCGGCACGGGGATGCCGACCATCGACTACTTCTTCGCCGATCCCGTGACGGTGCCGAAGGCCGTGCGCCCTTTGTTCGCCGAGCAGGTCTACGATCTGCCCGCCGTGATCACCACCGAAGCCTTGCCCGGCCTCGTGCCGACGCCGCTGCCGATGCTGCGCAACGGCCATGTGAGTTTCGGCGTGTTCAATCGCCTCGACAAGGTCTCCGATCCCGCGCTCAGTGTCTGGACGCGGATCATGCAGGCGCTGCCGGACTCCCGGATCGTGATGAAGAGCAGCTCGCTGGACGATCCCTTGTTGCGCGATCGCCTGCTGGCGCGTTTCGCGGCCCACGGCGTGGCGCCCGAGCGCGTGGTCTGCCTCGGCCGGTCGACGCGCGAGCAGCAGATCGCGCAGTTTGCCCTGGTCGACATCTCGCTCGATCCGTTCCCGCAGAATGGCGGCGTCAGCACCTGGGAATCGCTGCAGGCCGGCGTGCCCGTGATCGCCAAGCTCGGTCGAAGCGCGGCCTCGCGCGCCGCGGCCGGGATCGTCTCGGCGGTCGGGCTCGGCGCATTCGTCGCCAGGGATGACAATGCCTATGTTGCGCTCGCCGTGAGCTGGGCCTCCAGGGCGGAGGAGCTGGCCAAGCTGCGCGCCGAGCTGCCGGCGATGGCGGCGAACTCGGCTGCCGGCAATGTCGCGACCTACACGCACAAGGTCGAGGAGGGCTACCGCCTGTTCTGGCGTCGCTATTGCGCAGGCGGTGGAGAGTGAAATAAGCGGTGGCCTCGGACGAGGCCACGCAAATGTTCGTCGCGTTCTCAGGATCTGCATACTGCCTCGGGGGGGCAAGTCTTTGGCTAGCAATGTCGGGTCTCGCGCCTTTCAGAACGCGCGGCTCCAGAAGAAGCACCGCAAGCAGACCGACGAGCTGATGCCGCGCGCCGTCGCCGCCTATCGGTCCGGCCGTCACGCCGAGGCGCAGGCGATCTGCGGTGATATCCTGGCGCTGTTGCCGGATCATGTCGATGCGCTGCATCTGCGTGGCGTCACAGCGCTCGACGGCGGCCAGTTCGAGCTGGCCGAGCAGGCGCTGACCAGGGTGGTCGAGATCGAGCCGCGCCATGCCGAGGCACTGTCCAATCTCGGCCTCGCGCTGTTCAACCGCAAGCGGTTCGAGGAGGCGCGCAAATGCCAGGAGCGTGCGATCGCGCTGAAGCCCAATTTGCTCGTCGCGCTCACCGGCCTCGGCAACACCCTGATGCGGCTGGGGCGGCCGGAAGAGGCGATAGCAGCGCATGACCGCGCGATCGCGCTGAAGCCCGACTATGCCGACGCCTATTGCAATCGCGGCATGGCGCTGCTGCCGCTGGCCCGCAATGCGGAGGCCAATCAGAGCTTCGAGCGGGCGCTGTCGCTCAATCCGCGCCACATGGAGGCGATGTTCGGCAAGGGGCTCGCGAGCATTGCGCTCCGCCATTCCGACGAAGCGCTGGCGGCCTTCGATGCCGCGCTCGCAATCAAGCCGAACGCCGCGCAGGTGCTGGCGCAGCGCGGCCGGCTGCATCAGCAGGCCGGACGCTTCGACAAGGCGATGCCCGATTTCGAGGCTGCGCTGGCGCTCGATCCGCGCCACGAGGTGGCGCTGCTGGGCTTCGCGCAGCTCAGCGTCATCAGGGACAACATTGCCCCCGCAATGGATGCCTGCCGCAAAGTTCTGGAGCTCAATCCGACGTCCGAAGTCGCCTGGACATGGCTCGGCGAATGCTTCTGCAAGCAGGGCGATCTCGCCACAGGTCTTGCGCATTTCGATCGCGCGCTCGAACTGAATCCGGCCTATGGCGATGCGATCACGGCCAAGATCTTCCTGCTCGACTTCATGCCGGACACCGGCTTCGCCCAGCATCAGGCGATCAGGCGCGAATGGTGGACCCGGATCGGCGCCGCGATCGAACGCCGTCCGCCGCCCGTGCGTGATCGCGATCCGGAGCGGCGGCTGACGATCGGCTATGTCTCGTCTGATTTCCGCAGCCATTCGGCGGCGCTGACATTCCTGCCGGTGCTGCGCCATCACGACCACGCCGCGTTCAAGGTCGTCTGCTACTCCTGCTCGCCGCTGCGCGACGCGATGACCGAGCAGTGCCGCGCGGCGGCCGACCTCTGGGTCGACGCCTGGCAGATGTCGGACGAGGAACTTGCGGATCGGATTGACGCCGATCAGGTCGACATCCTCGTCGATCTCTCCGGCCATTCCGCCGGCAACCGGCTGCCGGTGTTCGCCCGCAAGCCGGCGCCGATCCAGGTCACCGCCTGGGGCAGCGGCACCGGCACGGGACTGCCGACCATCGACTATTTCTTCGCCGACCCGGTCACCATCCCGGAGCCGGTGCGTCCGCTGTTCGCCGAGCAGGTCTACGACCTGCCGGCCGTGATCACCACCGACCCGCTGCAGGGCTGGCAGCCGACGCCGCTTCCGATGCTGCGCAACGGCTTCGTCACCTTCGGCGTCTTCAACCGCATCGACAAGATCTCCGATCCCGCGCTGGCGCTGTGGGCGCGGATTATGGGCGCGCTGCCGGAGGCGAGGATCGTCATCAAGAACGGCGCGCTCGACGATGCGCTGGTGCGCAACGCGCTGATCGCCCGCTTCGTCAACAATGGCATCGCCGAGGAGCGCGTCACCTGCCTCGGCCTGTCGACGCGCGACCAGCACATCGCCCAGTTCGCGAACATCGACATGTCGCTCGATCCGTTCCCGCAGAATGGCGGCGTCAGCACCTGGGAGTCGCTGCAGGCCGGCGTGCCGGTCATCGCCAAGCTCGGGCAGGGCGCCGCCGCGCGCGCGGCCGCGGCGATCAACGTCGCGGTTGGTCTCGATGACTTCGTGGCGAGCGATGACGACAGCTATCTCGCCATCGCCCTCAAACATGCCGCGGCGCCCGGGGAGCTCGCGAAGCTGCGCGCGGCGCTGCCGGCAATGGCCGCCAATTCCGCGGCCGGCAACGTCGAGACCTACACCCGCAAGGTCGAGGAGGGCTATCGTCAGTTCTGGCGCAGTTTCTGCTCCTCCTCCTGACCTCGGGCTACAAGCGCGCGGCGCCGACGATGCGTCCGTCCGGCGCTTCGAGCAGGACGGCGGCATCCTCGCCCTCCGGCATCGACTCGGTGAGGCGCAGCGCCGCTCCGCTCCACTCGCCGAGCGAGCGCACCGACCGCACGACGTTCAGCTCCTCCAGCGTGCGGCCGCCATTCTCGCCGCGGCGGATCGGCGTTTCGTGGCGGCGGTCGAAGCCGACCAGCAGCACGCGGCCGCGTCCCTCGCCGTTGCCGACGTCGACCGTGAGCTTGTCGCCGCTGCGCGCGAGCCTGACGCTTGCAGCCGTCGCGCTCGCGCTCCTGGCGCGATCGATCGCCGGTCCGATCTCGGCCCTGTTGGAGCCGACATGGCTCGTTACTCCGTCGACGACGATCTCCGGCGTGTAGGAGCCGTCGCCGAAGCGGCTGCCATAGCGCGCCTGACGATCGGTCGCCGCCTGCAATGAGAACGGGTCCTTCCAGCCGAGGCGATCCCAATAGGTGACGTGGAACGCCAGCGGCAGCACGTCGCGCCGCTGCCGCACCATCTCGTTCAGATACGCGTTGGCCGGCGGGCAGGAGGAGCAGCCCTGCGAGGTGAACAGTTCGATCACGACGAGCCGCTCCGCGGCTGCGGCGGCGGACGGCGCCCAGGGGGCGAACGACCCGAGCAGCAGGGCGACATGCGAAGCGTGGCGAAGCGAGGCGAGGCGGATGGTCATGGGCGTTCTCCCGCGATGTGACATGGCTCTGTCTTCGGCTGGGCGATCCATCGCGTTACCTCGGTACGCGGCCTACACGCAGGCGTGAACGCGTTGATCCCATGTCTCCGCGGCCTGTCGCGATCGTTGAGCAAGACCACCGCCACACGCGAAGGGCTCGCTGCAGGCCCTTCAAACTGCTCCGCTTTTCGTTCTCCTGTGATGTAACTTTCTGAATCAAATCGTGTCCTGAAAAGGCTTTCGGCATTCGCCTCGCCGGAAGCGCCATGCTAGGAGAGCTTCGTCCGGCTGATTTGCAGTTCATTAACTGTTATGGCCATTCCGTGACATCGATGGGGTCGAGCGACATGAGTTCCAAGGGGGCGGGCCACAAGGCCGATCTGAGACAGGCGCTGCGCGTTGGCGTCATCGGAGCCGGCGTGATGGGCAGCAACCATGCCCGTGTGCTCGCAGGTCTTCCCGATGTCCACTTGGTCGGCGTCGTCGATCCCTTGCCCGCGCATCGCAGCCGCGTCACCGAGCTTGCGAACTGCCCGACTTTCGAGAGCCTCGATCAGCTCGCCGCCGAGGGCGTTGACGCAGTTACCATCGCCGCCCCAACTCACCTGCACCATGAGCTCGCGCTCGCCTGCATCGCCCGCAAGGTTCATCTGCTCGTCGAGAAGCCGATCGCCTCGACGGTCGAAGAGGGCAAGGAGATCGTCTCGGCCGCGCACCGCGCCGGCGTCACCCTGATGATCGGCCATGTCGAGCGCTTCAACCCGGCCGTGGCCGCGATCAAGAAGGCGATCGCCGGCGAGGACATCCTGTCGATCGCCATCACCCGCGTCGGCCCGTTCCCGCCGCGCATGTCCAATGTCGGCGTCGTCATCGATCTCGCCGTGCACGACATCGACCTGATCCGCTGGTTCACCGAGTCGGATATCATCGAGGTGCAGCCGCAGCTGTCGAGCGCGGTGGCCGAGCGCGAGGACATCGCGCTGCTGCAGTTCCGCACCGCCTCGGGCGTGCTCGCCCACATCAACACCAACTGGCTGACGCCGTTCAAGGCGCGCAACGTCACGGTCGCGACGCGCGGCAAGTACATCATGGGTGACCTGCTCACCCGCCAGGTCACCGAATGCTTCGGCTTCAAGCCGGACGGCAGCTACTCGATGCGGCATCTGCCGGTCGGCCATGACGAGCCGCTGCGCGCCGAGCTGATCGCGTTCCTGCACGCGGTGCGCTCCGGCACCTCGCCGGCCGTGACCGGCGACGAGGGAGTCGCCAGCCTCGCGATCGCCACGCAGTGCCTGGAGACCTCGAGCCATCGTCCGGCGGAGGCCGCCAAGCTCCGCGCGGCCGGCTAGCCCGGGCGTCACCCGCTCCATCCCTGTCCGTTTCGAACCGTTGTCAGAGCTCATGAATCAGCACCTGCGTCATCAGCCCATTCCGTTCATCGACACCGCCGCGCAGCGTCAGCGGCTCGGCAAGTCCCTTGATGAGGCCGTCGCCCGCGTGCTCGCGCACTGCCAGTTTCTCGGCGGCCCCGAGATCATCCAGCTCGAGAAGGAGCTGGCGGAGTTCTGCGGCGCCAAATATGCCGTGAGCTGCTCCAGCGGCACCGATGCGCTGCTGATGGTGCTGATGGCCCAGGGCATCGGCCCGGGCGACGCCGTGCTGTGCCCGTCCTTCACCTTCTGCGCGACCGGCGAGTCCGTGGCGCTGACCGGCGCCACGCCGGTCTTCGTTGACGTGCTGGAAGACACCTTCAACATCGATCCGGCCTCGCTCCGCCGCGGCATCGCCACGGCAAAGCGGCTCGGCCTGAAGCCGAAGGCCGTGATCCCCGTCGATCTGTTCGGCCAGGCCGCCGACCATGACGCGGTCGCCGCGATCGCCGCGGACGAAGGCCTGTTCGTGCTCGACGACGCCGCGCAGGGCTTCGGCGCCAGCTACAAGGGCCGCCGCATCGGCACCTTCGGCCTGGCCACCGCGACCAGCTTCTATCCGGCCAAGCCGCTCGGCTGCTTCGGCGACGGCGGCGCCATCCTCACCGACGATGCCGGCCTGCTGGAGCGCCTGCGCAGCGTGCGCGCCCATGGCGGCGGCAGCGACAAATACGACAACGTCCGCCTCGGCCTCACCGCGCGGCTCGACACCATCCAGGCCGCGGTGCTGCTCGAGAAGCTCCGGATCTTCGAGGACGAGATCGCCGCGCGCAACTCGGTGGCCGAGCGCTACACCGCGGCGCTGGCCGACGTCGTGAAGGTGCCGCGCCTCGTCGAGGGCTGCACCTCGGTCTGGGCGCAGTACACCATCCGTCTGCCGCGCGGCGTCGACCGCGACACCTTCGCCGCCGCGCTGAAGGCGCAGGGCATCCCGACCGCGATCTACTATCCGAAGTCGATGCACCAGCAGACCGCGTATCGCGTCTTCCCGAGCGCCGATGGCGGCCTGCCGGTCAGCGAGCAGCTCTCGTCGGACGTCATCAGCCTGCCGATGCACGCTTATCTGGACGAGGCGACGCAGGCCCGCATCATCGACGTGGTGCGCGGCGCGCTGGCCTGAGCCGCGCGCATCGCACGTCGTCCGGCTCGCCGAGTCGCGGTGAGCCGCGCCTGTCGAGCTGATCTGCCCCCACAGGTAGCCCCACACACCAATGTCGTCCCGGCCTAGTGCGCAATTGCGCACGCGGCGCCGGGACCCATACCCCCAGGGAGCGGTTTGGGCCCCGCTGGTCATTGGCCCTTTGCCCCACACATCGGCCACGGTGTATGGGTCCCGGATCGGCGCCCGCCGCCGCTTCGCGCCGGCAGGCTTGTCCGGGACGACATCTGTGGGTAAGGCGCGACCGCCTTTCAAGCGGACCACAGCGGTGGGTTTGGCTACGGCCGCGTAGGGTGGGCAAAGGCGCGCCCCATCTGTGTGATTGTTGCTCCGCCGTGCCCACCATTCTCCACCACCGATGCCGATGCGCGATGGGCACGCGGCCGCCCTGCGGGCGGCTGCTTTGCCCACCCTACGGCCGTGGGCTCGATTCCGATTTACATCTCAAACAGCGATCGACACAGGGGCGCGGTCTCGCGGCAACTGATGCCCGAGGCTTGCGATCAACTCGCCCTCGCAAAGCGTGCAGAGGGCGCAGGGAATGCCGGGTGAAGGCCTCACCCATGGCCCGCCTGCGAACAAGAATGCAGGCGGCAGGTACCACAGGTTCAGCCGACATTCCGGCATTCCCTGCGCGATGGGCTTCCGGCTGCTCCGCGATCTCCCCGGTGCCCGGCTCGTTGGCCACCGTCGTCTGCGCCGTGCGATCAGCACGAGCGCGAACTTGACCTCAGCATCGGGAGGCCAGGACCACGCGACTTGACCGTCCGTGAGCGCCCGTTCGTCCGCACGCCGATCAAGGACATGCTGCAAGCTCCCACGGCCATCGCATCCCCGCCCCGCGTGTCGTGACGATCGCGCGCTACGCCCCTTCTGCATGAGGCGGGATGGCGGGATGGCGGGAGATAATCATGATTTCCGTAAAAACGCAAGGTATTTATAATTGCCGGAATCTTGTGGTGTTGCCTGCGTGTAAGGAGCTTTCCATTTAGCGGATCAGGCGAGCGCAATCTGCCCTATACCCGACTCGAACTCAGTTCGACTGTTTGTCAAGGACGCCCCTCTTGGACAGGGGCGCTAGTGACTGAAGACTAGTGTCAGAGCCGGCGATTGATGCTCACCCTGTTCGTCCAATGAACTGGGATGCCCGTAGAATTACGGACTCGATAGTTAGTTCTGTCGATCAAGGCACAACCCTTCGGAAAAAATCTTGGGAATTTATGTCGACGCTGCGGAATGAAGGGAGAAAGCATTTCGCGTTGCAACTGGAAGGACGTATCAACTAAGGCGTAATCATCAATAGGTGGGCAACTTCATGTCAGAGAAATTGCAAATTGCTATCTATAAGATGGAAGCCGGCATCTCCTTGGAGGAAGCAGCGGAGATAGCTAAAGGCAAGGGATTTTCAGAGCAAGCGCTCGAAGCTGAAACAGTGAACGAATTCAAGTTGAAGCTATACTATCAGATTAGGTCGTCCTCTCCGAGATGGAAGGAATTCGTTCAAGCTATCTCAAAGGCCAACGAGGAAATAGGGCAAGGAGGAAAAAGTCGCATAGAGGGATTTGTTCTCTTCCTTTCAAGGACGGATAGGTTGTACGCGATCACCGGCGGCCACGGACATTTCGTTATACAAGACCGCATCGATAGGAATTTTGGTATTGATGTATTTGCTCGCCTTATAAAGAAAGAGGACAAAATACTCAAATCGACGAGAGAAAAAAGCATCGTGGGTGGAATAATGGGGACGACCAAATATTTCCGAAACAACTTCAATTTATTCGACAATGATGGTTTCGGTAAAATTTATCAGGAGCTCAAGGCGCATCTAAACAAAGAAATCCTGACGGCAAAGCTCGGCTTCACCGAGGACGATATCAAAAAAGCCTCGTTGTGCGTTGCAAAGTCATCCTTTCGAGTCAACAAGGACATCTCGTTTGATCAGTTGGTGATGCTTATCAACGGATGTGAGTCGGTTTTGGAGACGGAGCAGCCGGTTTCAATCAACGATATTGAGCGACTCACCAAAAAAAGAAGTCAGGCGCTGATAGATCGATTGAACAAGGAGCTGTTCGCGCAGCTATGGAAACGCTACTCCGAGCCTAGCAATGGTATCGATTTCGACCTTTGCCACTACGAAGTGGAAAAATATCTCACGGCTTCTCACTATGCAATCACCAAAAAGAGCCAGGGAGGCGCATTTGGTGAGCGTGAATTCGACGAATTGTCCAATGTGGATTCTGTATTTGATGTTTTTCGATCTTTGCCAAAAACGCCGGAGAACCAAGAGGCGTTTGAAAAGCTTGCGCGAAACATAGTAATATCTGCATACGATGAGGAGGGGCGCTTGCTCACGGAGGGCGGTCTCGTCGATCATCTTTTGGGGGATGTGCCGTGCGACAACAGGCGATATTTTTTCATCGATGCGGCCTGGTATCTCATACGTGATTCATTCATCGAGCGGCTGAACGAGTATTGCGAAAGCTACATTCAGGGTCACTACGTCGATGGTCTCGATAAGGCGTGGGCCGAGGCGCTCCCCACAGAGAATGACTACAACGGTCAATATATAGGGTCAAACAATGCCCTGGTTCTTGACAAGATAGTTCCAGAGAATATCGAGCCGTGCGATATCCTTCGATGGGACGAGCAGAACTTGTATCTCTATCACGTCAAGAAGGGTTTTTCGAATACTCTGCGTGATCTATGTGCTCAGATTTTCATTGCTGCGACGAGAATTCAGCAGGACTTGAAGACCGAAAGAAAGTTTATTCGAAATACGTATCGCTCGCTCAAAGACAAAATCGGAGGAGAGGGTTACTTTGATAGGGCTGGCCGTCAAACGGAGGGGGTGAGCGAGGATGAGTTTGTAGAACTCTTCAATAAAAAGATCGTGTACGTGTTGGCCGTACTCGATACGGCGAGCGTCCATCGCGACATAAAGAACGTCAGGTTGTTCAATTCCAACATTGCAAAGTTCTCACTGCAGGAATTGTCGAAGCAGATGAGGATGCAAGATCTGGATTTCAGAATAACGCAGATTAGGCGGCCTTCTTGAGCGTCCGGCTGTCTATGACGCGAAGCACATTGTCGATTTCGCTGAGAACTCAGAGGTGGGGCATCTGCCCTCGTGTCGTGGTCGTGCTGGAAATTAGCTTTTAGAGAAAAGGTGGACGGCAGGTAGATGCCTTAAGACCGCGTGGTCGCGGTGCCGCAAGGGCGCAAGGGCGCAAGGGCGCAAGGAGTATCCCGGCGGACCGCTGGAACGCCAACGTCGATATATGCAGTCCGCCTCAGCGCGGGGGGGGGCGTCAAGCGCCACACTTCGGTCGCAATTGGTTGGACCCGTTCCCCGCTTCAAACTCCGCCCCCGATCCTCTACAAGCCCCCCATGCTCGGACGTATCTTCACCGTCGGCGGCTATACGCTGCTGTCGCGACTCACCGGTTTTGCCCGCGACATCATGCTGGCGGCGATCCTCGGCGCCGGGCCGGTCGCCGATGCGTTCTTCATCGCGTTCCGGCTGCCGAACCATTTCCGGGCGATCTTCGCCGAAGGTGCGTTCAACGCGGCCTTTGTTCCCGCCTATGCGCATGTCCATGGCGAGAAGGGGCCGGCGTCGGCGAGCCTGTTTGCCGACCGGATCTTCACGCTGCTGCTCGCCTCGCAAATCGTGCTGCTGATCCTGGCCTGGGTGTTCATGCCGCAGGCGATGACGATCCTGGCGCCGGGCTTCACCGACGATCCCGCGCAGCGCGACATGGCGATCACGCTGACGCGGATCACCTTTCCGTATCTGCTGCTGATCACGCTGGTGACGCTGTATGGCGGCATGCTCAACGTGATGCAGCGCTTTGCCAGCGCCGCGGCGGCCTCGATCTTTCTCAACCTCGCGATGATGGTGACCTTGGCGCTGGCGGCGTTCTTCCCGAATGCCGGTCATGCCGCGGCCTGGGGCGTGCTGATCTCCGGGTTCCTGCAATACTTCCTTTTGGCCGGCGATCTCGCCCGCCACGGCGGCCTGCCGCGGTTTGCGCCGCTCAAGCTCGACGACGACATCCGCGCCTTCTTCAAGGCGCTGGGGCCGGCGACCCTGGGATCGATGGGCACGCAGGTCGCGATGTTCGCCGACACCATCATCGCGACGTTCCTCCCCGCGGGCGCGATCTCGGCGCTGTATTATGCCGACCGGCTCAACCAGCTGCCGATCGGGGTGATCGGCATCGCCATCGGCACCGTGCTGCTGCCGGAGATGTCGCGGCGGCTGACGGCGGGTGATCACCAGGGCGCCATGGAGCAGCAGCGCCGCGCCTTCGAGTTCACGCTGTTGTTCTCGGTGCCGTTCGTCGCCGCCTTCCTCGCCGTGCCCGACGTCATCACGCGCGCGATGTTCGCACGCGGCGCCTTCACCAAGGGCGATGCGGCGGCGGCCGGCGCGACGCTCGCCGCCTACGCCGTCGGGCTCATTCCCTTCGTGATGATCCGCAGCGCGGTCTCGACCTTCTACGCGCGCAAGGATACGGCGACGCCCGTCAAGGCTTCGCTCACCGGACTGACGGTCAACGTCATGCTGAAGGTGCTGCTGATGGGCTCGCTGGCCCAGGTCGGCCTCGCGCTGGCGACCGCCGTCGGCGCCTGGATCAATCTGCTGCTGGTGCTCGGCTTCGCCGTGCACAAGCGCTATCTCGTGGTCGATCGCCGTCTCAGCGCGTCGCTGCTGAAATTTGCGGCCACCGGCGTCCTGCTTGCGGCGGCATTGTGGCTGACGGTTGTCCTGGCAACGCCGCATCTGACCTTCCTCGGCCGCGTGCAGGACGAGGCCATGCTGGGCCTATTGATCGTGGTCGGCGCCGTGATCTATGCCGCCGCCATTCTCGGGCTGTTCGGCCTGCGCTGGCTCAAGGCGCTGGTGCGCCGCTGAGGCCTGCGCGCAGCATGAGACGCGTGCGCGCGAACTGATGAGATCGTGCGCGCATCTGTTATGCCTTGCGCCACTGCGGCCCCGCGAATATTGTCGCGCACGGGGGGATCATCCGTGACGCGACGGCGAGGCACTGCACATTGGGCGAGGAGGACGGTCGGCATTCTGGCCGCCTATCTCATCGCGTTGCAGATGGTGCTCGCCGGCGCGATGTCGGCGCAGATGGCGGCCGCTGCCGCCAACGATCTCGGCGTGATCTGCACCGACATCGATGGGACCGTCCACGGCACCAGCGCGCCGGACTCGGCCGTCCTGCATAAGGACTTCTGCGCGGTCTGCGCCTTCGCCGCCCACGCCGCGCCGGTGCCGACACCGGTCGCCGCGCTGCTTCTGCGCAGCGCCAGCGAGCTGAGGCTTGCCAGCTTCGCCGCCTGGGCTGCGCGCGATTCCCGCCTCCGTGAACCCCGTTTGTCGCAAGGACCTCCCGCGAACGCCTGATCGCCGTTTGTCGTCAGGTTTCGTTCGTCCAGAGGTTCATCATGTCCCGTTCCGTAACCGCGCTTTGCGCGGCGACGTGCCTCGTCACGTTGTCATCTCCCTGTTTCTCGCAAGCCCGCGAGCCAAGCAATCTGCCGACGGTCAATGTCGACCCGGGCAGGCCCGCAGCGTCGCGTCCGGCGAGGCCCGCCGGCAGTGATCCGTCCACGCGGAGAGCGCGCGCGCCGCGATCAGCCGCCGCACCGCAGACGGCCGCGGCGGCTCCCGCCGGTCCGGCGCCGAGTCGGACTTCGCCAAACACGCAAACGGCAACCCAGCGCATCCAGCAGACGCCGGGTGCGGTGGCCGTCGTGCCCGATACCGCGTTCAAGACGGGCGCGGCGCAGACCATCAAGGACGTGCTCGACTACGTGCCCGGCGTGTTTGCTCAGCCGAAATGGGGCGACGACACGAGGCTGTCGATTCGCGGCTCCGGCCTGTCGCGCAACTTCCATCTGCGCGGCACGCAACTCTATCTCGACGGCATCCCGATCAACACCGCCGACGGCTACGGCGATTTCCAGGAGATCGATCCGACCGCCTATCGCTATGTCGAGGTCTACAAGGGCGCCAATGCGCTGCGCTACGGCGCCAATTCGCTCGGCGGCGCCGTCAATTTCGTCACGCCGACCGGGCGCGACGCCTCGGCGTTCGAGAGCCGACTCGATGGCGGCGCGTTCGGCTTCCTGCGCGGCCAGGCCTCCACTGGAGGCGTGTATGGCGCGGCCGATTATTTCGTGACCGGCTCGGCGTCGCGCGTCGACGGCTATCGCGACCACAGCTGGGGTACGTCCGAGCGCGGCAGCGCCAATCTCGGCTACCAGGTCTCGCCCGATTTCGAGACCCGCTTCTATCTCAACGCCAACTCGGTGCGGCAGCGTATCCCGGGCGAGGTGAGCAAGACCAGCGCGCTCAACTCGCCGCAAACGGCCGCGGCCAACAATGTGCTCAACGACTGGCAGCGCAACATCGACACGGTCCGCGTCGCCAACAAGTCGACGATCCACCTCGACAACACCGATGTCGAGTTCGGTGTGTTCGCCGTCGACCGGCATCTGATGCATCCGATCTTCCAGTGGCTCGACTATCGCTATCACGACTATGGCGGCTTCGTGCGCGCGGTGGACGATCGCGAGATCGGCGGCCATCGCAACCGTTTCACGGTCGGGCTGAACATCCAGAACGGCACCACGGATGCCAACCAGTTCGTCAACACCGGCGGCAACAAGGGCATGCAGATGTCCTCGTTGACCCAGAATCCGGAGAACTACACGCTGTATGCCGAGAATGCCTGGTACGCGCTGCCGAGCGTCTCGCTGATCGCCGGTGCGCAGTTCCTGCATGCCGTCCGCAGCCAGCAGGTCAACTTCACGCTCAACGGCGACGCCGCGGGCCGCGCCAGCTACGACCTCGCGAGCCCGAAGGTCGGCGTGCTCTGGGATGTCGATCCGAACTGGCAGGTGTTCGCCAACATCTCGCGCAGCGGCGAGGCGCCGAGCTTCGGCGAGGGCAGGGGCGCGCTGGTGCGCTTCTACGACATCAAGGCGCAGACCGCGACGACCTATGAGATCGGCACGCGCGGCCGGCGGCCCGACGTCACCTGGGATTTTGCGCTCTACCACGCCGATATCCAGAACGAGCTGCAATGCTTCTATTCGTCGTTCGGCAATTGCAACGTCACCAATGCCGACAAGACGATGCATCAGGGCATCGAGGCCGGGCTCGGCCTCAGCCTGCTGAAGGGGCTCGCGGTGAAGAGCGATGCGCCGGACCGCGTCTGGCTCAACCTCGCCTACACCTATAACGACTTCCGCTACAGCAACGACGCGACCTGGGGCAACAACCGCCTGCCGGGCGCACCGCCGCACTTCCTGCGCGCGGAGCTGCTGTACAAGCATCCGGCGGGCTTCGCCTTCGGGCCGAACATCGAGTGGGTGCCGCAATCCTATTTCGTCGACAGCGCCAACACGCTGTCCACGGACCCCTATCTGCTGTGGGGCCTGAAGGCGACCTATGACGACGGCAAGCATTTCTCGGCCTATCTCGAGGGGCGCAACCTCGCCAACAAGGCGTACATCGCGACCACCAGCATCATCGATCGCGCGACACCGACGTCGACGCTGTTCAACCCCGGCAATGGCCGCGGCGTCTATGCCGGCCTCCGCTACAGGCTGTGAGGCGGCGCGATGTTGAAGCGTCTCATGATCGTGGCGGCGCTCGTCGCCGCCACGCCGTCTCATGCCGCCGGTGATGACGAGGCCGTGCGCGCGGTGCTGATGGCCGCCTTCGACAAGCCGGAGGCCCGGCTCGTCGTCGACCCCGTCGTCATCGCAGGCGCGCATGCGATCGCCGACTGGACGCAAGGCGCCCAGGGCGGCCGCGCGCTGCTCAGGCAAGGCGCCAAAGGCTGGGCGCTGGTCCTCTGTGCCGGCGACGGCATCAAGGATCCGAAGGCGCTGCAGCTCGCGGGCCTGCCGGCGGGCGAGGCGGCCGAGCTTGCGCAGCGGCTGGCCGCCGCCGAGCGGCCTTTGCCGGCTGAACGCCTCGCGCTGCTGTCGTCATTCGAAGGCATCGTCCGCATGGACGCGCCTGTCTCCGGAACCAAGTGAAAGGAAGCCATCATGAAATCCGCAGTGCTGGCACTCGCCGCCTTGTCTGTCGCGTCTTTCTGCAGCCATGCGAGCGCGCATGTTGTGCTCGACAAATCCGAGACGCGCATCGGCAAGACCTTCAAGGCCGTGCTCGCCGTGCCGCATGGCTGCGAGGGCGCAGCGACCGTGCGGCTGACCGTGCAGGTGCCGGAAGGCTTGATCGCGATCAAGCCGATGCCGAAGCCGGGCTGGACCATCGAGGTCAAGAAGGGCGCTTACGCGCGGGCCTATAATTTCTTCCACGGCGCGCAGCTCAGCGAAGGGGTCAAGGAGATCAGCTGGAGCGGCCGGCTGGAGGACGGCTACTACGACGAGTTCATCTTCACGGGATTCGTGGCCGACACGTTCAAGCCGGGCGATGTCCTGCCCATCGCCGCGGTCCAGGACTGCGAGAAGGGCACGGCGAAATGGGTCGAGCTCGCCGCGCCCGGCCAGGATCCGCATGCGCTGAAATATCCCGCGCCGCTGTTGCGGCTGACGTCGGCCGAGCCGCCGCCGCGCGGTGTCGCCAAGGGCGACATCATCGTGTCGTCCGGCTGGAGCCGCGCCACGCCCGGGGGCGCAAAGGTCGGCGCGGGCTATCTCTCGCTCACCAATATGGGCCGTGAGCCGGACCGGCTCGTCGCGGCCAGCGCCGACATCGCCGAGAGCGTCGAGATCCATGAGATGTCGACGCGCGACGGCGTCATGATGATGCGGCCGATCGACGGCGGCCTGCCGATCCCCGCAGGGCAGACGGTCACGCTCACGTCAGGCGGCATTCACCTGATGCTCACCGGCCTGAAGGCGCCGCTGGTCGAGGGCAAGTCTGTTCCTGTGACCTTGCAGTTCGAGCGCGCCGGCAAGATGGCGGTGCTGCTCGACGTGCTCGGCGTCGGCGCGCAGGCGCCCGGTGGTCAGCAGGACGGCGCCAAGGCGGAGCACGCGCATCATTGATGGCACGATAGGGCAGGGGCTCCGGCGCCGGACCGTGCGCCGGAGCGTCCATTGCAATGCAATATCACGTGATCCGGTGCGAGCCGGACGTCGACCCGACGAGAGTTGACCGATCGTGGTCCCCTGCGGCCGATATGCCGTTTGCGCGGGCTCGCGTTCCGCTGCAATATGGCGCCAACATCGCCAAAACGAAGCGGGATGAGAAACCAGATGGCAGCTCCAATCAAGTTCGGTATGGGACAAAGCGTTCTCCGCAAAGAGGATGACGCGCTGATTCGCGGCAAGGGCCGCTATACCGACGATCTCGCGCCATCGGCCGCCCTGCATGCGCTGGTGCTGCGCTCGCCGCAGGCGCATGCCAAGTTCACGATCGACGTCGCCGCGGCGCGGCTGCTGCCGGGCGTGGCGCTGATTCTGACCGCCGAGGACACGGCGGAACTCGGCGGCCTGCCGTGCCTGTTCAACCTCGAGACCGATCCGTTCACCGCGCCGCCTTATCCGATCCTCGCCAAGGACGAGGTGCGTCATGTCGGTGATGCCGTGGCCTTCGTCGTCGCCGATACGCTCGATCACGCGCGCGACGCGCTCGAGGCGATCAAGGTCGAGTGGACGACGCTTCCAGCGGTTACTGGCGTCGTCAACGCGATCAAGCCGGGCGCGCCGCAGGTGTGGGCCGATCACAAGAACAACGTGCTGTTCGACGTCTCGATCGGCGACAAGTCGGCGACCGAGGCGGCGTTCGCGAAGGCGCATGCGGTGGCCGAGATCCGCATCGTTAATCCGCGCGTGGTCGCGAGCTTCATGGAGACGCGCGCCGCGGTCTGCGAATACGACACCAAGCGCGATCACCTCACCTTGACGGCGGGCAGCCAGGGCAGCCACCGGCTGCGCGACATTCTCTGCCAGAACGTGCTGAAGATCCCGACCGAGAAGATGCGGGTGATCTGCCCGGATGTCGGCGGCGGCTTCGGCACAAAGCTGTTTCCGTACCGGGAATACGCGCTGGTCGCGGTCGCCGCGCAGCGGCTGCGCAAGTCGGTGCGCTGGGCCGCCGACCGCTCCGAGCATTTCATGGGCGATGCGCAGGGCCGCGACAACGTCACGACCGCGCGGATGGCGCTGGCCGAGGACGGCAAGTTCCTCGCGATGGACGTCGATCTGATGGGCGACATGGGCGCCTATCTCTCGACCTTCGCGCCCTACATCCCGCATGGCGGCGCCGGCATGCTGCCGGGCCTCTACGACATCCAGGCCTTTCATTGCCGCGTGCGCACGATCTTCACCCACACCGTGCCGGTCGATGCCTATCGCGGCGCCGGCCGACCCGAGGCGGCCTATGTCGTCGAGCGCCTGGTCGATGCCTGCGCGCGCAAGCTCGACATGAGCGTTGATGCCATCCGGCGCAAGAACTTCATCCCGCCGCGCGCGCTGCCCTACAAGACCGCGACCGGCAAGGTCTATGATTCCGGCGACTTCAACGCGCATCTGAAGCGCGCGATGGAGATCGCCGAGTGGAAGGATTTTTCCAAGCGCGCCAAGGCGGCCAAGAAGAATGGCCTCGTCCGCGGCATCGGGCTCGCGAGCTATGTCGAGGTGTGCGGCACGATGGGCGAGGAGACCGCCCATGTGAAGCTCGATCCGAACGGCGACGTCACGATCCTGATCGGCACGCAGTCGAGCGGGCAGGGCCATCAGACCGCGTATGCGCAGATCGTCGCCGAGCAGTTCGGCCTGCCGCCGGAGCGCGTCCACATCCACCAGGGCGACACCGCGCAGGTTCCGACGGGCCTCGGCACCGGCGGCTCAGCGTCCATCCCGTCGGGCGGCGTCAGCGTGCAGCGTGCCACGCATGAGCTCGGCGACAAGCTCAAGCAGATCGCGGCCGAAGCGCTCGAGGCGGGCTTGGGCGACCTCGAGATTGCCGATGGCGTGATCCGCGTCGCGGGCACCGACCGGTCGATCTCCTTCGCCGATCTCGCCAAGCGTCCCGGCGTCGATCCCGCCAAGCTCGCCGGCAGCGCCACTTTCGCCAGCGCCGACGGCACTTATCCAAACGGCACCCATGTCGCGGAGATCGAGCTGGATCCGGCGACCGGCATCATCAAAATCGTCAACTACGTCATCGTCGACGATTTCGGTGTGACGCTGAACCCGCTGCTGCTTGCCGGCCAGGTCCATGGCGGCGCGGTGCAGGGCATCGGGCAGGCGCTGATGGAGCAGGTGGTCTACAGCAACGCCGACGCGCAGCTCGTCACCGGCAGCTACATGGACTACGCGCTGCCGCGCGCGGCTGACGCGCCGACCTTCACCTTCGAGACGCACAACGTGCCCTGCAAGACCAACCCGATGGGCGTCAAGGGCGCGGGTGAGGCGGGGGCGATCGGCTCGTGCCCGGCGGTGGTCAACGCGATCGTCGAAGCGCTGTGGCGCGAGTACAAGATCGACCATATCGACATGCCGGCGACGCCCGAGCGGGTCTGGATCGCGATCCGGGAGCAGCATCGCCGTCACAGTCTCTGAGTACCCTCTCCCAGTGGACCTCTCCGATATCCGCCTCAATTCCGGAATAACCCGCCGGGGCAGGGGTTGACCAAACAGGCGCGACCCGTCCGGGTGGGCTGGACGGGATTGTGACAACAAAGGAGCGAATTGATGAAGCGGACTGTCGTGGTGGCAGCAGCAGCGTTGCTGCTCGGGGCCGGCGCCGTGATGGCACAGGACAACCTGGTCAAGCAGAGCCAGGACATCATGAAGGCGAACGCCAAGAACCTCGGCGGTGTGCTGATCGCGATGGTCAAGGGCGAGAAGCCGTATGACCAGGCCGCCGTCAATGCCGCTCTGGCCGTGCTCGAAGATACCGCCAAGAAGCTGCCGACGATGTATCCGGCCAGCCTGAAGGGCGCGAAGTTCGAGGGCGATTACGCCCCGTCGCCGAAGATCTGGGAAGACAAGGCCGGCTTCGACGCCAAGATCGAGAGCTTCGCCAAGGTCGTCACCGAGGCCAAGGCCAAGATCAAGGATCTCGACAGCCTCAAGGCGACCGCGCCGGCGATCGGCAAGGAATGCGGCGGCTGCCACGAGACCTTCCGTCTCAAGAACAGCTGATCTGACGCAAGTTCGAGGGGGCGGACGCGGCGACGCGTTCGCCCCCGTTTGTTTGTCCGGGACAGGCGTCTTATTCTCGCGGGCATAACCGGCGCCGCCGGATCGATCGCCATCCTCCCCGCAGTGACGGAGCCACCATGTACCGAAGACTCCTGCTTGCCCTGTGTGTGCTCGGCGTCGCCGGTCTTGCGGTATTCTGGTGGATCACCCGGCCGTCAACGATCGTGCTTGCGGCCGCGACGCGCGCGCCGGATCTGGCCAACGGCCAGGAGATGTTCAACATCGGCGGCTGCGCGTCCTGTCACGCCGTGCCCAACCAGCCCGACCGTTTGAAGCTCGGCGGCGGCCTGCCGCTGGAATCGCCGTTTGGCACCTTCTATGCGCCCAACATCTCGCCCGACCCGAACGACGGCATCGGGCGCTGGAGCGAGGCCGACTTCGTCAACGCGGTCGTGCGCGGCGTGTCGCCGGGCGGCAGCCACTATTATCCGGCGTTCCCCTATACCTCTTATGCGGCGGCGAAGGTCGACGACGTCAGGGACCTGTTCGCCTACATGAAGACGCTGCCGCCGGTCAGCGGCGCCTCGCGGCCGCACGAGCTGCCATTCCCGTTCAACATCCGCCGCACCGTCGGCATGTGGAAGCTCCTGTTCTTCGACGACAAGCCGTTTGCAGCCGATGCGTCGCGCTCGGCGGAATGGAATCGCGGCGCCTACCTGGTCAACACCTTCGGCCATTGCGCCGAGTGTCACAGCCCGCGCAACCCGCTCGGCGGCATCAAGGCGGCGCAGCGGCTCGCCGGCGGCCCCGATCCGGAAGGCCGGGGCTTCGTGCCGAACATCACCCAGAAGGGCCTGTCGGACTGGAGCGAGAGCGATATCAGCTATTTCCTGGAGACCGGGCAATTGCCCAATGGCGACAGCGCCGGCGGATCGATGGCCCGCGTGATCCGCAACACCTCGCAGCTCACGCCCGAGGATCGCAAGGCGATGGCGGTCTATCTCAAATCGCTACCGCCGGTCGAAGGCCCGCCGAAGCCCAAGAAATCTACGAACTGAACCTGCGAACTGAACCTGCGAGCTGACGGTTCGCGGGCTCAGATCGGCTTGAAGCTGCCGTCGCCCTGGATCACGGTCAGCGACACCTGCGGCGGATTGTCCTTGCGGGCGTTGCCGAAGCTGACGACGAGGCCGCTGATGTCGAACTGGCCGACATCGTTGATGATCCGCAGCAGCTCCGCCCGGGTCGGGTTCGGCCCGGTCATCGCAAGCGCGCGCGCCACCAGGCGGCCGGTGATGTAGCCCTCCAGCCCGATGAAATCGGGCGTCTGGCTCGGGTCGAGCGTCTTCATCGCCGCCTGGTAGTCGGCGACGACGCGCCGGTCAGTGTCCCACGGGAACGGCACCACTTCGGAGACGATGACGCCGCGCCCTTCCGGGCCGAGCTCCTTGGCGAGCGCATTGCCGCCAACGAAGGAGACGGCAGCAAAGGTCGGGTTGAAGCCCGAGCGATGCGCCATCTTGATGAACTCGGCGCAGGGGCCGTAGGTGCCGACCAGGATCACCGCCTCCGGCTCGGCGCGCCGGATGACCTTGAGCGCGGCGCCGACGGCGCGCGTATTGCGTTCAAAGGTGCCCTCGGCCGCGAGTTCGAGACCGCGTTTGTCGAGATGGGTCTTGACGCCGGCCAGCACGTCACGGCCGAACGCGTCGTCCTGATAGAAGATCGCGATCCGGGTGAGACGGAGATCCTCGGTCAGATGCTTGATCGAGGCCTCGGCCTCCGCCGCGTAGCTGGCGCGAATGTTGACGATGTTCTGGAATTCCGGCGCGCGCAGGAATTCGGCGCCGGACACCGGGCCGATGAAGGGCACGTCGTTGGAGGCCGCGATCGGCGCGGTCGCCATCGCGGTCGGCGTGCCCACGGCGCCGATCAGCGCGAACACCTTGTCCTCGTAGATCAGCTTGATGGTCTCGACCACCGAGCGGTCCGGGTCGTAGCCGTCGTTGCGGCTCGCGAGCTTCAGCCTGCGGCCGTAGACGCCACCCTTGGCATTGAGCTCGCTGAAGGCCGCCAGCAGGCCCTGGCGGGCCGCCTGGCCCAGCGCGGCCGACGGGCCTTCCAGCGCCGCCACCTGGCCGAACAGGATCGAGTCATTGGTAACGCCGAGCTCGTCGGCGCGCGCAGACCCCAGGGGCAGTGCGGCGGCGAGCAGCACGAGAGCGATGGAGGTCTTGAAGGTTGAAAGCCAGTTCATTGCGATCTTCGATGCACGGGTGGCCACATGACACCTCATCCTAAGCGCGTTTGAATGAAGACCTCGCTAAGGATGCATCCGCGCTTGATCGCGTTTTGACCGTGCATCGACAGTCAGCCGTTAACCAAGCCCTGGTTTCTGGTACTCCGCAACTGATCATCTTTGACCGTCCTTAACTTCAGGCAGCGAGCATGAGCGTCATGTCCCTCGTGTGAGTGAGGGGCAGCCGTCAGGCGGGGGCCATATTGCAGGTTGAAGAGTACAGCGCACCGACGCTGCAACGACGTGATGATGCTCGCAACGGTAGCGGGCGTGAAAGGCTGCGCGCGTCGTTATCAAAATACCGGCTCTATCGTCCCGCGATCATCGCCGCGTGCATCGGCGTGGTGCTGTCAGTTGTCGGCACGGTGGCCGTCGGCCGCTGGGAGAACCGGCTGGCGCGGACCGATTTCGAAGGTGTCGCCGAAGCCCAGGCGATCCTGGTCCAGAACGGCGTCAACGAATATGTCAGCCGGCTGACCGCGCTGCGCACCCGCTTCGAATCCGCCAACGACGACATCACCCGCAGCGAGTATCAGACCTTCAGCGCGCGCCTGTTCGAAGCCCATCGCGGCATGCTGCGCCTCGCCTGGCTGCCGCGCATCAAGCGCAAGGAGCGCGGCGAATATGAAGCCGCCGCGATCACCGACGGCGTTCCGGCCTTCCGCATCAAGTCCTATCCGGACGGCACCGTCGCGCCGGAAAGTGACGAATACTTCCCGGTCTATTTCTCCACCGAGGCCAAGACCTCGCCCGTCTACGGCCTGGACTATTGGAGCATCCCCGATCATCGCGCCGTGCTGGAGCAGTCGCGCGACTACGACGTGATCGGCGCGCTGCGCACGCGGCAGAATCTCATCAATCAGAACGAGCGCAACAACGCGGTGATGATCGGCATCCCCGTCTATGCCAAGGGCACGTCGCGCACCACGGTGGCCGACCGCCGCCGCAATCTCTCCGGCTTCATCGTCGGCGTGTTCGATCTGCCGATGCTGCTGCAGTCGGTGCGTGCGAACAATCCGAACAGCCCGGCACTGCAGATCAACCTGCTGCCGCCCGAGCGTGTCATCAATGCCTCCGGCGTCGACCCGCAGCGCTGGCCGGCCGATCCGAGCATCTGGTCCACCACCTTGCGCATCGGCGATGCCGATTGGGTGTTCCAGGCCGCGCCTGCCGGCGGCGGCCTGGTCGTGAGCCACAACAGGGCGCTTGCGCTGTATGCGGCCGGGCTGGCGACGACCATCTTCCTCGCGGTCTATCTCGCGCTGTCGAGCCGGAACGCGCAGCAGCTCGCGCTCGCCAACCGCCGCGTGCTCGAGCTCGCGCAGACCGACGCGCTGACCGGGCTGTCGAACCGCGCCTTCTTCCTCGAGGAGATGGAGCGCATCAACGACGAGAGGAACGGCCGCTTCACCGTCTTCCTGCTCGACCTCGACCGCTTCAAGAACGTCAACGACTCGCTCGGCCATGGCGCGGGCGACGAACTGCTGGTGCAGGTGGCACAGCGGCTGCGCTCGCAGCTCCGTTCCAAGGACGTGCTGGCCCGCCTCGGCGGCGACGAGTTCGCGCTGATCCAGGCCGGTGCCGGCGACCAGCGCCTGGCCGCGACCGAGCTCGCCCAGCGTATCACCCGGCTGATCGCCGAGCCGTTCCAGATCAGCGGACAGCGCGTCGAGATCGGCACCAGCATCGGCATCTCGCTGGCCCCGGAGCACGGCCACGACCAGGAGCATCTGCTCAAGAAGGCAGACCTCGCGCTCTACCGCTCGAAGTCCGCCGGCCGCAGCTGCTACACGCTCTATGACGACGCGATGTCCGCCGAGCTCGAGGCGCGCAACACGCTCGAAGGCGACCTGCGCGACGCCATCGCGCAATGTCAGTTCGAGGTGCACTACCAGCCGTTCTACGACGCCGACACGCGCGAGCGCCGCGGCGTCGAGGCGCTGGTGCGCTGGCGTCACCCGGTCAAGGGATTGGTGCCTCCGGACAAGTTCATTCCGCTGGCGGAATCGACCGGACTGATCGTGCCGCTCGGCGAGTGGATCATCGGTCGCGCCTGCGACGACGCCACCGCCTGGCCCGATGATCTCAAGGTCGCGGTCAATCTGTCGCCGGTCCAGTTCAAGCAGGCGGAACTGTTCGACGTCATCCAGTCGGCGCTGGCACGCTCCGGCCTCGATCCGAAGCGCCTGGAGATCGAGATCACCGAGTCGGTGCTGCTGGAGCGCGCCGCTGAAAACGAGAGCTTCATCGACCGGCTCAAGAGCCTCGGCATTTCGCTGGCGCTCGACGATTTCGGCACCGGCTATTCGTCGCTGCGCTCGCTGACGGCGTTCCCCTTCAACAAGATCAAGATCGACAAATCGTTCGTCGCCAATCTCAGCGTCCGCGACGAAAGCGCGGCCGTGATCTCCTCGGTCGTCACGCTGGCGCGCGGCCTCGGCATCCAGATCACCGCGGAAGGCGTCGAGACCGAGGAGCAGTTGAAGCAGTTGCGCGAACTCGGCGTCAACTTCGCGCAGGGCTATCTGCTGGGCCGGCCGATGCCGGTGGAGCAGCTCGAGAAGCACCTGGAGATCGCGCGCGTCGGCACCGACCAGGACGACGCGCAGGAGACCGAGGTGGCTGCGGAGGAGGGCGATCCGCGCCCGGCGGCCGTGGTCGCGCTCATTCCCCGGTCCGGGGCGCTGCTATCCCTCGCATCCAACGGCTGAGCGGCGAGGCCGGCTCAGCCTCCGCGTCGGCCTGCGGCCGTGGCAGGCCGAGAATAGCCGCCTCGCGCGCGGCGCTCGGCGTGATGCCATAGGCGGTCTTGAACAGCCGGGTGAAATGCGCGTCGGTGCCGAGCTGCCAGCGCCGGGCCACCTCGCTGATGCGCACCTGGCGCGATCCGGTGCCGGCGAGATCGAAGAAGGCGCGATGCAGCCGCCGGCTGCGGATATAGTCGGCGATGCCACCGATCGGCGCAAACAGCCGGTACAGCGAGGCGCGCGACAGACCGAAATGCAGTGCGATGGCGTCGGCGCTCAGCTCGGGGCTCGCCAGCTGGGACTCGATGTATTGCCGGATGCGCAGCAGCGAGGCGTCGGCCGTCACGCTGCGGTCGACATCGCGCCGCTCGAGCTCGCCGCGCAGGCAGGCCGAGATGAGCGCGATCGTGCCGTCGACCACGGCGTGGCACTCGTCGAAGCTCATCCGCGGGGCGCATTCGAGCAGTGCGCCGAAATGCCGCGCCAGCAGCGGCGCCATGGCGCCGTCACGCGGCAGCACCAGCCCGTGCAGATCCTCGACCCGCAGCAGACGGGCGTCGAACATGGGGCGCGGGACCACCATGGTCAGGTTCTCGAAACGCGTCGCCCGCGTTTCGAGCGTCTGGGCGAGATCGAGCACGCAGAGATCGCCGGCTTCGACCTTGATGGCGCGTTGACCCGCGACGCCGGTGTAGCCGCCTCTGACGTAGAGCTGAACGATGACATGATCGACGCCGCTGCGTGCGATCGTCTCCGCCGAGCGCCGAAAGCGCTGGCTGCTGGCGCGAGCCGATCCAAGCAGGATGGAGCCCAGCGCGTAGGATACGACATCGGCCCTGAACGGCTCGGCTTCGCCGTAGGCGAGCTCGTCGACGTCGAAGAACGTCGAGACGGCCTCGCGCCAGGCTGCAATGTTGGTCTCGGTGTCCATCTGCGCGGCTGAGAAGCCGTAACTCGGCAGCAGGGACGAAACGGCTGTCATCTCACTCTTCATACGACGTCGCAGACTGTCTTGAGCGTTCGTCTCAATGTCTTGATCGTTTGTCTCGGACGGCTCGCTCGCCTTGACCCGGCACGCCGGGCACCCGTTATAGGACGCCTATCGCCAAGTTGCGGAAAAGGAAAGCCGGACTGTTCGACGGTCCCCCCGTTGCCCCTCGCGGTCGAAGGGTCCCGGCTTTCCGCCGCGCCAAGATCATCTGGCGCGAGGCCGGGATCGGCCACCATCGTCTTTCATGACGAAACCATGCTTGACCCATTTTGAGGACCTCGGCGCCCGTCGGTGACGACGGGCGCCTTTGTCGCGGTCAGCGTCGAACGGCCGGCGTTAGCTGGCGCCAAAGGCCTTGAACGTGATGATGGTATGGGTGTCCTGGATGCCCGGCAGCACCTGCACCTTCTCGTTCACGAAGTGGCCGATGTCGGTGGCGTTGTCGACATAGAACTTCACCAGCAGGTCGTAATTGCCCGCCGTCGAATAGATCTCCGAGGCGATTTCGGCCTCTGCCAGCGCATTGGCCACGACGTAGGACTGGCCGAGCTTGCACTTGATCTGGACGAAGAAGGGAACCATTGCAGACGGTCTCCGGAAGGCGTTTCAAGCCTCAATATAGCGTTTTCCGGCGAAGTCGATACGGTTTCTCCGGCGACCGGGCCTGCTTGCCGGGCGCGACCGGCCCGCGCTAGGAGAGGAGCATGAGCACCCCCGTCGCACTCACCATTGCCGGCTCCGACTCCTCGGGCGGAGCGGGTATCCAGGCCGACCTGAAGACCTTTGCCGCGCTGTCGGTCTACGGCGCCTCGGTGCTCACGGCGCTGACCGCCCAGAACACGACCGGCGTGACCGGGGTGCACCTGGTGCCGCCCGATTTCGTCGCGGCCCAGATCGACGCCGTGTTCAACGATCTCGCGGTCGGCGCGGTCAAGATCGGCATGGTGGCGCAGGCGCCGATCGCCGAGGCGATCGCGGCGAGCCTCGACCGCTGGACGCCCAGGCATGTGGTGCTCGATCCCGTGATGGTGGCGACGTCAGGCGCCCGGCTGCTGCCGGAGGACGCCATCGACGCGCTGCGCCGCCGGCTGATCCCCCTGGCGACGCTGATCACGCCCAACCTGCCGGAAGCGGCGGCGCTCCTGGACGAGGCGGTCGCGACCTCCGAGGAGGCGATTGCCGCGCAGGGCATGCGCCTGCTCACGCTCGGCTGCCCGGCGGTGCTGATCAAGGGCGGCCACGGGCAGGGCGCAGAGAGCACGGACTATCTCGTCACGGCCGAGCACACCATTGCCCTGCCGTCGCCGCGGGTCGCCACGCAGAACACCCACGGCACCGGCTGCTCGCTGTCATCGGCCGCCGCCGCCGGATTGGCAAAGGGCGAAAGCCTTGAGACGGCTGTGCGCCACGCCAAGGCCTTCATCTCCGGCGCGATCGCGGCAGCCGATCGATTCACGGTCGGTCATGGCCACGGGCCGGTGCATCATCTCTACCGGTTCTATTGAGGTCACACGGTTTTGAGACCGCAATCTGCGGTCCATCCGCGTGATGGCGATCGATCATGCTACGTGGAGACGGGCCGCCGATCATCACGGACGGTGCTTGGTATCAGGGGATGATTGTATGAGGACAGGAATCGTCGCGGCGCTGGCTGTTGCGCTTGCCGGTATCGTTGCGACGCCCGCGCTGGCGGAGCGCGCCTATTCGGCCGACGAGGAGCGCAACAAGCAGATCGTGCTCGACTTCTATGAGCAGGGGCTGAACCGCAAGGATTTCGCGGCCGCCTCGAAATATCTCGGCAGATACATCCAGCACAATCCGAGCGCCGAGGATGGCCCGGAAGGCTTTCGCAAATTCATCGAATTCCTGAAGGCGAAGTATCCGCAATCCCGCAGCGAGATCACCAAGGTGCTGGTCGACGGCGATTTCGTCATCCTGCGCGTGCATGCCGTCCGCGAGCCCGGCACGCGCGGCAATGCGATCGTCGACATCTTCCGCCTGAAGGACGGCAAGATCGAGGAGCACTGGGATTCGGTGCAGCCGATCCCCGAGCAGTCGGCCAACACCAACGGCATGTTCTAGCGCCGCGGCGCGGCCGCTCACTTCTGCTGGGCGGCCTCGATCTCGCGCGAATGCCCGTTGCTGATGCGTGCCCGATACTCGCCCGGCGATTCACCAAACCAGCGGTTGGAAGCACGGAAGAACGTGCTCTGATCGGCATAGCCGAGCAGATAGCCGATGTCGGTCAGCGACAGGCGCTGATCGGCGAGATGGCGCTGGGCAAGCTCCCGCCTGGTCTCGTCGACGAGATCGCTGAACGAGAGGCCCTCGTCGGCGAGCCTGCGCTGGAAGGTGCGATCGCTCAAGCCAAGCGCAGCCGCGATGGCCGAGCGCAACGGGCTGCCGTCCGGAAGCAGTCTGGCGATCGCGACGCGCGCACGATACGCGGTGTCGGTCTTGACCAGCCGCTCCAGCGCCTCGTCGGCGATGCGGTCGTGGATCGGCATCAACTCGGGCGCCGAGGTCGTCAGCTTGCAGGCGAGATCCTCATCCGACACCAGGAAGCCGTTGAACGGGGCATCGAATTCGAGCGGTGACTGGAACGCCCTGTTGTAGGCCGCGATCGACAGCGGCACGGCATGCGTGAAGCGTGCCGCGAGCGGCGTCAGCGGACGGTCGAGCATCCAGCGGCACAGATTGAGCAGATTGATGATGCCGTAGTCGTAGCGCTGCCGCGGGATCGGCCATTCGCCGCCATAGACGTCGGTGCGCACCCAGCGGCCGCCCTGGCCGTCCTCAAGCGTGATCGCGACGGCATCGCTGACCAGGCACATGTAGCGGATCAGCCGCGTCAGGCCGGTCTGCAGGTCCGGGCTCGACATCATCGCATAGCCCGCGACGCCATAATTGTGCGGGCGTGGGGCTGCGACATTGACGAGGCCGATATCGGGATTGCCCGAGCGTTCAGCCGCCAGCACCCACAACCGGCTCAAGGCCTCCGTGGGCCAGCGGCGATCGCAATCCTCGAGATCCGCGATCGACAGGCCGGCCTCGGCGAACAGCGCGGCCGCGTCGAGGCCTTGCTCATTGAACGTGCTGGCGACGCCACGCATCCAGGCTGACGATGTGGATCGAAGCTGCGCCATCCCCTCGGTTACCCCATGGCTTCTGGAGCCAGTGCTTTGGCGTCCTCGGATCATTGTGCAGGTGCACATGAGACTGCATAGCACCTGGAATTGGCGATCGCGATACGAAATTCGTCGGAGCGATCGTGCGGCTGGCGCAGGAGACAAACCATGCCCGTTCTCAAAACCAACGACGGTACAGAGATTTACTACAAAGACTGGGGTACCGGTCAGCCGATCGTGTTCAGCCATGGCTGGCCGCTGTCGTCCGACGATTGGGACGCGCAGATGATGTTCTTCCTCAATCATGGCTTCCGCGTCATCGCCCATGATCGCCGCGGCCACGGCCGCTCGGCCCAGGTCTCCGACGGCCACGACATGGACCACTACGCCGACGATCTGGCGGAACTGACCGCGCATCTCGACCTCAAGAACGCCATCCATGTTGGCCATTCGACCGGCGGCGGCGAGGTCGTGCATTATCTCGCGCGTCACGGCGAGAGCCGCGCGGCCAAGGCCGCGATCATCGCCGCCGTGCCGCCGCTGATGGTGCAGACCGCGGCCAATCCGGGCGGCTTGCCGAAGTCTGTGTTCGACGATTTCCAGACCCAGACTGCGACCCGGCGTTCGGAGTTCTACCGCGAGGTCGCCGCCGGCCCGTTCTACGGCTTCAATAAGCCCGGCGCCAAGCCGTCCGAGGCTGTCATCCAGAACTGGTGGCGGCAGGGCATGATGGGCAGCGCCAAGGCGCATTATGACGGCGTCGTCGCGTTCTCGCAGACCGACTTCACCGAGGATCTCAAGAAGATCACGCTGCCGGTGCTGGTGATGCACAGCGAGGACGATCAGATCGTGCCCTATGCCGACTCCGCGCCGCTTTCGGCCAAGCTGCTCAAGAACGGCACGCTGAAGACCTACAAGGGCTTTCCGCACGGCATGCCGACCACCGAGGCCGCGACCATCAACGCCGATTTGCTGGCTTTCATCAAGGGCTGATCAGAGGAGAGTTGCATGACCTGGGGAATTCCGACGACTCTGTTTCTTCAGATTCACGTGGTGCTGAGCCTCATCGGAATTGTCACCGGGCTCATCATGCTCGGCGGCATGCTGGCGGGCCGCCATCTGGCGGTGTGGGCGGCGCTGTTCCTGCTCACGACCTTCCTCACCGGCGTGACCGGGTTTCCGCTGCCGCCGTTCGGCCTCGACCCGCCGCGCATCATCGGCATCATCCTGCTCGCGCTGCTCACGGCGGCCGCTGCCGCGCTCTATGTGTTCGCGCTGTCGGGATGGTGGGGGCGCGTCTACGTCGTGACGTCGCTGCTCTCGCTCTATCTCAACGTCTTCGTTGCCATCGTGCAGTCGTTCCAGAAGATCGGCGCGCTCAACGCGCTGGCGCCGACGCAGAGCGAGCCGCCGTTTGCGGCTGCTCAGATCGTCACTCTCTTGCTGTTCATCGGCCTCGGCATCGTCTCATGGCGGCGGTTCGCCTCCGTCGCGCCGCGGGCTTCCCTCGCCTGAGTCAATTATCCGCTTCTCAAGGAGAACCACGTGTCCAAGCTCGAAATGCTCACCCCCCAGAACTGCGCCGTCGCGCTCATCGACTATCAGCCGGCGATGTATCAGGGCGTGCAGTCGCACGACCGTCTCGGCGTGTTCAACAACATCCAGATCGTCGCCAAGGCGGCCAAGCTGTTCAAGCTGCCGACGGTGATCACCACAGTCGCCAAGGATTCGTTCTCCGGCCCGTTCATGCCGGAGATCACCGAGCTGTTTCCCGAGCACGACATCGTGGACCGCACGGCGATGAACTCCTGGCTCGACGCCGGCTTCCGCAAGCAGGTCGCTGCGACCGGCCGCAAGAAGTTCATCATCGCGGGACTCTGGACCGAGGCCTGCGTGCTGTTCCCGACCTTGGACATGCTGCGCGAGGGCTATGAGATCTACATCCCGGCCGATGCCTGCGGCGATCTCTCTCTCGAGGCGCATAACAGGGCGATGGATCGCGCGGTGCAGGCCGGCGCGGTGCCGATCACCTCGTGCCAGTTCGCCTTCGAGCTGCAGCAGGACTGGGCGCGCGCCGAGACCTATGACGGCATGATGGAGATCCTTAAGGCGCATTCGCCCTACGGCATCCAGATCCGCTTCTCGAAATGGGCGCTTGGCGAGCACGCCTCCGAGGGCGGCGCAAAGTAGCGCTGAGGCATCCCATGAAGATCTATCTGTTCTCGCTCGGGGCAGGGCTGCTGGTCGGCGTGATCTACAGCCTGCTTCAGGTCCGCTCGCCGGCGCCGCCTCTGGTGGCGCTGGTCGGCCTGCTCGGCATCCTCGTCGGAGAGCAGGTGATCCCCGTGGGCCGGCAGCTCCTCGATGGCAGCAGCATTGCTGCGGCCTGGCAGAAGGCGGCCTGCGCCACGCACATCTTCGGCCTGCTGCCCGGCCATCACGGCCGGGCGGAGACCACGACCACTCCTGCGCCAGACGAGAAGGCCTCATGAGCGACCATCCCGATCTCATCCTGCATCGCGGCCTGTTCACGACGCTCGACCGCTCCAACCCGCACGCCAATGCGGTCGCGATCAAGGACGGCGTGTTCACGGCGGTCGGCCACGAGCAGGACGTCATGAAGCTCGCCGGCCCCGCGACGAAGCTGATCGATCTCAAGGGCCGCCGCGTGCTGCCGGGCCTGATCGACAATCACCTCCACATCATCCGCGGCGGGCTCAACTTCAACATGGAGCTGCGCTGGGACGGCGTGCGCTCGCTCGCTGACGCCATGGCGATGCTGAAGGCGCAGGTCGCGATCACGCCGCCGCCGCAATGGGTGCGCGTTGTCGGCGGCTTTACCGAGCATCAGTTCGTCGAAAAGCGCCTGCCGACGATCGACGAGCTCAATGCGGTCGCGCCGGATACGCCGGTGTTCCTGCTGCATCTGTATGATCGTGCGATCCTGAACGGCGCCGCGCTGCGCGCCGTCGGCTATGACAAGGACACGCCGCAGCCGCCGGGCGGCGAGATCGTGCGCGACGCGCAAGGCAATCCCACGGGGCTGCTGCTTGCCAAGCCGAACGCGGCCATCCTCTATGCGACTTTGGCCAAGGGACCGAAGCTGCCGTTCGACTACCAGCTCAACTCCACGCGCCACTTCATGCGCGAGCTGAACCGGCTCGGCGTCACCGGCGCGATCGACGCCGGCGGCGGCTTCCAGAATTATCCCGACGACTACGCGGTCATCCAGAAGCTGTCCGACGACGGCCAGCTCACGATCCGGCTCGCCTACAATCTGTTCACGCAGAAGCCGAAGGGCGAGAAGGACGATTTCCTGCGCTGGACGCAGAGCTCGTCCTACAAGCAGGGCAACGACTATTTCCGCCACAACGGCGCCGGCGAGATGCTGGTGTTCTCGGCCGCCGATTTCGAGGATTTCCGCGTGCCGCGGCCGGACATGCCGCCGGAGATGGAAGGCGAGCTCGAAGAGGTCGTGCGCATCCTCGTGCAGAACAAATGGCCGTGGCGGCTGCACGCGACCTATGACGAGACCATCTCGCGCGCGCTCGACGTGTTCGAAACGGTCAACCAGGACACGCCGCTCGACGGCATCAACTGGTTCTTCGACCACGCCGAGACCATCTCGGACCAGTCGATCGACCGCATAGCCGCGCTCGGCGGCGGCATCGCCGTGCAGCACCGCATGGCCTATCAGGGCGAATACTTCGTCGAGCGCTACGGGTTTGGCGCGGCCGAGGCGACGCCGCCGGTGAAGAAGATCCTGGACAAGGGAGTCAAGGTCTCCGCCGGCACCGACGCGACGCGGGTCGCGTCCTACAATCCCTGGGTCTCGCTGTCGTGGCTCGTGACGGGGCGCACGGTCGGCGGCCTGCGGCTGTATCCGCAACGCAACTGTCTCGATCGCGAGACGGCGCTGCGGATGTGGACCGAGAACGTCACCTGGTTCTCCAATGAAGAGGGCAAGAAGGGCCGCATCGAGGTCGGCCAGTTCGCCGATCTGATCGTGCCGGATCGGGACTTCTTCGCCTGCGCCGAGGTCGAGATCGCCGACATCACCAGCGACCTCACCATGGTCGGCGGCCGCGTGGTCTACGCGGCATCGGACTTCAAGACGCTCGACGACGCCGTGCCGCCGCCGGCGATGCCGGATTGGTCGCCGGTGCGCCGCTTTGGCGGCTACGGCGCGTGGCTCGCGAAGGACGACACCGGCGCCGTCCGTGCGCAGGCGATGCAGATGTGCGGCTGCGCCAATAGCTGCGGCCTGCACGGCCACGACCATGCTCGCTCATGGTCGAGCCGATTGCCGGTCGCTGATCTCAAGAGCTTCTGGGGCGCGCTCGGCTGCGCCTGCTGGGCGGTGTAATGGCCGCAATGTCCGATACGCCGCGCCCGATCGCCGGGATGCTCGATTGGCCGTGGCTCTGGCCCGCGGCCCGGCTCGCGCTGGTCTCGGCCTATCTGATCGGCGGCGTCCAGAAGCTGATGGACTTCCCCGGCGCCATCGCCGAGCAGGCTCATTTCGGCCTGCGGCCGGCGGCGCTGTGGGCGGCCGCCGCGATCGCCGTCGAGCTGATCGGCTCGCTGCTCGTCGTGGTCAACCGGTTCGTCTGGCTCGGTGCCGGCGCGCTCGGCGTGCTCACCTTCGTCGCGATGCTCACCGCCAACGACTTCTGGCACATGGAGGGCCATGACCGCTTCATGGCGCTCAATTCCTTCTTCGAGCATCTCGGCCTGATCGCAGGCCTCGTGCTCGTGTCCATCATGTCCTGGCGCGCCCGCCGCGCCTGATCCGGTTTCTATTTGTCTGAGGTTGTCATGCTCCGCTCCCGTCATCTGCTCGGCGCACTCGTCGCCACCTCGCTGCTCGCCGCTCCCGCGCTCGCCAAGGACGCTGCGCCCCTCATTGGCGTCGGTGCGCAATACGACACGACGCATGTCTATGTCGCGCCCGACGATGTCGAGAAGTTCGTCACCAGCTTCCTGGCGACCTTCGGCGGCCAGAGCACCAAGCAGGTCGTCGTGACGGTGACACCGACGCCGAGCAGCACGACCTCGCAGCTGCTGCAGACGCCGGTCGGCACGGTGTCGCTGTTCGGCTTCAAGACTCCGATCCCATATCCGTTCGGCGCCGAGCGCACCGGCTATCTCGTCACCGACATGGACGCCGCCATCAAGGCGGCCAAGGCCGCCGGCGCCGACGTTGTGGTCTCGCCGTTTCCCGATCCGATCGGCCGCGATGCCGTGATCCAGTGGCCGGGCGGCGTCAACATGCAGCTCTACTGGCACACGACCAAGCCGTCCTATGCGGCGTTCGAGACGGTTCCGGAGAACCGCGTCTATGTCTCGGCCGATCGCGCCGAAGCCTTCACGCGCGCCTTCCTGCGCTTTGCGAAAGGCAAGGTCGTTTCCGACGAGGCCAAGGCGCCAGGCGTCGAGATCGGCCGTCCCAACGATCGCTACCGGCGCATCCGCATCGAGTCGGTGTTCGGCCGCATGACCGTGCTCGTCACCGACGGCCATCTGCCATATCCGTTCGGCCGCGAGATGACCGGCTATGAGGTCGCCGACCTCAAGGCGACGCTCGACAAGGCCAAGGCGTCGGGCGCGACCGTGCTGGTCGAGCCCTTCACCGCGGACAAGCGCGAGCAGGCGCTGGTGCAGTTTCCCGGCGGCTATGTCGCGGAGATCCACGCGCTGGTAAAGTAACCTGATGGGGACACGCGTGCGGATGGGTCAGGCACTGACGAGGACGGCGGCGGCGCTTGCGATGGTCGCGATGTCGTGCGGCCTCGCCGTCGCCGAGGACGCCCGTCCCGCCATCCGCACCAACCGCTGGCAGGAGGATTGGTCCGTTCTTGCCAATCCGGCGCTGCGCACGCAGCCATTCGATCCGATCAAGTACATTCCGCTGCAGGCCGGCGTGCCGCAGAGCTACGTCTCGTTCGGCATGACCCTGCGCGAGCGGTTCGAGAGCCTGGACGCGGCGAGCTTCGGCATCGGCGGCGCCAAGCCCGATTCCCACGTCCTGCAACGGCTGCAGATCCATGCCGATGCGCATTTCGACGAGCACTGGCAGGCCTTCGTCCAGCTCGAGGACGCGAGAGCCTTCGGCAAGGCGAACATCACCTCGGTCGACCAGAACCCGCTCGACCTCCGGCTGGCTTTCCTCGCCTACGTCAACGCGACGGAGCAGGGCACGTTCAAGGCCCGTGTCGGCCGGCAGGATTTCGACTTCGACCTGCAGCGCTTCGTCTCCTCGCGCGACGGGCCGAACGTGCGCCAGTCCTTCGATGCGCTGTGGGGCGACTGGGAGAGCGGTCCCTGGCGCTTCATCGGCTTCGTCAGCCAGCCGGTGCAGTACAATCTGGTGCGGCCGTTCGACGATACGTCCAACGGCAAGTTCCTGTTCCATACCTTTCGCGTCGAACGCCAGGTGCTCGGCACCAACGAGCTGTCGGCGTACTACTCCTATTACGAGCGCGACAACGCCCGCTTCCTCGACGCCGCGGGCCTCGAGCAGCGCCACGTGCTGGACCTCCGCTTCGCCGGCAAGCTCGCCGGCTTCGACTGGGATCTCGAAGCCATGGGGCAGGCGGGCTCGGTCGGCGCGAAGCAGATCCGCGCCTGGGGCGCCGGCGCGCGCGCCGGCTACACGTTCGCCGATGTCGCCTGGCAGCCGCGCATCGGCCTGCAGCTCGACGGCGCCTCCGGCGACCGCCATCGCGGCGACGACAGGATCGAGACCTTCAATCCGCTGTTCCCGAACGGCTACTATTTCTCGCTCGCCGGTTTCACCGGCTACACCAACCTGATCCACCTCAAGCCGTCGCTGACGGTGAAGCCCACCGCGGCGCTGTCGTTCATGGCCGCGGTGGGCCTGCAATGGCGCGCGACGGCGGCGGACGCGATCTACGTCCAGCCCAACGTCGCCGTGGCAGGCACCGCCGGGCAGGGCAGTATGTGGTCCGGCGCCTATGCGCAGCTGCGCGCCGACTACCGCTTCAATGCCAACCTCACCGGCGCGATCGAAGCCGTGCACTACGACATCGGCGATACGCTCCGCCGCGCCGGCGGCCACGATTCCGACTACATCGGCGTCGAGCTGAAATACGCGCTCTGACGAAGGAAGGCAGAAACACCATGGCGACCACCGACTCGCGCATCGTCCCGCTGCTGCTCAGCGTCAATGCCGGCTATGTCGACACCGCCGGCTTCCTGGCGCTGCAGGGCCTGTTCACCGCGCATGTCACCGGCAACTTCGTGACCTTCGGCGCGGCGCTGGCACTGGGGACCTCGGGGGCGATCGCCAAGCTGCTGGCGCTGCCGGTGTTCTGCGTGGTCGTGATCGCGACGCGGCTGGCGGGGAGCTTGCTCTCGCGCAGATGGTCGCGCGCCTTCGAGGTGCTGATTGCCGTCAAGCTTGTGTTACTCGTGCTCGGGGCCGCGCTCGCCATCCATTTCGGCCCGTTCCACAACGGCGACAGCCACGAGGCGATCCTGACCGGCATGGTGCTGGTCGCGGCGATGGCGATCCAGAACGCCGTGCATCGCATCCATCTGCCGACCGCGCCGCCCTCGACGCTGATGACCGGCACCACCACGCAGGTGATGATCGATCTCGCCGACAAGATCTATATTAGGGACAAGGGCCAGGCGCCGCCGCCGGCGCGGCTGGTGCAGATGGCGGTCAACGTCGCGGCCTTCGCGCTCGGCTGCGGCGCAGCCGCGCTGCTGTTCGTCAGGCTCGGGAGCTGGTGCTTCGTGATCCCGCCTGTTGTCGCTGCGCTGACGCTCGTCGCGCGCATGGCTGGTCCGCCGCCGGCGCGCTGAACTCCATATCGTCATCGCGGCCAGCCGATCCGATCGTGCCCACGATTGGATGACGGAAATTTTAGGGTCCGCTCACGAAAAGTTATCGATCCAGAAGCGGGGCTCCGGGCTTGCCTGTTGAGATCCGTTCTCTATTTTAGAACGGAACAGTTTCGTTCTTTTCGGAGCGCCGCAATGGCCGTCCAGTCGTCCACCACCGAGTCCACGCCGCCCTCCAAGCCTTCCGATCCGGCCATCCCGGCGCGCGAGCGCGCGTTGAAGCAATGGCGCGGCGATGCCGTCAAGGAGCTCCGCCGCGAGGCCGATCGGGAAACGCATCAGCCGGATGAGACTGCTCCCGCCCCGGAGGGGCAGAGCGAGCAGGGCGACAAGCCGCGCCGAGGCGTGCTGCGGCGGCATCCGGTGGGGACCGCGCTGGGACTCGTTCTGCTGCTGGCCGCCGCGACCGGAGGCTACATCTATTACGACGCGGCGGGCCATTTCGAGAGCACCGACGACGCCTTCATCGCGGCCCGCCAGTTCTCGATCGCGCCGAAGGTCTCGGGCTACATCACCGCGGTTCCGGTCACCGACAACCAGCATGTCAAGGCCGGCGATGTGATCGCCCGCATCGACGACCGCGACTACAGGACGGCGCTGACGCAGGCCGAGGCGCAGGTGCGATCGGCGGAGGCCGCGATCCACAACATCGACGCGCAGATCGCGGTGCAGCAGGCGCAGATCACCGCGGGCCAGGCCCAGGTCGAGCAGTCGCAGGCCGGGCTGACCTTCGCCCAGCAGCAGGCCGACCGCTATCAGCAGCTCGCCCGCACCGGCTCCGGCACGGTGCAGAGCGAGCAGCAATATACCTCGCAGCTCCAGCAGGCGAAGGCCGGACTGACCTCGGCGCAGGCCAACCTGCAGGTCGCGCAGCGGCAGCTCGAGTCGCTGAAGGCGCAGCGCGAGAGCGCCGATGCCAATCTCGCCCAGGCGCAGGCGCAGCGCGACCAGGCGCAGCTCAATCTGTCCTACACCACGGTGACCGCGGCGCAGCCGGGCCGTGTCGTCAACCTCAGCGCCGCCGACGGCCAGTTCGCCGCCCAAGGCACGGCGCTGTCGATGTTCGTGCCCGACGAGGTCTGGGTCACCGCCAATTTCAAAGAGACTCAGCTCGACCAGATGCGTCCCGGCCAGCCGGTGACCCTCGAGATCGACGCCTATCCGGAGCGCGAGATCCGCGGCCATGTCGCCAGCGTGCAGTCCGGTTCGGGCCCGGCGTTCTCGCTGCTGCCGCCGCAGAACGCGACTGGCAACTACGTCAAGATCGTGCAGCGCGTGCCGGTGAAGATCGACATGGACGATCCGCCGACCGATGTCGCGCTCGGCCCAGGCATGTCGGTGGTGCCGACCGTGCGGGTCGATCCCAAGCCCTCGCTCTATGAGCGGCTGAAGGCCGTGCTGTAAGAGGTTCGCCATGAGTGAGGCTGCTGCTCCCTCCGCGCCGCGCGCCGGCAGTCCGTGGATCATCGCGGTGCTGGTTGCGCTCGCGACCTTCATGGAGGTGCTCGACACCACCATCGCCAACGTCGCGCTGCCCTATATCGCGGGCGGCATGGGCGTCAGCCAGGACGAATCCTCCTGGGTAGTGACGACCTATCTCGTCTCCAACGCGATCATCCTGACCGCGTCGAGCTATCTCGCCAAGCGCCTGGGCCGCAAGACCTTCTTCATCATGTGCCTCGGCCTGTTCACCCTGAGCTCGGTGCTGTGCGGCTTCGCCTGGAACCTCCAGGTGCTCTTGCTGTTCCGGATCCTGCAGGGGCTCGGCGGCGGCGGCATGGTGCCGGTGGCGCAATCGATCCTCGCCGATTCCTTTCCGCCTGAGAAGCGTGGCCAGGCGTTCGCGCTGTTCGGCGTCGCCGTTGTCGTCGCGCCTGTGGTCGGTCCGACGCTCGGCGGCTATCTCTCGGACAATGCCTCCTGGCACTGGTGCTTCCTGATCAACGGTCCCGTCGGCGTCGCCGCGATGGTGCTGATCGGGCTGATCCTCAAGGAGCCGCAGGAGGTCACCGAGGAGCGGCGCAAGCAGGCGCATGGCTTCGACGTCGTCGGCTTCATCCTGGTCGCGACCTTCCTTGGCGCGCTCGAACTGATGCTCGATCGCGGCCTGGAGGACGACTGGTTCGACTCCCGCTTCATCGTGATCACTGCCGCGGTCTGTGTCACCGCCTTCATCGCCATGATCCCGTGGGAGATGAACCAGAAGAACCCGACGGTCGACGTGCGCATGCTGGCCTCGCGCCAGTTCGGCGCCTGCTTCCTGGTGATGCTCGCGACCGGCGCCATCCTGCTCGGCACCACGCAGATGCTGCCGCAGATGGTGCAGCAGGATTTCGGCTATACCGCCACCTGGGCCGGCCTCGTGCTGTCGCCCGGCGGCCTGGTCACCATGGCCATGATGTTCGCGGTCGGGCGGCTTTCCGGCAAGGTACAGCCGAAATACATGATCATGACCGGCGCCGCCGTCGTGGCGTTCGCGATGTATGACCTGACGCGGGTCTACGCCAATGTCGACTTCTGGTTCTTCGCGGAGTCCCGCATGCTGATCGGCATCGGCCTGCCGCTGATCTTCCTGTCGATCACGACCGCGTCCTACAACGGCATTCCCCCTGAACGAACCGACCAGGCCTCGGCGCTGATCAACGCCGCGCGTAACACCGGCGGCTCGATCGGCGTGTCTCTCGCCGCCAATATCCTCGCGCATCGCGGCCAGTTCCACCAAAACCGTCTCGTCGAGGGCACGATCCCGTCGAACCCGGCCTATCAGGACACGCTGAACCAGGTGACCAACTACTTCGCCGCCCACGGCAGCTCGATGGTACTGGCGAAGCAGCAGGCGCTGGCCTGGATCGGCCAGACCGTGCAGATGCAGTCCTCGCTGCTGGCCTATGTGGATGTGTATTGGGCGCTGATGCTGATCTCACTTTCGGCGATTCCGCTGGCGCTGACCTTGCGCAAGGTGAAGCTCGGCGGCGGCCCGGCAATGGCGCATTGAGGGGGAATTGGGATCTCGGCTGTCATTCCGGGGCGATGCGCAAGCATCGAACTACGTTGCGCAGTTGCGCACCTGAGAATCTCGAGATTCCGGGTTCAGCCCTGGCGGGCTGCCCCGGAATGACAATGGCCTCCTGACTCTCGCTCCCGCTTCCCGTCATTCCGGGCTCATTCGCGCTGCCTCAAAATGGCTTCGCCATTTGCGCGCGAATGCCCCGGAATGACGGAGGAGAGCGTTCGATTGTAGGGTGGGCAAAGGCGCTGCCGTGCTCTCTCCACCAACGCCGGCGACAATGGCGGCGTGCCAACCGTTGGCTGATGAGTTCGCCGATGCACGGTGGACAAGCCGCCGCCTTCGGCGGCGGCTTTGCCCACCCTACAAGGCGAGCTCACACCGCTTCGTCCGCGATCCCGTTCCGCAGCAGCCCGATCTTGTCGATCTCGACCTCCACCACGTCGCCCGGCTTCATCCACAGCGGGGGCGTGCGGCGGGAGCCGACGCCGCCGGGGGTCCCGGTGGCGATGACGTCGCCGGGCTCGAGCCGGGTGAAGGACGAGCAATATTCGATCTGGCGCGGGATATCGAAGATCATCTGGCTGATCGTCGCCTCCTGCACCACCTCGCCGTTCAGCCGCGTCTGCAGCTTGAGCGGGCCGAGATCGTCGATCTCGTCAGCCGTCACCAGCCACGGCCCGAACGCGCCGGTGTCGGGGAAATTCTTGCCCGGGGTGAACTGATGCGTATGGCGCTGGAAGTCGCGCACGCTGCCCTCATTGTAGCAGGCATAGCCGGCGATGTGCTTGAAGGCCTCGGCGCGCGGGATGTAGCGGCCGGGCTTGCCGATGACGATGGCGAGCTCGCCTTCGAAATCGAGATCGGTCGAGACACGCGGGCGGATGATGTTCGCAAGATGCCCGGTCTGGCTGTTGGCGAAGCGGCCGAACACCGTGGGGTTCTCGACCTCTGAGCGGCCGGTCTCCTTGCGGTGGGTCTCGTAGTTCAGGCCGATGCAGAGGATCTTGTCGGGGTTGGGGATGACAGGCAGGAAGGTGATGGCCGACAGCGCATGCCGCTTGGCGCCGCTGGCCGCCGCCGCCGCCTCCTTCAGCGCATCGGCGGTGATCGCCGATTTCAGGTCCGGGAAGCGATCGCGCAAGACGACGCCGAGATCGGCGACCTCGTCGCCTTCGACCAGTCCCCAGGACGGCGTGTTGTTGATGGTGAAGCTCGCGAATTTCATGGGATGTCCTCTGGTCAGGTCGAGACCGCCGCGATGGCGGAGGGGGAGGTTGGTTCCTGCGCCGTCCGCGCGAAGCGCGCAATGGTGCGCTCCGGGAAGATCAGGGCGAAGGCGGAGATGGCGCCGACGATGAGCACGCCGGCGGTGAAGGTCATGGCATGGGCATAGCCGAGCGGCGCGTTGGGACCGGCCTCGCCGACGATCCAGCCGGTGAGCGCGTTCGAGATCAGCGCCGAGGCGGCGTTGCCCGAATAGATCACGACGATCAGACGGCCGCGCTGCACGGCCGGCGCGATGGCGCCGAGCGCGACCGGGCCGAAGATCGTGGTGAGGCTGGGAGCTGCGAAGGCAATCGCGACGCAGGCGAGTTGCAGCGGGCCCGTGGTGACGATGCTGAGCAGCAGCGCGCAGCCGGCGGCGAGCAGCGCCAGCCCCGAGGCATGGCCGAGGCAGGCGCGCAGGCTGAAGCCCTTACGCTGCAGGAATTGCGTGAGCCATGAGCCGCCGAGCAGCAGCGGCGACTGGAACAGGTAGATGCCCGAAATGATCCAGCCGACCTCGACCTGCTTGTAGCCAAGCCCGAGCTGCAGAAAAGGCGGCAGCCACGTCGCGGACATGCCGACGATCCAGTACGACGCGGTCGACATGATGATAACGCCGATCACGGTGGCATCGCCCCACAGCACGCGCGCGGGCAGCGCCTTGTCGCTCGCAACGGCCTGCGGCGCCTGCGCCGAGTAGGGGCCTTCGCCGCCGACGAAGAACCAGCCGACCATCCAGGCGAGCCCGAGCAGGCCGCAGAACAGGAAGCCAGTGCGCCAGCCATAGTTGACGATCACATAAGTCAGGATCGGACCGCCCGCCAACAGACCGACGCTGATGCCCTGCAGCACCACGGCGCTCGGCACGCTGCGCCTGTCCTGCGGAAACCAGTTGTAGCAGGCATGCAGCGCGGTCGGCAGGCCAGGGCCTTCGCCGGCGCCGAGGATGATGCGGCAGATCACCAGCACGGCGATCGAGCTGGAGAAGAAGATCGGCAGCTGCGTCGCCGACCAGATGCCGGCCATGATCAGCAGCAGCCATTTCACCGGGAAGCGGCCGACCACGAACATGCCGACCGCCATGCCCGACAGCGAGAACAGCAGGAAGAAGCTGCTGCCGATCAGGCCGAAATCCTTCGGGCTCAGGCCCAGCTCCTTCATCATCGGCACGGCCGACAGGCCGAACACCAGCTTGTCGAAGAAGTTCAAGGTCTGGAACAGGAACAGCATGATGAGGACGGCGATGGCGCGTCCTCCTGCCGATCCGGTCGTGGCTCCCGTTGGTGTCGTCATGGCGCTTCCCCGTGTGATGTTGTTGTTTTGATTAGTTCAGTCGGTCGTTCAGCTCGCTCAGTAGCGCGGCAAGTTCCGGAGCGTCCTTGGCGACGCCGTAGACGTAGTGGTCGGGCCGCACCAGCGCGGCGTGGCAGCCATGGCGCTCGAACCAGCGTTCGACCACGCCGCTTTCCTCCCGCAGGCCGCCGCCGCCGATGGCGATCGCCGTGATGTCGGACGGCAGGGCCGGAGCGTTCAGCGCGCGGCCGTCGAGCACGAGGCGCCAGCCGGTGCCAGCGACCGTGTCGAGCAGTGCGCGGCCGCCGTCGCCGACGATCCAGGGCTGCGGAAACAGCGTGCCGTTGGCGGCGTTCGGCTTCGAGGCCAGCAACCCCGTCGTGAGCGGCGGCACGATCTCCTGCCGGGTGATGGTGCGTGGCGCGCCGCCGCCTTCGGCGAGAATGCGTTCGTCGCGCGCTGCCGCGGCGACCGGATCCTGCTCGCAGATGACGCGGCCGATCGCCTTGATGCGCGTGGTGAGCTCGCGCACATGGGTGCTGCGCTCGGCTTCGTAGCTGTCGAGCAGCGTGTCATGCGACTTGCCGCGCAGCACGCGGATCAGCTTCCAGCTGAGGTTCGCTGCATCGCGCAGGCCCTGGCACATGCCCTGGCCGATGAAGGGCGGCTGCTGATGCGCGGCGTCGCCGGCGAGCAGCACGCGGCCCTGCCGCCAGCGGCTCGCGACCAGCGCATGGAAGCGATAGCTCGCCGCGCGCCACAGCTCGCCATCCTCGGGAGAGAGCCAGGGCGACAACAGGCGCCAGACCTGATCCGGCTGCTCCATTGCATGGCGGTCCTCGCCGGGGCGGAGCATGATCTCGAAGCGGCGGTGATTGCCGGGCCCGATGATGTAGGTCGTCGGCCGCGCCGGATTGCAGAACTGAGCGGCCGTCTTTGGCAGCTTGCCGGCGCCTGTCACGTTGACGCGCAGGTCCACCACCAGCCACGGCTCGTCGAAGTCGAGATCGTCGAAGCGGATGCCGAATGTCTGGCGAACGGTGCTGGAGGCACCGTCGCAGGCGATGACGTAGTCGGCGCTGACCTCGCGCGTGCTGCCGTCCTCTCGCTGCAGCACGACGGTTGCCGCGTTCGCATCCTGCCGGATGTCGGTCAGCGTCGTGCCGAGCTCGACCGTCACCGAGGGACAGGCGGCGACACGGTCGCGCATCACCTGCTCGACCGGCGGCTGGGTGAACACCATGCTCGGCGTGTAGCCGAGCGGGTAGGGCTCGCCGACCATGTCGATGCGCCGGATCAATTGCCCTTGCGCGCCAAAGTGCTCGGAGGCCGGGAACGGCGCGACGTAGCGGCTGACCTCACCGGCGATGCCGAGATTGTCGAACAGCCGCATGATCTCGTGGTCGAGGGCGATCGCACGCGGCTTGTCGTAGATCTCGCGGGCGCGGTCGATCGCGAGCGTGGAGATGCCCGCGCGGCCGAGCAGGCTGGCTGCGACGGCGCCGGTCGGACCGAAGCCGATGATGACGACCTGATGATGTTCTGCTGACATGACGCGGGAGGCTCGTAGCTGGGACTGGGATCAGGCGGCGAAGCCGACCGCGAGCTGCGCGGCCTTGACGTGATCGGCCTTGGGCGGCGCGATGCCCCATTGATCGGTGCGGCCGGGCGGCCAGACCCAATGCTCCGGGCCGTGCACGACATAGTCGTCGTCGACCTGCAGCACCTCGGCGGTGTATTCGATGACGGTACCGACGGGATCGATGAAATAGGCGAACACGTTGTTGCCCGGCCCGTGGCGGCCGACGCCCCAGGCGATCGGATAGCCGGCATCGATCATGCGGCCGGCGCCGCGCATCACGCCCTCCCAGGTCGGCATCAGGAAGGCGACGTGGTTCAGGCTGTTCACCTTGGCGCTCGCGATGACGACGGCATGGTGGTCGGAATTGCAGCGGACGAAGGCCATCGCCGCCGAGCGATCCGTCAGCTGGAAGCCGAGCGCCTTCTCATAGAACGCGGCGGTGCGGTCCACATCGGTGCTGTTGAGATTGACGTGGGCGAGGCGCTCCGGCAGCTCCGGCCGCGATGGCCTGGCCTCATGCGTGATGTCGCCATGCACGAAGCGCAGCGTGCAGCCCTCCGGGCTGCGCAGGCTCAGGATCACGCCGCCATCTGGCGCCGGGTTCGGCGCGGCGGCCGCGATCAAGGTCGCGCCCTCGCGGATGGCGTGGCGGGCGATGGGCTCGAAATCGCTGACCTCGGCGACGCGGAACGTCACCGCCTTCAACTCGGTGCGGTCGCTTCGGTGCAGCGCGACGACGTGATGGTCGCTCCCGGTCGCGCGCAGATAGACGACGCCATCGGCCGTCGCGACCCGCTCCAGCCCCCAGACGTCGCGATAGAACGCCTCGGACCGGCCGAGATCGGACGTGCCGAGGTCGACGCTGCGCAGAGCCGTGACCGGAAATCGGGTCATGGACGAGTCCTCCGGCGCGATCCCTGGCAGGAGCGCGCGATGCTTTTTGCTTTCGGCCGGCGAGGCGGCTGAGCTCTTTTATTACATAAAAAATTGAAATCAATCATAATTTATAAATTTTATGTCTCGAGACCAAGCTCTATACATGAGCGGCGATTCCGAGGGAGATCGAAATTGGACGCGGTGATCGAGGCCGACGGGCAGGGCCCGTCGACCCAGGCAAGCCATGTGTATGACCGGTTGCGCGAGGACCTGCTGTCCGGGCGGCTGGCACCGTCGCGCAAGCTACAGATGCGCTTCCTGACCGAGACCTATCAGACCGGGCAGACGCCGCTGCGCGAGGCGCTCAACCGCCTCACCGCCGACGGGCTGGTCGAGGTGCGCGAGCAGCGCGGCTTCTACGTCAAGGACATCAGTCGCGCCGAGCTCGCCGAACTGACCAAGACGCGCTGCTGGGTCGAGGCGCTGGCGCTGCGGGAGTCGATGAAGGCGGCAACGCCGTCCTGGGAGGAACAACTGGTGCTGGCGCAGCATCGCCTCAGCCGCGCGCCGCGCTCGCTCAGCGCCACGACGTTCGAGGACAATAAGGAGTGGGAAAAGCTGCACCGGATCTATCATCGCGTTCTGATCGCAAATTGCGGCTCGCAATCTCTGATCGGATTCTGCGAGCAGCTCGCCGACCAGCTCTATCGCTACCGCCGGCTCTCGATCCGCAAGGCGTTCCCGTCACGCGCCGTCGGCGACGAGCACGCCGCAATCGTGCAGGCGGTGCTGAACGCCGATGTCGAGGGCGCGGTCGCGCTATTGACCGCGCACTACCAGCGCACGGCCGACGTCATCCTGCAGGACGAGACGATCTTTCCGGAGCTGAGGGCGAGGGGCGGGGAGAAATAGGTGTTGCGGCATCTGCCGGAGTGCCAGCTCCAGCGCGACGCCTAGCGCATCCCCAACATCGTGAGTGATGTGCCGGCTCTCTCCCCCCGTCATTCCGGGGCGCGCGCAGCGCGAGCCCGGAATCCATAACCACGTCTGTCAGCGTGGCCCACGCTTTCCGCCACGCGCAGCTCGCACCTCATCGCAGCCTGAGGCTATGGATTCCGGGCTCGTTCGCGCTGCTCCAAAATGGCTGCGCCATTTTGCGCGCGAACGCCCCGGGATGACGTGCGGAGAGAGTTGCATGCATTCTCTCCTCTCGTCAGTCCGGGCGCTTATACGGACTATTTGCTGAGCCGTGTTCCGCGCAGATGCTGTTGGACTGCCTTCTCACGTCGCCGCCGACAGGAAAAAATCCACACGCCCTTCCACATAGGCCTGCGCTTCCTTTTTCAGCGCGCGCATGTCTTCGCCGAGCAGGGCGCGGAACAGCATCGAGAACACGACGAGATCGATGAAGATCTTCGCGGTCTCCCCGATCCTGTCGGCTGCGAAGGCGCCCTTGCCGTAAAGGCCTTCGGCGCGTGCCAATTCGGCGATCGCTTGGCCGACATTGCGCGTCGCGCGCTCGCGCGCCGAATCCTGGATCTCCAGCGTCAGTTCGGGGAAGCGCGGGTTCTCGGCGATCGCCGTGCGCATCAGGCCGATGGTCTCGCCGACGAAGGCGCGCTCGATCAGCGTCAGCGCCAGGTTGACGAGGCGCGCGCGGAAGCTGCGCCCCTGCGGCACCAAATTCTCATATTGCGTGTTGTTCGCCGCCTGGCGGGCGATCACCGCCGCGAACAGCGCCGCCTTGCTGGGGAAGCGCGCGTAGATTGTCGGCTTGCCGGCCCGCGCGGTCTGCGCGATTTCGTCGACGCTGGCGCCCTCGAAGCCGTGGGCGAGGAACACCGTCTTGGCGGCATCCAGGATGCGCTCCTCGACCTCGCCGGCACGTTCGAGCGAGGGCCGTCCGACCTTGCCGCGCGCCGTCTTGGAAGCAGCCATCCGTTCCGCCATCGCCTTCTGTCGTGCTCCTCGTGGGGGTCCGCCTGTTTGGCACAGCGGCCGCTTCTGATCAATCAAGCCGGCTGCCGCGGGTTCAGTACGGCTTGCGGAATATCGGCTTGCCTCGAGGGGTCTCACACTCCAGACTGCGGAAAACATCTGGGGGAAACCATGCATCGGACGTCTGGCTGGGCGCTGCTCGCCTTCTTGGCCGGCCTCGCGGCCGCGCCGCTCGCTCACGCCGACACCGTCGTCCTGAAATCGGAGCTGAAGGCCGCAAACGAGGTGCCGCCGAACGCGAGTACGGCCTCGGGCACCGCGGAGGCAACCTTCGACATCGCGACCAGGACGCTGACCTGGAAGATCACCTTCTCAGGCCTCAGCGGGCCGCCGATCGGCGCGCATTTCCACGGCCCGAGCGAGCCCGGCAAGACCGCCGGCATCGTGCTGCCGTTCAAGAGTCCGGAGCCGCCGATCACCGGCGCGGCGGCGCTCACCGAGGCGCAGGCCGCCGATCTGCTGGCCGGGAAGTGGTACGCCAACATCCACACCCAGGCCAACCCGGGCGGCGAGATCCGCGGCCAGATGATCAGGCAGTAGTTGGACGAGCGCGCTACGCCGCCAGCTCCGGCTTGGTCACGCGGCCGGCCGGAGCCGCGATGCGCCGCATCTCGAGGAACTGCTTGAAGCGGTCGAGCGACAGCGGCGGGGCGACCAGATAACCCTGGCCTTCCTCGACGCCGCAGGCGATCAGTGCGTCGACCTGCTCCTGATGCTCGATGCCCTCGGCCACGACGGACATGTCGAGCTCGCGCGCCAGCGCCACCAGCATCTGCACCACCACGACCGCCGACTGGTCGCGCGTGATCGCATCGACGAAGAACTTGTCGATCTTCAGGATGCGCGCGCCGAGCCGCTGGATGGTGGAGAGCCCGCTGTGGCCGATGCCGACGTCGTCGAGCGCGATGCGGAAGCCGAGCTCGCTGAGCTCCTTCACCACCGTCGTCGCCTTGGTGAGGTCGGCGAGTTCCTCGCGCTCGGTGACCTCGAGCACGACCTGGCGGGTCGAGACCGAGGAGGAGGCGACAACCTTGCGCAGCTCCTCGATGAAGCCGTCGCCGAGCAGATGGCGCGGCGTGATGTTGACCGACATCTTGAACAGCTTGTCCTGCTTCATCTCCGGCTGCAGTTCGCGCAGCGCGGCCTTCAGGATCTGCCAGGTCAGCTTCTCGATGCGGCCGGTGTTTTCGGCGAGCGGGATGAAGCTCATCGGCTGGATCACCCGGCCGTCGGCTCGCTCCCAGCGCGCCAGAATCTCGCAGCCGACGATATCGCCGGTCTTCAACCGGAAGGTCGGCTGCAGATAGGGCTTGAACTCATGGGCCGCGAGCCCGCGGTCGAGTTCGGCGACCGGATCGACCGGCCGGTTGAGGTAGCTCGCGAGCAGCAGGCCGAACAGGCCTCCGAGCATGCCGGCGGCGAGCATGGTCAGGAGATAGGCTGTCTCCTGCCGCGCGCTCAGGCCGTGCGGCCGGACATGGATCGTGGCCTGCAGCGGATAGCGGTCGGACACGGTGGTGAAGGCCACGGATTGCGCTGACGGCCTCGCCGCTGCGCCTGGATGATAGCCGGCGACCTGCTCGCCGTCCGGCAAAGTGAGCGTGACGTCGCTCTCGCCGCGCAGACCGACCGGCATCACGTCGAGCAGATTGCCGTCGATGCGCAGGATCGCCGCCAGCGATGTCGAGGCGTCGATGTCGCGCATCACCGCGAACGCGGCGCCCGTGAACTGCTCGACCCGGAACAGCCGCAGCTCGCCGTCGGTCGACTTGAACATCTCCTCCTGCCGCGCCCAGCCATTGTCGAATTCGAGCGTCTCGGGATAGGCCGCGCACAGCACCGAGCCGTGCCGATCGACGGTGCGAATGTCCTTGACGATCGTTCCTTGATAGACGCTCAGGCGCAACGCCTGCAGCGCGAGGGCGCTGCAATCCATCGGCCCCTTGGCGATCAGGCGGTTGAGGATCGCGCCGGCGGAATCGATCGCGGCCTCGGAACGGCGCAGCGCCACCTTGCTGAGTTCGCTGAGCTGCCGTGTCGTCTGGCCGCCGATCAGTGCGGTCACGGCGAGATCGGCGCCGGCCAGGAAGATCCCGACACAGGCGGCCACGGCACCGACACGAAGCATGTGTTTGCGTTGCAACGCCATCGTGTCGTGAACGTCCCCCGTATGATCACGGGTTATCGTTTCGTCGAAGTTTCAACTTTCCGTATATGCGCGCCGTCCTGCCGGGCCGCGGCGTCCGACCGGTGCGGAAGCCCCAAAAGCTGGTTAAGAAAGTCTGAAGGACCGGCTCACGCCGCCTCGTCCGGCGCGCTGCCTGGGACCGCCGTTTCGGCGCGCTCGGCCGCGAGCAGCATCAGGGCTGTCAGCGCCGACAGGCTGAGGCTTGCCGAGACGATCAGCACGCCGCGGCCGAGCGCGTCGATCAGCAGGCCGAACAGCAGCGGCGCGAACGCCTGGCAGATCCGCGACGGCGCGCCGATCAGGCCGAGCCGGTAGGCGTAGTTGGCGGGGCCGAAGATCGCGAGCGGCAGCGTGCCGCGCGCGATCGTGAGAATGCCGTTGCCGGAGCCGTGCAGCAGCGCGAAGGCCGCCGCGGCGCCGCCGCCGAACAGGCCGATGGTCAGCGCGCCGAGCGGGTGGGTGACGCAGGCGAGCCGCGCCGAGGCCAGCGGATGGAAGCGGCTGAGAAAGCCGGCCTCGAACACCCGCGCGGCGACCTGCGCGGGACCGATCATCATGCCGGCGAACAGCGCCTGCGCCGGCGTCGCGCCGAACGATTCCATCAGCCGCGGCAGATGCACGGCCATCGCCGCGGTCACGGTCCAGGCCGCGGCCATCGCAAACGCGATCAGCACCATCGGACGGTCGAGCGGGATGTTCGGCTTGCCCGTGGGCAGGTCGCCGGGAGCGATCGCGGTGGCGCGCGGCAGCGACAGATTGAGCGGCAGGCCGATGACGAGATGCGCGATCGCCCAGGCGAAGCAGGTCTCGCGCCAGCCGATCGTGGCGAGTCCCCAGGTGCTGAGCGGCCAGCCCACAGTGGAGGCAAAGCCTGCGATCAGCGTGATGCCGGTGATCGCGCCGCGCGCGTCCTTGCCATAGATGCGCCCGAGCGCGCCGAACGCGGCGTCGTAGAGGCCGAGGCCCATGCCGACGCCGAGCCACAGCCAGGCGATCGCCATCACCCAGAGGGAATGCGACAGGCCGAGCAGCGTGAGCCCGATCGCCAGCACGATATTGGAGGCGCACAGCACCTGCCGGCCGCCGACGCGATCGATCTGCCGGCCGATGCGCGGGCCGAGCAGACCGGAGATGATCAGCGAGGCCGAGAAGGCGGCGAAGAACCAGTTGTCGGAGATGCCGAGATCGCGCGCGATCGGGTCGGCGAGGATCGCCGGCAGATAGTAGCTCGATCCCCAGGCCAAGGTCTGGGCGGTGCCGAGAGCGATGACCACGCCCAGCCGTCGTGCCTGCATTCTCTACAACCTCTCGTTCGCGCTTTCGTCAGGAGCAGCCGCAGCCGCTGCGGCCCGCCGCCTTGGCCTTGGCGTCATCAGCGCAGCAACTGTCTACCTCCGCCGGCGCCGGTCCGCCACAGCAGCCGGACAGGGCTGCAATGCTCTCCAGTCCGCCGCGCGTGCAGACGCCGGTCTCGGGCAGTTGCAGCTCGACGCGCGCGGCCGCGGCCTTGTCGCCGGCGATATCCGCGGTGATCGAGCGCACCTGCTCGTAGCCCGTCATCATCAGGAAGGTCGGCGCGCGGCCATAGCTCTTCATGCCGGCGAGATAGAGGCCGGGCTCGTCGGCCTGCGCCAGCTCGCGGGCGCCGTGCGGCCGCACCGTGCCGCAGGAATGCTCGTTCGGATCGATCAGCGGCGCCAGCGCGACCGGCGCCTCGATGGCAGGATCGAGCCGCAGCCGCAGCTCCGACAGCAGCGAGAGATCCGGGCGGAAGCCGGTGGCCACGATCAACTCGTCGGCCCGGACGCTGCGATCGCCACTCGCGATGATCTGCAGCCGTCCATCGTCGCCGGCGATACGGCTGACGTGAAATCCGGCCTCGACGCGGATGCGCTCCGAGCGCACCAGCGCGGCGAAGGCCATGCCGAGCTCACCCCGCGCCGCGAGCTGGTCGGCGCTGCCGCCGCCGAACGATTTGGCGGGATCATCTGCCCGCAGCAGCCAGATCGCCTGCGTGCCCGGCGCCTCCTCGGCCATGGCTGCGAGGTCGATCAGGGTGCCGATCGCGGAATGCCCGGCGCCGAGCACGGCCGTGGTCTTGCCGGCATAGCGGTGGCGCTGAGCGCCACTGACGTCGGGCATGCCATAGGCGATGCGCGATGCATGCTCGGTCTCGCCGAGCGCGGGCAGACCATTGCCGCCGGCGGGATTGGGCGAGAACCAGGTGCCGGAGACGTCGATCACCGCATCGGCCTGCATCGCCGCACAGCCTTTGCCGTTGCGATACCGCAGCTCGAACGGCGCGGTGCTGCGGCCCTTCGACTTGGCCTTGTCGAAGCCGACACGGCTGATCGCGGTGACGCGGTGCGAGGTCCTGATCACATCGCGCAGCGCGCTGCGGGTCGCCAGCGGCGCCAGATAGCTCTCGATCAGCTCGCGGCCGGTCGGGTAGACCTCGGGGTCCGGCGAATTCCACCCCGTCCCCGCGAGCAGCCGCGCCGCCGCCGTATCGACATTGTACTTCCACGGCGAGAACAGCTGGACATGCTGCCACTGCCGCACGGCGTGCGCGGCCTCGGGACCGGCTTCCAGCACGACCGGCCGCAATCCGCGCTGCAGCGCATGGGCCGCCGCGGCGAGCCCGACCGGGCCCGCGCCGATGATGGCGACCGTCTTGGCTTCCGACATGATTGACCTCCTGTATTTCTAGAATGATCGAATTATACGACAAATCGTCAGGCGGCCGTGCTCGCGGCGCCGCAGCCGCGCTCCTCGACGCAGCATTCCGAGACGAGAAAGCCGAGCAGCGAGCGCATCACGTCGTATTCCGCATGACAGACCAGGGTGGTGCCCTCGCGAAGCTGCGAGATCAGCCCGACCGCGACCAGCGTCTTGACGTGATGCGACAGGGTGGACGCCGGGATCTTCAGCCGCTCCTGCAGCTTGCCCACGGGCATGCCGGCATGTCCGGCGCGCACCAGGGCGCGGTAGATCTTCAGGCGCGTGGTGTTGCCGAGGGCTTCCAGGCGGGCGGCGGCGTCATCGAGCTTCATGATCGCAGGATGCGGCAGAGCAGCGCCGGGAGTCAAACGATATTTCTAGAATATTGGAAATAAGCTATGACCGGTTGCCGGGTCCGGCATCGCCGCGCCTGCCGGCTTGACGCCGATCCAATATATCGATAATTCTGGATATATGGAAAATGAACAAGCCGTTCTGGCGCTGGCCGCGCTGGCGCAACCGACGCGGCTGCAGGCCTTCCGCACCCTGGTGCAGCACGAGCCCGAGGGGCTGCCGGCGGGCGAGCTCGCGCGCCTGCTCGAGGTGCCGCAGAATACGCTGTCGTCGCACCTTTCGGTGCTGGCGCGGGCCGGCCTCGTCGGCTCGACCCGGCACAGCCGCTCGATCGTCTACCGCGCCGACCTCGCGGCGTTTCAGCAGGTCGCGCTGTTCCTGCTCAAGGATTGCTGCGGCGGCCGCCCCGATATCTGCGCACCCGTGATCGAGAGCCTCACGCCGTGCTGTCCGCCGAAGCGGAAGGAGAAGAGCCGTGCCTGATCGCATCTACAATGTTCTGTTTCTCTGCACCGGAAACTCCGCGCGCTCGGTGCTCGCCGAATCGATCCTGCGCAAGGACGGCGCCGGCCGCTTCCGGTCGTTCTCGGCCGGCAGCACGCCGAAGGGCGCGGTGCATCCGCTGGCGCTCGAACTGCTCGCGCGCATGGATTATCCGACCGAGGGTATGCGCTCGAAGAGCTGGAGCGAGTTCGCCGCCGCCGGCGCGCCGGCGATGGATTTCGTCTTCACCGTCTGCGACAACGCCGCCGGCGAGGCCTGCCCGCTGTGGCCGGGGCAGCCGATGACCGCGCATTGGGGCATCGAGGATCCCGCGGCGGTCGAAGGCTCGGAGCTGGAGAAGCTCGCGGCGTTCACGACCGCCTTCCGCTATCTGAAGAACCGCATCGGTGCCTTCATCAACCTGCCGCTCGATCGCATCGACCAGCTCTCGCTCGCGACGCGGCTGCGCGAGATCGGGGCCGGCGAGGGCGCCACCTCGTCCCGCTCCGACGTGGCCTGATCCGATGACGACATTCGAACGCTATCTCTCGATCTGGGTGCTGCTGTGCATCGGCGTCGGCATTGCGCTCGGCCATCTGCTGCCGGGCGTGTTCGCGGCGGTGGCCGCGGCCGAGATCGCGCGGGTCAATCTGCCGGTCGCCGTCCTGATCTGGCTGATGATCATCCCGATGCTGCTGAAGATCGACTTCGCCGCGCTCGGCGGCGTCAGAGAGCATTGGCGCGGCATCGGCGTCACGCTGCTGGTGAACTGGGCGATCAAGCCGTTCTCGATGGCGCTGCTCGGCAGCATCTTCATCGGCCACGTCTTCGCGCCGATGCTGCCGGCGGGACAGGTCTCGTCCTACATCGCCGGCCTGATCCTGCTCGCGGCGGCGCCGTGCACGGCGATGGTGTTCGTGTGGTCCAATCTCTGCGAGGGCGAGCCGCATTACACGCTGAGCCAGGTCGCGCTCAACGACGTCATCATGGTGTTCCTGTTCGCGCCGCTCGTCGGCCTCCTGCTCGGCGTCGCCTCGATCTCGGTGCCGTGGACGACGCTGCTCCTGTCGGTGCTGCTCTACATCGTGGTGCCGGTGATCGTCTCGCAGCTGTGGCGGCGCGCGTTGCTGCGCAGCAAGGACGGCGCGTTCGAGCGCACCCTGGGGCTGCTGCAGCCGGTCTCGCTGCTGGCGCTGCTGGCCACGCTGGTGCTGCTGTTCGGCTTCCAGGGCGAACAGATCCTGAAACAGCCGGGGGTGATCGCGATCCTTGCCGTGCCGATCCTGATCCAGGTTTATCTGAACGCCGGCATCGCCTATTGGCTGAGCCGCCGGCTCGGCGTCGCCTGGTGCGTGGCCGCACCCGCCGCGCTGATCGGCGCGAGCAACTTCTTCGAGCTCGCGGTGGCCGCGGCGATCAGCCTGTTCGGGCTCGACTCGGGCGCGGCGCTGGCGACTGTCGTGGGCGTTCTCGTCGAAGTCCCGGTGATGCTGTCGGTCGTGCGCATCGTCAAGGCGAGCCGGGACTGGTACGAAGCCGGGCTGACGGCTTAGGGCCGTCAGCGGCGCGGCTCGTCCTGATCGTCGTCGTCGCCTTCGCGCTCCCGGCGGGCGGGCTCGTAGCTCAGCGTGCGGTCGTCGTGCCCGGCCTCGCGCCCGGCAAGCTGCGCCAACGCGCTACCATCGGCGCGCACCACCGGCACCAGCTCCGGCGCCGTCTCCTGACGGGCCTGCGCCACCGCAACGAGGCCACCGAACGCCGCCAGCACGATTGCCGACGCCAACGTGATACGCATGCTCACTCTCCGCACTTCACCGCGCCCGGCATTCGCCGGGCTGAAGGGGAGCGTGTCGCAGCCGCGCTGACGGCAACCTGTCGCGGGACGTCAGCGAATTGTCAGCTCGCCTCGGGCAGGGTGGCGCACGGGGTGCGAGTCTCCACCCTCGCACCGGTCTGGGGCGTAATTCCGACACCGGAACTTCACACTAAAAGCCATGCGACCTCCCTAGCATCTGCGAATGCCAGGCATCGCGGCCTGCTCCGGGACCATCATGCATTTGCCTCAAATTGGACGGTTCATGCGCATCACGATACTGGCGATGCTGATCTCGACCGCGGCGTCGGCGGCAACCGATGCGCGAGAGGACGATCGCGAGCGCCGCGATGCGGTGCGGCACGCGGTGGAAGCGGGGGACGTCCTGCCGCTGTCGCAGATCCTGCCGCGGGTGCGCGGCCGGATCGCGGGTGACGTGACGGGGATCGACATCGAGCGCCAGCGCGGCCGCTGGCGCTACGAATTTCGGGTGATCGGCCGCGACGGGCGCGTGCGCGAGGTCTATGTCGATGCGCGCAGCGGGGAGATCGAGCGGGTCGAGGAAAAGTAGATGCGTGTGCTGCTGGTCGAGGATGATCCGCGGCTGTCGTCCGACCTGTCGCGGACGCTGCAGGCGGCCGGCTATGTGGTGGAGACCACGGGGGATGGCGAGCAGGCCTGGTTTCTCGGCGACACCGAGGACTATGGCGCCGTCGTGCTCGATCTCGGTCTGCCGGGCATGGACGGCCTGTCGGTTTTGAAGCGCTGGCGCGGCGCGGGCCGCCACATGCCGGTGCTGATCCTGACCGCGCGGGCGAGCTGGGCGGAGCGGGTCGACGGCATCGATGCCGGCGCCGACGACTATCTGCCCAAGCCGTTTCGCAACGAGGAGCTGCTGGCGCGGCTGCGCGCGATCGTGCGCCGCTCCGCCGGCCACGCGGCCCCGGTGCTGTCGTCAGGCGATCTCACGCTCGACGAACGCCAGATGAAGGTCAGCCTCTCCGGTGTGCCGGTGGCGCTGTCGCAGCTCGAATATCGGCTGATCGCCTATCTGCTGCGGCACAGCGGCCGCGTCGTGCCGCAGCACGAGCTCGAGGAGAATGTCTACGGCCTCGGCCATGACCACGACTCCAACGCGCTCGAAGTGCTGATCAGGCGCGTCCGCAAGAAGTTAGGGGCCGACATCATCGAGACCCGGCGCGGCTTCGGCTACATGATCCCGGAAACCGTCTGATGAGGCTGGGTTCGCTGCGGCTGCGGCTGGTGGCGGCGGGCACCATCGCCATTCTGGTCGCGCTCGGAGTCGCCGGCTTCGGCATGGTCGTGCTGTTCAAGCGCCACGTCGCGCGCACGCTCGCCTCCGATCTCGACATTCACCTGCGCCAATTGCTCAACGGTCTCGAGGTCGACGGCGACGGGCGCATCATGGTGGCGCGGCCGCCGGCCGATCCGCGTTTCACGGTGCCGTTGTCCGGCCTGTACTGGCAGATTTCCGACGATCACGGCCAGTTGCTGCGCTCGCGTTCGCTGTGGGACACGATCATGCCGCTGCCGATCGATGAGCCCGGGCCGAGCGACGTGCATCAGCACGAGCTGATCGGTCCCGTCGGCGCGCGCGTGCTGGTCGCCGAGCGTGGCATCGTGATGAATCCGGACAAGCAGACCCGCGTCCGGGCAGCGGTCGCCTATGATCTCGACGGCGCCACCAGCGCCGTGCGCGCGTTTGCGAAGGACCTGTCGATCGCGCTCGCCGTGCTCGCTGCGATCCTCGCGGTCGGCACTTCCGTCCAGGTCAGCCTCGGCCTGCGGCCGCTGATGGTGCTGCGCGAGGGTGTCGCTGAAATCCGCAGCGGCCGCCGTCGTTATCTTCCGGTCGCGGTGCCCAGCGAGGTGGCGCCCCTGGTCGAGGAGGTCAATGCGCTGCTCGATGCACAGAGCCGCGAGATCATGCGCTCGCGCAGCCGCGCCGCCGATCTCGCGCATGGCTTCAAGACGCCGCTGGCGGCGCTCGCCGCTGATGCCGCGCGGCTGAAGGAGCTCGGCCAGTCGGAGCTCGCGCGCAACGTCGAGGATGTCGCGGAAGCGATGAGCCGCCAGGTCGATCGCGAGCTGGCGCTGGCGCGGCTGCGCGGCAAGGCGCGCGGCGAGCCGGAGGCGGCAACCGAATTGCGGCCGCTGGTCGACGCGCTGCTCGGCACGCTGGCGCGCACGCCGGCGGCCGCGCATGTCAGTTTCGACGGCGAGGTGCCCGAGTCCATGCGCGTGGCGATGGATCGCACCGATCTGGCGGAGGTGCTCGGCAATCTCCTGGAGAACGCCGCGCGCCACGCGACGAGCACGGTGCGCATCGTCGCCAGCGCAAGTCCGCTGATCGTGGCGGTCGAGGACGACGGGCCGGGCATCCCGGACGCGCAGATCGGCCGCGTGCTGGAGCGCGGCGGCCGGCTGGACGAGCAGGGGCCGGGCAGCGGCCTCGGCCTTGCGATCGTGCAGGACGTGCTGGAGGCCTATGGCTGGCGGCTGCAGATCGGCCGCTCCGAGCTCGGCGGCGCCCGGATCACGATCGCGCCCGCGGTCGTGTCGGCGCCAGCCGTGTCGCCGCCGCGTGCGCCGGCGCCTCACGCGGGTCAATCCATCCTGACAGCGGGCTGACATCGCGCGTCAGCCCCGCGACCCCCTTGCCCGGCTATTCCTCAGGTCATGCCATCCGCGCTCCGGCTGTTCCGGACGCGCGGTGCCCCCCTGCTGAAGGAAGCTGATCATGCGTCTTCGAAACTCCGCCAAGGCCTATGGCTCCGTCGCCATCGGGCTGCACTGGATCGTCGCGGTGCTGGTGCCCGCGGCCTGGATCTCAGGTCATCTCGGCGACATGCTGCCGCGCGCGTCTCACGAGATCGGGCTGTTCACGCACGCCACCCTCGGACTGTCGATGCTCGGCTTCGCGCTGGCGCGCTTCGCCTGGCGCCTCGCCGATCCGCCGCCGGCGCCGGTGGCGACCAAGTTCGGATCCTGGACCGTTCACGCCGGCGAGATCGCGCATCTGCTGATCTACGGCATCATGTTCGCCATTCCGGTCCTCGGCGTCCTCACCCAGTTCGCCCGCGGCGAGGCGCTGCCGGTGCTCGGCCTGTTCCACATCGCCTCGCCCTGGGCCGGCGACCGCGGCTTCGCCCACGACATGAAGGAGATGCACGAGGCGCTCGCCAACGGCCTGATGATCCTGATCGGCGCCCATGTCGCCGCCGCGCTGCTGCATCACTACTGGCTGCACGACCGCACCCTGAGGCGCATGGTGCCGGGCTTGCGGTGACGTGTCGCGATCCCGGCATGATGTGCGCTGTCCCCGTGGGATCAGGAAGCGGACGCGTCGGGATCGTAGCCCTGAAGCCGGTCGACCAGCCGGATGATGGCCCGCACCACGATCATCGCGAGCGACAACATGCTGAGAAAGATCAGGGCCACACCCGGCGAGTCCCACTTCGGGAAGCGCTCGAAGATGCCGATCTCCCGGTACAGAATGAGCCCGTCGATGTTCATCTTCAGGATCAGGAGCAGCAGCGTGGTCAGCAGGATCGCGACCGGCGCGGAGCGGCGGAACACGTACAGAGCGAAGCTGGGGGCCAGGAGTGGGATGCCGAAGAGAAGAACTAACCAAACGCCCGCATAGATCCCATGATCGAGATCATGGGATCTCAGGGAATCCCGATGAAATGTGAGCATGATGCAAAGCAGGTTGGCGACCGCCCCGAGCACCGCTATAGCGGGCACCAATCTGCGGCGCAGCGTCGACCAGAGGGCTTTATCCGTCATCTCCCATCCTCGCCCGGCAATATCCCGAATGTTCGAGGCAGCCCGTGGCGGGTGGCCTGCGCCGCTCTCGGTCTCATCTTCGTCCGCGCGGCTGAAGATCGCCATGGCACGTTCGTGCTATCGGCTGGCGGCAGATCATTGGCAGGTCGCCGCGCTTGATGAGGGGCTGCAGAACTTCGCGCGGACCAAGCCGCTCCTCAGCCCTTTTCGAACGGGGCATCCTCGTGCCAAGATGTGCCATGATGCGCGCGCTCTTCGTCATGGCTTCGATCACCGTGCTGGCAACCGTTCCAGCCGCGGCCCAACAGTTCAACGGCAATGATCCGGTGTGCCTCCAGCTCTGGGAGTGGGGCGGGTCGAGCACGATTTCGTGCGAGTACAGATCGTGGGAGGCTTGCAAGGTGCGGGCGACCAGCCTGTCTGCCATGTGCCTGCTGAACCCTTATGTGCAGCGCCCGTCGGAGCAAAGTCCGGCTGAGCGACGCCGTCGTCTGCCGGCTCGATAAGCGCCAGACTTTCACTTTCCCGATCCCGTCAGAGCTCTTGCATGGCCTTGACGATGCGGATGAGACCGGCATCGATGCTTGCGACCTGCTTCTGCAGGTTTTCGATCGATGCTTGCGAGTCCAAGACCGCAGCGACCGTACCACAGCTGGCGCAATGCAATACGGATATGCCTCGCTGCTCTCCGAGTGGCACGATATGACCTCGCTGAAACGTGTGCCCTTCGCATTTCGCGCACGTCGGACTTGTCATGTTCACACTCCCGAATGTCCGCACGTCCAAGAAGCCGTTGCGCACTGCGTCGCACGCCGAATGGCCGTTCATAACACAAGACCGGCCTGTGCTCACGCTGGAACGATCTGGTGCAGGACAAAGTTGTCTCAATGCATTGGACTGGCGCGGATGTTTCGCTTTTTAGGGCAGCCGACCTTTTTCCCCACGTCATTCCGGGGCATCGCGAAGCGATGAGCCCTGAATCCATAACCACGAACGGTGATGGAGCGCGAGCCGCCCGCTACAAGCATTTCGGGTCTCATGGATATCGTGAGCATGGATTCCGGGCTCGCGCTGACGCGCGCCCCGGAATGACGGCAGAGAAATACGGTGCGGGCGCTTCCCATAAAAATAATTATGTTGCTATTTTTCAGAATTCATGGTTCACTGTCGCATCCCGTGCTCCTCGAGAGGGACGCTTCGCGATCGTCACGGAACGTTGGGCGCGGGATGCGGTGGCTGCGGGCCTGTTGCAGCGTGGGGAGACCTGCGCGGACGAACGGCGGGCTTGCGGACGTGAAGACGCGTGGTCCTGGCGCCCCGATGCTGGCGCCAAGTCGCGGGCGATGATCCCGCTGATGACGGTGGCTACAAGCCGGACACCGGGGAGATCGCGTTATAAGCGTGAAAACCATCGCGCGGGGAATGCCGGGATGTCTCGGCTGAACCTGTGGTGACTGCCGCCTGCTTTCTTTTCTGCAGGCGGGCCATGGGGCGGCCAGCTCCCGGCATTCCCCGTGCCCTCTGCCTGGTCAGAGGGCAACATCGCCGACATCACTCGGGCGGATGCCGCCGCGAGATCGATTTCGCTCATCTTATGGATTCGACATGTCTCTATCGACCGTATCCGCTTTGTCGCAGTGCGGCCGCGCGAGGGAACCAAATTCCGGAGCCGTGGTTGACCTCATGCAGGAGGAGCCACATGCGCCGTCCCAAAATCCAGCCCATCCGCAACAAGCTCGATCTCACCGACAAGGTCCAGGTTCGTATCGTCACGCGCCGACTGCGCGTCACCCAGGCCGAACTGGCCGAGATCGTGGGCCGCATCGGCAATTCCATCGCCGCGATCTCCAAGGAAGTGCATCTGCAGCGGACCAAGACGTCCGTGCCGGCCGATGTGCCACCCGCCGAGGTCATCGCCTCCGTGGCCGCAACCGAGACCGTTGCAGCCGAGGCCGTTGTGACATCCGAAACACATTAGACGACTTAAACCGGGCAGGGGGCATCCATGGATCAACTCACTGACAGGGCCGACGCCCTGACGCAGGCCGCTTTCAGTTTGCGCAAAGCGAAGATCAGCGAAGGGCGGCCGTTTCCGCTCGGCGCGACCTGGGACGGGCTCGGCGTCAACTTCGCGATCTTTTCCGCGCACGCGACCAAGGTCGAGCTGTGCCTGTTCGACGAGACCGGCGAAACCGAGCTGGAGCGCATCGAACTGCCCGAATACACCGACGAGGTCTGGCATGGCTATCTGCCGACCGCGCGCCCCGGCACCGTCTATGGCTACCGCGTCCATGGACCCTACGAGCCCGACGCCGGCCACCGCTTCAATCCCAACAAGCTCGTTATCGATCCCTATGCCAAGCAGCTCGTCGGCCAACTGCGCTGGGGTCCGGAGCTGTTCGGCTATCAGCTCGATCATGCCGACAAGGATCTCTCGTTCGACGACCGCGACAGCGCGCCGCTGATGCTGAAGTGCCGGGTGATCGATCCCGCCTTCACCTGGGGCACTTCGCGCAAGCCGGAGATTCCGTGGGAGCGGACGATTTTCTACGAGATGCACGTCAAGGGATTCACCAAGCTGCATCCGCTGGTGCCGGAGGCCGATCGCGGCACCTTCGCTGGACTCGCACACCACGACATCCCGGCCTATCTGCGCTCCCTGGGCATCACCTCGGCCGAGCTGCTGCCGATCCACGCCTTCATCGACGACAGCTATCTCGTCGACAAGGGCCTGCGCAACTACTGGGGCTACAACTCGATCGCCTTCTTCGCGCCGGAGCCGCGCTACCTCAAGACGCCCTACGCGACCGAATTCAAGACCATGGTCAACCAGTTCCACGCCAACGGCATCGAGGTCATTCTCGATGTGGTCTACAACCACACCGCCGAGGGCAACGAGCTCGGCCCGACCCTGTCGTTCAAGGGTATCGACAACGCCAGCTACTACCGGCTGCTGCCAGACCAAAAGCGCTACTACATCAACGACACCGGCACCGGCAACACGGTGAACCTGTCGCATCAGCGCGTGCTGCAGCTCGTCGCCGACTCGCTGCGCTACTGGGCGACCGAGATGCGGGTCGACGGCTTCCGCTTCGATCTCGCCACCATCCTCGCGCGCGAGCCCTATGGCTTCGACGAAGGCGGCGGCTTCCTCGATGCCTGCCGGCAGGACCCCGTGCTCTCGGGCGTCAAGCTGATTGCCGAGCCCTGGGACATCGGGCCGGGCGGCTATCAGGTCGGCCAGTTTCCGCCGGGCTGGGCGGAGTGGAACGACAAGTTTCGTGACACCACGCGCGCGTTCTGGAAGGGGGACGGCGGCACGATCGCCGATTTCGCCAAGCGCATTTCCGGGTCGGGCGATCTGTTCAACAAGCGCGGCCGCCGTCCGTGGGCAAGCGTCAACTTCATCACGGCGCATGACGGCTTCAATCTCAACGACCTCGTCTCCTACAACGACAAGCACAACGAGGCGAACGGCGAGGACAATCGCGACGGCCACAGCAACAACCATTCGTGGAATTGCGGCGTCGAGGGGCCGAGCGACGATCCCGAGATCATCGCGCTTCGCGAACGGCAGAAGCGCAACATGCTGGCGACGATGCTGCTGTCGCACGGCACGCCGATGCTGCTCGCCGGCGACGAGTTCGGGCACACCCAGGACGGCAACAACAACGCCTACGCCCAGGACAACGAGATCAGCTGGCTCGACTGGATGGGTATCACGGCGCCGGGGCGGCAATTGCGCGAGTTCACGCGCAAGCTGATCGCGATGCGCAAGGCGTTTCCGATCCTGTACCGCTCGCGCTTCCTGGTCGGCTCGCTCAACGAGGAGCTCGACGTCAAGGACGTGACCTGGCTCGCGCCGTCGGGCGAGGAGATGACGACGGAGCAGTGGACCGACGGCAACGCGCGCTGCTTCGGCATGCTGCTCGACGGGCGCGCCCAGGAGACCGGTGTCAAGCGCCGCGGCTCGGATGCGACCTTGCTGCTGATCTACAACGCGCATTTCGACGTCGTGAACTTCACTTTGCCGTCGGTGCCCGAGGGGCACAATTGGCTGGCGCTGATCGACACCAACCAGCCTGACGCGCAGGTGCAGCCGCTGCCGTTCGGCCATGTCTACGAGGTCACCGGACGTTCGCTGCTGGCGCTCGGCCTGTCGTCCGAGCAGCAGCCGATGCGCGGCCTGCGCCACGGCCTCGGCGCGCTGCTCGACATCGCGGAGTCGCCGCTGGGATAGTGCAGCGCACAGCCTCGCCATCTTGTCGTTGGCGAGGCGACATGCGAGAGCTGTCCGGGTGAAACGCCCGGACAGAGGTTGAAGACAGACAATGCGCACCCATTCCATCGCCGCCATTCCCGCCGACGGCATCGGTCCCGAGGTCATCTCCGCTGGAGTCCGCGTGCTCGAGGCGCTCGCCAAGCGCAGCGGCGACATCAGCTTCAACGTCAAGACCTTCGACTGGGGCTCGGACTACTACAAGAAGCACGGCGTGATGATGCCCGCCGACGGCCTCGCTGAACTGAAGGCATTCGACGCGATCTATTTCGGCGCGGTCGGCGCGCCCGATGTTCCCGACCACATCACGCTGTGGGGCCTTCGTCTGCCGATCTGCCAGGGTTTTGATCAATACGCCAATGTGCGGCCGACCAAGATCCTGCCCGGCGTCGCCTCGCCGCTGCGCAATGTCGGCGTCGGCGATCTCGACTGGGTAATCGTGCGCGAGAACTCGGAGGGCGAATATGCGGGCATGGGCGGCCGCGCGCATCGCGGTCTTCCGGAGGAGGTCGGCACCGAGGTCGCGGTGTTCACCCGCGTCGGCGTCACCCGGATCATGCGCTACGCCTTCAGGCTCGCGCAGTCGCGGCCGCGCAAGCTCTTGACGGTTGTGACCAAGTCCAACGCGCAGCGCCACGGCATGGTGATGTGGGACGAGATCGCAGCAGAAGTGGCGCGCGAATTCCCTGATGTGACCTGGGACAAGATGCTGGTCGACGCGATGACCGTGCGCATGACGCTGCAGCCGAAGACTTTGGACACCATCGTCGCGACCAATCTGCACGCCGACATCCTGTCAGATCTGGCCGGCGCGCTCGCCGGCAGCCTCGGCGTCGCGCCGACCGGCAACATCGATCCGGAGCGGCGCTTTCCGTCGATGTTCGAGCCGATCCACGGCTCGGCCTTCGACATCACCGGCAAGGGCATTGCCAATCCCGTCGCGACGTTCTGGACGGGCGCGCAAATGCTCGAGCATCTCGGCGAGAAGGAGGCTGCGATCAGGCTGATGGCGGCGGTCGAAAAGGTGTGTGCGGCCGGCATCCTGACGCCGGATGTGGGCGGCAAGGCGACCACGAAGGAGGTGACGGACGCGGTGATCGACGCGATCCACGGCTCGAACGTCTGAGACGTGCGATCCGTCCGTACAATCTCGGCGTGTCCGGGGTTGCGCTTGCAATGGACGCCGCGGGCGGTATATCAGCCGCTCCACTGCGTCCACGCGTGCCAGAGGGCATGCGCGTCATAGAGATGCGATAGTCGGGTTGGGGAGAAAGGACACATCATGCGTCGTCACCGTCGAGCCAAGATCGTCGCGACCGTCGGCCCCGCCAGCAATTCACCGGAGATGCTGAAAGCGCTGTTTCTTGCCGGCGTCGACACGTTCCGCCTCAATTTCAGCCACGGCACGCAGGCCGATCACGCCAAGGTCCACGCCGCGATCCGCGCGCTGGAGAAAGAGGTGCAGCGGCCGATCGGCATCCTGATGGATCTGCAGGGACCGAAGATCCGCGTCGGCACCCTGCGCGACAAGAAGATCCAGGTCGAAGCCGGCGAGACGATTCGGTTTGTCCTGAACGGCACCGAAGGCGACAGGACGTCGATTCCGCTGCCGCACCCGGAAATCTTTGCGGCGGTCGCGCCCGGTCACGATCTTCTGATCGACGACGGCCGCGTGCGCGTGCGCGTCACCGGGCTCGGCGACGACTGGATCGAGGCCAAGGTGATCGTCAGCGGCGCGATCTCCAATCACAAGGGCGTCAATCTCCCCGGCACCATTCTCGAGCTGTCGCCGCTGACGGCGAAGGACCGCTCCGATCTCGCCTTCGGCCTCGACCTCGGCGTCGACTGGGTGGCGCTGTCCTTCGTGCAGAAGCCGTCCGACGTGATCGAGGCGCGAGGGCTGATCGACGGCCGCGCCGGCATCATGTCCAAGATCGAGAAGCCGGCGGCGCTGGATCGCATCGACGACATCATCCAGCTCTCGGATGCGATCATGGTGGCGCGCGGCGATCTCGGTGTGGAAATTCCGAATGAGGACGTGCCGGGCAAGCAGAAGGAGCTGGTGCGCGCCTGCCGGCTGGCGGTGAAGCCGGTGATCGTGGCGACGCAGATGCTGGATTCGATGGTGGCGACGCCCACGCCGACGCGGGCCGAGGTCTCGGACGTCGCGACGGCGATCTATGACGGCGCTGACGCTGTGATGCTGTCGGCGGAGTCGGCGAGCGGGCAGTATCCGCGTGAGGCGGTGGCGATGATGGACAGCATCATCAAGGCGACCGAGAAGCACAAGATGTACGCCTCGATCATCCAGGCGACGCAGCCCAACGAGGAGCAGACGCCGCCGCATGCGGTGGCGACCGCTGCGGCCGACCTCGCCTCCGCGATCCATGCCAAGGCGATCGTGGCCTACACGTCGAGCGGCACCTCGGCCTCGCGCGTGGCGCGCAAGCGGCCGAGCCTGCCGATCCTCGCGATCACGCCGAACGAGGACACCTCGCGCCGCATGTGCCTGTTGTGGGGCGCGCACAGCGTGCTGTCGCAGGACGTGCAGAGCTACGAGGAGATGGTCGAGCGCGCGACGTTCTTCGCCGTGCAGGAGGAATTCGCCGACAAGGGCGACCTGCTGGTCGTCGTCGCCGGCATCCCGTTCGCGCAGGCCGGCACCACCAACAATCTGCGCGTCGTCACCGTGCCGAGATAGGAGATCGATCAGGCCGCCGGTTCGGCGGCGAAGACGCAGAGACGCGGTGTGCGGAACAGAGGGGAGCGATCGGCCGGAACGGCGGCGCAGCGGTCGATCACATAGGCGATGCCGTTGCGATTTGCGTAGGCGAGGCGCTGATCGAGCGAGGTCAGTTCTCCGACGTCGGTGTAGCGGGTGAGCCAGATGGGGTAATAAGACGGACTCCACATCGCCCCCGCGCCGCGCTTGTAGTCGACCCAGACGCGGCGATGGGCTTCCGTTTCGAAGATGCTGGCCCGCGTCAGCGCCGCGTCGCGGCGCTCCTGATCGGGATCCTCACCAGGCTTCGGCGTGGCCCGGGCCGGAGTCAGGAAGATCGCCGAAGGCGGTGTCGCGCCGCGCGCCCAATCGCTGAGAGCACGCCATTCGGCGAGGCTCTCGGCAAGCTGCCGGTCGACCGCGTAGTTGACCCGCGTCGCCATCGGAAACACGACCAGTGCCGCGACGGCAATGGCCGCGTAGCCGGCGAGACGAACGGGACCTGCACTCGGCGACCAGCGTTCGACAACGGCGGGTCCGAGCAGAATGAGGGGAACGCTGAGGACGAAGGCATTGGTGCGTGAGGTCAGGACCAGCACGACGACCGCGCCGAGCAGAAATAGGGGGCGCCGGTCATCGCGCAACCAGCGTGTCGCCAGCGCAGCGGTCGCGAGGCCGGCGACGAGATGGATGATGCCGCTCGATCGCAGCAGATGGAGGTTGAGCAGCGTCGGCGAGGTCGACAACAACGGCAGCGCCGCGCCGAGCGCATAGAGTAGCAGAAGGCCGGCGAAGGCCGCCCGCAGCGGCTGCGACGTGGCGCCGAGACGGTAGAGCGAGGCGAGGCCCAGCAGGATGATTCCACCGAGGGCGACCAGCTGGGATGGAGCGATGGTGTCGATCAGGACGTGCTCGCCGAAATACTGGCGCAGGTAGTGCGCATAATCGAACGCGATCGGCCGGCCGAATTCCGGGTTGCCGAGGATGTTGGCAAGGACGGGGAGCGTCAGCAGCAGGCAGGGCACGAGGCCGAGCAGCACGTCCCGGCACAGGACCTTCAAGCTGATCTGCCCGCGGACGAGTTGGCTCACCGCCATGCATCCGATCGGCAGCACCAGCCACACGGCCATGAAGGCGTTGATGAAGAACGTCAGCCCGACCAGCGTCATCGTGCCGACATAGCGGCGCTTCGCCGCAAAGTAGATCGCGAGCAGGGTGGTGCCGTTGGCGATTTCCGAATGCGTGAAAGTGTTCAGAAACAGCCCGCCCATCCCGGCAAAGCTGCTTCCGACCAGGAACGCGGTCATGGAGATCACGAGGCTGAAGACGATCCTGTCCCGCAGAGTATGGATGCCCAGCAGCGACGCGCAGCACAGGAAGCCCAGGAAATTGACCAGGCGTGACAGGAACGTCAGTGAAAGAAAGATCAACTCCTGCCTGCCGACATCGGCGGATCCGAGCGGCAGCATCCAGACGCCGGAGGCGAAATGGCGGAGCGACTGGATGAAGGCGTCATCGCGAAACTGGGGTTCGTCGTACAGGCGCGCGAGGATCGGCAGGTGAAAGACGTTGTTGTCGACGCCGAACGCAAACCCGGTGTGAAGCAGCGAAAGGATCGATGCGACGGCCGCGATCAGGACAGTCTCGACCGCTGCGCGCGCGGTGTCGGACTGTCCGCGCTCGGTTTCCGATGCCGGCCATCTGGCGAGATCCGGAATGAACTCCGTCGTCATCGGTCCTTGGCCATGGGAGGAACGGGTTTTGCGGGCAATTTCGGTCAACATGAACCAGGGGTCGTAAAGTATTCCTGAAAGTATGAACGCGCAGCGCTCCTCTGGAGGCCCCAGGAAAGGCCAACGCCGTCGCACAATCTTTGTGCGGCATGGCCGCGCGATGTCCCGTTGAGCGCCGCTCCTGTCGCCTGATTGTCGCACCGCGCTGGTATCGCGGGGCAGTGGCGGGGGACAGCGCGAGTCGTCGCGCATGGTGTCGGAAGCGGCAGGATGGGTTCTGCCGAACTGACCTTGTCATTGCGGTGTCATCAGGGACTGTTAGGTGGGCGCGCATGGGACTTGAGACTGCTGGTGAAGAAAGCCCGACGCGGCGCTTTCGTACGCTCTTCATCTCCGACGTTCATCTCGGGGCCCGCGGCTCGCAGGCCAATCTTCTCGTCGATTTCCTGCGTCACCACGATGCCGATACGATCTATCTGGTCGGCGACATCATCGACGGCTGGGCGCTCAAATCGAGCTGGCACTGGCCCCAATCGCACAACGATCTCGTCCAGAAGATGCTGCGCAAGGCGCGCAAAGGCGCCAAGGTCGTCTACGTCCCCGGCAATCACGACGAGTTCCTGCGCGGCTATTACGGCACGCATTTCGGCGGCATCGACGTCGTCGAGAACATCGTGCACACCGGAACGGACGGCAAACGATACCTCGTCATTCACGGCGACATCTTCGACCTCGTCGTGCAGAACGCCCGCTGGCTCGCCCATCTCGGCGACAAGGCCTATGACTTCGCGATCCAGATGAATCGCCTGGTGAACTTCTTCCGCCGCATGTTCGGCGTGCCGTATTGGTCGCTGTCGCAATGGGCCAAGCAGAAGGTCAAGAATGCGGTGAACTACATCGGCGCATTCGAGACGGCGCTCGCGGCGGAAGCCCGGCGGCATGGCGCCGATGGCGTGATCTGCGGCCACATCCATTGCGCCGTGATCCGCGACCAGGATGGCATCCGCTACATGAACTGCGGCGACTGGGTGGAGAGCTGCACGGCACTCGTGGAGCATGAGGATGGCCGTTTCGAGATCCTGACCTGGACCGATCCGCAGCGGCAGCCGGCCCCGGTTCCGCAGCTCACGGCCCGCGCCGCCTGAAGGCCGCGCCCGGCTTGCCTCGCGGTGATGGGGCGCGGTAAAATAGGGCATGACAGCCCATGCCCCGATCCTGCCCGTCACCGTTGCCGATATCGATGCGGCGGCGGCCACGCTCGCAAATGTTGCCGTGCGCACGCCGCTGCTGCCGGCCCCGGTCCTCAGCGATCGGCTGAAGGCCAACGTGTTCGTGAAGCCGGAGGTGCTGCAGCGGACCGGCTCGTTCAAGTTCCGCGGCGCCTACAACAAGCTTGCCTCGATTCCCGAGACCGATCGCGCCAAGGGCGTCGTCGCGTTCTCCTCGGGCAATCATGCGCAGGGCGTCGCCCATGCCGCGCAGCTGTTCGGCATGGATGCCACGATCGTCATGCCCTCGGATGCGCCGGCCGCCAAGCGCGAGCGCACCAAGGCTTTCGGCGCCGATGTCGTGCTCTATGATCGCGACCGCGAAGATCGCGAGGCCATCGCGCGTGAGATCGCCGCGAAGCGCGGTTCGACGGTGGTGCCGCCTTACGACGATCCCTTCGTGATCGCCGGGCAGGGGACGGTCGGCCGCGAGATCGCGGAGGATCTGTCGGCGCTCGGCTTGTCGCCGGATCTCGTGATCGTGCCGGCTTCGGGAGGTGGATTGCTGGCCGGGGTCTCGACCGCGGTGAAGGCCCGTTTTCCGAGCACGCAGATGGTCGTCGCCGAGCCCAAGGGCTTCGACGACCATGCGCGCTCGCTTCGGGCCGGGCACCGCGAAGCCCATGACGCGAAGGGCCGTACGATCTGCGATGCCCTGATGGCCGCCATCCCCGGCGAGATCACCTTCGCCATCAACAGCCGGCTGCTGTCGGCGGCCGTTGAAGCCTCGGACGAGGAGGTAGGCCGGGCGGTCGGTTTTGCCTTCAGGGAGCTGAAGCTCGTCGTCGAGCCCGGCGGGTCGGTCGGGCTGGCGGCCGTGCTCGCCGGTCGTCTGGACGTCGCCGGCAAGACGGTGGTGATCGTTCTCTCCGGCGGTAATGTCGATGCCGAACTGTATGCGAAGCTGATTGCCTGAAGCGCGCGGCGTCAGCGAAAACCGAGACCGCCGCGTGCAAATCCTCCACCCGCAGGACGCGGGCCGGACTGGACAAAATGGGGTGATCCAGCGCCGCGCATCGTTGACGGACTTCGCGCGAACGTCGGGCGCTGGGAATTCATGGTCTTGAACGGACCGGAATTGCCGGGCACCGGACGCCGGGCCTCTCGGCTTTCGAACGGACGTCCCGGCGGAAACCGTTTGAGGGGATCACGCTGAATCCTTGTCGCGCCAGGCGGATTCGCGGCCGGTCCGGTCTTGTCGACGATCTTGGACTGGCCAGGAGGCCGCGGCTCGAGCATCTTGTTGGGAGCCGTGTTGCCGAGAGGCTTGTTGCCCGTGATCACCGTCGTGGGGACCGGCTGACGCGGCGGGATGTTGGGGGGCGGCAATCTCGGCAGCGGGCCGGGCCGGCTCTGCATCTGCTCGGCCGGAGCGAGAGGCCGCGCCGCCGGCATGATCTGCGGCGACATCATCAGACGGCTCGGCTGCAACACCGGGATGGGCCGAGGCTGGGCCTGCAGGCGCAGCGCGACGGGAGCGTAGGGGCTGTCGGCGTAGGTTTCGCTGAAGCTCTTGTAGGCGGCCGGCGAATTGGCCAGCACGGTCTGGTGCCACGCCGTCGCCTGAACCAGGCCAGCGAGCACAGCACGGATCCGGTCCGCGAGCGGGTCGCGCGGATAGAGCTCGATGAACTCGCGATAGTATTGCGGGCGGTTCTCGGACAGGACGTAGTCGTAGGCCTGCCGCACCGACCGGCTGGGCAGGTTCGCCGCCATCTGCACGACCGGCGCCTTGTCGGCAGGGCGGCCGGCTGCAACCAACGTGTCGCCGAAGAAGGTGAAGTCGCTGGTCAGCGATGAACTCTCCCACGGCGTCTGACGTCCGTCGGTGCTCTGGTTCACCTGCAGGCGGATGCGCTTGAACATCTGCTCGATCGGCAGGTTCGGCTGGCGCGCGAGATTGAGAAAGGCCTGCGTATAGGGACTGTGCTCGCCGCGGCCGTCGAGCGCCTCTTCGCCGGGCGACGTCGAATAGCCGACGATCGAGCCGTTGGGCGCATCGACGATCGCCAACCCGCGTCCGGCATCGTTGACGGCAGGAAACGGATTGTTGCGGCAGGCATCGAGCACGACGATCCGCATCCGGCTCGGAATGGCATCGAGCGTCGCCATCAGGTCGACGAGACGGACCGTGCTTGTCGTCAGATCGGAGGGGGCGGAGATGCGGGCGTCGACGGGAATGAGATAGTTCTCGCCGGCGAGCTGGATGCCGTGACCGGCGTAGTACACCATCGCGACTGCATTGGGCCCGTGCGCCGCCAGCCGGCTCGAGAAGTCCTGCACGACCTGCACCATCTCGCTCTGCGTCAGGTCGGTGGCGGTGATCACTTCGAAGCCGGCCGAGTTCAGCAGCTTGGCGACGGCATGGGCGTCGTTGTCGGGATTTTCCAGCCGCGGCGCGTTCTGGTACTCGCCATTGCCGATGACGAGCGCCACGCGCGGCTCGACGCCCTGGGGGGACGCGATGGCCGTGCTCTCGGCCATTGCCGGCGCGGGCGAAGCAAGGGCGCGGGGCGCGGCCTGAAGGATATCGAGGTCGCTGTTAGCAGCCCAGGTCGCGTTCGGACCGAGCCAGGCCGTCAGGCCGAGCAGCGCGGTCGCGAACAGCGATGTCCAAGACAGTCCTTGGCGACGGACGGGCGTGATGGACACGGCGTTCTCCTCAAGCATCCACGACGTGATGACTTGAGGATCAAGCTATGAGGAGAGCGAACGGACGTACGTGATCCGAGTCACCCAGCGACCGGAGCGTTCGCCGCTGACATCGTCGCAGCCGCCCGTACGTCTCGCAGGGGCGAGCGGCTCGAGTTACGAGAAGAAGGCGACCTTCTCGGGCTGGGTCATGCGGCGGATCGGGGCCAGCGCATCGTTGGCCGGCGCCTGCGGCCGCTGCAAAACGCCGTTCGACAGCAGCGTCGAGCCCAGCGACGGCTCATAGGCCGGCTTCGGCATGGCATAGGAGCTGGTGCTGACTGCCGCAGCAGCCGGATAGCTCGCCGGCGCGGCCGGCGTCAGGTCCGCCTGCGGGAAGGCAGGGGGCGGAGGAGCAGCCATGGCGGCCGCCACCGCGGCCAGAGTCTCGGCAGCGATGGACTCGGGCAGCGGCGCCGGCGCATCCGGAACCGCTGTTGGGGCCGTGGGCGGCGCTGTTGCCACTGGCGCGGCGGGCGCCGGTGAAACGGGTGCCGGTACAACGGGCGCCGGCGCGGCGGCTGCCGGCGCGGGAGGAGCCACGGGCGCCGGAGGCGGTGCAGGCGCGGCAGGAACAGCCGGCGCCTTGAGGTCGGTCGGTTCGACGTCCGCGGCCACATCAGCCAGACCGGGATCGCGGAAGCTTGCCACGATGTCGTCGTCAACCGAGGTCGGCTCCTCGATATCGAAGCCGAGTGTGCGAGCCCGGTTGAAGTCCTCGTCCAGGATCGGATCCGGCGCGCCCATTTCGGCTGCGACCAGCTCCAGAATCGCCTCGTCCTGCGCCTCGGCAGCTGCAGCGTCCTCCAGCTCCGCTACCGGAGCCTGCTGCTCGATGTCCGCGAGCGCCTCGGCGATCGACGGCGCGGCCACGGCCTCAGGCGGGGAAGCGGGGATGGCTGCCTGCACTGGTTCGGCTTCGCCGGCCTCGGACACAATTGCCACGGTCGCGGCGGCTGTTTCGATCGCCTCGATCGAGGCGACAGCTGCGACCAGCGGGCTGGTGGCTGCGAGTGGAGATGCAGCCGGCGCCGGCTGCTCTGCCGCGCTCTCCGGATGTCGCGCTGTCTCGGGCTCAGGAAAGACGAGGGCATCGACGATCGGAGCCGCCGCGGCTTCTTGCGGTGCTGCCGTCGCAGCCATCTCGTGAGCTGCCGGAGCGGCCTGGACAGGACGCTCGTCGAGTTCCTTCAGCCGCGCCTTGATGATCTCGAAGGCCGCCAGCAGCGCGACCTTCGGGTCTGCGCTGGCAAGCTGGTTACAGGCGAACTCGATCGAGGTGACCTGCGAGTCGATCAGGTCGCAGATCCGGGAGTCGGCGCCGATCTCGCGCCAGCGCCAGGAGATTTCCTTGATGATCCGGGTGCCCTTGCGCACCGGAGCCAGATTCTGCTCCAGCGCCATACTGTCGACCGCGGAGGCGGCCGCAAGAGCGGCATCTTCGACGGCAGCACGGATGACGGCCAGCACTTCCGGCAGAGCCTTGCTGTCAGCCTGTTCGATCTCCTGCTGCTGCTGGCGTTGCGACGCCAGCGCGTGCTCGATGCGGGCCACCGCGTCGAGCACCATGCTGGTGTCGGCATTGCGATTGCGCTTGGCATACTCGCCGAGGAACCAGCGGCCTCGGGACGTCTCCATGAAGGCATCGCGGATCGCCTCGTAATCAGCCTCGTTCGGCTGCGCCGCACGGGCGGAAATCGGCGAAAGGGCGAACACTTCATCGACCATGGCAAACCCATCGCGCAAATTGCTGCGCGTTGGCATAACGATCACCATGATATTGATCGAATCGCAATTGAATTGATGCCACTGTCCCGACAAATCTCCACCACAACGCCGGTATTGTCGCGCCGATTCGCGGGCAGGTTGGGCCTGTTCTATGGGGCCGTGTTCGTGCTGTCTGGCACGCATCTGCCGTTCTTTCCCGTGTGGCTACGGGCGATCGGGCTCGACGCCGGATGGATCGGCGTGATCATCGCCGTTCCGGCCGTGACCCGCTTTACCGTCCTGCCCATGATCACGGCGCTGGCGGAACGGCGGCAGGCGCTGCGCAGCGCGATGCGGGTGACCACCTTCGCCACTGCGACCGGCTTTGCGGTGCTCGGCTTTCAGCAGCAGCCATGGCTCGTCTTTGTCGCGTATGTGATCCTCTGCAGCCTGTGGACTCCGGTCGTGCCGCTGACGGACGCGTATGCGCTGCGTGGTGTTCTCAGCTTCGGTTTGAACTACGGCCGCCTGCGGCTCTGGGGATCCGCGGCCTTCATTGTCGGCACGCTGCTGTGCGGTGCGCTGGCCGACATCGTGGCATCCTCGGAGCTGATCTGGATCATCGTTGCGGTGGCGCTGTGCGGTGCGGCGAGCAGCCTGCTGCTGCAGGCGCTGCCGCCGCTGCCGCGCAGTTCAGGTCCGGCGCAGGACGGTCGCAGCCTGCTGGGCAGGCCGAGCTTCTTCTGCATCATCGGCGCTTCGGCGCTGATCCAGGCCAGTCACGCCGCCTACTACACGTTCTCCGCGATCGAATGGAAAGCGCAGGGGCTCAGCGGGCTCACGATCGCCTGGCTCTGGACCATGGGTGTGCTGGCGGAAATCGTGGTGTTTGCGGTGTCGCCGCGCCTCACGCTGGCGTCTGCAAATTTGGTCGTGATCGGCGGGGTGGCGGCGGTGCTGCGCTGGGCCCTGACGGCGCAAGAGCCGCATGCGCTCGGCCTCGCGGCGGTTCAGATCAGCCACGGTTTTACGTTCGGACTGACGCTGGTCGGAACCATGGGACTGCTGGTTCGCCAGGTCCCGCCGCAACTGACGGCGCGAGGGCAGGGCTACTACGCTGCGGCCAGCGGCGTCGTCGGTTCGGCCGCATCGGCGCTGTCGGGGCCGGTCTACGCGGCCTACGGGCCCGGCGTCTACTACGTGATGGCGGCCATGGCCGGGGCCGGCGGCGCGCTGATGTGGTTGGCGCGCCCGAGCCTCGCGCGTCAGCCCCACAACGCCTGATCGGGTGGATAGACCAGGCTGCCGTCGTAGTGCAGTCCGTGCGCACAATCCTCGGCCAGCAGCAGCGGACCGTCGAGATCGACGAAGCGCGCCAGCGGCGTCAGCAGCATGGCCGGCGCCATCGACAGCGACGTGGCCACCATGCAGCCCACCATGATCTCGAAGCCGAGCGCACGCGCCGCGTCCGCCATCGCGAGCCCTTCCGTCAGCCCGCCGGTCTTGTCGAGCTTGATGTTGACGGCGTCATAGCGCCCGCGCAGCGCGTCGAGTGAGTTGCGGTCGTGCACGCTTTCGTCGGCGCACACCGCGAGCGGCCGCGAAATGCGCGCGAGGGCGTCGTCCTGCCCGGCCGGCAATGGCTGCTCGACCAGGGTGACGCCGGCCTCGGCGCAGGCGGCGAGATTGGTTTCCAGATTGGCCTCGGTCCACGATTCGTTGGCGTCGACGATCAGTTGCGATTGCGGCGCGGCCGTGCGCACGGCCGCGATGCGTGCCGGATCGCCGTCACCGCCGAGCTTGATCTTGAGCAGGGGGCGATGCGCCGCCTTTGCGGCTGCCTTGGCCATGACCTCGGGCGCGCCGAGCGAAATCGTGTAGGCCGTCACGCAGGGCTCCGGCGCGCGGCGCCCGAGCAGGTCCCAGATGCGCCGGCCGCTGCGCTTGGCTTCGAGATCGAGCAGCGCGCAATCGAGCGCATTGCGCGCCGCGCCCGGCGGCATCGCCGTCTGCAGACCGTCGCGATCGAGACCGGAGGCGAGGGCGCCCTGCATCGCGAGCAGCGCGCTCAACGTCGCTTCGGGCGTCTCGTCATACCGCGGGTAGGGGACGCATTCGCCACGGCCGACGATCGCGCCGAGCCGCAGCTCCGCGATGACGGTGACGGCCTCTGTCTTGGCGCCGCGACTGATCGTGAAGCTGCCGGCGATCGGCCAGCGGCCGACATGAGCGTCCAATGTGGGAAAACCGTTCGAGGTCATGATCAAGTTTGGCCGATTGTGAACCGGATTGAGCCGCTTGGGGACTTGCGTGCGGGGAGCGACTATGGCTGTTGATGGGGGTCTCCGGCAAGGTGGTGGCGACGCGGTGGGATTTTTCTCGTCAAGCAGCGGACATCTGACGTTCCGAGGATTGCTGTGAAGGGCGGCCCCGATCTGCAGAGAAGCGGTGAAGGCAATGCGCTGTCGCTGCGCGCGACCGGCGCCTGGACTGCGCCGTTCGCGCCGTCGCTGGAGCGGCTCGTTGCCGATGCCGAGAAGCTTGCCGGCAAGAAGGTTGATGTCTCCATCGACGTGTCGCAGGTTTCGAAGCTCGATACCTTCGGGGCCTGGCTGATCGAGCGGCTGCGCCGCAGCTTCACCACGGGAACCGTCGAGGCCAGGATCGACGGCCTGTCCGCGAACTACGCCAGCCTGGTCGACGAGGTGCGCCGTGTCAGCGCCGCGCCCGATGGCGATGCGACCACGGTGACCATCACCGGCATGCTCGGGCAGATCGGCCGCAGCGTCGCCGGTATCGTCGGCACGGTGGCCGCGCTGATCGACATGCTCGGCGCCGTGATCGTCGCCAGCGGCCGGGTGTTGATTCATCCCGGCAGCTTCCGCCTGACCTCGACCATCCACCATCTGGAGCAGGTGTGCTGGCGCGCGGTGCCGATCATCGTGCTGATCACCTTCCTGATCGGCTGCATCATCGCCCAGCAGGGCATCTTTCATTTCCGCAGGTTCGGCGCCGACATCTTCGTCGTCGACATGCTGGGTGTGCTGGTGCTGCGCGAGATCGGCGTGCTGCTGGTCGCGATCATGATCGCCGGCCGCTCGGGGAGCGCCTATACGGCCGAGCTCGGCTCGATGAAGATGCGCGAGGAGATCGACGCGCTGCGCACCATGGGCTTCGATCCGATCGAGGTGTTGATCCTGCCGCGCATGCTGGCGCTGGTGATCGCGCTGCCGATCCTGTCGTTCCTCGGCGACATCGCCGCGCTCTATGGCGGCGGGCTGGTCGCATGGTTCTATGGCGGCGTCGATCCCGAGGCCTTCCTGCTGCGGCTGCGCGATGCGATCTCGATCGATCACTTCACGGTGGGTCTCCTGAAGGCGCCGGTGATGGCCGCCGTGATCGGCATCGTCGCCTGCGTCGAGGGCTTGGCCGTGCAGGGCAGCGCGGAGTCGCTCGGGCGTCACACTACGTCGTCGGTCGTGAAGGGCATCTTCTTTGTCATCGTGATGGACGGCGTATTCGCGATCTTCTTCGCGGCGGTCGGGATGTGATCTGACATGACGCAGGAGGTCTCCGATCCGATCATCCGCGTGCGCGACGTGACCGTGCAGTTCGGCAAGACGCGCGTGCTCGACGGGCTCGATCTCGACGTCAAGCGCGGCGAGATTCTGGGCTTTGTTGGTCCCTCCGGCGCCGGGAAATCGGTGCTGACCCGGACCATCATCGGCTTGGTGCCAAAGCTGTCGGGAAAGATCGAGGTGTTCGGCGTCGACCTCGATGCCGCCGATCGCGCCGGCCGCCGCGCCGTCGAGCGCCGCTGGGGCGTGCTGTTCCAGCAGGGCGCGCTGTTCTCCTCGCTGACCGTGCGGCAGAACATCCAGTTCCCGGTGCGGGAATATCTCAAGGTCTCGCAGCGGCTGCTCGACGAGATCATGGTCGCCAAGCTGGTGATGGTCGGATTGCGGCCCGATGTTGCCGATCGTTTCCCGAGTGAATTGTCCGGCGGCATGATCAAGCGCGTGGCGCTGGCGCGGGCGCTGGCGCTCGATCCCGAACTCGTCTTCCTGGACGAACCGACCTCCGGGCTCGACCCGATCGGGGCAGGCGATTTCGACGAGCTGGTGCGCACCCTGCAGCGCACTTTGGGACTGACGGTTTTCATGGTAACCCATGATCTCGACAGCCTTTATACGGCCTGCGACCGCATCGCGGTGCTGGGCGACGGCAAGATCATCGCCGCGGGATCGATGGCCGACATGCAGGCCTCGGAGCATCCGTGGCTGCGGCAGTATTTCCACGGCAAGCGGGCTCGCGCCGTGATGGGGTAGCGTACAGCGCCCCACGGACGAATTTTTGTGAGCGGGAGTGGGGACTCCCGCGACCAAGTTGATGGGGTGGGTGCCGCGGTCCGGCGCCATCCGAGATCGCACGGCGGCGGCTGGGATGTCCGCTGAGACGTGCTTGTACCGGAGTTGGTAATGGAAACGCGGGCGAATTACGTCCTGATCGGATCGTTCACGCTGGCCGTGCTTGCCGCGGCGGTCGGCTTCGTCCTGTGGTTCCAGAGCCTGCACACCACCAAGCAGCGCAGCCCGCTGCGCGTCGTGTTCGAGGGGCCGGCCGCGGGCCTGCGCAACGGCGGCAGTGTCAATTTCAACGGTATCCGCGTCGGCGAGGTGATCTCGGTCAAGCTCGACAATCCGCGCCGCGTCGTGGCGCTGGCAATGGTCGAGAACAACGCTCCGATCCGCAAGGACACGCTCGTCGGTCTCGAGTTCCAGGGTCTCACCGGCGTCGCTGCCATTTCGCTGAAAGGCGGCGAGGAAGCCGCGCCGCCGGTGCCGCTCGATGAAGACGGCGTCCCGCTGCTCCGCGCCGATCCGACCCGGCTGCAGGATGTCACCGAGGCGATCCGCGCCACCTTGCAGAACATCAACAAGGTCGTCGCCGACAACCAGGAGGCGGTGAAGAACTCGATCAAGAATCTCGAGGTCTTCACCCAGTCGCTGGCGCGCAACTCCGAGCGCATCGACGGTGTGATGAGCCGCGTCGACGGCATCATGGGCAAGGCGGATACGTTGATGCTCGGCCTCAACACGCTCGCCGGCGGCAAGGACGGCGGCGAGCTGTTCCTGACCGTGAAGTCGATCCGTGAGCTCGCCGAGGATTTCGACAAGCGCTCCGGCGCCCTGATGGCCGACGGCCGGCGGACGCTCTCCGACATCAGCCGCGCCGTGAACAATTTCGATCGCAACCCGACCCGCGTCCTGTTCGGCGCCAGCAGCTCGACTACGAGCCCGAGCAATGCCCAGGCCTCTCAACCCGCGCCCGCCGCGCCGACGACAAGTGGGCGGCGCTGAGGGATTGGCGAGTAGCGAATGCGGCGTAGCGAGGAGGGCGAGCGAGCCCTGACGCTGTGCGCCGCTGGCGTTGGCTTTCTGGTGTTTTGTCTGCTCTGACATCTCCCAGTATCGGCATCGTGCGCCGCCTGCAGGGGGGGAGGGTGACACGGAGGTCGCGGCGCGTTCCGTCGTCATCATCAGGGTTGGCGACGATCGCGCGGAGCGGCCGCACCACCTCATCTCGATCATGAACCGGAGCATGATGCCTTTCCGCCAAATCGCTTTGGCGCGGGCGACGGGCTGGCTTGGCCGAAGCCGAAAAGTCTTCATTGCATACCCAAAAGCAGAACGGAGGCCTTTCGGCCTCCGTTCCTTGTCTGTTGCTGGTCGGCTCCTCGCCATCCGCTACTCGCTCTTTCCCCTCCCGTCAGGCCAGCCGTCCGGCGGCGTGGGCAAGGAGGGTGTAGACCAGGCCCGTCTCCGAGGTGAGCTGCGCGCGCAGCGCCTGCGGATTGCGGTCGTCGCGGGCGACCTCGTCGAGCAGCCGCTCGAACTCGGTGATGTAGCGGTCGACCGTCTGCTTGAAGGTGCGGTCGGCGCGGTACTTGCGGGCGACCTCGTCGAACGCCTTCTGGCCGGCCGGGGTGTACAGCCGCTTCGAGAACGCCTTGGTCTCGCCGCGCTGGTAGCGATCCCACATCTCGGCCGCGAGATTGCGGTCCATCAGCCGGGCGATGTCCAGCGACAGCGACTCCAGCGGATTGCCGGGCTGCTGCGGCTGCGCCGGTCCACGGCCGCGCGGCGGGGTCTGGCCGGCCGTGCTGTTGTCGGCGCGGCTCAACAGGTCGGACAGCCAATTGTCGCTGCGCTGATCGGCGACCGGGCCCATCGGCGGCGCCTCGACCCGGCGCGGCGGGGGCGGCGGAGCCGGGGGCTGCATGCCGAGATCCGGCGGCGGCAGGTTGGCGACGCTGGTTGCGGCCGGCTCGCGCAGGCGCATGTCGGGCCGGCCGCCAACGGCAGCGGCGACGACCGGAACCGGCTCTTCCTGGCGCATCACCGCCGCGGGGGCAGCGACCGCCGCGGGACGCGACGGGCTGACCACGTCGAGTCCACGGCCGTGATGGGCGACGATGCGGTTGAGCTCGGCCAGCGCCTCGATCTGGTCGACGATGACCTTGCGCATCTGCGCGGTGCTCTCGGCCGCCTCCTGCGGCATCTCCAGCACGCCGCGGCGCAGCTCGTTGCGGGTGGCGTCGAGCTCGCGCTGCATCTCGGCCGTCATCTGCTTCATGCTCGAGACCAGCGACGCGAACTTCTCGGCCGACTGCTTGAACATCGCATCGGCTTCCTGCGTGCTCTGCTGGTAGATCTCCTGCATCTGCTGCGTCGTGAGGCGGCGTTCCTCCTCCGCATTGGTGCGGATGGCCTCGAACTGCCGGCTGAGCGCGGTCGAACCCGCTCCCGCCGTTTCCGCCACCACCCGGGCGATGTCGCGCGCCCGCTCCTCGGCGGCCGCCAAGGACTCGTCGAGCAGGGTGGTGAAGCGCGTCAGGCGCTGGTCGAGATCGGCCGTGCGCAGGTCGATGGTGGTGACCAGCGATTCCAGCGTCGTCTTGCGGTCCGAGATCGAGACGGTCGCGTCGCGGTTGCTCTGCTCGACAATGGCGGCGGCCTCGATGAGGGCCTTGCCATGGGCGTCGAACTGGCTCGACAGCGAGTTGAGATCCTCGAGCGCCTTGGTGGTCTTGACGTTGAAGACGCTGAGCTGATCCTCGAGATTCTGCGTCGCGGTGCCGTTGCGCGAGGTGACGTCGTTCATCGCGGTCACGAAGTCGGCGACGCGGGTGACCAGCGCGCGCTCCAGCGAGTTGAGGTTGTCATGGGCGCCGGTCAGGACCTCCTGCAGCAGGATGTTGCCCTCACGCAGCCGCTCGAACAGCGCCACCGTGTCGGTGCGCAGGATCTTGCTGGTCTCCTGCATCTCGGTGACCGCCGCGACCGACACCTGGCGCGACTGCTCGATCGCAGCACGCGAGGCATGCTCAAGCTCCTTGAGCGACTTGGTGATGGCCGTGGTCGCAACCTCGCTCGCCGAGGTGATCGTGCGGGCGACCTCCGAGCCGTTGCCGTTCACGGTCTGCGCGAAGGCCTGGCCGCGGATCTCGATCGCCTTCAACGCGTCGGTGGTCACGCGATCGATTTCGATCGTGAGCTGGTTGGTCTTGGAGTTCAGCGTCTCGACCAGCGTGCCGCGCTTGCCGTCGAGCAGCTGCGACAGCCGCTCGCTCTGCTGCTGGACATAGGTGACGATCTCGTCGGTCTTGCCGGTCATGGCCGAGCCGAACGAGTTGCCTGCGGCGAGCACGGAGCGCTCGATCTCGGTCGAGGTCGACTTCACGCGCGTGGAGACCTCGTTGGAGGCGGCCACCAGCGCGCTCTGCGCGTTCAGCGCGCTGCTCTGGATCGCGTCCGTGGTGTTGGCCGCGACCGCATTGATCGACTTCTCGATCTCGGACGAGATCGCCTTCAGCTGGCCCGCGGTATCGGTCGAGGTCGCCGTCAGCACGGTCTGCGCCTCGCGCGCGCCGGCGACGATCACCGCGACCGTCTCGGTCGTGGTCGTCGTCAGCACCGCCTGCGCTTCACGCGCGCTGCCGACAAGCGTGGCGGCGGTGTCGGCCGAGGTCGCGGTCAGCGACATCTGCGCCTGGCGGGCACTGTTGAGGATCGAGGTGGCGGTGTCGGCGCCGACGGACGACAGCGTCCGCTCGACATCGACGGCCAGCGACTTGACGTGCTCGGCAGCCTCGGTCGAGGCGGTCACGAGCTTGGTCTGGACGTCGCGTGCGCTGTCGACGATCACGGCGGCGGTGCTGGTGCCGACCGCGGCGAGCGTGCGCTCGACGTCGGAGGCCAGCGACTTGACGTGGTTGGCCGCTTCCGAGGAGGCGTTGATCAGCGTGGTCTGCGCCTCGCGGGCGCCGCCGGTGATCGTTTCCGCGGTGGTGGTGCCGGCGATCGAGAGCGAGCGCTGCACGTCGACGGTCAGCGCCTTGACCTGGTCGGCCGCTTCGCTCGACGCCAACAGCAGGGCCTGCTGGGCCTCGCGCGCGCCGGCCGTGATGGTCTCGGCGGTCTCGTTGCCCGCGCTGGTGAGCGAGCGCTGCACATCGGCCGCGAGCGACTTGACGTGCTCGGCCGCATTCGAGGACGCCGACACCAGCGTGTTCTGCACCTCGCGCGCGCCGGCGAGAATCGAGGCCGCGGTGGCGGAGCCCGCCGCCGTGAGCGCCTGCTCGACGTCGACCGCGAGCGACCGGACGTGGTTGGCGGCGTCGGAGGAGGCCGACACCAGGGTGTTCTGCGCTTCGCGAGCGCCGGCCAGGATCGACGCTGCGGTGGTCGAGCCCGCCGCCGTGAGGGTGCGCTCGACGTCCGACGACAGCGACTTGATCTGGTTGGCGGTCTCGCCGGAGGCCGTGACCAGCGTCGCCTGAGCCTCGCGGGCGCTGCTGAGGATCGCATCGGCGGCGCCGCTGCCGGCGCTGGAGAGGGCGCGCTCGACCTCGGCGGACGTATTCTTGAGCTGCGAGCCGACATCGGTGGAGACGCTGAGCAGCGACTGCTGCGCGGTGCGCGCGCCGGTCTGGATGGTCTCGCTGGTGTTGACCACGAGGTTGGTCAGGGCGCGTTCGGCGTCCTCGACATGCGACTTGATGCTGGCGGACAGCAGCTCGGCGCGGGTCATCAGCTCGTCGCTGGCCTGGCGGCCGCTGCTCTCGATGCGGCCGGCGACCGCCTCGACGCGCGAGCCGAGCAGGTCCTCGAACTGCGACACGCGCTGATCGATCTCGCTGGCGATCGAGCCGACCCGGGTCTCGATGCCCTGGTGGATGTCCTGGAAGCGCGCGGTGACAGCTTCGGTCAGCTCGAAGCTGCGGCCGTCGATGATGTTCGACAGGCTGACAATGCGCGCGTCGATGGCTTCGAGCGCCTTGTCGGTGCCGTCCGTCAGTGATGATGTCAGGATGTTGAGGCGGGAATCGATCGACTGGATCGCCTGGGCCGAGCCGTCGGTCAGCGACGTCGTCAGCACGGTCAGCCGCGTGTCGATCGCGCTCAGCACCTGCGCGGCACCGTCGGTCAGGGAGTTGGAGAGGGTGCCGAGGCGGCCTTCGATCGTCGCGGTGACCGAGGTCGCGCGGGTGTCGAAATTCTCCTCGAGCGCCTTCAGCCGGCCATCGACGCTGTCGTCGAAGCTCTTGATCTTCGAGTCGAAGGTGGAATCGAAGCTGCTGATCCGCGCCTGCATGTTGGTTTCGAACTGCGTCAGCCGCTGGTCCAGCGTCGCGGTGATCTCGCCGCTGTTGGTCGACAGCCTTGTGTCGAAGGTGTCGACGTATGTCTTGAGATTGTCGGAGATCTCCTGGGTGCGCTGGCCCATGCGCTCGACGATCTCGCCGCCATAGGTCTTCACGGTGCGGTCGAATTCGGTGATGTGCCGCGTGATCAGGGCGCCCAGGGTGGAGCTGTCGCGCGCAAAGCGCTCGGCGAGCTCCGTGCCCTGGTTCTTCACCAGCTCGTCGAAGGCGCTGATCTGCATCGACAGCGTGTCGTGGGTGCTCTCGGTCTGGCTTACGACCTTCGCAACCAGCGAGTTCACGGTCGCGTCCAGCGACTCGCTCGCCTTTTCGCCCGAGGTGACGATGTGGCCGGACAGGCGCTGGCTGGCCTCGTCGATCTTGGTGACGAGATCGCCGCCGCGCAGCTCGAGTTCGAGCAGGAGGGACTCACCCGACGCCTTCAATGAATCATGGACCTGCTCGGTGCGCACCGAGATGCCGTCGACGATCGCCGCCGTGCGCTGCTCGAACTCGCTGGTGATGCGGTCGATGCGCTCGTTGAGCATCTCGTGGACGCGGTCGGACAAATCGGCGAACTCGTCGTGGACGTGGCCGGTCTTGAAGTTGAGGCTGGTCGTCAGCCGCTCGGAGGCGTCGAGCACGGCGCGGGTGGTCTCGGCGCTGGCTTCCTCCAGGCGGTCCAGCAGGTCGCCGCCGCGCTCGCCGAGCGCGAGGATCATGTTGTCGCCGGCGTTGCTGAGGGCTGACGTGATGTGGGCGCCGCGCTCTTCCAGCGCGCCGGTGATGCTCTTGGCGACCTCGTCGACCCGCGAGGCGATCGCGTCCGAGATCAGCGCGATGTCGTGGCGCAGATCGATCTGCACGCCGGAGATGGCGCTGCGGACCTGCTCGGCCTGGCCGACCAGGTTGTCGCGCTGATGCGCGATGTCCTGGAGCAGGGCGCGGATGCGGACCTCGTTGTCGCTATAGGCGCGCTCGAGCGCGGCGACCTCGTTGGCGACCAGCATTTCGAGCTCGCCCGCGCGCGCGATCGCGCGCTCGACGCCGTCGCCCATCGCCGCGACCTCGCGCCGGATGGCCTGGCCGACCGTCACGATCGAATCGCTGACGGCGCCTTCCGGCTCGGAGAAGCGAATCGCGACCTGGGCCATCGACTGCGCGATGATGCGCAGCTCCTGGCCGCGCCAGGCGAGGCTCGCGAGGAAATAGAACAGCAGGACAGGGGCGAAGAACACGGCGGCAAGGCCGGCGAGCACGAGCACGCCGCCGCTCTGGCCGATCAGGGCCTGCAGCGCGGGCAGGAATCCGATGGTCAGCAGGACGCAGCCGACGATCCAGATGCCGGCAAACACGGTGGCCATCGTGTAGACGCCGCGCGACGGGCGGCCCTTCTGGATCGCCTGCAGCAGTTGTCCGATGGTCTCGCGATCGTCATTGGCGGGACGGCGCGCGGCGATCGGCGGCGGCTCGATTTCGTCGAGGCTGGGACCGCGGTCGGCGCCGGGGCGGGCGTCGAACTGCTCGAACCCGCCGCTCGGCATGGCCGGCATCGCCCCCTCAGCGCGCGCCGGGCCCTGCGAGTCCTGGGGCGCGGACGAATCGCTGATGTTCAAAGCCTCCTGAATGGCGGACAGCGCAACTTCAGTCGGGTCTTTGACCTTTTTCGGGGTGTTCGCCATGTTGAGTCCGAGCCCTCGTCTTAATTTCGTTCCGGCGAGCCGCGTACGAGTACCCCCTCGAAGCGCTCGAACCGGACGTCATCCCTCTGCAGGCACCAGGGGTGGCAAATTCCGCCGGGTGACCCACTCCATCCGGGGATCATCCTATTGGCAGTGCCTGTTGAAAGAAATGGTCGTGGTTAAGAGATTCTTAATCATCGTTAACAGCAGCCGCCGTTAACACTTTGATGTTCTGCGAATTCCCGTTTCGGCCGCGATTGGGGCGGACACTGGCCCAAATCGCGGCAAACCCGCGGCAATCGGTCGGTAACGATACATTAACCATTGTCGTGCTTGGCTCACCACAGGGGCGCACAGGATGCGTCCGCCGGACCGGAATAGCCGCCATGACTCCCGACCTGTCACGGATCGAATGGATGCCCTCGCCACCGCTGGTTCCCGATGACGGGCCGATCAGCCTCGACCTGCTGCGGCGGATGACCCTGGGCGACACCGCGCTCGAGCGGGAAGTGCTCGAAATGTTCTCCACCCAGGCCGTCCGCCTGCTGGAGCGGCTGCAGGTCATGCCGGAGGATGCGGCCACCGTCGCCCACACGCTCAAGGGCTCCGCCCGCGCCATCGGCGCCCTCGACGTCGCCGACGCCGCCGAGGGCCTCGAAGCGGCCCTGCGGGAGGGGGATCCCGAGTCGGCCCTGGCTTGGCTCGGCACCGCCGTCGCACAGGCCCGCGCCGCCATTTCGGACATGCTCGCGGCGTCCTGAGCGGCCATCCGCGGCACTAGCGCGGAGCAGGGCGGTCCGTTATAGGACAGCCCGACCTCATTCCCTGCGCAGTACGAGCACACATGGCCAAGATCACCTTTGTCGACCACACCGGCGAATCCCGAACCGTTGACATCGAGAACGGCGCGACCGTGATGGAAGCGGCGATCCGCAACGCCATTCCGGGCATCGAAGCCGAATGTGGCGGCGCCTGCGCCTGCGCGACCTGCCATGTCTATGTCGACGAAGCCTGGCGCGAGAAGGTCGGCCCGCCGACCCCGATGGAAGAGGACATGCTCGATTTCGGCTACGACGTCCGGCCGAATTCGCGCCTCGCCTGCCAGATCAAGGTGTCCGACGAGCTCGACGGCCTCGTCGTCGCGACGCCCGAGCGTCAGGCCTGATCTCCCGCTTTCGGCCTCCCTGCTCACGGCATCTCCCGACTGGCGCCGTCCGGCCTAGGCCGGCGGCGCTGCGATCGTCACGCCGCGGCGCGCCCACGGCTTCAACGCCGCGATGACCCGCGGCGTCAGCGGCGCCGGCTTGCGCGTCACCTCGTCGATCAGCACCATGACCGCCGTGGCCGAGGCCACGCAGCGCCCGTCCGAGAACACGACCTGCTCGCAGGTCACGGATGTCCGCCCCAGCTTCACGACCCCCAGACCCAGCTCGATTGTGCCCGGCCAGCGCAGCTCGGCGCGGAAATGCATGTCGAGCCGCACCATGATCCAGGCGAGCCCGTCCTGCAGCAGGCCGTGGCGCGGGTCCTTCATCAGCGTCACCCGGCCGGTCTCGAAATAGGTCGCGTAGACCGCATTGTTGACGTGCTGGTTGGGGTCGAGGTCGCCGAAACGGACATTGTCCGTGAGGCGGTAGGGGAAGTCCTCGAGCACAGGCGTCTGGTCGTGGCGGGCCGTCTCTGTCACCGATTGATCTCCATCATTCCGTCTCTTCTTCAAACCTCGCTAGGCTCCTCGCTGCAAGCCGCCCGCTGCAAGCCCCCCTTGGCGCGGAGCGGGCCGGCTTTTGTGCCTTCCCTGAACCCGGGCCGTTGGCTACAAATTCGGAACCGCCATCTGCCGCCATGTTCCGAGCGGCACCTCCAACGAGAAGAGCGACATGAGTGAAGCGATCAAGACCGATGTGCTGATCATTGGCGCGGGTCCCTGCGGACTGTTCGCCGTATTCGAACTGGGGCTGCTCGACATCAAGGCGCATCTGATCGACATCCTCGACAAGGTCGGCGGGCAGTGCGCCGAGCTCTATCCGGAGAAGCCGATCTACGACATTCCGGGCGTGCCGATGGTGACGGGGCAGGGCCTGACCGATCAGCTGATGGAGCAGATCAAGCCGTTCAGCCCGACCTTCCATCTCGGCGAGATGGTGTCGAGCGTCGAGAAGATCGGCGATCCCGGTTTCCGCGTCACCACCGATGCCGGCAAGGTGTTCGAGTGCAAGGTCGTTGTGATCGCGGCGGGCGGCGGCTCGTTCCAGCCGAAGCGTCCGCCGGTGCCGGGCATCGAGGCCTATGAAGGCACATCGGTGTTTTATGCGGTGCGCAAGATGGAGCAGTTCCGCGACAAGAACGTCGTCATCGTCGGCGGCGGCGACTCCGCGCTCGACTGGACGCTCAATCTGCATCCGATCGCCAAGCGCATCACGCTCATCCATCGCCGTGACGACTTCCGTGCGGCGCCTCACAGTGTCGAGCAGATGCGCGCGCTCGTCGCCTCCGGCAAGATGGATCTGCGCATCGGTCAGGTCACCGCACTCGAAGGCGCGAACGGCCAGTTGTCCGCAGCGACTATCAAGGGCAACGACAATGCGGTCGAGACCATACCCTGTGAGATGATGCTGCCGTTCTTCGGGCTCACGATGAAGCTCGGTCCCGTCGCCGACTGGGGCATCGCGCTCGAAAACAATCTGATCCCGGTCGAGACGTCGGCGTTCGAGACCAGCGTGCCCGGTATCTTCGCGATCGGCGACATCAACACCTATCCGGGGAAGATCAAGCTGATCCTGTGCGGATTCCACGAGGGGGCGCTGATGGCGCAGAAGGCGCACCGCTACGTGTATCCGGAGAAGCGGCTGGTGTTCCAGTACACGACGTCGTCGTCGAGCCTGCAGAAGAAGCTCGGTGTGAACTAATTTGCTGCTGTGATGGAACCCGGCGCCGCCGGACCAACTCAAATGTGAAGAAATGTTTCCTGCGCGTGCCGGTTTCACCGGCACGCCAGACCTGTTATGGGCTGGAACGGTGCATGAAACGGTCGTACTGTGCGGCCATTCATTTTTTGACTTGGTCAAGGTGAGATGATGATGCGCAATGCGTTTCCCCGACTTCGGCTCGTGTCTCCTGCTGCGACGTTTGCGCTCGGCGCGCTCGTCGTTGCCGGTGCGCTGCTGACGCGGCCGGCGCTGGCGGCAGAGCCGACCGCGGCCGGGCTGTGGCAGAAGGTCGAGGACGGCCGGCCGGTCGGATGGTTCCTGTTCATCGATCATGACGGCGTGTTCGAGGGCGTCATCGCCAAGACGTTTCCGCGTCCGGGCGACAATCCGAACGAGGTCTGCTCCAAATGCGCCGACGACCGCAAGAACGCGCCGATCCTCGGCATCTCCTTCGTGCGCGACATGAAGCGCGAAGGCTTGAAATACGAAGGCGGCAACGTGCTCAATCCGCGCGACGGCAACATCTGGAAGGCCAACATGAAGGTTAGCCCGGACGGCCAGTCGCTGACCTTGCGCGGCTATCTCGGCTTCTCGCTGCTCGGCAAGGACGAGACCTGGACGCGCCTGCCTGATACCAACATGGCGCAGATCGACCCCGCCATCATCGCCAAGTACTTGCCGGCGCAGGCGACGACCGCGACCGCTCCAGGCGCGAAGCAGGCGCCGCCGATGATGAAGAAGCCGGCGCCGGCGAAGTAGTTCGCCGTCGCACGACCGAGGCGCGGGTGATGAGCGTCCTGTGCTATCTCGCAGTGACATGATGTCGCGATCTCGCGGCGCATTGCGTCCGAGCTGTGATGAACCGTGACCCTCTCGACGTGAGAGGGCGCAGGGAATGCCGGGTGATGGCCTCACCCATGGCCCGCCTGCGTAAAAAAATGCAGGCGGCAGGTACCACAGGTGCAGCCGGATCAACCCGGCATTCCCTGCGCGATGGCTTTACGGCTTATACGTACTCTCCCCGGGGACCGGGCTGTCTTGCCCCCGTCACGGGTGGATCATCATGACCGCCCGCTTGGCACCAGCGTCGGGATGCCAGGACCATACGACTTCACCGTGCGCCTCCGACCGTTCGTCGGCATGATCGGATCACGCTGCGACCAAAGGCGCCCACCGCATCCCGCACTCCACGCTCGTGACGACCGCGAACCGCCCCTCTCATGAGCACGGGATGCGACATCAGAGCATGAATTCTGGAAAAAAGAAACGAAGAAATGATTCCCGGCGGGACCGGCAGTGCCGATCGTGCTGCGGCAGCAGGCGAATTTCGTTCAGTAACGCCTGCGCTTTTCGGCCCATTCAGCGCTACGCGAAGGCTCGTCGCGTGCCGTGAGACGCCCGACGGGCGACTCAACATCGGGTGCGAACGATCAGTTCCTCGGCAGACGCTCGCGAACTGGTCGTTCTGCCAACTACTGCCTGACCACCCCCGCCGGCGGCAGCGGCTGCACCGTGACGTTCGCCTCGACGGCATCGAGGCTGAGCACCTGCGCGGCGGCCGGGAAGGCGGCATCGGCCATCGCGGCGTGGCCCTCGGCGGTCGGATGCACGGCGCCGCCATAGACCGCCGACAGCACGCCCCAGCTCGCATCGTGGATGTCGGACGGCTGCATCGCCGCCGGCAGGCCCTGCGGGTAGGTCATCGCCGAGAAGTAGCTGTCATTGGCGTCGCGGATCCAGCGGGCGCGCGGCAGATAGGGGCGATACTCGCTGGCGCCGCGGCCGCACAGCAGCGGCTCGTTGGCGGCGGAGACGATGTTGGAATCGAAGCTCTCGCCATTGGCGGCGAAGCATTCGCGGTCGAACGGCGGATCCTGCGGCGAGCGCGCGCAGAAGCCGTGCTGCGCAAAGGCCGGCTGATGCGCATCGACGAAGGTCATGCGATCGGTGCGCGGGTCGCGGCACAGCACGCCAGCGGTGCATTGGGCCAGGCCGGCCAAAGCGGGAAGAAATTCGTTCTCGACGAAGCCCGCGACATTGGCGAGCCGCTGCGGATTGGCATTGAAGGAGGGATGCACCTCGAAGCCGGCGGGACCGCCGGGGCAGGGCGTGCCAGCGCCGCTCAGCGCGGGGTTGCCGTAGGAGGTGTAGATCACCCGGGAGAGATCGCCGACCATCGGCTTGAGCGCCTCACGCAGCTTCGCAAAGCCGCGCGGCAGGTCGCGCGCGAGTTCGCTCCGTGACTCGTCCACCGAGCCGATCACGCCGGAGCGCTTGAACAGCGTGCGCTCCGTCGGAGTGTCGACGATAACGTCGGCAACGAGGCCAGAGAAGTTGATGTCGTTGGCGCCGATCGACAACAGGATCAGGTCGAGCCGGCGGTCGGGCTGGCGGCGCTGGGCGGCCGTCAGGGCCTCGCGCAACTCGCCGATCTGGCCGTTGACGCCGCCGGCGCAGGTCGCCACGGAACGGCCGGGCGTGCATTCCCGCGCGCGCTGGCTGCCGAACAGGCCATCGGCGATGGTGGCGCCGGTGCAGGCGAGCGGCAGATAGGTGACCGCGACATGCGGATAGCGCACCGCGAGCGCCAGCGCCGTGCGGGTCTGGTAGCTGTAGAGCGAGCGATGGCAGGCGGCGTTGAACCAGATGGCGCTGTGCTTCTGCCAGTTCTGCAGCGTGTCCGGCGCCTCGCAGGCACGGCCGCCCTTGAAGCCGGCGCGGCTCGGCCGGTAATATTGCGCCGTCGGACCGCCCATATAGGAACGGAAGCAGAAGCCGTCGTCGGCGAGCGCGATCGGCCGGTCCGGATTGCCTTCGCCGGAGGCGATGCTGTCGCCGAGGCCGGCGATCAGGACGTCGCGTACCTGGATGCCGGTCTGAGCCCGCTGTGTGCCTTCGGGGCTGGTGACATCGACGGTCGCAACGGTCTGGCGGCCGTAGCGGACGCGTAGATTGACCGGCTCGGCGCAGTCGAAGGTCGAGGTCTGCGGTCCATCGCCATCGTCGAACGACCAGGCGCAGGTGGCGCCGACCGGCACCGGGCCGGTCAGCCGCACCGTCACCGGATGGTCGATCGGGGTCAGGTAGCTTTCCTTGACGTTGTCGCGGGTGCAGGGCTCGTTGACGCGGCCGGCGAGATCGATGCAGAGCCGGTTGACGACGTTGCGCGCCCAGCCGCGGCCGTCGCTCTGGATGCCCAGCGCCTGCTCGGCGGCCAGGATCGAGCGGTCACGCGTGCTCTCGACATGCAGCAGAAAGTCGCGCTCCTCGCGGAACAGCCGGAAGCGGTTGCGGACCTCCCAGCTGATCTGCAACTGCGGCGCCGCCCCGCCGAACTGCGCGGCGGCCGGGCTGGCGGCGAAAGGGGCAAGCAGGCCCGCCAGCATGCAGGCGGCGAGCATTGAGCGATGGGACATTCGGGTCATACGCAAGGGTTCACGTCAGCGATGCGGCGGAAATAAGAGGGGGACGCGCGAGTTCAACCGGTCGCCGGTCGAACGCGCGCGCCGGACGCGGCGGAATGGTCGGCTCAGCCCTGGGAGTGGCGCTTGATGCGCTGGGGAACGGCCGCCGTCGCGGTGGCGGCGGCGCGCTTGGCGCCAACCTCGTCCGAAACGGCCGCCTGCAGCCGGCGCCGCTCCTGCCAGGGCTTGACGACGTTCAGCCAGAGTTCCCGGATGCCCATGATCGAGATCGCGGTGGCGAACGGGATCACGAAATAGAGCACGCGAAACACCAGCAGCGTGGCCAGCAGCTGCTCGCGGCCGAACTGCGGCAGCGCCACCAGCATCGCGGCGTCGAACACGCCGATGCTGCCGGGCGCATGGCTGGCGAAGCCGAGCAGGGTGGCGAGGATGAACACGACCGAGAGCGACAGGAAGTCGATCGGCGGGTTCGCCGGGACCAGCAGATACATCGCCAGCGCACAGAAGCCGAGATCGACGACGCCGATCAGGATCTGCACAACCGTCAATGGCGCCGACGGCAACACCACCTTCCAGCCGTTCTGGCCGAGCTGGCGGCGGTTCTTGCCGGCATAGATCCAGCCGAGATAGGCGAAGATCGCGCCGAGGATGCCGATCGCGATCAGCTGGTTCACGGCCGGCGGCAACTGGTCCATGGCGGTCGCAGCCGCCGGATGCAGGGTCATGCCGATGCCGAGCACGAACAGATTGCCGAGCCAGAAGGTCAGGCCCGACAGGAAGCAGATCTTGGCGACGTCGATCGCCGACAGGCCGTAGTCCGAATAGATCCGGAAGCGGATCGCGCCGCCCGTGAACACGGTGGCGCCGATATTGTGGCCGATCGAATAGCTGGTGAAGGCGCTCATCGCCGCGATGCGATAGGGCACGTGTTTCTTGCCAATCGTTCGCAGCGCAAAATAGTCATAGAAGGTCAGCGTGCAGAACGCGCCGACCACACACAAGGCCGCGAGTGCAATGTGACCGGGCGGGATTTCGGTCAGCGCGGTCAGGATGACGCCGCCGTCGACGCCCTTCAGCGTGCGGACGAGCGTGGTGATCGCGAAGGCGATGATCGCAAGGCTCGCTGCAATCCCCAGCCGCTTCCAGCCGATCCATTTCTTGAAGCCACGCGACAGCGTGGTCAGCAGGCGCTGCATTCATCCTCCCGGCGGGGCGGCATCAGATCTTTGAAGAAGGGCAAAACCATAGAACGATGTTGGGCGGGCAATCCGTGACAGCCTGTTCCTTAAGCTAAAATACGCGCCTTGTGCAGTCCTTGACTCAGCTCAGCTCCGGCTTGGCTTCGCGGGTCTGTCACACTCCAGTCACATAGCTTGGGCTGCCTCAGTTCGGTCCAATTGGTTACCTGCGACGGCACGCGCCGTCAGCTCACGCAAACGTGCCGCCGTCGGGCGAGGTTCCGGATGCCGTCCGCTGCGATGCCGGAACAACGCGTCCCTCCGCCGGTTAGCCGCACGCGCAAAGCGAACATGGCACACGCGGTCGGGGAGGGACCCGTCATGTTCCGAACCGAAGGACAGGTGGCAAATGGGACTCTTCACCAAGGACATCAAGACGATGAACGATCTGTTCGTTCATCAGCTCCAGGACATCTATTACGCCGAAAACCAGCTCGTCAAAGCGCTGCCCAAGATGGCCGACAAGGCGACCGACCAGCAGCTGAAGCAGGGCTTTCTGACGCATCTGGAGGAAACGCGGACGCATGTGAAGCGGCTCGAGCAGGTGTTCGAGATGCAGGGCCTCTCACCCAAGGCGGTCGACTGCCCGGCCATCGACGGCATCATCGAGGAGGCCGAGGAGGTCGCCGGCGAGGTCGCCGACAAGACCGTGCTCGATGCCGCCCTGATCAATGCCGGCCAGGCCGCCGAGCACTACGAGATCACCCGCTATGGCAGCCTGATCGCCTGGGCCAAGCAGCTCGGCCGCAGCGACTGCGCCGCCGTGCTGCAGAAGACGCTCGACGAGGAGAAGGCGACCGACATGAAGCTGACCAAGCTCGCCGAGACCAGCGTCAACCTGCGCGCTGCGAGCTGATCCGTCGACTGTGAGACAAAACGCCGCGCGGTTGTCCCGCGCGGCGTTTGCATGTCCGGCCGTTCTCGCGACGGCGTTCTGGTCAGCTCTTCCTCAAAGCGAAGTTGGCGCCACAGAACGCCATCAGCGCGCCGAGGCAGAGGGCCGCGAGGCCCGCCAGCACGCCGGCTGCCGAGGGCACCGGGCTCGGGCCAGAGATGGCCTGGCCGATGCCGGCGAGCATCAGCACGCCGACCACGACCAGGAAATTGCGCGCGCGCTGCGGGATCTCACCGGACACCGCGCTGTGCATGATGTTGGCGATGAAATAGCCCGAGGAGAAGCCGACGGTCGCGATCAGCCACCAGGCGATCGCCGAGCCCGCCGGCATGAAGGCTCCGTCGCTCTGCCACAGGCCGCCGAGATCGAGCCCGTAGCGGGCGCCGAGCATGTGCACGGCGAGTGCGAGCAGGATACCTGCGGCCATCGCGCCGGCCAGGATCAGGTGGCGGGGAAAATAGATCGTTTCGCTCATGCCTGGTTTGTAGGATAAGGCGCGCTCCACACGCAACAGGACCGCGCCATTTCCACGCCCGCACCAGCATCCGTTTCCCCCATCGGCTACGCCTACAAGGCGTCGCTGATCGGCTCCGCGCAAGAGTTCGAGCTGACCGAGCAGGGCCTGTCGTGGCGGTTCGCCGGCCACGCCGGCCTGTGGCCCTATGCCGACATCGCGTCCATACGGCTGTCGTACCGGCCGGTATCGATGCAGGCCAAGCGCTTCCGCGCCGAGATCACGCACCGGGACGGCCGGAAGCTGAACGTCATCTCGACCACCTGGCAGACCGTGACCTTGATGGTGCCGCAGAGCGAGATGTACAGGGCCTTCATCATCGCCTTGCACGCGCGGCTTGCGGCCGCCGATAGCACGGCGCGGCTGACCGGTGGCCTCGGCCGCACGGTCTATGCCGCTGCCGTCGCGGTGATGGGCGTGCTGACCGTCGCCATGGCCGCGCTGCTGGTGCGCGCGCTTCTCATCTCGGAATGGTCCGGGGCGCTGTTCCTGATCGGCTTCGCCGCGCTGTTCGCCTGGCAGGTCGGCGGCTTCGTCCTGCGCAACCGGCCGCAGACCTACACCTTCGCGAAGATTCCAGCCGCGCTGCTGCCCTGATCACGCAGCGACATCGTTGGAGACCGAATGTGACTGCGCGACAGCGGCCGGTCATGCGAGCATCCGCAACTGCCGTTGGAGATGGATGATGCAGGATCGCGCGCTGCGCATGCCAGACGCTGCCGAGATCGCTGCGATCACTGCGCGGCACTTTGCCGATACGCCGCTTCGGCCGGCGGATCTGGTGTTCGTGTTCGGCACAAGGATCGAGGAGGACTTGCGCGCCGAGACGGCAGGCCGGCTGTGGCAGTAGGGCTATTTTCGCCACGCCATCGTCAGCGGCGGCATCACGCCGGGGGCCGATGCTTCCGAATGCACGCTCATCAAGGCCGCCATGGTCAGACGCGGCGTGCCGGCCAAGCGAATCCTGGAGGAGCACCAGGCTCTGAACACCGGCGAGAACGTTGTCTTTTCGCTGCCGGTGATCGAGGCCGTGCTCGGCCTCGCCAACATCCGCAGCGTCATCTGCCTCGGCAACAGCTGGACCGCGCGCCGCTACGCAATGACATTGCAGCGGCACTGGCCGGAGGTGGAGAAGATGCTGCTGACGGTCGATGGTTTCGGCGTGCCGCGCCATTTGTGGCACACGCATCCGGAATTCCGTCGCCGCGTGTTGAGCGAGTGGGACAAGATCGAGAGCTACAAGGCGAGGGGCTTTATTGCGGAGTGGCCGTGATCGCCTTGGGCAGCAGCAACAAAGTCGTCATTGCGATGGCCTGCCCACCATCGTTGCAGCCGTCTCACTTCAGGTGTCGGTAGCATCAAGAGCACCCCAGCTCAGCAGTCGGAATCGAGCGCTCCCCCCGCGAACGGTGCGCTCCCCTCCCCCTTGCGGGGAGGGGTCGGGGGTGGGGGTTCCCCACGGGTAGTTTCTCGATGGGCCCAAATGCTCTTTGAGCCGATCAGCCCCGAACGACTTTCAGTGCGGACCCCCACCCCCAACCCCTCCCCGCAAGGGCAGGGCTATCGCACGTGACTGAGGAGTTCGAAAAAGAAGTCATCGCTCCAACCGGCGCGCTTGAGCTTGAGACGCAACGAGGTGGATGTGTCGGGGTGGGCTCTGGCGACATTGAGGGCCAGGCGCCTGAGCACGGCAAGGTTGGCGGGACCGTTGTCCTTGCGGTTGCGGGCGAGATCCTCGTCGAGAACGACATCGAGCGGCCAGTGCAGGCCGTTTTCGATGCTCCAATGGGTGCGAACGATGCGCAGAACTTCCGTGCGGCTGAAGTTCTTGCTCATCAGAAAGTAGCGTTCGACAGTTTTGTCCTTGCCGCGCTTGCTCTTGATCCGCGCGACGGCTTTGAGGCCTGGAAAGTTGTGTTTCGTCGCCATGTCCTTGACGGGCACCACGAGCGCACTGCGCTTTTCCTTGCGGCCATGGTC